>JBGUWU010000001.1:0-14302 GCA_045221575.1 Bacteroidales bacterium
TATAAACCTCCAAATTGTGTGTTCATCGGTATTGTTACACAATTTGTTTGCTGAACCTTCTGGACAATATTCCATAATAAGATAAGGTCGTCTTTCCCAAATAGCATAATGCTTTGCTGTTAAGAGGTTAGTATGATTTAGTTTTAAAGATGTTTTGTATTCACGGATAAACTCCTCTTGCCCTTTGTCATCTAAGGCAACATAAAACTTTATTGCTACTTCTTCGTCTATTATAGTATCCTGTGCTAACCACACATCGCCAAAACTTCCGCTACCTATATGTTTAAGAAGTTTGTATCTCTCTTGTATTATTGTTCCTTGCTTTAGTTCTGACATGGATACCTCCCTTTTGCTTCACATTAACATTTCCTAACAAGCAAAAGTACAAATTATTTTTTATATGACTGTGGTTTAGCTTATTTTTTTATAAATATACTACCTGGTGTGTTGATATTCCTTCTGGTCGTTTAAGTCTTAGGGTATAGACTCCTTTTGATAATGCTCCAAAATCTATCTCCTTGACATTATAATAATATGCTACCGCTTTGCCAACAGCATCATAGACCACCACCTCTGTTGCTGGCAAACTGAAATGAACAACGCCTGTTGTTGGATTAGGATAGATAGAGATTGCTTCTGCTGATATTATATCTATTGATTGGGTAAGCGTATCTTCTATTGTCAATTGCAATGTTACTATACTATCACAACCTTGAGAAGTAAGTAATGATTGAGTATAAGTGCCAGACTGAGTATATTCTATTTCATTCCATATATAGTTAGGTGTATAAGCAGTAACAGTAATAGTATCTAACACTGAATGATTAATAGTAATGGTAAGCACAAAGGTAGAATCGCAACCAAAACTATCTGTATAAAGTTTATTAATAGTAGTATCACAAGTGTATTCTACGCTATCCCAGATATAACTATCGCAAGCCACAACAGAATCCTTTACATAAGAAGGAGGACGAACGGTGTAGTCCAGCAAAAGCACAGTACTGTCTTCATAATATATACTATGGCAATAGTTACCAGCAGAATCTGTATTGATAGTGTCGTTATTGACAATATATTCTGAGTTTTGACAAACAATATTATTGTTTTGGAAGGTAACCTCTCTTGAGATAAAAGGTAAAGAAAGACTATCTATCCATGCACAGTCGGAGCCACGACTAATGCTAACATCTTTTGAATAAGAGAAAACAAAGTTATGACTGCCAGCACTGATAGGATAAGAGAACAATGTCCAATCCACTTCTCCAGATGCAGAAAGAAGTTCCTGCTCATCTATTGAAAAGGTAAATTTATCATAACCATCTTCTGAAGAAACTTTATAATAAAACTTGATAGAGTCTTGCAGAACAACATCTTGAGAAAGAGATAATGTAGATGTTTGATAATTTCCTAAACCACTTGCAGAACGAATACAATATTCTCCTTGAATACCCTCATTGACTATTGTCCAAGGATAAGCATTTTGTGTCCAACCTGACAGATGCAGAGAATTGCCCTCAAAAGTTTCACAGAAAGGCTCACCAATGTAAATATTATGAGTTTGACTAAAGCGAACATTATTATTGTTTATTAAGTTTAATGTTAAAGGAACGAAGATCAAAGATGGAATATCTTCTGAAGAGTGAAGAGTATATTGTAAAACAATGCTTGTGTCCATAGGAATAAAAACAGAAGAGGTATCAGCAGGGACAACAGAAAGAAATCCTGTAGGAGATAGAAGATAAGGCTTAGCAGTTAAAGGAGCATGACCTTTGTTAGTAAGGATAACAGAGAGAGTTCCTGTTGTATTCGCAAGCAAGGCATCTTCTTGTCCAGCATAGGTTACAGTTATCTCCGGTGCTAAAACAACGATGATTTCTCTTCCCGATGTCATTAACTCGGAACTGTCCCAGCTAACAGTAAATGAAACAGGTATAAGAGTACTATCAGCAATAGTGTAATCGGCTGTAAGAGAAAGAGTGTTTAGACTTATTTGAGAACCTGCAGGAAGACTATCTATTATAAGATTATCTACAGAAAGATGAAGTTCTGGATTATCTGCAGAAAGAGCAACAACTACATTATATGCAGTATTATCACCTATGTTTTCAAGAGTAATATCAACAGAAACAGAAGAATCTGCTGTGAGCATTGCTGAAGGTTCAATAGAAGAGATATATACATACGCTCCATCAGGAGCAATAACGTTCAATGGTTTAAAAGTTGTTCTATATTGTTGAGCTGAAGCCACTATCTCATATCCTCCAACGGCAAGAGATGATGGCAGATTAAAGATAACATCTCCTAATTCATTAGCCCAACCCGAAGCAACAAGAGTATGGTTTATAGTGTCTGTTATTGCAACATAAGCGTATGGTACTGCTGTTATATGATATGTTGGCAAGCCACTAAGAATAGTAGGTTGTGCAGTAACAGAGAAAGTGTCTGCTTGTGTTATGTAAGGCATAATAGATGGGTCGCCCATTAGATGATATATCTCCCAATAATATTTTTTTAGACTTGATGTAGAAGATTCTACTGCCATATTACCAACATTCATAAGAGACGCTTGAGTAATAGCCCATTGTGGATAATCTTCTCCATGAGTATGACGTATTCTATCGTATGCTCCAAGATGTGATGAGTTATAATCCATGGACATTAAAGGACCTATACCACCTCTTAAACCTACTGCCCAATAAAAATCTTCTCCCCAATAAGTGCTATTGCTTCCTCCTATGTATCCTACAGCACCACAATAGTTTCCCTTTCTAAGCAGAGCTTCTCCAAGACAGGCAGAAGTTTGAAACTTATTAGTTAAACAACAATTTCCAATCATCAGACCAAACTTCTGAGTGTTTGTCATAGAAGATACATGAGAAGTAGTAAAGTTTGGTGTTCCCCAGCTTGTAGCACTACCATGAGCAGAATAATTAATCCAACCGGCGCCAGCATTATAGTAACTGCGTACTGTTGCTGACATAGAACTACTGTTTTCGTCAATATAAACATTGCTTGCTCCTGCTGGAACTATAGATGTATCATTTTTAAAATAACGCACCTCTCTAAAACCATTAGATCCATTAATATAATGTATAATAGCATAATCCATAGCAGGATCAGCATGAGTATAGCCAAAGTCACCAACCTCTCCACCATCTACTCCTGCCACCATAACAGCACGGTTAAGGAATGAAGGGTCTGCAAATGTATATTGTTCATACATTAATGTTTTATCTATTTGAGGCGTTAGTTGATTAAGATTTTGTGCTGAAAAACGGCCATAATAACAATCTGGAATGCTATCTCCTTCTGTCCAAGTAGTATAGTAAAGGTCTGTAATATGTGCAGTGCTTGTAATACCTGTAAAAGCAGGTATCTGAGCATGATCACCTACTATTAATAGATAAGTGGGAGCAGGATTCTGTGTTGTAGCATTAGTATATTGACTTCTTATGTATGATTGTATATCAGTAGAAGTTGAGCCAACGCCCTCATCATCAGTATAGACTATGTCTGTTATAAATCCTTTCCTACGTTTCCATTCTATAAAGTTATCCATTTGATCACGGAACATACTATGAGCTACAATCAAATAACGGATAGGAGTATTTACAGCAGATTCAGTAGGATATAACCTATTCAACACACCAGCTCTACTATTGAAGGCTGGAGTATGATAACGTTCAAAGAGTTTCTGTGTTCCTGTAACATCAGCATTGCGATAAAGTATAGTAACCGTTGCTTGACGACAAACAACTATTACTCCACTTACAGGATTATATCTGATAGGAGAGAACTGCAAACGAGCCAAACGTCTATCACGAGCCACGCCCACCTGTTCAACAAATGCTTCTTCTTGAGTATAGAAATAGTCTTGTTGATAAACAGACTCATTTATCAGTAAAGAATGCTTGGTTGTGTCGCTCTTGCTACGAGGAGGTTGAGATGGAAGTAAGCGATGTGCTAAAGGTTTTAAGGTATCATATACTGCATCTGTTATCTCTACATCAAAACCATCACACAAAGGCACTTCTATCAATTGAGAAAAGGTTGGAAGACATGGTTCTCCATAGTTGGAAGACGGGAAATAGTTCTCAATACTTAGAGTGGAGAAAGTTGTTCCGTCAAGATTAACTTCCCCAACCTTAACATTACCTACAGAGAATTGTACTTGTAACTGTTGCCAGGAGTCTGTCTCTATTTTACAGTTGTTTTCTTGAGCCAATATAATATTGGTAGCAAGTGTTAGCACAAAATATAGAAGTATGCGTTTCATCTTAGATTTATTTTTAATCTGTTATGCATTTTTATCAATATTTATCGCCTATTATGACATATACTAAAAAGAAATGCTAAAATATTTATTTTTAGGGTGCAAATTTACAAAATAATCATAGTCTAAAAAAACTTTTTCTGTTTTATTTCTATATTTTTTCTCTCTTTTGCATTGTTTTTAACCGCATATTTTTTTATACTGAAATAAAATCAACTTTTAATAAATTAAAATCAACTCTTAGTAAATCAAAATCAACTTTTAGCAAATTAAAATCAACTCTTTTTCAGATAAAAATCAAAAGATATTTTTTGCTGATTTGATAATAGAGATATTTCTTATTCTTGAGGCTATAAAATCTATAAAAAAAAACGGACACATTCAATAATGCGTCCGAATACTTTGTATAAATAAAAACATTTATTGTATTAAAGATTGTAAGCAGTTTTAATCATTTGCTACTTTCTTTTTCTTTTTGTTTTTAAATGCTATGTTAACTCCAAAGTAAGTAGATAAACCACTTGTTTGAGCAATATCTAAAGAAGAAGCAAAGGTTGCTCCGCAGTAGAATATATCTCCTAATGAAAGCATAATAGATGGGTTGAAGAATTTTGACGCTATAGTATTACCAACAGTAGCCTGCATTCTTCCTAAACGATAAGTGTATGCTAAGGTTAAAGAGTTCTCTAATTTGCCTGCTATTATTCTTCCTTTGTATAAAGCTTGTGCATACATATTAGGGAAGAAATTCCAAGAATAGCCAGCATATATTTTAGTTGGTATTGCTGTAGTATAACCACCATTCTTTGTTGTTTGAAGGTCAAAAGAATTCTTTAAACTATCTGCTAAATCATTAAAGTAATCATCTAAATCATTTCCCATATTGTCATATTGAGTTTGAGCTCCTGCAAACTCTACTCTTGTGTTTGGACTTGAAGAATGAACATTTATTGAATTACTTTTCCAACTGATAAAACCTAAATCTACAACAGAAGCACTTACTTCCATAGCATCGTTTATTTTATACTTTGCTCCTAAATCTAAACCGAAACCTTTGTTCTTAAAGATATTAGATGGTACTTTTTCAACATCATCAAACGTTGCTCCATCGCCACTGGAAGAAGATTTCATATACCAATTAGCAAAAGCATTGGCTGTATTGATGTCTATGTTACTAATAGTTGCCATTGTAGCTCCGTCAAACTCTACAGTAACATCTGTTGTTTTGGAAGTAATATTCATCAATCCAAAATACATTTTAAGATTACCACCTACAGTCAATTTTTTATCAATATCTCTTGCATAACCGAAAGATGCTGTTAAATAACTTGTAGCATCTAATAGTTTATCTTTGAAGACTTCCAACTCTTTATCTTGAGAATCTGTTCCTCGTGTTATCAAATCAAACAATCCCTTAGAGAAATTAAACCTTGATTCTACGTTTAAGGATAGATTAAAAGACACGTGATTAACTTTATCAAAAGTAAATCCAAAGCCTAACAAATCGGTACTCATTCCAACACCAATATAGTTATTCTCTTTTAGTTTGCTTGTAAAACCATCAAAGTCTAATCGCAATGAATCTGGATATGAAGGATGTTGATTAACAAAATCTTTATAATTGAATCCAGATGTATTTAAAGACGTTCCAAAATAACCTAAGACAGGTAGTGTAATATAGAATTTATTTTCTCCATGGTTGGCCGGATTATACTTTGACGCCTGCGGAAGAGTGGAAAAATACATCAACTCTCCCGTTCTTTGTGCTGAAAGAGAAAATGCAAAAGCCACAAAAACTAAACTTAATATTATTTTCTTTATATTTTTCATAACGTTATTCTATTTAGTAAAATTTATAACTTTTTTAGAAATGTATATCTAACTGTGCTTTCATACCTAATTTTACTTTCAAAGTATGTTCTCTTTGCAACAAAATATGAGGACGTGTTCCATCAGTAGCCGTTGCTGTATTCAAAACAGCTTTGATTGCAATCTTTGGTGCTTTTCTCAATAGTTGATATTTTTCGTTAGAAAGAACTTTTTCTTTTTGTTCTTTGCTTGCGGAAACAACTCTACCCAAAGCATTAACATTTGCAGCAGAAATAACCAAAGGAGTATCAAATAGACTATCAACAATGTTATTGTTTTCATCTTTAATCATAACATTCATGTCTATTGTTGCAGGGAAGTTATTTTCTAAGTCAAATTTCAATACTGCATTATCAATGTAATCTCCTACTCCATCTTCTTCTTGTAGGAAAGAGAAATCACTAACACCTTTTACACTTTCCATATTGTTGATTTGACAAACAATAGGAACACGTGTTTTAATGTTTAAATTGATATATGATTTTCTTGGATATACAAAACTTATTGCTGTGTTATCATCTTCTACAGAGAATAATCCACTATAAACAACATTGTTTGGTAATATTTCTAATGCTCTTACATCTGCACCTCCTAACTCTTCATTAGATATATATCCGCTCTCCATTGGTTGAGTTGGAGAAAGAGCTTTCATGATGCTTAGTTTTGGTTGATGGTCTTGGAACAAAGATACTCTCTTGCCAGAACGATTTTCAGCGTACATTTGAGAAACATCAAAATGTCCGTTCATTCCTATGTTAGTTTTGTATCTCATTTCCATTGTCATTGATTTTAAATCAACGGTACTACTATCAAACATCTCTTTAAAACCAGGGTCATCAAAGTATGTTATCGCTACTGTGTCTGATAGAAGGAACTCATTGTAACCCATCTTTCCGTAAGCTAAATCAATATTCCATGGATCACCAAAATCAAGAGTGAAGTTAAGATTACAAGAACTTGGCAAAGTAGTGTAATTTACAACATTAAGGTCTAAGAATACTTTGTATTGTAAATCCACATAAAAATTACCTGAACCATCATTTAATGGATATATATCTATTCCATAGCCAGAAAAGTCTAAAGAAACTTCAGATGAGTTTGCAGGAATTTGAAGTACTGTATCTAAATATTCATAATTTTCGTCTCTAAGAGAGTTTGAACGAATTTGAATATTGACAGCCATAGGCAAAGGTTGTACTTGTATTTTCATTGTACCATCTTGTAGTACAACACTGTCTAACCTTCTTTCTCCTCCACGAATATCTGGAGATAAAGCATTCATCACAGCGTCTGCATCTTGCCAATCAATAAGAGTAATTGTATCATTTACTCCTGGTGTTATTGGAAGAGTTTGAATATATGATAAATCCATTGTTCCATTATTCAAAACAACAGGAGACAATGCGATATCTGCTTCAAATGTAGAAAAGTCTTCATTTAATAGTTCCAAATCCTTATCCAGAACCATTATGATAGAGTCTTGGTCATCGCTGGTTTTTAAAAACTCAACCGTAACGCCATTTTCTTCGTCTGCCATAGACTCAAAATTAAAGAAATCACTAAGTGTGAATTCGGTGGAAAGAACATTATTCTCCAAAGATGGTCTGATGTGAGTTTCAGCTAATCTGTCCATATCAAAATCATCTTCATTCACACAAGCTACCATTCCTATTGCAGTAAGGAAAGATAGAATTGCTAATAAGTACGTTTTTCTTTTCATTATAATTTATTATTTGTTAATACTCTGTACGCTATTATACAAGTTGCAAAGATATACATTTATTTTAATACACAAACAAAAATTAAAAAAAATCTTGTTCTTTTTATCGCTTTTTTTATCTTTTTACTAACTTTGCAAGCACAAACATCAAACTTTATGGCAAGAAAACGTACAGCTAATGAACTTTTAAGAAGATACCTAACATTTATCATTGCTTTGTTTATTATGGCTTTTGGTCGTGCATTAACGATTAGAGCAAATCTTGGTTCTTCTCCTTCTACTTGCCCTCCATACGTGTTTAGTCTTATCCCTAATTCTCCATTTACTATTGGTGAATATGCGATGATGATGCACGCACTTCTCACCCTTATTCAATATCTCTTACTTAGAAAAGATTTTCAGAAAATTCAAATTCTTCAAGTCTTGGTTGGCGTTGCTTTTGGTTGGTTTATTGATATTGCAATGCAACTCACTCAAATGATTTGTCCAACTGTGGAATGGCTGAAGTTTGTTGTGTTGTTTATAGGCTGTATCTTAATTGCTGTAGGTGTAGTAATAGAAGTAAAATGTGATGTTTTGATTTTGGCTGTTGAAGGTTTGGCTCTTGCTATAACAAAAAAGATAAAAGGCAACTTCTCTCGTGTAAAAATATGGACTGATGTTGCTTTTGTTGTTATTTCTGTAGTGGTGATGTATGTTGTTTTTGGAGAATGGAATTGGCAAATTGTTGGAGTAGGAACTTTAATAGCAATGTTCTTAGTAGGTTTTCTTGTTGGAAGAATTACCCCTTATTTCAAATGGGTTAAACGTCTATTCAGAGATCCAAAGAAAATTGCTGCAAGATACAAAACATTGGATAAAAAACCTCTTGTTATCACTATCTCTCGACAATATGGAGCAGGCGGAAGAGTTATTGGCGAAAAACTATCTAAACAACTTGGCATTAAGCTTGTAGATGATGAAATAATAGATATAACGGCTGAAGTCTTAGGTTATGATGAAGAATATATTCGTCAAACAGAACAAAGTCTAACAAGTTATCAGATGTTGCAAAAGATGTTTACTTTCAACACCGTACCAAAATCATTTAGATTTTCTTCTGATGATGAGATCTTCCGTTCACAAAAGAAGATTATAAAACGTTTGGCAGAAAAAGAATCTTGTATAATCATTGGCCGTTGTGCCAACTGGGTTCTTAGACATAGAGAAAACTGTATAAAGATATTTGTTTATTCTTCTTTAGACCGTGCTATTAAAAGAATTGCAAAGGCAAGCGGACACGAAGAAAGTTCTCTTGCTCAAAAGATTCAAAGAGTTAATAAGGCTCGTGCTAATCACTATAAACAATATACTTCTCACAATTGGGAAGAATCTTCTCAATATGATCTTATGATAAACACGACAAACATTTCAACAGATGAAGCTGTTAAAGCTATAATTGATTTTATAGATAATAGAAAACAGAATAAAAAATAACCTTTCTTCACTACATAAACAAGTAGCGAAGAAGAGTTATTCTAAGGCTAAAAGTTCTCTGTATAGTTTATCTTTATTTATAGGAACAACGCCAACCTCCTCACAAACCAAACCTCCTGCAAGATTACTTATCTTTGCTATTTCTTTAGGTTCTATATTAAGTGCTAAACAAAGACTTGCAAGGCTTATAACCGTATCTCCCGCTCCAGAAACATCGGCTATCTTTCTAACATTGGCAGGCAACAACACAACATTGGCTTGCTTTGAAGAATAATCTGCAAAAAAGACTCCATATTCACTAAGTGTTATAAACACTTTCTCTATTCTTTGTTTGTCTTTCAACAGTAGAGCTGCATTTTCAAGGTTTTCTTTTGTAGGCGTTTCAAACTCTATCTTCAAGCCCTCTTTTAATTCCTTTAAATTCGGCTTAAACATAGTTACATTCTTGTATAATGAAAAGTTTCTATGCTTTGGATCTACTGTAATAGGAATATTATTTTTCTTTGCCTTAGTAGTTGTTGTTGTAATTACTCGTTCTGTTATCACTCCTTTATCATAGTCTTGGAAGATAACAACATCTATTTTTGTTTTTGAGAAAAGATTATCTATTTTATTCAAAAAATTTTTCTCCTCTTGGTCGTTAAGTGGTTCTATGCTTTCATTGTCTATTCTAAGCATCTGAGCGTTGTTACCAATTATACGAGTTTTGGTTGTTGTAGGCCTATGTTTAGATTGAAGGATATATTCAGTAGTCATTCCTTCTTGTTGCATCAGATGTAGAAGATTTTCTCCATTGCTATCTTCTCCTATAACAGAACAAAGAATAGGGTTTGCTCCCATAGCCTTTAGATTTAAAGCCACATTACCTGCTCCTCCTAATCTGTTTTCTATCTTTGTTACTGCACAGATAGGCACTGGTGCTTCAGGAGATATTCTTTCAACTTTTCCCCATTGATAAGAATCCACCATAATATCACCAATAACTACAACATTTAGGTTATTAAATCTCTGAAAAATATCTTTATAGTCCATAAGTTAGTTCCTTTTACAATGTTATCTCTCCTCTAAGATTGCTTTCTAATAATTGTCTTTGTAGAGTTCTGTCTTCATAATTACCTAAGACAAACATCATCTTAGTAAGAGCTGCCTCTGTTGTTATATCTTTTCCACTTATTATACCCATTTCTTTTAATGTATAACTTGCTTCATAATGTCCCATCTCAACACTTCCTGCCTTACACTGAGTAACGTTGAGTATTCTTACTCCTTTGTTCGCTATCTTCTCTATAGCGGAGAGAAACTTTTTATTTGTAGGAGCGTTACCAGAACCGTATGTCTCCAATATCATTCCTTCTAAATTATTTATCTTACTTATTACCTCAAAATATTCTTCATTGATGGCAGGGTGTATCTTTGCTATTATCACATTGGTAGATAGTTTATCATAAACCTTAAAAGCTTGTGTTGGTTGAGGAAGAATAAGATGTTTTTTGTAAGATATATTTATTCCCACCTTTGCTAATGAAGGGAGATTGCCAGAATAAAAAGCTTCAAAATATTCTGCATTTATCTTTGTTGTACGATTACCTCTGAAAAGTTTATTATCAAAAAAGATACAAACCTCAGGTATTTTCACCTCATTATTAGCTGCTATCTCAATAGAAGAAATAATATTATCTCTACCATCTGTACGAATCATACCCAAAGGTAGTTGCGAACCCGTAATGATAACAGGCTTAGAAAGGTTTTCTAAAAGAAAACTAAGAGCAGAAGCAGTGTAAGACATAGTATCTGTTCCGTGAAGTATCACAAAACCATCATAGTTCTCATATTCTTGCTTGATATAGGCAGAAAGTTTAAGCCAAACCATAGCATTCATATCTGAAGAATCTATTATTGGATTAAACTGAAAAGTATCTATATTACAATCCAACTTGTGTAGAACAGGAAGAACCTCATATATTTTCTTCATATCAAAAGGACGTAAAGCACCTGTTTTGTCATCTTTTACCATTCCTATTGTTCCACCGGTATAAATAAGAAGAATATTTTTCATAGTTAGATATAAATTATTTTTTGCAAAAGTACAATTATTTTATCTAAACACAGTATTTTTTGTAATATTTCTTCGTTTTCAAGTATCAACTTATTCTTTATTTTTATTAGAACTAAGTCTTGATAAAAAAACATCAACTCTTTTGCATAAAAACAAGGCATTTTTTTTATGAAATGAAAAATATTTGTACTTTTGCAGTTCATATTGTAACACAACACCAACTTAAGATAAAAGAATAAATAAAGACTATGTTATTCAACACTATAGATTTCATACTGTTTTTCCCAATAGTAACATTGCTATACTATTTGATACCACACAATTGGCGGTGGCTTATGTTACTTATTGCAAGTTGCGTGTTCTATATGTGGTTTATTCCTAAGTATATCCTAATCTTGTTAGTAACTATTGTTATAGACTTTTCTGCAGGTTTGTTGATGGAATGGTGGAAAGAAAAACCTAAGAGGCGACGTCTGTGTTTAATAGTCAGTGTTGTATCAACTTGTATGGTGCTTTTTATCTTTAAGTATCTGAACTTTTGTAGCGAAAACCTTGTAGCATTAGCACAAAAACTCGGATTAAACCACCCTTCTCATGTGTTAAATATAGCATTACCTATTGGACTGTCTTTCCATACGTTTCAAAGTTTAAGTTATGTTATTGAGGTTTATCGTGGTAACCAAAAAGCAGAACGTCATTTTGGTTACTATGCACTATATGTTATGTTCTATCCTCAGTTGGTTACAGGACCTATAGAAAGACCTAATAACCTTTTATGTCAATTACACGAAAAACACACACTTCAATATAGCAACATTGCTAAAGGATTAAGACTAATATTGTTTGGTTTGTTTTTAAAGATGGTAGTGGCTGACAACTTAGGTACTATGGTTGATAAAGTATATGAGGCTCCACAAAATTTTGGTCGCTTAGATATTTTATTATCTATGGTGCTTTACTCTTTTCAAATCTATGGCGACTTCTTTGGTTACTCCAGCATAGCCCTTGGTTGTGCTTTGGTTATGGGTATATCTCTAATAGACAACTTCCGCGCACCATATCTCAGCGGAAGTATTAAGGAGTTTTGGAGACGTTGGCATATCTCATTATCATCATGGTTTCGCGACTACCTTTATATTCCTCTTGGCGGAAATCGTGTTTCCTTGCCTCGCTGGATGATTAATACAATGATTGTTTTTATTGTCTGTGGTATATGGCACGGAGCCAACTGGACATTTATGCTTTGGGGTGCAGCATACGGAGTATTGCTTATTATAGAAAAGATAATCACTGATAGGATTGGTAAGAAAATATCGCTACATATAACAACATTCATCATCGTTACACTGCTATGGAGCATTTTCCGAGCTCCAACATTTAGTGCTTTGTCTGATTTATATTCTGCTTTATTCTATGGTGGTGGCAGTGAACATCTGTCTGCTGATGTATCTGTATGGATTGCATTAGCTATGTTTATTGCACTTGACATTGTTTTGCGTAATACCCGCTTCGATACTTGGTGTGAACGTATTAGCACACCGTTACGATGGTGTATATATGCTATTATGATTTTTGCTATCATAGTTTTTTCTTCTGTAGAGCAATATCCATTCATCTATTTCCAATTCTAATGATATGAAAACAACGTTGATAAAAATATCGCTCAAATTTTTATTACTCTTTATCGTGTTGGCAATGCTCAATGTGATTTATCGCTATACCTTTTATCCGAAAGACTTGTCAGAGAACTGTACTCTTATGGATCGTTCTCTAAAACCTGTGAAAGAAAATGCAGACATAGCTTATCTTGGAGAATCTTCAAATCACGCCGTAGCAGAAGACGAGGAGGATAAACGCTTTATAAGCGATATGTTACAGGATTTGTTACCTAATCATCGTGTCTGCAATATGGATAAGGACGCTTGTCATGCAGGAATATATTATGATATAATTCGCAACATTCCAACCAAAGCTCCAATAAGTACAGTAGTTGTTACCGTAAATATTCGCTCTTTCAGTACCGAATGGATTTATTCGGATTTGGAAGTTCCATTGCAAAAAGAACAAGTCTTTATGCAACAAGCTCCAACATTATATAAACGTATGTTATTATCTTTTAAAGGTTATGCTCACTGGAGCGAGAAAGAAAGAAAAAAGAAAGTTAGAAAAGGATTATCGCATCAATCATTTGACTCTGTTAAAGGTGTCCCTTATCACACTGCTTCAGAATGGGACAAAGCTGTATGCGATAGTCTTACTGCTATTGGTGCTGATGATTTGACTATATCAATGGCAACTCATTATGTCAAAGCCTTTGCCTGTAAGATAGATAATAAAAATCCTCGCATACATGATTTAGATAATATAGTTAAATTATGCAAAAAACGTGGCTGGCATCTTGTTTTTCTCATTCTACCTGACAATGAAGACCAGATGAAAGAAATGGTTGGTCCAGGTCTTGTTGAACTTGTGCGACGTAATGGAACATTTATAGAACAACGATATAAACCTTTAGGGGTATCTATAGTTAATTGCCAAGGCATAGTACGTGATGCAAACTTCCGCGATAGAGATTTTCCTACTGAACATTACCGTCAAGCAGGTCGTTGGGCTATTGCCTCTGCTCTTTATTCAGTGATAAAAAATTTCTGAAAATAAATATTAAACAATCTATAGGAAATAAGTATCCACAAGAGTGTGTTTTATTTTACAAACACAAAAGAACTCACTTTTGATCAATAAGACATTTTTTAATATTATCAATATTTCAACAACACTAAACTAATCGTTTATATACAAAAAAAAGAGAAGACAACAAAACAGTTATCTTCTCTTTGTAGTAATTGGCGGCGACCTACTTTTCCACATACTTGTTGCAGTATCATCGGCGATAAAGGGCTTAACTTCT
>JBGUWU010000002.1:0-142465 GCA_045221575.1 Bacteroidales bacterium
TTTTTGATAATGTAATAACGAAACAAAGAAAAGCACGAACAAAATTTTGTTTTGATTTAATAAAAATCGTATCTTTGCAGTATGTTACTTGACCTTCAAATATCATCTAAAAACAATCTTTTTTGCAGTAGTTTTACTGTCTTCTTTGAATCCCCCAAAATTACTAATTACTTCATTCAATTAGAAATTAGAATGCATTTAATTTTAGAAATTAGAAGTAAAAAACTTGAAAAGTATTGCAGTTTAAATTACTATAATAATAAAAAACGGAGCGATTTTTCGCTCCGTAAATTTTTAATTTTTCTTATGATTACGCTCTGTAATCCACCCCAATTTCTAATTACTAATTACTAATTTCTAATTAAATAAAGTAATTTGGCTGTCTTCTTCGAATCCACCCCAATTACTAATTTCTAATTACTAATTTCTAATTGAATTTAAGATTACTAATTGAATGAAAGAAAACAATAACATTAACAACAAAACGTTATAAGATATATGGGTATGACTCAAGATAATAAAGAATTGTTATTGAAATTACTTCGGCAGTACAAGGAGCTGGGTATCTCGGAACAGATAGACTACAAAAAGTTTTATCTGTATTCTATCATTACGCACTCTACGGCCATTGAAGGTTCTACAGTGACGGAGGTGGAGACGCAAATGTTGTTTGATGATGGCATTACATCAAGCAAACGCACCATGATGGAGCAGATGATGAACTTAGACTTGAAGATGGCTTACGATTATGGTATGAAGTGGATAAAAAAACATGAGGATATTACAGTAGATTGGCTTGTGTTATTGACATCTAAAGTAATGGCTCGTACTGGTAGCGACTATCATGCTGTAGGAGGTGATTTTTCTGCTGCAAGGGGTGAGTTACGCAAGTTGAATGTTTCAGCGGGACTTGGAGGCAGTTCGTATATGTCATATCTGAAAGTACCAGCACGATTGACAGCTTTTTGCGATGAACTTAACCGTAGGTGTAAAGCCATAGATATTACGGATATAGTGGCTGTCTATGAGTTGAGTTTCTGGGCTCATTTAGAATTGGTAACTATTCATCCTTGGGCAGACGGTAATGGACGTACCAGTCGTCTGTTGATGAACCTGCTACAGATAGAGTTTGATGTTATGCCGACTAAGGTGTTGAAAGAGGATAAAGTTGAATATATTCAGGCTCTTATTGACACGCGTGAGCAGGAAGATATTAACATCTTCATTGATTATATGACACGTTCGCATTGCCAACATCTGAAGGAAGATATTGATAAATATCTTAAATCAGCAGATCTACATACAGATTTAGTTGATAAAAAAACTTTGAAGAAAGAAATAGTAGAAAAATGGTCGATAAAACCGTCTTTGGCAGAGAAAATGGTCGATATTTTGGAATTTGTGGCCGATAAAGACGTTATCACCACAGAAATGATTGTCGTACATTTTGGATTTACTGCAACCACCGCCAAACGCTACCTGCGTCAGCTTACTGAGTTTGGTTACTTAGAGGCTCGCGGTGGCAATAAGAACAGAACTTACCTTTTATCTAATTAGAAATTAGTAATTAGAAATTAGAAATGAGAAATTTCATTCAATTACTCATTACTAATTACTAATTTCTTTTCGAATCCACCCCAATTTCTAATTACTCATTACTAATTTCTAATTAGATGCAGTAATTTGGTTGTCTTCTTCGAATCCACCCCAATTACTAATTAGATGCAGTAATTTCAAATTTCAAATTTCAAATTTCAAATTTCAAATTTCTAATTAGCATTTGTAGTAGAGCGTGGTTCCATTGTAATATGGTTGTCTTGCTTGCCTTGATGTACAGTAACCTGAGGAAATGGTATTTCTATATCTGCATTGTTGAAAGCAATGTAGATGTCTTCGCGGATATGTTTCCAAACTTCCCAATAGTCTTCCACTGCAACCCAAACCCAAACGGAAAGATCAACAGAACTGCTATTTAAATCACTGACAGCTATAACAGGTGCTTTTGGTTCCCATTTGATAAGAGGCTCTGCTTTTATAACATCTAATAAAACTTTCTTAACTTTTGTTAAGTCAGAACCATAGGCGACACAAGCTATTACATCAAGACGAATGAGAGGTTCATTAGTGTGATTGATAAGACTCTTTGTCGCAAGTTCGCTATTAGGAATGATTATTGTACGGCCGTTGAAAGGACGCATAATGGTGTGAAAGATACGAATCTCTTTGATATAACCTTTGTATTGACCACATTCAATATAATCATCTACTTTAAATGGTTTCATTAATAGAATGATAACACCTCCGGCAAAGTTTTGTAAGGTTCCTTGCAGTGCCATACCTATAGCCAAGCCAATAGCACCTAACAGAGCAATGAAGGAAGTAGCCTTTATGCCGATAACGTCCATAGCCATAATAATTATCATGACTTTCATTAGCACATCAACCAAAGAGCCTAAGAATGTTTTTAGCGAAGGATTAGCACCTCTTTTGTTTAGTGCTTTAATGATTATCTTCTTCAGCATCTTGCTTAACTTCATACCTACCCAAAGTATAATGATAGCAATCAATAGCTTTGGAATAAACTCCACTGTTAAACGTATTATCTCGCTCAGACCATCTTTCAACAGAGTGTTATCACCTGCTACAATATCCTTGAGGTCAGATAAACTCAGATTAGATAAAGTGTCAGCAATTGTATGATTTGTTGTATCTACAACCGCAACAGAAGATTTGTTAGAAGTTAGGGCTTCCGTTGGAACTATCTGCATTGTTATCGTGCTAAAAAAGGTGTTATTAAGTAACATATTATTATTGTTTTGATTATAAATATAAAAACGCAAACAGATAGAAAATATTATTTATCATAAAATAAGAAAAAAAAAGGCGGTATATAAATACCGCCCTTTACTAATTATCAATTGATTTTAGTAGCCGAAGATTTGTTCAAGAGAAAGTTTGCTAACGTTTCCGAATACCTTTAAACCTTCCATATCAACTTCATCTTCATTGCCAAGAACAACGATAGTACGTTTCTTGCCTTTGATATATTTTTTGTTGAAGTCTAAGACATCATTCAAAGTAAGGTTCTTGATAGCGTTATATTCTTTTTCTTGCCAACCGTTTTCCAATTCCATCTTCTTAGTGTAAAGATAAGAATTGATGATACCCATCTTACTTGTACGAGAAGTTCTGTAAGAAGATATCAGGCTTTGTTTTGCTATGTCAAAGTTTTGTTGTGATACAGGCATATTTTCAAATAAGTCTGTGAAAGCATTTAGAGCATCTATAAGTTTGTCGTTTTGTGTTCCAATGTGAGACATATTCATATAATGATGTTCTTTTTCAGATGGAGTAACAAAGTAAGCGGCAGCAGTATAAGCCAAAGAACGTTTTTCTCTTATCTCTTGGAATACAATACTGTTCATGCTTCCGCCAAAGTATTCATTATATAAATCAACTCTTGGAGTTAGTTCATTAGAAAATACCTCATCTATTGTTGTTAGTTGTCTGCAAAGTGATTGTTTTGCATTGTAATTAACAAACAATACCTTGTTTTCTTCTGTAGGTAGGTAATCATAACCCTTTTGTTTTATAAGCATAGACTTTTTGTTGCTTACCTTATGCATTTTGTCTATAAGCTTGATAACATCGTTCATCTTCTTGTTACCATAGAAAAGAACAGTCTGTTTTTGTTCTGTCATTTGTTTAAGAGTCTTGGTTACCATATCAGCACTTATAGAGTTTATCTCATCATTAGATAGAGTGAATTTCAGACCTTCTTTTCCAAAGTTGCCGTAAGAAACCAAGCGTTGGAATATTCTGTTTTGGTTTGATTTAGCATCGTTTCTGGATTTTAATATATCTAACTTAACGTTCTCTATAGCTTCGTTGCTAATCTTAGGGTTGTTGATAATATCTTCTACGATGTTAAGAGCTTTCTCCATGTTTTCTGTTAAACCCTCAATACGTATGGTTGAATATTCACCACCGCCGACAGAGATAGAATAATCGCAAGCAATGTCATACATTTCTCTCTTTATTTGAGCTAAAGAACGGTTAGTGCTTTCTAAGTATTCAGTAGCATAGTCGCATAGAGAAGCCATCTTATTATAACGATAACCGAAATCATAACGGAAAACCAATTGGAATCTGCCATTTTGTTTGTTCTCAACATAAAGAACTTCTGTTCCATTCTTTAGCTTGCCTTTTTGTAGGTCTTTGTCATAGTTTACAAACATAGGCTCAATTTCTTTAACCTTCATATTCTTTACTTCAGTTAAGAAAGGACTTTCTACATCTCTGTTCATAAACACAGGAGTGATAGCAGGTTTTTCAACCTTTTTAACGTCTTTTGGCTCACCTTGACGTTTGTAGATTACAACATAGTTGTTGTCTTTGAATATTCTATTTGCAAAGTCAATAAGTTCTTGTTTAGTTATCTTAGACATTTCTTCTGTTTCATTTACTGCATCTTGCCAATCTTGATGAGCAAGGTAAGCACTGATGATACTCATTGCACGATTTTCGTTGCTTTCAAGACCTTTCATCTCATCAAGTTTTAGGTTGTTGATAGCAGCAGTAAGAAGTTTTTCGTCCCATTTACCAGATTTGAAAATATCTATCTGTTTTAATAATAAATCCTTAACTTCGTCTAAGGTTTGTCCTTGCTTAGGCATACCAACAAGCAAGAAAGCAGAATAATCATTTAGAGAACTTACACCACTACCAGCATACATGGTAAGTTGTTTTTGGTTTATGTTTTCGTCTATCAAACCACAACTTCCATTGCTTAGTATTCTGTCCATAAGGTTAGCAAGCAATACATCTCTGCTTCCGTTTCCTGCATCAATACGGAAACCTATTCTAAGGTTCTCTGCATCTAAGCCCCAAACATCAACCTTTTTCACTTCTGTTATAGCAGGTTCTTTGATAGGTTTAAACTCAGGCACTTTCTTAGCAGGTATTTTTCCGAAATATTTGTTGATAAGTTTTATTGCTTCATCAGGATTGAAATCTCCACTCATAGCAATACAATAGTTGTTTGGTACATAGTAGTTCTCAAAATGTTTCTTGATGTTAGATAGAGAAGGGTTTTTTAGATGTTCTATTGTTCCTATTGTTGTTTGAGTGCCGTATGGGTGATTAGGATAAAGAGCAAGGTTAAGAGCTTCAAAAACCTTTCTTCCGTCATTAGCCATTCCCATGTTCTTTTCTTCATAAACAGCTTCCAATTCAGTATGGAATAGACGGAAAACAGGGTCTGCAAATCTATCTCCTTCTACTTTTAGCCAACGTTCTAATTCATTTGAAGGAATATCTTCTTGATAAACTGTCATATCATTAGATGTGAAAGCGTTGGTGTTTTGAGCACCTATCATAGACATCATCTTATCATATTCATTAGGGATAGCGTATTTAGAAGCGATATAAGAGACAGAGTCTATCTGATGATAAATCTCGGTTCTTTTCTGAGGGTCTGTTGTATGGTTATATACTTCATACAGACGTTCTATCTCTTTTATGTATTTTTGTTCTTCTGTCCAATTTAATGTACCAAAAGAAGTTGTTCCCTTGAACATTAAATGTTCCAAGTAGTGAGATAATCCAGTACTTTCTGCCGGGTCATTTTTACTACCTACTCTTACAGCAATATAGGTTTGTATTCTTGGAGCATCTTTATTTACAGAAAGAAAGACTTCCAAACCATTGTCAAGCGTATAGTGAATAACATTCATAGGGTCATTCTTATACGTTTGCTTTTTGAAATTTTGTGCATTAACGGAGAAGACTACAAATAACATAGCCATCAACATAATGCCTCTGATAAGTGTTTTTTTCATGTTGATAAGATTTTTTTTGTTATTTAATAAATTTATTTTAATACCTATTTAGTAGTAGGCAGTATTTGACGTGCTGCTGGCTTAGGAAGGTTGATAGTATCACAACCATTTACACAACCTCCAGGACAAGACATAACTTCAATAAAGTTGCCAGGTGCTTCTCCTTTCTTTGCCCACAGTTTCAAATCTCTAATGTTTTGTTTTGTTAATCCGTCTATTACTACATCGTTGATTATTTCAGGGTTCTTTGCTGTTGCTTTTACAGAAGCAGTTACTCCCGCAACCATAGCAAAACCTCTACCATGACCAAGAATAGTGCTGTCTAAAACAGTTTCTTCCAAAGAAGCAATATCTATTTCACAAGCTTTAAACAAAGCGTCTAACTCTTCGTATGAAAGAACATAATTTACATCTGGGTTAGAATGACATTCACTTCTCTTTCCCACACAAGGAGAAACAAAAACAAGGATAGCATCTTTTTTAGTTTTTCTTAACCATTGAGCAGTGTAGCCCATAGGAGTAAGAGCATCGGAAACAAAAGGCTTGATTTCTGGAATATGTTTTTTATAGAGTTCTCTCCATGCTGCACAACAAGAAGTAGTCATAAACTTTTCTCCTTTTTCCATACGTTCTTCAAACTCTCTTGTTTCGTTCTCTGTAGTCATATTAGCACCTTTGGCTACTTCTATAACATCGGAAAATCCAAGTTTTTTAATAGCTGTAAGTACTTTGCCGTAAGGTTGATTGAATTGTCCTCCTAATGATGGTGCTACCATAGCAATAACTTCTTTGTTTTGTTTTATTGCATTCATTATTTCAAACATGAAACTCTTTTCAAAGATAGCTCCAAACGGACAAGCAACCATACATTTACCACAATAAATACATTTTTCCGGGTCTATATGTTCAACGCCGTCTTCACGCTTACTTATTGCACCAACAGGACAAGCTTCTTCGCAAGGCACAGGTTGGAAAATAATAGCATGATAAGGACAAGCTTGCATACATAAACCACAGTTGATACATTTTTCTGTATCTATATGTGCTTGAGAATTTTCGTGCTTAATCATTGCTCCTTTTTTACAAGCGTATGTGCAAGGGTGAGCAATACAAGAACGACATAGATTAGTAACAATATATGAACTTTTAACACAAGAAGAACATGCTTCATCTACAACAGTTAGCATTACTTCTGTGCTTTTTTCTCTTTGTTTTGCAAGTTGAACATAATGAGAAAGATTATCAAACTCATCAACTTCATCATCAGCATTGAAACCAAGTATAGCCATAGTTTTATACTTAGCTTCTGCTCTTGCTTTGTGAATACAACAACGTGTATGTTCTGTTTTTTTACTATACATATCAAAAGGAAGACGGTCAATCTTCTCTTCTATGTTTCCATCACAAATCATTTTTGCTAACTTCTGAAGAATATATCTTCTTATCTCTACTACATTGTTATATGTTGCCATTGTTTTCTCTTTTTCTATTTCTTTTTTACTACTAACGCAAAAATTAAAATAAAATTATAACCAACTTTAAAATATTTTTGTATTTTTGCAAGCCTTAATAATAATGACAAGCACTTTAATGGTGTATAATAAATTTTAAATGGAACAAAGTTTTATTTCTAATATAGAGAAATCTATTATAAATTATTGGGATAGACCAGCTTTAAGTGATTATAAAAAAGAGGCTGTAACATACGGAGAAGTCGGTAAAAGAATAGCACGCTTACATATATTATATGAACATTGTGGAATAAAACAAGGTGATCATGTCGCAATTTGTGCAAGAAATTGTGCGTCTTGGGCTATTGCTTATTTTTCTGTGCTTAGTTATGGTGCTGTTGCAGTACCTCTATTACACGAATTTAAACCTCAGAATGTAGAACATTTGGTAAATCATTCCGAAGCAAAATTATTAATTGTTGGTGATGTTGTTTGGGAGGGAATAGAAGCGGATAACCTGCCCGATGTTCATGCAGTGATACAAATGCAAGATTTTAAACTTGTATATTGTAAAGATGAAGTTTATCAACAAGCATACGATAATTTAGATAACCTTTTCAATGAAAAATATCCTGATGGTTTTTCTGTCAGTGATGTAAAATACAGAAGAGAAAATCCGGAAGATTTAGCATTGATAAACTATACTTCCGGTACTACTTCTATGAGTAAAGGGGTTATGCTTCCATATAGAGCCTTAATAGGTAATCTAAACTTTGCTGCAAGAGTTATAACCAACTTAAATGAATATTCAAATAGTATATCCATGCTTCCTTTGGCTCATATGTACGCTATGAGTTTTGAACTTTTGTTTGAGTTTGTTAGAGGAACGCATATCCATTTCTTAACACGTGTTCCTTCTCCAAAGATAGTGGCACAAGCATTTGCGGAGATTAAGCCAGATATTATTATCTCTGTTCCTTTGATAATAGAAAAGATATACAAAACCAAATTGAAGCCTATCTTAGACAAAAGAATGATGAGGTCTTTGTTGAGAACTCCGTATATAAATAGAATGCTTTTGAAACGAATACAGAGATCTTTGCATGTTTCTTTTGGTGAGCGTTTTTATGAGGTTATTATCGGTGGTGCGGCAATGAACGGAGAAGTAGAAGCATTTTTAAAGAAAGTTGGATTCCGTTATACTATAGGTTATGGAATGACCGAGTGCGCTCCTATAATCTGTTATGCTGATTGGAAAGATACAAAGTTAGGTTCTTGTGGTAAGGTTGTTGAAGAAATGGAGTTGAAGATAGATTCTCCAGACCCTTACAACATACCCGGTGAGATTGTTGTTCGTGGTCAAAATGTGATGTTAGGCTATTATAAAAATGAACGTGCAACCAGTGAGACTTTAATTGATGGTTGGCTTCATACCGGTGATCTTGGAATAATAGACAAAGATGGTTACTTATTCATCAAAGGAAGAATAAAGAATATGATATTGTCTTCTAATGGTCAAAATATTTATCCGGAAGAGATAGAAGACAAACTTAATTCTATGATTTATGTTAATGAGGCTTTGGTTATGGAAAAAGAAGGAAAGATAATCGGTCTTGTTAATTTAGATCAAGAAAAAATAGATATAGATGGTTTGGATAGAAAAAGTATTGATGAAATTTTAGAGCAGATACGTTTGGAGGCAAACAGCGAATTGCCTGCTTATGAACAAATATCTAAACTATATATTCAACCGGAAGAGTTTGAAAGAACTCCAAAACGTAGCATAAAACGTTATATGTATACTCATAGATAAGATTATTCACTTATTTATAAAGTATTTACTCAACAAAATCTAAAAAAAAACAATAAAACAACAAAAACAAAAGATGAATGATATTAAACAAAAGATAGAAGAGTTGAGTAATAGATTGAATAGATATTCTTATGAGTATTATGTTTTAGATCAACCTACAATAGATGATATTGCTTTTGACAACTTATTGAAAGAATTAGAAAAGTTAGAAAAAGAATATCCAGAGTATGCTCAACCTGATTCTCCAACACAAAGAGTAGGAGGGGAGATAAATAAAGATTTCAAACAAGTTGAGCATGCTTTTCCTATGCTTTCCTTAGCTAATACTTATAATAAAGAAGAGATTATCGACTTTGTGAAAAGAGCGGAGCAAACTCTTGGAAAACAAGATTTGGAGTGGGTATGTGAGCTTAAATATGATGGTTTAGCTATTAGCCTTTTATATGAAAACGGTGTCTTAACAAGGGCTGCTACACGAGGCAATGGTGTTGTTGGTGATGATGTAACAGCAAACATAAAAACTATTCGTTCTATTCCTTTAAGATTACAAGGTAATGACTATCCTGATAAATTTGAAATAAGAGGTGAAGTCATTTATCCTAAACAAGCCTTTGAAGAGTTTAATAAACAAAGGATAGAGAACGGAGAAGAACCTTTTGCTAATTGTAGAAATGCGGCTTCTGGTAGTTTGAAGATGCAAGATCCTAAACAAGTAGCAAAACGAAAGTTAGACTGTTTTTTATACTTTATAATAGGTGATGAGATAAAAGGAGAACAAACTCATTACGAACGTTTAAGAAAAGCAAAGGAGTGGGGTTTTAAAACAGGAAACTTTTTTGCAATCACACATAACATCAGCGAAATAACAGACTTTATTAACTATTGGGATAAAGAGCGTTTTGCTTTGCCTTTTGATATAGACGGTATAGTTATCAAACTTAATGAAATAAAATATTGGAATATACTTGGCTCAACAGCAAAATCTCCTCGTTGGGCAACAGCTTATAAGTTTAAAGCAGAGCAGGCTTTGTCTAAACTTAAAAATGTTGCTTATCAAGTAGGAAGAACGGGAATAATAACTCCTGTTGCTGAATTTGAGCCTGTGCATTTGGGAGGAACAATAGTAAAGCGTGCAACTCTTCATAATGCAGACCAAATGGAGATATTAGGTTTGTGTAAAGAAGATACTCTTGTGATAGAAAAAGGAGGAGAGATTATACCTAAGATAGTTGAGGTGAAACACGATGAAAATCTTGTAAACAGCGGAGAATTAGAGAAGATAGATTTTATTACTCATTGTCCTGTATGTGGAGCTAAGTTGATTAAAGAAGAAGACCAAGCAGGTTGGTTCTGTCCAAATTACAACCACTGTCCTCCTCAGATCTTAGGCCGTTTTCAGCATTTTATATCTAAGAAAGCGATGAACATAGAATCATTAGGAGGAGAAAAAATGCGTTATCTTTTGAATAGTAATAAGGTAACAGATTTCGCTTCTCTCTATGATTTAAAACAGGAAGATATTATAGGAGTATATTTTTCTGAAGATGGCAAGAAAGTCTCTATACAAGAAAAATCAGCAGACAATATCATCAAAGCAATAGCAGAGTCAAAACAGGTGCCTTTTGAGAGAGTTCTTTATGCTTTGGGAATACGTTATGTTGGAGAAGTGGGAGCAAAAACCTTAGCACTACATTTTGAGAATATAGACAATATTCAGAATGCAAGCATAGAAGATTTGATGAATGTAGAAGATATAGGAGCAACCATAGCAGAAAGCGTCTATCTTTGGTTTAGAAATCAAGAAAACATTTCAGAAATTCAAGATTTAAGAAAAAAAGACTTGAAGTTCTTTGTAGAAAAGCAAGATTTTAACAACAAACTTCAAGGAAAATCTTTTGTGGTTAGTGGAATTTTTCAAACCTTTTCAAGAGATGGAATAAAGAAAACGATAGAGCAGAATGGAGGAAAGAATGTCTCTTCATTGTCAAAGAAGACCGATTATTTGGTTTGTGGCGAAAAGATGGGACCAGAAAAGAAACGTAAGGCTACAGAACTAAATATAAAGATGATAACCGAACAGGAGTTTATCAACCTTTTGAATCAATAGTAATCATTACTATTATTTTCCTCTTTGTCTTCTTGTTTATGTTGGTGATTTTTGTGTAAAATTTTTGCAGTAGAGAAAAATATCTTAACTTTGCAGAAAAATATTTAGATATGCCTGAAAGTAATATAGACAATTACAGATTAACTTCTATGGAAGAACCTACAGACGAAATGTTGGCTCAGATAATGAGTGAAGTTACGCAAGAAGTTAAGCAGACAGATAAGATCGCAATACAAAAACATTATGCGAGATTGCAAGAAGAAGTAAGAAAGGCAAAAGAACGTTTTCTGCTTTTGTAGTATATTTTGAGAAAAATAGAATATGACAATATCACATAAACCTATACTGATAATTATTGCAGGTCCTAACGGATCTGGAAAAACATCTGTTACATCGAAGTTGTTAAAACATGAATGGATTGAAGATGCTGTCTATATAAATCCAGATATTATTGCACAGGAAAAGTTTGGTGATTGGAATTCCGTAGAATCTGTTTCTAAGGCAGTTAAATATAGTGAGAATTTAAGAGAGAAATGTTTAAGAGAACATAAAAGTTTGATTTTCGAAACTGTACTTTCTGCACAAGATAAAATAAGTTATATAAAGAGAGCAAAACAAGAAGGTTTTTTTATTCGTTTATTCTTTGTTGGAACTGAAAATCCGTCCATTAATGCAGCACGAGTAGCAAAAAGAGTTATGAAAGGAGGTCATAGCGTACCTATTGATAAAATAATTTCTCGTTATTACAAGTCTATATCTAATTGTGTTTCTGTTGTTTCTTTTGTTGATAGAATGTATGTTTATGATAATTCTATTGAAGATGAAGATGCACGACTTCTGTTTAGATTTAAGGATGGTAAATTGTTTAAACGTTATTTTCAAGACTTACCATTATGGACTAAAAAGACTTTTGATTTGGATTAAATAATCCTAATGAAATTTTTCTTTCTTTATATTCTTTATCAAATTTCAAAAAAATATGTTGGTATTTCGTTATTTTGATAAATTATAGTATTTTTGCACGCTCATAACAAGAAGTTTGTTGTGGCCTAAATTTATTATTTAATAAATAAAAGAAAAAATATACATGCTTAACCGTCATTTTTTAAGAGCAAAAGTGCTCCAATCCTTATATGCCTATCATACTGCCGGCAGAAACGACATAGAAGCACAAGAAAAGTGGATGTTTGCAAATATAGACGAGATGTTTGACCTTGAAGTCTATTTGCTTTCTATTATTTTTGAGATAAAGGACATTGCTTTAGAGATTATAGAAGAGGGAAAGAATAAGTTTCGTCCTACAGAAGAGGAAAAGAATCCATCATATCGCTTTGTAGAAAATCCAATGTTTGACCGTATGGCTGAATGTGAGCAATTGACTAAAGCAATAAAACGTTTGCGTATCAATTGGCACGATCAAGATGAATTATTACGTCAGATATTTCTTCGTTTCAAGGCTTCAGACTCTTATAAAGAATATATGCAAAGCGAAGAGGTAACATTTGAACAACATAGAAGAGCAATAGTTCAGCTATTTAAAAACTATATCATAAGAGATTCTAATTTCTATGAGCTGTTGATTGAAAAGAAATTCTCATGGGAAGATGATTATGAGTATTTGTGTCAAGTGGTGATAGTATTGCTTAGAAATTGGGAGGAGACAGATTGTAAAGATAAATTATTATCTACTCCTTTTGATAAGAAGATGGATAATGCTATAGAAACAGACCAAGAATATATGTCCAATCTTTTCCGTAATACTATAAATCATTGGGAAGAATATGACAAACTAATAAACTGTAGAATACTAAATTGGGATATGGATCGTATAGCCTTTCTTGATATAATAATATTAAAGATGGCGATAACCGAATTTCTATATTGTCCTACAATCCCTTTGCGTGTAACATTGAATGAGTATATAGAACTATCTAAAGAGTTTTCCACAGAAAAGAGTCGTTTGTTTGTTAATGGTATATTGGACAGAATAGTTGTGGATTTGCGTACAGAGAACAAGATACACAAAATCAATGATGACGAATATTTGTTAGATGCAGTAAAAAAGACAGAAGAAAATGAATAAGAGTTTATTTATAATTTTATTGGGTTGTTTTTTATTACTTTCTTGTTCTAAGAATAAAGAAGAAATAGATGTTTCTGTTGTGGAAAATCAGGCTGCTATCAAGTTTGAAAATGATGTATTGAACTTTCATACTATACGTTCAGGCGAAAAGGTTACAGGTAGTTTTAAATTTAAAAATGTGGGCGACCATGACCTTGTTATTGGAGATGTAGCAGCAAATTGTGGTTGCACAGTAGCAGATTATCCTAAGCAAGCCATTAAACCTGGAGAAGAAGGACTTATCTCTGTAACATATGATTCAAAAGGAACTCACGGAATGAGAGTGGAGAAATATGTAACAGTATCTTCTAATACAAATCCTTCACGTACTAATTTAAAAATAATAGCAGAAGTAGATTAACCTTTTGATTCAGTAAATAATATAAGGAGTTTTGTAGTCTCAAAAACTTGATAGCAAACAATGGATACGTTTCAACAGAACTTTGAAATACGTTCTTTGCCTCTAAGTGTTAAGTCTTATAGAAATAAAGTAGAGAAGTTTCTTAATGATAATGACTTACGCTTAGATGAGGTTGATTATTATGCTGGAGTATTTCTTGTTGGAGAAGAAGATATTTTGCTTGGTGGTGGAGGATTGCAAGGAAATGTTATCAAATGTATTGCTATTACAGATGATTTACGAGAAACAGGAATGGGAACAAAACTTATCTCTCACTTATATTTAGAGGCGATAAATAGGGGAGAAGATAATGTTAGAGTATTCACTAAACCTAAAAATAAAGAGATATTTACTTCCTTAGGATTTAAACTGTTAGCCTGTTCAGATAAAGCAATACTTCTGGAAAATGGTAGCGGATTAAAAAGATATTGCGACTACCTTACTTCATTACGGAAAGATGGGGAGAATGGAGTAATAGTTATGAATGCAAATCCTTTTACCTTAGGTCATAGATTTTTAATAGAGACTGCATTACAAAGTGTTGATAATCTATATGTAATAGTTGTAAAGGAGAATAGAAGTGCTTTCTCATACGAAGCGAGAAAACAAATGATAATTCAGGGAACTTCTGATTTAGAAAATGTTATCATTTGTGAAGGAAGTGATTATCAAATATCTAACATAACTTTTCCAACATATTTTCTCAAGGAAATAACAGACGCAACCGACACTCAGATTTCTTTAGATTTGGATTTGTTTGTTAAATATATTGTTCCTGCGTTAAATATTAAGAAAAGATTCGTCGGTTCTGAACCTAAAGATGTTCTAACTCAGAGATATAATGTATTAATGAAAGGTTTTTTTTCTCAGAATGATGTGGAGTTTGTAGAAATTCAAAGAAAAGAAACTAATGAAACAATTATATCAGCAAGTAAAGTTAGAGAATATCTAAATGATTTTGAGTTCAATAGAGCCGTTTCCTTAGTTCCTTATTCAACTATACCTTTCTTGTTGTCATATCTTGCCACTTATGCGATAAAAACAGAATTAGATACAACACCAAAGCCTGGCTTGGTTGATAAATCTGACAATGGCGCTCATACAGATATGGATTATGCTTTGATGTTAAAGAGTATCAATTCGTTAAGTCCTTTCTTTGATAAGTTGTCTTGTTTGGCATACAAAGATAGTTTGCCTAATGTACAGGAAATTCAAAATATTGGCATTGAAGCAGAAAGACAAATGCTGAAAACTACAAATGGAGTTAATACATATAAGGGTGCTTTGTTCTCTATGGGATTGGTTTTAACCTGTGCTTCTTATATTTACAAGAATAAAGAGATAAATAAAACAGATTTAAGAGAGAATATAAAGAACTTGGCAAGTCAATTTGTTCAGCCAACCAATACTCATGGTAAAATAGTTATAGATAAACATAAGATAAAGGGTGCATTAAGTTCAGCAATAGATGGTTATGCTTTATTATTTGATGAATGGCTACCTTATTTAGAGAATAATAAAGAGGAAGAATATCCTTTGATAAAGTTATTGCTGTTTATAATGACAAAGATAGATGATACGAATATCTATTATAGAAAAGGTGAAGAGATTGTTAAGTATGTTAAAATCAAAGCACAAGAAACTTTAGATAAATTTTCAATAGAGGAAGTAAAGAAGCTTAACACCGAATTTATAAAACTAAATATCTCTCCTGGAGGTGCAGCAGATATGCTTTCTTTAACCCTGTTTGTTTATTCAATTTGCAAGAAATAAGATATTAAATCTAAAATAACGCCAACTTTATATACAAGTTAAATGATTTTAATTGATTGTAGATTTTCTGTTGTAAGGTTGTTGAAAAAAAATTGATTATTATATTAAAACATCAAGTTTTAAGAAAAAAAGACTTGGTTTTAAAAATTTAAAACCAAGTCTTTTTTCTAAGTTATCAAAAACATTATATAGCCTTACTGAATAATATATTTGTCAATATTCTTTGTCTGAGAAGAGAAATTCACTCCTATTTTATAAAGTTTTCTTTCATCTTGTTGGAATGCAAGAGGATAGTCTTTAGAGTCTATCTGTTGCAAAGCCTCCTCTGCTGACTTGTCAAACTTAAACTCAAACAAGTATAAGAAATTGTCTGTCCTTACTATCATATCTATTCTGCCATTGACTATCTTGTACTCTGCTTCTACTATGAAGCCAATCAATTTGCAGATAATAAAGATAACTGTCTGATAATGGTTCTCTGTATCTTTGATAAGGTCGTATGGTACAGAGGCAAAGAAAGTCTTCATTGTCTTAAGAAAGTCTTCTATCTCACCATTTTCCAAGTTTTCATACATCTTCTCAACGTATGAAAAGCTTGCGTTCTCATTGGTGTGCATATACTTAGGTAAAATAAAGTCAAGAAAACTTTCTTCTACTTCCTTATTTGGATAGCCAAGTTTATATGCACCACTCTTTTTGTTGTAATCTTTTATGGTAAGATAGCCTGACTGATAGAACAAAGCAACAGGTGCATTCATCATACTCTCTTTGCTGGTCAGGTCTTTCGCCGTTATCTTTCCTTCTGACAAATCCTTTAAATCATAGTCGTTTTCTTGTAATAACTTAATAAGAAACGTTGGCGTACCCGTTTGAAACCAATAGTTCCTAAATTTTCTTTCTGTTAATGAGTTTAGCAAACTGAACGGATTGTAAATATCTATACTCGTATTTTCTGAGAAATGATAACCGTCATACATTGCTTTTAGTTGAGAAAGTATATCTTCTTTTGTTGTGTTTTCTTTCTCAGCAAAAGCCTGCAAGTGTTCTTTGAAGTTTGTTTTTATTTCTTCTTCTGTTATTCCGCAAATATCGGTGTAGTTCTCATCAAGTGAAATATCCATCAAGTTGTTCAAATCACTGAAAAGACTTATCTTGGAAAACTTGGTAACTCCTGTAAGAAATCCAAAACGAATATACTCATCACAACTTTTTAAAACGGAATAAACTCCTTTAAGTATGCCTTTAAATTTATCATGCAGTTCTTCGTTGTCTATTGTTTGTAATAGCGGTTTATCGTATTCATCTACAAGGATTACAACTTGCTTGCCTGTCTGCTTAACAGTTGTCTTTATTATATTAGAAAGTCTATCTTCAGGATTAACAAATTTTGTCTGTATATTATATTGTTCTTCCCATTCGGATAGATGATAATTCAAATTATTTAAAAGACGCTCTTCACTATCATATATACCAGAATTTAAGTCAAGATACAAGACAGGATATTCTTTCCAATCTTTTTCTACTGTCTCTATATACAAACCCTTAAACAATTCTTTCTTACCAAGAAAGTAGGCTTTTAAAGTGGAAAGGAAAAGACTCTTGCCAAATCTTCTTGGACGAGAAAGAAAATAATACTTGTTGGTTGTAACAAGTCTTTCCAAATGTTTTGTCTTATCTACATAAAGATAGTCGGCTTTGCGTACAGCCTCAAAACTCTGCATTCCTATAGGTAAATTCTGCATAATATCAGTCTTTCTGTTAAAAGTTACTCACTTGCAAAAATACAAAAATTATTATAAATCAAAGAAAAAAACAAAAGATATACTTGATTCTTACATCCCTTTTAAAGAATTTCCCGCAAATATCTAATCTTTCAAACATCCTATGGGAACAACTATCACTCCGTCTTTACGCTTATAAGCGAATTCTCCACCTGTCAGCACCATAAGAAAGGACGGTTTCCCCATCTTCTCGTCATTTACCTTTCGCTCCAATTCCTTCAAATGTTCCGCCGCCTCTTCTATCTGTTTCTGTCCCATTTTTACCTCTACAGCAGCCCATCGTCCATCATTCAAAGCTACTATCATATCTGCCTCTAAGCCATTTTTATCGCGAAAATGAAAGACTTCACCGTCATTTGCCTGAGCATAAATACGCATATCTCTCGTACAAAGCGACTCAAAAAGGAATCCGAATGTATTAAAATCCTCAAAAAGACCTTTGGGACTTGTACGTAAAACGGCTGTTGCAATAGAAGGATCTACAAAATGTCTTTTCGATGAAGTTCTAAGGGCAGTTTTTGATCTCATTGACGGAGACCATGCTGGCTGGTCTTCTATTACAAATATGCGACGAAGAGCATTCATATAGGCATCAAGTGTAGGAATAGATATACCTGATTCATCACCCTCTATATAATTAAGAATGGTTTGGCGAGATGCTATTGTTGCCACATTGCGAGCCAATGAACGCAACAGCAATTGGACTCGTTTAGGATTCTTCTCCACACCATCTACTCGTGAAATATCTTGATGGATAATTGCATCCACATAATCTCTCGACAATTCCAATGCATCCTTTGGTGTCATTTTCACAGAAGCAGGCCATCCTCCACGGCAAATAACAAATGCTATCTGCTCTATAGAGAGGTTGGAAGTTTCCATCGTTATTTCTTTTCCTTCAAATAAATCATGTAACGACACCGTTCCATTTGACTCTTGCGACTCATAAAGACTCATCGTTCGCATAGTTAAGCGTGATATTCTTCCTGTTCCTGTATGCATAGTTGCATTATCCAAGGGAACAGCAGATCCTGTCAATATAAATTGTCCTGACTTCTGACGCTGATCAACAGCAAAACGGACAGCATCCCACAGTATAGGTGCCATCTGCCACTCATCAATAAGATGAGGCACTTCGCCTTCAAGCAATATTGAAGGTTTAGTATCAGCAGCAGCCATATAAGCAAGTGAGCGGTCAGGATCTTGCATATAGGTAATACTCTTAGCTGCAATTGTTGCAGTAGCTGTCTTCCCGCACCATTTAGGACCTGTGATAAGTACGGCTCCTGAATGTCTTAACTTTTGAGTAAGTAAGACATCACTAATTCTCGGCAAATAGTTCTTTACATTCATGTGTTTCCCTCTGACTTTGAGTGCAAAATTAGTAAAACTTTCTGAAATAGCCAAATTTTACTTTATAGTTTGGCCAAGTTTTACTTTACAGTTTGGCTAAAAATTCTACGTTCTTATTCTGCAAATATGGCTTAATGGTCAAAAAGAAGGATAAAAAGTATTATAAATCAAAGAAAAAACAAAAGAATAGATATATCTTTTGTTTTTTCTTAAAATTCACCTTTTTGCTATCTTATTCCAATATCTAAAAAAATCAATAAATACTATTGTACTACTGCTCCAATAGTATCACTTTTATCTTCTCGTTCTTGAGTTGTGGCATCTGCAATCCTATCGGTGCATTGATATATGTCGGGTCGGCAATATAGTATCGCTCACCTCTCACTTCTATATAATCACCTCTCTGGTTGTATCCCTCCAGATTTATTGCCGTTGCCAGGTGTCCGGGATAGTAAATCAGGACTGCTTTTATTCCCAACAGATCCCTCACCAAGCGGGAATAGAGAATGGCTCTGTCTTCACAGTCTGCGTATGGATAATACAAGGTCTCTTCTGGAAAGAAAGCCCTGTCTCCTCCCCATACCTTGTCATCGTATTCATAGACCAAGGCAGTTTGCACAAAATTCAGAAGCATCTCTGCCGATTCCTGTTTTGTCTTGCCTTGCAAACTTCTCTTTAAGGCAGGATACAGTGTCTTCTTGGTCTCTGTGCTTAACGGTGTGTTGGCATATATAGCCCAGCGAGTACCAAAATCCTCATTTACCGCTCCAGTAGGATACGAATCATAGAAATCTATAAGGTTGGTATTCACCTCTACACCGGCTTTCAACATAGGATAGGCTTTGGATTGCAAATCCCTTGTCTTTGAATTGCGCTTGGCAAACAAAGGTTCGGAGTTTATCCGTAAGGTCATCACCCTTTCCTTGGGATATGAAGCATTGCATACACTTATAGATTCCACGCTTTTTGCCCCATAGAGATAATATTTCTGTCCTTCTATCATATAGTAGTCTTTGTTGTATATAATATCATCGCAAGCATAGAGCATATAGAGTTTGTTCCCATCCATAGCCAACCTCATCATATAGCCAGACTGACAATAGATGTAAGCCATCAACAGCACAGACTCATTACTCTTTTTGTTTATGATATTCTCGGCGAACTTCTCTAACATCTGCAAATATGCCCAATCATTCAACTGCCTTTCTTTTCTCATATCTAAACACTCTACAATAAGGTGTTCATATTTCTTTTGTGAAAGTATCTGCCAGCCTTTGGCTATATCTTTCTCGGCAGTGCCTTGCAAATTGAATGCATATAAATCCTGCAATGTATATCTGAACTCCGTCCCAAAGAAATAAAACCTTGCCGTATCTACACTCGGAGTAAGTATTGGCTCTTCTATTATCGGTTCTATTGGTGAGGGCTGCTCCCTTATAGGTTCTTCTATCTTGATTATATCCTCAAAAGGCTTCTTCTCGTCCTTACGTTGTTTATCTTTGTCTTCCTTAGGACAGACAATAGGAGGCACAGGCTTCTCCTCCGGCTTCTCTATCCCCTTGAAAGAGTTAAACTCCTGCCAAGCCTGCTTGACAAATTCCGCATAATCCTTATTGGCTTTATCCCTGAAAGAGTCATACTCCTGCTGTGCTTTCTTCTTAAAAGCCTCGTACTCCCGCTGTGCCTTCTTTCTGAATTCATCAGCATCAGTTTGAGCCTTCACTGCCAAACAACTCAACAAAGTAAATATAACAACAAGTTTTTTCATTTATAATAATACTATAGTTTAATCTTTTGCCATTTGTCTTGCAAAGCCTGAGACGGAATAACTGTAGGGGTTTGCGGTTTGTTATTTACCTCATAGGAAGTACGTTTTACGTTATCTATTATATATTTGGATAGTTCCCCTAATGTTATATTACCCTTGCTTTCCTGTAGTTTTTTCAAAAGGAAATAGGTAAATAGTCCATGCTGCTGTTGTTCGTACTGATGAGCAGTTTCCGCACCTGTAGCAGAAGAGAACACAATGATATTCCCCAAAGGAGTTTCTTCTTTTGGTTTAATAGCCACTCCACGACCGGCAACCAATACTTCTCCGTCTCGTGTTGCACCAGAAAAGCAGGCATCTATAAAACAAAGCACATTCTTAGTCTTTACACTACTTAATTCTTTATATAAGTTGTTAAGACTATATGCAACGGCTGTAGTTTTGCCATTTCCGTCTATCGGCAACAGATAGGATGCTTTGGTTTTTTCATCAGGGAATGCATGTCCTGCATAATAAAAGATAATACTGGCATCTTCATAGATTTCTGATACTTTTTTCATCTTATCTATACAATTGTAGAAATCTCCCATAGTCGCATCTTCATACAGGTTTATATGTCTTTCATCTATACCAAGCGTTTGTGAACAGTATTCTTTGAAAACCCTGCCATCATTCAAGGCAAAGGGTACTTCTATTGCGTTCTTATAGTTTTGGTTTGCGATAATAAATGCGAAAGTATTTTCATTTTTTGTAGTAGTTTTAGGGATGTTCTTATCTACATCTGATTGCTGTGATGCAATATTTTTAGGGTTTTCTTTTATCTGAGCTGTTTCTTTTTCATAAAATTTAAATGTCGCGCCTTTTGGTACATCCATTTTTGCTCTCATAGCATCTATGTTTTTACCCTGGTATGTCTTAGGCATAGAGATAGAACTCAGGTGAGAAGCGAAAAAACATGAGAACCCAATATCATCACAACTATAAGGTATAACTATTGATGATATCTCAGAGTACGAAAATGCTCTCGCACCAATAGATTTAAGACCTTCTGAAAGGACTATTGATGACGCCTCACAGTTAAAAAATGCCTCCTCTTCAATGACCTCTATTGTACTGGGTAAAAATATTTGATTTAATGTTCTTTCTGACGATTCACCTGGATCTACAAAAGCATACTTTCCTATACGAGTTACTTTATAAGAAATATTATTATAGGTTACTTGCTCAGGGATATCAGCATAGGTAAGAATGCTTCTATCAACACCAATAACAGTAACAGCTGATCTTGAATTTACACTATAGTGTATACCATCTTTTGAAAATTTTTGACCATATGTATTAATATTCAAACAAAATACTAATATGGATAGGGATAATAATATTGTTTTTTTCATTTCTTTTTATTCTTTTATGTGTTTATAAATAAAATTATTGTTCAACAGAATTAGATATTTCCGTTTTCAATGTGTTCTTCACATTTATTGACTTTCGCCAAAACTCTTTGTTAGAAAAGATTTCTTCTGCTCTATTTAAATCCAAAATACTATCTTTTGTTGTTGAAAGAATATCTTCTATATAATATTTATAAACACGACTATTATGCTCTGCACCAAAAGAATTCTTTTCTAAACAAATTGTCAAAGGTAAGGCTATTTTAGAATCTTTTTCTTTATTAGCATCTGTATCTTTTATATTTATTTCTTTTTCTCCTTCTTGTCTCTGTATGTAGACATTTTCTCTTGATGTGCATAGTACATCATCAGATACTGACACAACAGTATCAATTAAAGAAAAATGTTTATTGCAAACTAAATGAAGGCTTACATTCGGATTATGAGACTTATTTCTATTGTTTTTACATACAGCAACTAATGCTGGTAGGAAAAGTGTTTCATCCTTTAGTATTGGAAAAGAGTAATCCATTTCTGCTAAATCCAACATAAATAGTGAAACTCTTTTATCACAACAATCTTTTGTAAAATCGTAAATATATTGTTGAATGATATTAATAAATTCACCAGATGATATACATCCCATAGGCAAATCCAAAAACTGCAGATTTGTATTTGATAAGGCTGTTTTATCTACCTTATCCAAAATATTAAGAAAACCCTGATTGTCCTCATTAAATAAAACTACCAAGCATCTCTTCTTCTTTTGTAGAGCTTGTGATATAGCTACTGCTGTCAAATACCTTTTGAAAGTGTTAGATGCTCCTATAATACTTGTAACTTTACCTGACTTTGGATACAAAACATTTCCTAATCTATTAATATCGTGTGTATTTCCTCCCAAATCCTCTGGTTTATAATTCTGTACACCTTTCTTTAAATTAGAAACTTGATCCCGCAAAGGTTTTATATCAGATAATATCTTATGAATACTTGGATAGACTTCTATTGAACCATTAGCCAAATGCTTATATCTATGCCAACCATGAGAAACTGTTTGTAATATACTTTTAGAAATTTGGAGTTCAAAATAAGTGTAATTATGTACAGGATAGAGACTTCTTTTCATCTCTATAATCATATCTGCATTTGTATTGTAGTCCAATAATCTATTATCAAATATAAGAATAGCTATTTGTGCCTTTTGTCTCAATAGAATTTCAAGTTTATCCATTGGCAATCTATTGAATTCATTAGCATTTAATCCTCCAAAACCATATATAACAATACAGGAAGATTTTTCATTTATATCTTTTATCTTTTGAAGGATAACATTAAAATGAACTAATCTGGAAGATAAGTACGATGTCTTTCTTCTTTCTTTGTCTTCACCCTCTGTCATTATTTCTGGAATTACTTCCTCTATCTTATATCTATTTTTCATAGACTGACTACTACGTCCTCTCAACTCTTTCCAATCCTTATTAAGCGTATAAAAACGAGGAGGAGATAATTTTTCAGATTGTTCGGGAGTGGAAAGTGAAATACCTTCCATCATTTTCATAGCGAGGTCTAATTTGCTTATACCTCTATCTCCTCTAAGGACTATTAATAAATTGTTGTCTTTGTTAAGGACCAAACCCTTGTCTTTACAATTTAATACGACATCTAATCCGTCTATTCCTGTTTTTAGTGTATTGTTTTCCATATTATATTTTTTTGTTTAATAATTCTTTGTAAATATTTTCAAAACTATCAGTTGCAATTACGCATAAATGATTTTCTTCATGGAACATATTTTTTAATGTCTGTATGGCATTCCCCTCAAAAGTCAAATAATATACATTTTCTCTATTGTATTGTAAATTTGCATAATTTAGCACTCTCTGCATAGTCATATCTGATAATGACGCACCTATGAAAAGGCAGGCATAATGCGAAAGAAAATGTATTTGTGTTGCAGTTTGCCAAGAATATACATCCTTTGCCGAATCGTAAAATTCATCCAAAGACATGACTATTTTGTTCCTCTCGTTAGGAATAAATGCATCTAAAGGTTGTATGTATCCATGAATATGATAAATTAAGAATGAAGTTTCATTAAATGGATTATCCATCCAGCCACTATAGGCATCTATGGGATAGAATTCTTTTTCATTCACCCGTTCTATACCAGCATCAAAATAATCCTTATGTTTCTGTAACAACTTTATTGCTTCACATAAAAAGTTATCATAATTATATGTAACAACAGCTTTTATATTATTATTCCTTATAATCAGTTCTGCAACAGAAAACAATGTATAAAAAGGTGTATCTTTAATATTAGAATTGCTTTTGACATATTGTTCACATGCATCTTTTAATACTTCGCTGTTACATTGTGAATATATAATATTTTGCAATAACGGAATATATGTATTACCCAATAATTGTTTCACAACGGCGACTTTTGTTTCAGGTAAGAACTCAGAATTGCCCTGTAATTGCAATTGGATATCAGCAGTATTCATAGGATCAAGAGCCCTCTGAAGATAGGTAACATCTTCTATAGGCATTTCCAATAGAGGCAATGCTTCTTGAATGAATCGAGAAATTATATCATTCCAAAGAAGAGCTTTATTAGGACTATAATTAACTCCTGCTCCTAAGAATAGAACCATTTGTTTTTTATCTTTTAAATCACTTTTTAAATTCAGCAAATTTTTATCCATATTCTATTTTCTTTTTATTTCAATTAAATGTTTGGTAACTTTCATATCCTTGTCTTTGGTCTGACAGGAGACAAGCCATTTCTGAAAATCCTTGAAAGATAATTCCCTTGGCAGATGTTCTCCCTTGATTTTGGAACCATTGGCTTTGGAGAAATTGTTAGGAGAAAAGATAACATATACTTCATTGTATTCTATTTCTCTTGAGCAGGTAAGATAAATATTTCCGTCTATGTATTGACACTCTGGCTGATTCCGGTCGTCAGGATCAAAAAACACATAACGTTTATCGTGTTCCACTTTTACCGCTCCATTAGGGGAGTTGCTGTATGGCAGAAGGCAGAAGACTTCCTGAGTTTCCCTGTCCAAAAGATACACACACAGATAACCGTCACTTGCGGAGGAGAAAGAAAGATAAAGATAATCGTCTTCAACAAACGTATCACTTGCAAACTTATCGTTCGTTCCATTACGCAAAAGTTTCGAAGAAAAATCCACTCCACTGCTTTTTCTTTCCCGAGCCCTACCACAGACTTCGGCCTTTATTACTATCTGATTTTGCTCTGTAAAAGTGTTTATTGTTGGTTCTTTGGTATCTTCTATCCATTCTCCGTTGGCTTCGCTGCCTCCATAGGAATAGAAATCAGAGGAGGCTTCTCCGTTCTTGTTGCTTATTATAGAGGTGTTGCTCTGATAGACAGTCTGATTGAATTCTTTTATCAAAGCTTCAAGCCTTGCTCTGTTTATTGCTGTCTGCTTTGCTTGCACAAGAGAAACGTTATCCGGAACATAATAGGTATATTCCCCGCAGACTCTAACAACTTTTTGTGCATAGCCTGCGAAAAATATACATATAAATAATATGGAAAGGAAACCGTATCTCATTTATCTCTTGGAAGCCATCATCTGATCTAATTCCTTGTGAAGGTCTTCGCCTTTCTTCTCCAACTCTTCCTTTAGTACTTGCTTTGCAACTTTCATTGCAGACTCTGTATCATAGGCAATCCTTACAAGGACTTCTTTGTTTTTGTCTTTCTTTACTCTGTAAAGCTCTACAACAGGAATAGTTCTGCCTATTCTTTGAGAAATAAGGGTTTTACTTGCTGCAATGGTTCGTGTTATAGAGTTGGCTTTCTCTTGTGGAAGCTGATCATTAGCTACAGTACTCTCTACTAAGGCTGTTACTTCAGTCTGTATCTGTCCTGCAAGATTTAGTTTTGCAAGCTCTGTTGCCTGTAGTTTTGCAGCGTCATAGTTTTCACCGACACTCATTGCTTCTGCCATTATGTATTTAGGCATCATGTCTTTGTCTATCTCAAACTGCATGTTGTAAGACTTGTCCAACTGTTTGTCTATTGGCAAAGTTCCTGGAGAAACCAACCAGCCTTGTTTCTTCAGTTGTTTGGCTTCTTTTCTTGCTGTCTTGGATGCCTTTTCGTTCAACTGATTTTTAGTCATCTTTGACATTTCTTTGCGTTCTTTTTTCTGCTCTTTCGTAAGTTGTGCAAAAGAAGGCATTGCCACTGCTATCAATGATAATAGCATAATTGTTGTAAGTACTTTTTTCATAGCATTTCTTTTTATTATGATTATTAAAGGTGCAAAGATATAAATAAAGATAAATGAGATTAAATTTTATTGTTGTAGAAACTACAACATATTGTTGCAAAAATTACAACAAATTATTCTTTTCAAAGTCTTCGGATAAATCCTTGAAGAAATTGTGTTTAAGTTTTTGGGAAAATCTCCTCAACAGGGCCAAGTCTATATTCTCTTTCTTGAGAATACGATACATATTCGTCCTGTCAGAAGAACACATTTCTGCAAATTCATTTATAGTGATATGCTTTTGCTTTAAAACTTCAAGTATTCGGTTTCCTATATGTATCTGCATAGTGGTTGCTATTTTGAGCTATTTGCTACCGAACTCCTATTATATTCCAACGACCGCAAAAAAAAGAAGACGAGCAATTTCGCCTCCACTGTGCGGTCGTAGGAATTACCTTCAAGAATAGACAAAATGCCCGCCCTTTAACGAGTATCTGCTTTTTGTCTTTCTTGAAAATGACCTTTTATGAAGTTTCCTACGTTTCACAGTGGTCGGGACAATAGCAAACGCTATGTTAATTAATAAATGTTTTCTTTATTTTATCTTATATTTTTTATCAATCACTAATTGTTTTAAATTTAGCAGTGCAAAGGTACGTTTTTTTTTTCTGATACAATTAAAATTTCTTTACATTTCTCCCATTTTCTATGAAAAAACTTCAAGGATTACAATGTAAAAGCTAAAACTTTCTAAAAAACTTATACCGATTTGGCATCCTTATATCCTTATCTGATTAGTCTTATAACTTATTCCTCTTTTCAACTCTTTAGCCGAAAGAGAGAAAAGTTACATAATAGAGACAAAGGAAAGAATTCTGTAAATTTATTTTGTTGATATTGAAAATTATACTAATTTTGCAATGTTTGTTGAGTAAAATTACTCAGTCCATTGAGTAAAATTACTCAGTTTATAGAGTAAAATAATAAAGTATGTTTGAACGAAAGGAAATACAGTTAGTTATATCACGGATAAAAGAACCACGAAAATTCTTGCAGGTGATAGTAGGAGCAAGGCAGATAGGTAAGACAACATTAGTAAAACAAGCTTTGCAGAAAATAGATATTCCTTATATATTTTATTCAGCAGACAATGTTGCTGCAACAGATACATCTTGGATAAGTAATATATGGAACAATGCCAGAATAACAATGAAGGCAAAAGAATATCCTGAATTGTTATTGGTTATTGACGAAATACAAAAAATAAATCTGTGGAGTGAGGCTATAAAAAAGGAATGGGATAGTGATACATTTAATGATGTAAATATTAAAGTTTTATTACTTGGCTCTTCAAGGGTTTTACTTGAAAAAGGTTTAGCAGATTCTATGATGGGGCGTTTTGAACAAATACGTCTTTCGCATTGGACTTTTGAGGAAATGAAACAAGCCTTTGGTTTTACATTAGAACAATATATTTTCTTTGGAGCTTATCCAGGTTCGGCAGTGTTGATAGATGATGAACAACGCTGGCGTTCTTATATTAATTCTTCCATAATTGACGCAACGATAAACAAAGATATTTTGATAGATACACCTATAAGCAAACCAGCATTATTACGTCAGACTTTTGAACTTGCAAGTGCATATTCAGGAAACATACTTTCTTTGACAAAGATGTTAGGACGATTACAAGATGCAGGTAATACTGTTACCTTATCATCATATCTTCAATTACTTAATGAAAGTGGAATGGTTACGGGGCTACAAAAATTTGCTAATGATAAAGCTCGTGTTCGTGCAAGCATACCTAAATATCAAGTTTATAATAACGCTTTGAAAAATGTTTATACAGATGGTGATTTTTATTCAAATGTAACAGATCATAAACGTTGGGGGAATATTTTTGAGTCTTGTGTTGGTTCTCATATTATATCTCAAGCGTTCAAATATGGGTATAAAGTTTATTATTGGCGTGATGGTAATGATGAAGTTGATTTTGTGTTGAAACAAAATTCACAATGTGCAGCAATAGAAGTAAAAAGTAATGCAGAAAAACAAGCAAAGGACTTAATATATTTAAAGAACGATATAAACCAATAAATACCTTAATTGTTGGAAAGGAAGGAATGCCAATAGAAGACTTTCTAAGTATCAATCCACAAAAACTTTTAGTATAATGTTTTTATAAACAAATAAAACAAAAGGACGAAATTTTATTTCGTCCTTTTTTGTTTATCTTTTCTTGTTTAGTCTATTGTAATAGAGATTGTAGTTTTACGCTAACTTGATTGTATTTTTCTTTGTAAGCAGCTTTTGTTTGAGCGTCAGAATCAGAACGTGAAGCAAGTTGAGCATAAACAGTTTTTAAAGCTTTTAGTGAATCAAATTCCTTTTCATTTATCTCTAAAACTTTTGTGAAATAAGGAATAGATTTTTCAAAGAAATCAAAGCAAGCTTTTTTGTGTGCGTTGTATTCTGCATCAAATTCTGGATCTGGAGGAAGTTTTTCTGCGGCAGAGTTTTCTGCAACAGCTTGGTTGAAGTTCAAGATACCTAATCCTTTATAAGCATCTACTTGTTTAGCATCTATAGCAATAGATTTGTTGAACAATTCTTCAGCCTTAGCATTTTGATTTAGATCTACATAAATATTTGCTACAGAATTTAAAGCGTTGATATCGTTTTCGTTTCCTGCTAATAACTCTTCTATTATCTTGTCAGCTTCTGCTTGTTTGCCTGACCAGATGTATGTTTGAGCAAGAGTAGATTTTAGTTTAGTGTTTATGTTTTTATCTTTAGTAGTAAGACGAATACCTTTCTTTAAAGCGTTTATTGCTTTGGTTGTGTCTTTACTTTGCATATTATCCGCATAAATCTTTAGATAAACATCACCTTTAGTGGTGTTAAGTTTAGCAAGTTCTCTGTAAAGTTCCATTTCTTTATCAGATTGTTTAAGCATACGATAGCAATCTGCTTCATAATACTTAGCGTCCATAACGATGTCGTTATGTTGTGCTACTGCTGCGTTTTCGGCAAGAGTGTGGAACTTAGTAGCAGCAACGTCATACTTTCCATCGTTGTAATCCTTACCTGAATACATGAAAGAGAAACTACATAAAACCTTTAAAGCACCTATGGAACTTGTAGTGAATTCGTGTTTTTCGTCCATGTTTAAACACTTTTTCAAGAATTCCATTCCCTTGTTACAAAGTTCTTCTTTGCTTTCGGTTATTTTCTTTAGTTCTTTCTTTGTCTTTTTATCTGTATTTTCATCTTCCATTGCTTGAACTATTTGTGTGTAAATAACACCGGCATAGTTCCATGTCTTTGCTTCTAAGGAAGTTTTGTCATCTTTCATCGCATCGTCAATATTTTGTTTTGCATTCAAAAGACGACCGTTTTTCATATCAGAGTAAGCACTCTGCACTTTCATCGTTTGTGCTGACACAAGAGCAACAAGGCTCAAAAATGTCATGAATAAAAAACTTTTTTTCATTGTTTTAATCTTATTTTTATTGTTAATTATCTTTATTCTTGATTATTGTTTTCTTCAATTTCTGTGCCATTATCAGAGTTCTCTTCTTCTGGCTCTTCGTGTTGAACCTTAGTAACAGCTGCTATGGTATCATTCTTTCTTAGGTTTATAAGTTTAACACCTTGAGTTGCTCTACCCATAACTCTAAGAGAATTGATAGCAAGACGTATAGTAAGACCAGAACGATTCATTATCATTAAATCATCTTCATCTGTAACATCTTTTATTGCTATAAGCTTACCTGTCTTTTCTGTTATGTTGATAGTTTTAACTCCTTTACCACCACGGTTAGTTATACGATATTCTTCTACTTCGCTTCTCTTACCAAAACCATTCTCAGATACAACCATGACATTTCTTGCCATATCTTCAACACAAATCATTCCAACAACTTCATCGTTGTCTGTGTCTAAACTTATGGCTTTAACACCAGCAGCACCTCTACCCATAGGTCTTACTCCCTGTTCATTAAAACGAATACAACGACCAGATTTAACAGCCATCATCACTTCGCTTGTGCCGTTGGTTAGTTTAGCTTCTAAAAGTTCATCTTCCTCTCTAATGGTTAGAGCTATGATACCTTTTGTTCTTGGACGAGAATAAGCTTCCAATGATGTCTTCTTAATAATACCTTTCTTAGTACAAAGAATAACATATTTAGAATTAACATATTCTTCGTCTTTTAAGTCGCCTGTGTTTATGAAGGCTTTGATTACTTCTCCCTCTTGCAATTCTAAAAGATTTTGAATAGCACGTCCTTTGCTTGTCTTGGTTCCTTCTGGTATCTCAAACACACGCATCCAATGTAAGCGGCCTTTGTTTGTAAATAACAACATATAGTCGTGCATTGAAGCGATATAAACGTATTCTATAAAGTCTTCTTCTCTTGTTGCAGAACCCTTAGAACCTTTTCCGCCACGGTTCTGTGTTTTGTATTCGCTAAGAGGAGTACGTTTTATGTAGCCAAGGTGAGAGATAGTGATGACAACTTGTTCGTTGGCTATCATATCTTCTATTTTGAAGTCCTTAGAGTTGAACTCTATCTCACTTCTACGTTCATCACCATACTTTTCTTTTATTTCTAACAACTCATCTTTAACTACTTGCATCAAAACATTTATATCTCCAAGGATTTCTTTGAAGCGGGCAATCTTTTTCTCTAACTCATCGTGTTCTTCTTGTAGTTTCTCTTTCTCCAAGCCGGTTAATTGACCAAGACGCATTGCAACAATCGCAGCAGCTTGTAGTTCAGAGAAGCCGAAGTTCTCCATCAAAGCCGTTTTAGCATCTGCAATGGTTTTGCTGGCTCTGATAGTTGCTATAATCTCGTCAATAATATCAAGAGCTTTAAGCAAACCTTCTACGATGTGCATTCTTTCCTCAGCTTCTTTTAGTTCAAAGCGAGTACGTCTTTCTACAACTTCTTTTCTGTGTTCTACAAATACAACAATAATATCTTTAAGGTTAAGAAGTTTTGGTCTTCCATTGACTAAAGCGATATTGTTGATAGAAAATGAAGACTGAAGTTCAGAATATTGATACAACTTATTGAGAACTACTCTGGAAATGGCATCACGTTTTAGTTTATACACGATGCGGATACCATCTTTATTACTTTCGTCTTTGATATTAGAGATACCTTCTATTTTCTTTTCATTTACAAGTTCAGCCTGATGTTTAATCATATCTGATTTGCAAACTTCATAAGGTATAGAAGAAACCACTATCTGTTCATGGTCGCCATTCTTGCTTGTCTCAATGGTTGCATGACCTCTGATAACAACTTGACCTCTACCAGTATTGTATGCTTGTTTAACTCCTTCATAACCGTAGATTATTCCGCCTGTTGGAAAATCAGGAGCCTTTATATATTGCATCAACTCTTCTATTGTGATGTCGTTATTGTCAATATATGCAACAATACCATCTATAGATTCGCTTAGATTATGAGGAGCCATATTAGTAGCCATACCTACAGCAATACCATTTGTTCCATTGACTAACAAAGCTGGTATTCTTGTTGGTAGAACCTTTGGCTCACGTAAAGAATCATCAAAGTTGTTTTGAAAATCTACTGTGTCTTTGTCTATGTCTATCAATAACTCAGAAGCAATTTTAGACATACGAGCCTCAGTATAACGCATAGCAGCAGGAGGGTCAAGGTCTATGCTACCAAAGTTTCCTTGTCCATCAACCAAAGGATAACGTAAAGCCCAAGGTTGTGCCATTCTAACCATAGCACCATAAACAGAAGAATCTCCATGAGGGTGATACTTACCAAGAACTTCTCCTACGATTCTTGCAGATTTTTTATGTTTAGTATTATAGTACATACCCATATCATTCATAGCAAACATTATTCTACGATGAACAGGTTTCATACCATCTCTTGCATCAGGTAAAGCACGAGCTACAATTACACTCATAGCATAATCGATATATGCTTGCTTCATCTGAGTTTCTATATTAACTCTTTGAATTCTTGAATTTTGTTCGTCCATTTATTTTATTTAATTTTTTTTGTAAATAAAGAGCAAATTCTGCTTTATTTTCGATTTGCAAAATTACAAAAAAAATATAAAAAAGAGAGAATAAAAAAATAAGAAAATCGCTTAAAAGCCACGAAAATGCGTTTTACGGCTATTTTCTTTCAAAAACGAAGAATTGAAACTCTATGTTTGAAGTGTTGTCTTTTTGCCTTTCACTTTGATAAATTGTCTTCCATTCTTGCCAATCTATCTCAGGAAAGAAAGTATCTGCATCTGGATAAGCATTAAACACCTTAGTAATATACAATCTATCAGCCAAAGGCAAGAACTCTTTGTATATCGTTCCACCTCCAATAACAAATATTTCGTCATCAAGGTTTAATTCTTTGGCTTGTTCTATGGAATGTAGGATACTAACCTGTTCGTGTTCAAAAACAAAGTTGGGATTTGAGCTTACAATGATGTTATGTCTTTTTGGAAGAGGTTGAACTTGCAAACTGTCCCATGTTTTCCTGCCCATAAGTACAGGGTGGTTCTTTGTTGTTCGTTTAAAGTACAACATATCTTCTCTAATATGCCAAAGTAAATCACCATCTTTACCTATGGCATTGTTTTCTCCGATTGCAACTATTATTGACAAGTTTTTCATATTGCAAAAGTAATATAAATTTTTAATTTAATTAGAAATTAGTAATTAGAAATTAGAAATTAGAAATTCAAAAAGATGAGATAAAATATTGGGAAAAAATATCTGTTTTTATTGTTCAGAAAAAAATAAAACTAAGTTTTAGAGAAAATATCTTAAAAATGGAAACACTTAGTATAATTCGCAATGTTTATAGCAAAGTGCATAAACAGAGTGTTAATTACTTTATTTTTTATCTAATATGAAGATGATTTCTCGTATTTTAAAGCTTATCTCTATGATTGCAAAAATAAATACAAACACCAACAATTAAAAAAAACTTTAATATTATTAAAGCAATAACAAAATAAAGTAATAAATCTAATAATAAAAAATTATCCATAATAAAAAAGCCTTATAATATTTCTATAATAACGATAAAACGAAGAAGTTTATTGTTTAGAAAGAATATCTTATAACGAAAGAATATGTAATACAAAATTATACTTAGCGTAACTTTTAATATGTTAGCTTAATATATAAGCACGATGTCAGTTGCTTTATCCTTTGTAAAGTATAATAAAACGAAGATGATTTTTCGTACTTTAATCATCCGTATTTCGTTTAATTAACCAAATGATAAACTCCCAAAACCAACAAATTAATAAAAATCCAATAATAATTAATATAACTGCTAAAACTTCCATAAAAAAAAGCGTTATAATGTTTTTATAATAACGATAAAACAAAGAAGTTTATTGTTTAGAAAAAATAAAATCAACTCTTAGGAAAATAAAATCAACTCTTTTATGTAAAAAGATCAAGTTTTAAGAAAATAAAATCAACTCTTTTTTTACTTATGCTGAGTTGAGGGTTGATAAACAAAAAAAATAGGGATTAATATTGAAATTAATCCCTATCTTATGTATGTTTAGAAGATTATTTTACTATCTTCAATTCGTCTATCAAACGTTTGCAACCTGCATATTTATCTATGATGAATAGAACATAGCGAGCATCAACGCAGATAGTTCTTTGTAGTTCTGGCTCAAAAGCAATATCACCGCTCATTGCTTCCCAGTTGCCGTCAAAAGCAAGTCCTATTAATTCACCTTTACCATTTATAACAGGAGAACCTGAGTTTCCGCCTGTAATATCGTTATTGGTAAGGAAACAAACAGTCATATTGCCTTTCTTGTCAGCATATTGACCATAGTCTTTAGCAGAATAAAGTTCTTTAAGTTTAGATGGAACTATGAATTCATCATTTGTTGGGTCTTCTTTTTCCATTATACCGTCAATAGTAGTAGTGAAGTCATAGTGAATAGCGTCTGCTGGATAGTAATCTAAGACTGTACCGTAAGTCATACGCATTGTGAAGTTAGCATCAGGATAACGTACTAAGTTAGGGTTCATTTCTCTAAGAGCTTGAACGAAATTTTGTCTTGCATCTTGAAGTGTTTGTGTTGCAATATCAGATATTTCATCTTGGTTAAGCAAAGCACTATAAAGAAGCATTACGACTTTAACGATAGGGTCTTTTGATAGTTGTTTTTCTTTAGGTTTCTTTGCGAACTTGTTGAAATTCTCTTGTGAGCCAAAGATAGATTTTTTGAATGCTTTATCAACAAATTTATCTACACCACCTTCTTTATTAACCATAGTAACAAGGTCTGTTATAGCATACTCTGCAGGTAGTTCTGTTTCCATTTTGATAAGAGCAGCGAAAAGTTCTTTTTCTGTTTGTTGATCATATTTTTCAAAATGTATATCACCTTGTTCTTTTAGAAGGTCGCCAACGCTTACACCTTCGCCCATCTGTGAAGACATTAGGAATGTGAAATAGCATCTAAGAGCCAACATTGAACGTTGTGACATGTAAATACCTAAATTATGATACCAAGCTGTTTGGAAAGAAGGAGAACTTGCTATATCTTTTGTTGAGTTCTTCAAATCTTCGATAACATTAGAATATTTCTCTCTTTCTGAATCTTTAGAAATCCATTCCTGCAAATCATTTTCTATATTTAGTTTCTTATCATAAACATGCAAACGTTTTAAACCACGAGATTCTCCTTGTTTGTTCTTCCACATATTCATCATAGAAGCATAATCAGAAGCATATTTTAAACGTACAGCATTATCTCTATCCATATTTTTCTTCATTACAGGAAGCATATAATCTCCTGCTTTTACAATGCTTGGATTAGATATATTTAGAGTATTTTCCACTTCGTATGAAGTCATGTATCTTTCTGTGCTTCCAGGATAACCCCATATCATTGCGAAATCATCTTTTTCTACGCCTGCAATAGAAACAGGTAGATAATGTTTTGGAGTATAAGGAACATTGTCTTCTGAATAATCTGCTGGATTATTGTCTTTGTCTGCATAGATACGGAAGATAGAGAAGTCGCCTGTGTGTCTTGGCCACATCCAGTTGTCAGTATCTCCTCCAAACTTACCGATAGAAGAAGGTGGAGCTCCAACTAAACGAACATCGTTGAATTGTTCATAAACAAACATATAATATTCGTTTCCTTCAAAGAAGTCTTTTATCTCAACTCTGTACTTACCACCTTCAGAGTATTGTTCTTTTAATTCAGCAATTTTATTTTGAATTTCTTGTGCGTATTGACTTTTGTTTAAGTCATTCACATGATCACCTAAAACGTCTTTTGTCACATCATACATTTGACGTAAGAAAGAAACATAAAGACCTGGAATAGGAATCTCTTCTTGAAAATTATCTGCCCAGAAGCCATTTGTTAAATAGTCGTGTTCTACAGTAGAAGCACCTGCTATTGCGTCATAGCCGCAGTGATGATTGGTGAACATTAAGCCTTGACTTGATACCATTTCACCTGTGCAAAACTCTCCCATTTGAACAATAGCGTCTTTTAGGGAAGAATTGTTGAAAGAATAAAGTTCTTCTGCTGTAAGTTGCAAACCAAGACGTTTCATATCGTCGTAGTTTAGTTGTTGAAAGAACATAGGTAGCCACATACCCTCATCTGGTGGAGGAGTTGGCAGTTGTTTTGGCTTTGCAAACAATGTTGTAAATGCAAGCAACATTGCTAATGCTAATAAACTTAATTTTTTCATTGTAATTTTTTTTATTTTTATTTGTTAATAATGGTTTTTGTTTCTAATCTTGGTCTTTTGATTCTTCGTTATTAACTTTCTCTAACTCTTTCTCTCGTTTTTCCATCTCTTTAAGCTCTAATTCCACAACACTTTTCATCTTACCTCTAAGAGAATTTTGCAGACGTCTGAGATACTTTTGGTCTTTGATTTGTAATACAGTTTTTATTATTTCAATTTGTTGTTCTTCTAATGTAAATACAGTCATTTTTTCAAATTCTATTTCGTTGCAAAATTAGATATTTTTTTTATATCTTCCAACAAAACTGTTTAAATTTATATTTCTTTCAATAATTTTGTCTAATTTTGCAAAAAATATAAAAATAATCATAGATATGAAATACGATATAGCAATTATTGGTTCAGGACCAGGAGGCTATGTAGCAGCGGAGAAAGCCTCTCAATTAGGATATAAAGTAGCTCTTATAGAAAAAGAAAGATTAGGAGGAATATGCTTGAATTGGGGTTGTATTCCTACTAAAGCCCTTTTGAAATCAGCACAAGCTTATCATTATGCAGTTAAAGGAGAAGACTATGGTGTTGAAATAGAAGGAACAGTTAAGCCTAATTTTACTAAGATAGTAGAACGTTCTCGTGGCGTTGCTGATATGATGAATAAGGGAGTTGAGTTCTTGATGAAGAAAAATAATATTGATGTTATCTTTGGAAAAGGCTCACTTACAAAAGATAGAACAATAAAAGTAGAAACAGAAAACGGCGAACAAATTGTTGAAGCCGAAAATATTATCCTTGCTGTTGGCGCTCATTCAAGACAACTTCCTAACCTACCACAAGATGGTAAGCACATAATAGGTTATAGAGAAGCCATGACTTTAGAAAAACAGCCTGAAACTATGGTTGTTGTTGGAAGTGGAGCAATAGGTAGTGAGTTTGCACATTTTTATCAGACAATAGGAACTCAAGTTACTCTTGTGGAATTTATGCCTACTATAGTACCAAATGAAGATAAAGAAGTGGCTTCAACACTTCAAAGAGTGTTTAAGAAGAATGGTATGAAGGTTTATACGTCTACATCTGTTGATAAGGTGGAAGTTGTAGAGGATAAGTGTAAGGTAACTCTTAATGGTAAGAAGACAGAAGAAATAATGTGTGACGTTGTTCTTTCTGCTGTTGGAGTTGAAACAAATCTTGCTGGTCTTGGATTGGAAAACCTTGGCATAGAAAACGAAAGAGGCAAAGTTATTGTTAATGATTGGTATGAAACAAACGTTAAGGGAGTTTATGCGATAGGAGATATTGTTCATGGTCCTGCATTGGCTCACGTTGCAAGTAAAGAAGCAGAAGTTTGTGTTAAACATATTAAAGGCATAGAGGTAAAACCTGTTACCTATTCTAATGTTCCTGGTTGTACTTATACTACACCAGAAATTGCTTCTGTTGGATTAAGCGAAGATAAAGCCAAAGAACAAGGCTTTGAAACAAAAGTTGGTAAGTTTATGTTTATGGCTTCTGGTAAAGCAACAGCAGCAGGAAACAGAGACGGCTTTGTTAAGATAGTTCTAAATGCAAAAGATAATACTATACTTGGTTGTAGTATGATAGGTGATAATGTAACTGAAATGATAGAAGAAATAGTTGTTGCAAGAGAAAATAATCTTAATGCTCAACAACTTATAGATTCTATTCACCCACACCCAACAATGAGTGAAGCAGTTATGGAAGCCTTGACTATGGCTGTGAATTCATAAGAACAAAGAAAGTAAAGTGATTTCAAAGGATACAACACCTTTACAAATTCTTAAAAAGTATTGGGGATATGACTCTTTCCGTTTTAAACAAGAAGAGATTATATCCTCAATTCTTGATAATAGAGATACTCTTGGAATAATGCCCACAGGAGGAGGTAAGAGTATTTCCTATCAAGTTCCCGCTATGATCAAACCAGGTCTTTGTGTTGTAGTAGAACCTTTGATTTCTTTGATAAAAGACCAAATAGATGGTTTGGAAAAAGTAGGTCTAAAAGCCGTTACTATTAATAGTTTGCAGACAAGAGAAAGAAACGACAGTGCTTTAAATCAATGTTACAATAATAGAGTAAAGTTTCTTTTTGTTGCTGCTGAAAGACTTGTAGATAAACAGTTTCAATTTCATTTAAGACAATTAAAGATAGGTCTGTTTGTTATAGATGAAGCACATTGTATTTCTCAATGGGGTTATAGGTTTAGACCATCTTATTTAAAATTAGGAGTGCTTAGAGAAATACGTCCAGAAGTTCCCGTCTTAGCACTTACCGCTTCTGCAACAGAAAAAGTAATACAAGATATAATTGATGTTTTGCGATTTACAAACAAGCCTAATTTTCTTGTATGTAAAACTTCTGCTTTTAGACCTAATATACATATCAAGATAGTAGAAACAACTAATAAAATAGAAAAGATTGCTTTGGCTGTAAAACATCTTTGTGGTTCTGGTATTGTATATTGTAATAAAAGAGTAGATACTGTTGTTATTGCAAAAGAACTAAAAGAACATTATAATATCTCTGTCAAAGCTTATCATGCACATCTTTCTCCATACGAAAGAACACAGGTTCAGAATAAATGGCTTAGTGGTGAAATACAAGTAGTAGTTGCTACGTCTGCTTTTGGAATGGGTATAGATAAAGCAGATGTAAGATTTGTTATTCATGTAGATTTGCCTTATAGTATGGAAAGATACTATCAAGAAATGGGAAGAGCAGGAAGAGATGGTAAGAAAGCGTATAGTATAATATTATATGATGGTGATGATTTGTTCGCACATGAGAATATAGCAAAAAGTGCTTATCCGGAAAAGAAAACAATAGCATCAATTTATCAAATACTGTGTAATAAATATCAGATTGCAATAGGTAGCGGAAAAGCTGAAGAGTTTCCTTTAGACATAGATGAATTAGTGATTAAAACAAATTTACATCTTAATATAATACTTAACTCTTTGAAAGTGCTAGAAAGCGAAGGTTGGATTAGATTGATGAATGAAAACGCACCTATCTCAGAAATAAAAATACTTGCCACGAATGCTGAATTAAATAACTTTCTTAGAGAATATTCTCAATACTATTATATAATAGATTATCTGCTTAGACTGTATCCAGATATTCATTACGATTATGTTAAGATAAATGAAGGTCTTATAGCTAAAGACTCTAAAACAAAAGAAAGTCAAGTAGTAAAAGACCTGAAAATGTTGATGAAGTATAACATAATTACATATAAAGAAAAGGTAAAGGGAGATTATATTATCTTTACTCAAGATAGACCTTATTCCGCTTCCTCTTTATTTACAAAAGAAATCTATGAACTTCCTAAAAAAGCAATAATAGAAAAAGCCAAATATATGCGTTCTTTTCTTACTACAAAAGAACACAAATGGAAATATATTCTTAATTACTTTCATTCTAATTAGCATTTAACAATTAATAATTAGAAATTAGTAATTAGAAATTAGAAATTAGAGATTAAGGATTGGTGGATTAATGCTGTTTTTTTTTAATCGCTGTACGTAATTTCTCATTTCTCATTACTAATTTCTAATTAAATGAAGATTTCTCTTTTCTAATTTCTAATTTTTTTTATAATTTTGCACTTTTATTAATAGTACAGAAATAAAAACACATATATTTTCAAATGAATAAAAGTAAATTAGGAATTGATTTCAACAAAGTCGCTCGTGGAAAACAACTTGCAAAAAATATTTCAGATGAAGTAGAAAACTTTGCAAAAGATTATTCTACCGTAACTTGTGAGAGAACAATATGCCGTCTTTTAGGTATAGACGGTGTAGATGCAAACGATGTTCCTTTGCCAAATGTTGTTGTTGATTTTGTTAAAGAGAAAGGACGTTTGAATGATGGTATTATGTATATTATGGGTAATGCTGTTGCTCAAACAAAACTATCTCCTAACGAAATTGCTGAACAAATAGCTTTAGGTAAATTAGACATCACAACACTTCCTTCTTGTTCAGAAAAAGATGCAAAAGAAAGTCTTCAGCCTTACATTGATGCTTCTTTAAAGAAAATTATTGACAGAAGAAGAAAACGTGAGAACTACATTGAAACTATAGGTGAGGGAGAAAAACCTTACCTATATATCATTGTAGCAACAGGTAATATCTATGAAGACGTTATTCAAGCACAAGCAGGAGCAAGACAAGGAGCAGATATTATTGCGGTAATACGTACTACAGGACAAAGTCTTTTGGATTATGTACCATACGGAGCAACAACAGAAGGTTTTGGAGGTACATTTGCTACTCAAGAAAACTTTAGAATAATGCGTAAAGCATTAGATGAAGTTGGAGAAGAAGTAGGTCGTTATATTAGACTATGTAACTATTGTTCTGGTCTTTGTATGCCAGAAATAGCAGTTATGGGTGCTTTGGAAGGATTAGATGTTATGCTTAACGATGCTTTATATGGTATCTTGTTTAGAGATATTAATATGAAGAGAACATTGATTGACCAATTTTTCTCAAGAGTTATCAATGGTTTTGCTGGTGTTATTATAAACACAGGTGAGGATAACTATCTTACAACAGCAGATGCTTTTGATGAAGCACATACTGTTTTGGCTTCTGATTTTATTAACGAACAGCTTGCTTTTGCAGCAGGTATGCCAGAAGAACAAATGGGATTAGGACATGCTTTTGAAATGGACCCTCAATTAAAAAATGGCTTCCTTTACGAACTTGCACAAGCACAACTTATACGTGAAATATTCCCTAAGGCTCCAATAAAATATATGCCTCCAACAAAATTTATGACAGGTAATATCTTTAGAGGACAAATACAAGATGCTTTATTCAATGAAATAGGAATAATGACTCATCAAGGTTTGCAACTATTGGGAATGATGACAGAGGCTATTCATACTCCTTTTATGTCTGATAGATATGTTTCAATAGAAAACGCAAGATACATTTTCAATAATATGCACGATTTAGGTGATGATATTGAATTTAAGAAAGACGGTATCATGCAAACACGTGCTAAGAAAGTGTTAGATGATGCTGTTAATCTATTGGAAAGAATGCAAAGCGAAGGACTATTCTCTGCTTTGGAGAAAGGTATATTTGGAGATGTTAAACGTCCAAGAGATGGAGGAAAAGGATTACAAGGTGTGTTTGAAAAAAGCGAACATTACTACAATCCATTTATTGATTTAATGAAAGGAAAAGGAGGAAAAGAATAATGAGTGCAGGATTATATTCAATGGAGGCCAAGAACTTTGACACCAATCTTGACCTTACAAAAGTAAAGCCTTATGGTGATACAATGAACGATGGTAAAACACAGTTGAGTTTTACTCTTCCTGTACCAGCAGGAGATGAAGGCGTAGAAGCAGCAAAACAGTTGTTAAAGAAAATGGGTTTTGAAAATCCTATGGTTGTCTTCTATAAAGAACTAACTGAAGGATTTACATTCTTTAATTGTTATGGTTCTTGTACTCATAGCGTAGATTATACCGTTATCCACGTTCCAAAAGTTGAATCCAACGTTATGGATATGCACGAAAACGACCAATATATCAAAGACCATATCGGTAGAAAGATAGTTGTTGTTGGTGCAAGTACAGGTACAGATGCTCACACTGTGGGTATTGATGCTATAATGAATATGAAAGGTTATGCAGGTCATTATGGTTTGGAACGTTATGAAATGATTGAGGCTTTAAATATGGGTTCTCAAGTTCCTAACGAAGAATTTATCGCTAAAGCCATAGAAATGAAAGCAGATGCTCTTTTGGTTTCACAAACGGTTACACAAAAAGACGTTCATATTAAAAACCTTACAGAGTTAGTAGAAATGTTAGAGGCTGAAGGATTAAGAGATAAAGTAATACTATGTTGCGGAGGAGCCAGAATAACACACGAACTTGCTAAAGAGTTAGGTTACGATGCAGGTTTTGGAGCAAATACGTATGCTGATGATGTTGCCTCTTTCATCTCAGAAGAATTGGCAAAAAGATTAGGTAAGATTTAGTTCAGATTACTATCTAAACATAAATGTAAATGAGAAATTAAAGTCTATGTTCTTTAATTTCTCATTTTTTTATAGACATGCTGTTGTTTTTTCTTTTGATTAAAAAAAAATAAAATCAAGTTTTTTATGTAAAAAGAGTTGATTTTAATTTTTCAAAATCAACTCTTTTTTTGCGAAAACGAAGTCTTTTTTTTTGAATAATCTTTCTTTTTACTATCCCTTCTTGGTCAATGCTCTTAAATTTTCTAATGCATTTGAATTATGAGTAGTAACTGCTTTTAAAACTGAACATTGCTCCATATCAGAACAATCTCCACAAGTATTAATATCTTTTTCTATTGCACATTTACGAATAGCACAAAGATTTTCGCAATAAAAAGTTTTAACACCTTCAACTTTGCAACCCTCACAATTAATATGCTCAGGAAGAATAGGAGCATTGTTTAACTTAGCCCATAGTTTTGCAGTCTTTTCTCGCAATAAATTGTCATTGTTTTTTGTTGCAATGAATGCATCACATTTTTCGCAATCAAGTCCGCAATAGGCTATCATATTGCTTATAGGTTTTCTTTTACAAAATCTTCTAACTGCTTGTCGCTTGGAGAATTAAGAAGCTTTCCTCCTTTGATATTAAGCTTAGGGTATTTAGCTTGTAAATCCTCAACACTCTTTGTGATGTTGCTACCTCCAGAGGTTGCAAACAAAACTATAGTCTTATTAGAAAAATCATAAGCCTCCAAAAAAGTATTTATTATTGTTGGGGCAGTGTACCACCAAATTGGGAAACCAATATAAATAACTGAATATTCATTAAGGTTTTTCAAATCTTTCTTTATAGCAGGACGAGAATTTTTATCTTTCATTTCTAATGTAGAACGAGAGTTTTTGTTTCTCCAATCCAGGTCAGCATCTGTATATCTTTGCTCTGGAGTTATCTCATATAAGTCTGCACTTGCAGTTTTTGCTAACTTTTGTGCTACTCCTTTGGTTACACCTGAGGCAGAGAAATAAGCAACTAATGATTTCATATTCTTTTCTCCTTTTTTGCTGTTATTTTTTTGAGCGCAAGCAGTAAAACAAACCAAACTTACGCACATCATTATCAATAAAACTCTTTTCATTTTAATACTTTTGTGTTTTTTATTTAGAAAGTTCAATATATTTCTTAATAAGGTTTTCTTCGTCACCCTCAGCATAACCAGCGTGTTGCCAAAGTATATCTCCGTTTGCACCGATTATAAATGTGTGAGGAGGATTATTAACACCCATTGCACGTTTAAAGTCTGAGTTTTCATCAATCAAAACTTCGTATGTCCATTCTTGAGAAGCGACCATAGGTTTTACTTTTCCTTTTGTTCTTGTGTCGTCTAAGGAGATAGCATAAATCTTTATGCCTGTATCTTTCTGCCAATCTTCATAAAGTTCAGCCATTGCAGACAACTCTTGCAAACATGGGTGGCACCAAGTAGCCCAAAAACAAACAACAAAAGGCTTTCCATCATTGTTAAAAGAAGAAGTATTAACTACTTTTCCTTCTATGTTTTTGATGTTTGTACTTGCTATTTTTGCATTTTGAGCATTAAGGAATAAAAATCCCGCTACCATAATAATAAATACGCAAATTCTTTTCATTGTTTTATCTGTTTTTAATTGTTATTTATCTCTCTTTGTCAAATATTGTACCAATTCAAAAAGACTCTGTGAATATATATTCTTAGGAAAAGTGTTAATGATGTTTAATGCTTGTTCTGAATAAGAATTCATTGTTTGTTCTGCTCTGTCTATAGCACCGCTATCACAGACCTTTTGCAATAAATCTTTAATCATTTCATCTGTTTTCTCAGAAGAGTAGAGCATACTTAAAACCTCTGCTTTTTCTTTTTCATCAACATTTTCTAAGTAATAGATCAAAGGGATAGTAATCTTGCTTTCTTTAATATCTATTCCTTTTTCTTTACCTGTATTGTCTTTATAGTCTAAAATATCGTCTTTTATTTGGAATGCCATACCTATGGCTTTACCAAAGTCTTTAATTTGTTGAATGTTTATTTCTTCGTTGCTATCTTTTTCACAAGAACAAGCACCACAAAGAACAGAAGCCTCAATCAATGATGCTGTTTTTTCGTAGATGACTTTCAAATAAAAGTCTAAAGAAGTATCTTTTTTGTCTGTCGCCTCATCTTCTCTAATTTCTCCTTGAGGTAAATCCATTGCAATTTTTCCAAAGATAGGCATTAGGTTAAAATCTTCCTGAGTTTGCAAAAGAGATAAAGCTTTACCATAAAGATAATCTCCAACTAATATCGCTAAATGATTATTAAAAGATGCGTTAAGAGTTCTTTTTCCTCTTCTTACAGTGCTTTCATCAATAACATCATCATGTAATAAAGAAGCAGTATGAAGCAGTTCAATAATTATTGCAGAACGAAAGGTTTGTTTTGTTGCTTTACCAAAAGTTAATGCACAGAGAATAGTTATAATAGGACGGATACGTTTTCCTTTAAGAGAAACAACATACTTTAGCATATTATCCAACGAAGAATTGTCTGCAGAAAAACACGATGCAAACATATCTTCAAAGTCTTTCAATTCTCTTGGAATACAATTAGTTATTTCTGTTAGTTTATTTGTCATAATAGATTATATTTGTATGCAAAATTATAAAAAAAATTAGTAATTAGAAATTAGAAATCTTCATTTAATTAGAAATTAGTAATGAGAAATGAGAAATTACGTACAGCAATTAAAAAAAATCAGCATTAATCCACCAATCCTTAATTTCTAATTTCTAATTTCTAATTTCTAATTACTAATTACTAATTATTCATTACTAATTTGAAAAAAAGTTTTCACTGAAATTAACCAGATATAATTTCTTTTTTGCTCTTGTTATTGCAGTGTATAGCCAACGAAAATATTCTTTATTAAGAGAATCTTCTGTTAGATAACTTTGAAAGACAAAGACAACGTTCCAACCTCCACCTTGTGATTTATGGCAAGTAAGACAAGAAGCAAACTTAACTTGTAAAGCATTGAAGTATTCATCGTTTAAGGTCTTTCTTTTAGCATTTACTTTGTTGTGTTCCTGTTCGTAGTAATATTGAAATATATTTTCATATAAACTTATCTCTCTTTCTCTGTCTAAAGAAGCCTTTTCTATGTTTAGAGTGTTAAGTAATATCTTTACTTCTACTTCAACGGCATTCTCATAATCATCAAAACATATAGCAACATTAGCAAAACGAAATCCAAATTTATCTTCATAGCCTATAACTCTGTTTATTCTGAAAATATCTCCGTTTGCAATAAATCCCATTGCATTATCATCTTCCAGCCAAAAATAATTATTTTTCACAACCATAAGTCTATCTCCTGCTTCTAAAAGAGTTTCTCTTTCTAAAATAGTGTAACGTATTAGATTATTTAGAGTATTTGCTTGATAATTGCTTTTGGCTATAACAATTACTTCATCTTCTCCATATTCTTTGTAAGCCATTCTCAAATATTCTTCAAAATCTGTTGAAGATATACTCTCCACATCTTTTAAACTCAAGGTCTTGAAGATAGGTAGTGAAAAGTTTTTTTTGTATAACCTATATCTGAGATTAGAAGCATTCTTTAATATCCCTGATTGTAAAGCTTGTCTAACCACTTGTGTTAATTGAAAAGAAAGAGTAGAAACAGAAAAAAGATTGTCTAAGTATTCTGGGTCTAAAGCGTGAGATAACTCTTGTCCAACAGGAGGTAACTGAGCTGTATCTCCAATAAATATAGCTTTACAACCATCACCGGAGAAAACATATTGCATTAAATCTTCTAAAAGATTACGTTGAAACATATTGTTGTCTGTCCCTATCATAGAAGCTTCATCAATAATAAAAATAGTATCTTTAGAACGATTTTCTTTTAGACGAAAACTAAACGAAGAGTCTTCATGATGAGAGAAATATATACGTTTATGAATGGTGAAAGCTTTCTTGTTGGAATACATAGACAAGACTTTGGCTGCTCTTCCCGTAGGTGCGAGTAAAACAGATTGAAGATGAAACTTGGGCAATGTTTTTATAAGAGCAGACATCATAGTTGTTTTGCCTGTTCCTGCATATCCTTTGAGAACAAATAACTTATTTGTGTTAAAAAATAAAAAGTTTTTTAGTAAAGATAAAACTTGTCTTTGGTCATCTGTTGGAGTGAAACCAAGATTTTTTAGAAATATATCTTCAAAATTAGCTTGCATTACTTACTTAACAACATATTGGTTAAAGTTATCGCTTTGCCAAGTAAGCATTTCTCCTTTGTCATTAGAGTATATTAGATAAGCAGCATATTCTTTGTGTTGTAGAAGAAACTCTTTCGTCTTATCTAATCCCATAACCATAAAAGCTGTTGCTAATCCATCTGCTGTAGTAGCATCTTTAGCAACAACGGAAGCACTTAACAGAGAGTGTTTTACAGGACGTGCTGTTTTAGGATCAATGGTATGAGAATATTTTATGCCATTTTCAATATAGAATTTTCTATAACTGCCAGAAGTGACTATTCCTTTATCTTTTAAGTTTATGGTTATGTTGTATTTTCTTTCAGCGTTGGGATTGTTTGATGGTTTTTCTATTGCAACACTCCACATCTTATTGTTAGGCTTTTTCCCTTTGCAATAGACTTCTCCACCTACATCAACAATAAAATTATTCACGCCTTTCTTTAAAAAGAACTTACTAATCATATCTGTAGTATAACCTTGAGCAATCGCATTGAAGTCTAATTGTGTTTCTTTGTAGGTTTTTATTAGTTTTTTGTTGTTGTCTATCTTCACGTTCTTTATTCCGACAAACTGTAATAAAGAATCCAATAAACTTTCCGAAAGTTCTTGCTTGTTTTTATTAGCAAATCCGTATGCTTGTACAACTCCTCCAACTGTGATGTCTAAGGCTCCAGATGTAAGTTCGTTTATTTCTTTTGCGATATTGAAATTATCAACAAACATAGAGTTTAACTCCACTTCTTCATTGTTGTTTAACTTTGTAAGTAAAGAGTTTTTATTCCATAAAGAAAAAGTATTATCAACAGCGGAGAAGATGCTGTCAATACCTTTCTTTATTCCTGTTGTATCAGAAGAGTATATTATTATATGATAGTATGTTCCTTGAGTAAAACCATCGAAAGTGTATTTCTGTTCTTGCTTTTGACAAGATATAAAAACAAATACAATAAACAGAATATTAAACCAACGTAATAACTTTATCATTGTTTTTTCATTTTCTTTTGAGCTATGTTGTATTCAGAAGCTTGAAACATAGAAAATACATATTCTTTCATCTTAGTAGCCATTTCTTCATCTGAAAATGTCTCTACTTTAATAAGAGTATCACTTGTATTTATGTTAGTATCTTTTGTTCCTATATTCTTAAACTCATATTTCTTGTTTTTATTCCAAGTATATACAAAGTTATTGTTTCTTACGGTCATTTCATCTTGTTTTGAAGAGAAAGCAAAAGAACGTCTTTCAGTGTAGATGTTAAGTCCCATTGTTTCGTTCTTGTAGTTTTTGTCCAACATGGCTAAGATTGTAGGCATTATATCCATCTGACAAGCAATAGTATTGTTCTTTTCTGCTTTAAACATCTTAGGAGCATAGAAATAAAGAGGAACTTTAGTATTATAACCGTTAGCACCAACAAAAACTATCAAAGTGTTTTTAAACCAAGAGTATTTCTTAGCCTCGTTAAGCACTTGTCCAACTTTCTTATCTGAGGCTTTTATGTGGTTTTTAACGTTGTCTTTGCTGACAAACACACATGCAAAGAAAGGAGCATTGGCTTCTGTTAATGCTTTAGCGTCTTTCTTTAAATCGTTGGCTTTTCCAGAGAATATTATGTCAATATCGTTGGCAAGTAAGTAGCGTGTTGTGTTGTCGGTCTTCTGTGCTTTTGAGGTAAAGAAAAAAGTCTTGTACCCATACTGCTTTAGCAAGGTAGGTAATCCATTCATTTTAGGAATGACAGTGGAAACCATAGAATTGTTTGAGAAGATATTAGGATAGGCAAACAATATTGAGAACAAACCATTGTAAGAATGTTCTCCATCTGCATAAACATTAGTAAAGTTTAACGAAGAAGTACTAACACGATAAAGATTAGGAGTTCTTTGTCTTGAGATATCTTTAGAAGTTATTCCTTCCATTACAACAAAAAGAATATTTGTTTTCTCTTTTAATTCAGGCATAACACCAAGAATATCATCACAGTTAGCAAATTCCTGAGCAACAATTTCTCTTGCTTTTATTGGGTCTATGTAAGGAACATTGTTTTTCTTTATTTCTTTTTCTTCTTCAAAACTTTTTAGAATAGAGAATACAGGGCTTACACCTAATTGATTAAAGAAATCATTGTCAGAAAAATAAGCAGAAGACATAGTAACAGGATTTTTTTCTGTTATCTTACCTCGTATTCCAATGAAACAAAGTCCAAATAAAATCAATCCAACAACAATAACTTTAGCTACAGGTTGCTTTGCATTATATGGAGGTATTGTTTTAAATAATGTAGCATTATATAGACAATACATAAGCCAAAGAAACCATATCACAGAACCTGAGAATACTATGATATACAATAGATATATAGGAGAATGAAGAAGCACTTCAAACAAATATTTTGGTGTCTTCATCCAAGAAAGAACAATGATATTAATATGACTTTGAAAATAAGTGAAGTAAGCCGCATCTAAGGTGTGTATAAGAAATAATAGAAAACACAGAAATGTTAATATAATATGCAAAGGACGAAGAAACCAACGGCGATTATAGTTAGTTAGAGCGAATATAAACATCAATAATAAGAAAGGTATAAAAACTCTACAGACAGCCAAACTATCAAACCTTATTCCTTGCAATAAAGAACGTAAAAGCATTACTATATTTAAATCAGAAAGGGTAGTGGCACAATGAACAAAAAATATTACCACTCTAAATATCATCATAAAGAAGATAGTTAGGAAATACACACCTAAAACATATCTTAATTGCAAAGGAGTGTTGGATTTAACTCTTTGAGTTATGTTGTTGTTAAAATTAGTTTTTGCCTCCTTTATTTTGTCTATTGTCTTTGACATAATATGAGTTGAATTCCTGAGAATTAATATTGTTCATTTTTATTAGGGAAGTCTCCTGTCTTAACATCAGAAGAATATTGTCTTACAGCAGAACGAATTTCATCACCCATAGACATATATCTTCTTAGAAAACGAGGAGAAAAATCTTGTGTTATTCCAAGCATATCGTGTAGAACAAGAACTTGTCCATCGGTATATCTTCCTGCTCCTATACCTATTGTTGGTATAGTTAGTTGCTCAGAGATACGTTTTGCTAAAAGAGCGGGTATTTTCTCTAATACAACAGCAAAGCAGCCAGCCTTTTCTAATGCTATAGCATCTTCAATAATTTTTTCTGCCTCATTTTCTGTTGTCGCTCTAACAGTATAAGTTCCAAATTTGTTTATACTTTGTGGAGTTAAGCCTAAGTGTCCCATAACGGGAATACCTGCAGATAGTATTCTGCTTATGCTTTCTACTATTTCTTTTCCTCCTTCAAGTTTTATAGCGTTTGCAGCTGTTTCTTTCATTATTCGTATTGCAGAAGATAGAGCCATTTTGCTGTTTCCTTGGTAAGAACCAAAAGGTAAATCAACAACAACTAAGGCACGCTTTACTCCTCTAACAACAGAAGCAGCGTGATATATCATTTCGTCTAAGGTGATTGGTAATGTGGTTTCATAACCTGCCATTACGTTTGCAGCGCTGTCGCCTACAAGAATAACATCAATACCTGAAGAATCCACAAGTTTAGCCATGGAATAATCGTATGCGGTTATCATTGCTATCTTTTCACCTTTGAGAGTCATATTCCCAAGAGTATGGACGGTAACCTTCTTTAATGAGTCTTGCTTTGCTACTGACATAACTTTGTTCTACTTATTTTTTAATACAAGTCGCAAAAGTACAACTTTCTAATGAAATAATAAAAATATTTTAATCAAACTTGTATTAAAAAAACATAGACAACAAATATGGGTAATTCAAAAGATAAGTAGGACGATGTTAAACACAGTGAAAAGAAATTTATATTCTTTTTGTGTTATAAAAAGCTTATGTTACTTTTATTGTAAAAACATCAAAATTTAATTTACGAAAATCAAATTTTAATTTACGAAAATCAAAACTTTTTTTATTAAAAGTAAGACTTATTTGATTAGCTGTATATAATTAGCGTTAGTGTGTAGGATAAATATGGATTAATATTGAAATTACAGTTTTATTTTCAATTACTATTATACAAAAAAAAAGACGAGTAGCATAACTACTTCGTCTTCTAACCTTGTGACTAATCTGGGATTCGAACCCAGGACCCCATCCTTAAAAGGGATGTGCTCTACCTGCTGAGCTAATTAGTCTTACCCTTAAACAAAGAAAAGTTCGTTGCCCAACCTTAACTTTGCGAGTGCAAAATTATATCAAATAATTTAAATGACCAAATAAAAATATATAAAAAATTGAGTTTTTATTTTTATAACTTGAATATCAGTATAATAATTTTATATATTTTTGTTCTTTTTGCTTATGATAAACAGGCCTAAGAAGGTTAAAAAGCCATTCAATAGCAATAATTCAAAGTCAAAAGAGTAGTTGAACCAAGCAAGAGAGTTATTGTTCAGAATAAAACAAATAACAGGTGAGAGAATACAAACTAAAGGTACAAACTTGTCGCTTACTTTTCTTTTAGAAACAAGTCCAAAGGCAAACAAGCCAAGTAATGGACCGTATGTAATACTTGCTATTTGATAAAGAATATCTATTAGATGTTCATTTTTGTTATGATAGTAGAAAATAATTATCAGTGTGAATAACAAAGCAAAAGAAATATGAACAAAATGGCGGATACGAGTTTTTTGTTTTTCTGTTTTTTTCTGTTTCTCAAAATTAAGAAAATCTATACAGAAAGCAGTTGTTAAGGAAGTCAAAGCTCCATCTGCACTTGGATACAAAGCAGAAATTAATCCGATGATAAAGACTATAGAAGCCAAAGGTGGAAGATAATTAATAGCAACTTCTGCAAAAAGACCATCACCTGAGGTCTCAATGCCATTCTTTGCTTTAAAGATATATAGAGCTGCTCCTAACATAAGGAATAAGAAATTGACAACAAACAAGATTAAAGAAAAGGTTATCATATTCTTTTGAGCAGAAGAGATGTCTTTGCATGAAAGGTTTTTCTGCATCATTTCTTGATCTAAGCCTGTCATTGCAATACAGATGAATGCACCTCCAAGTATTTGTTTCCACCAACAATTACGTGAGGCAGTATCTGTGTCAATAAAGGTGAAGTAATCGCTTGCTGAAATATTTTTTATCATTCCCAAGAAAGAGAAATCTAAGGCGTGAGCTACCATTACAAAACACATAATCAAAGCCAAAAGCATAAATGTTGTCTGTAAGGTATCAGTCCAAACTATTGTTTTTACACCACCTTTTATTGTGAATAACAGAATTAAGGCTAAGAACAAGGCAACGGTGAGTTCAAAAGGAATGCCCCATGCTTTGAAAACAAAGTCATATAAAACAATGATGACGATAAACATTCTTAAACTTGCACCTAAACAACGGGAGAGTATGAAAAAGAAAGAGCCTGTCTTATGAGCAAAGAAGCCAAAGCGTTTATCTAAATAAGTATATATGCTAACGAGGTTTAACTTATAGTAAGTAGGCATCAGAACAAAGGCTATTACTAAATAACCTAAGAAGTAACCTAAAACCATCAGCATATAGGTGAACATTCTGTCATTAACCCAACCGGGAACACTCATAAAAGTAACACCAGACAAAGACGCACCAATCATTCCATAAGCAACTACAAACCAAGGACTCTTTTTATTGCCTTGAAAAAATGATTTGCTATTTGCTTTATGCGAAGTTATTAAAGTTACACCAAATAAAAGGAGTGTATATACTATAAATACAATAAAAATAATTGTTTCCATAAAAATTAAGTTTAGTTTTTTCTTGACAAGATTAAATTACATAATTTTATTTTCTACATTCCGATAATATCTCTTATAACTACTGAGGCAATATTCAAACCAAACAAAGCAGGCATGTAAGATATAGTACCGACAGTTGTTCTTTTGTTTTCCGAACGTTCTTCTATAATACGTGATTTATCAACTTTTTCAGGAGAGAAAACAGCAGTGATCCCTTTATAAATACCATTCTTATGCAATTGTTTTCGTATATGGTGAGCCAAAGGACAATTATAAGTCTTAGATATATCTGTTATTGTTACTAAAGAAGGGTCAAATTTTCCTCCACTTCCCATAGAAGAGACAATCTTTCTATTCAAGTTGTAAGAATGAACTAATAGATAAACTTTAGGAGAAAGAGTGTCAATAGCATCAATAACCCAATCCGTAGGGTTTTCTTGCAGTATCTCTTTCATTCGTTCGTCTTTGATATATTCATCTATTACTTTAAGATTAATATTTGGATTTATATCTTTTAGACGTTCTGCCATAAGATATGCTTTGCTTTTGTTAATGGTAGAATGAAGTGCGAGAAGTTGTCTATTTATATTCGACTTAGAAGCTTTATCTCCATCTATTATTACAACGTTCTCCACTCCGGCTCTAACTATGGCTTCAATGGCATAAGCACCAACACCACCCAAACCAGCAATAAGTACAGAGGCTTGCTTTAGTTTTTCAATATTTTCTTTTCCTACTAATATTTCTGTTCTTTCTGTCATAATAATTCCAAACGTAAAAACAATAATAATATTTTTATCAAACAGAATTTGCGTTGTTTCTATTGCTTAATGTCCTTATGCCAAACATCATCACAATTATAAAACAAACCATTGGAACAATGAACGAAATATTTACTGAAGGCAGATTTAATAAACCTTTACCATCAATTATCATAGCTTGTAATGCGGGTAGAAGACTTCCTCCTAATATAGCCATAATAAGTCCAGCAGAACCAATCTTAGCATCTTCTCCTACATTGCCAAGAGCTAATCCATATATAGTAGGGAACATTAAAGACATACAAATAGATACTGTTACTAAAGTATATATTCCTATTCTTCCTCCAATAAAAATGGTAGGTAAAAGCAAGATAATAGCACTCAAGGCGAAGAACACAAGAAGTTTTGCAGGCTTAAAGAACTTCATTAAGTAGGTGTTTATAAAACGAGAACAACAAAACATAACCATAGAAATGATATTTAGTTTTTGAGAGTAGATTTCTGCAGCCTGTTCTGTTAGTCCTTCTTGCATAAAAACGCGTGTTCCATATTGAATAATGAATGTCCAACACGTGATTTGCGCTCCTACGTAAAAGAATTGTGCGATAACACCTTCTCTATACACCTTATTTTTGAATAATCTCTTGACTATTGATGTTAAGGAGGAAGAAGTTTTGTCTTCGTTTTTTGTTTTTTTAGGAATCTTTACAAATAACATTATGATGAAAACAGTAATTAGGACTATGCCGATTATAATATATGGCTTGATAAGAATGGAAAGGTCAGAATGTTTTAAGGTTTCAAATTCTGAACTGTTGAGTTTTGCTCTTTCAATAGAGGACATTGGATTGAGTTTTGCTTGTATGTAATTCATAGCTACAAACATACCGATTAAAGAACCAATGGGATTGAAAGCCTGAGCAAGATTCAGTCTTCGCGTTGCAGATTCTTTTTCTCCCATAGAAAGAATAAAAGGATTAGCACTTGTTTCTAAGAAAGAAAGACCACAAGTTAAGATGAAGTAAGCAATAAGAAAAGGATAATAATTTCCATTGGAAGCAGCAGGAATAAACATCAAAGCACCAAAAGCATATAAACCTAATCCCAAAAGAATACCTGTCTTATAAGAAAAACGTTTTATAAACATAGCAGCAGGAAAAGCCATTGCAAAATAGCCTCCATAGAAAGCAACTTGAACTAAAGCACCGTCAGTGACGCTCATTCTGAATATTTTTGAGAAAGATTTAACCATAGGATTAGTTATATCGTTGGCAAAACCCCACAAAGCAAAACATAAAGTTACTACAATGAAAGGCAATAAATAGTTTATTCCGTCTTTGGTTTTGAAAATATTTATTTTATTTTTGTTGTTCATATTGTTAAATATCGTTTCCCTCTGCTTTAATTGAATATTATTTTGCAAAAATACTAAAATTAATTAGAAATTAGAAATTAGTAATTAGAAATTGGGGTGGCTTCGAAGAAGACGGCCAAATTACTGCAAAAAATTGGGGTGGCTTCGAAGAAGACGGCCAAATTACAGCAAGAAATTGGGGAGAGCCTAAAGCTGGCAATAACGCATAGCGACTAAGATTTTTAAACGTTAATCCGCAATTACTAATTTCTAATTACTAATTTCTAATTATTGAATGGCAATTTCTAATTTCTAATTTATAATTTCTAATTAAATATAGCGTTATCTAATAAATTAAATCACAAAAATAAATGCAGATAGCAGATTTTTCACAGATAAAGATAAAAGATTATAAGCCTGTTGAGAGGTTATTAGATAATGGTATAAAGACTTATTGTTTTGCTAATAATGATTCAGAGGCTGTGTTTATGAAGTTTGTTTTCTATAATGCAGGAACGATTTCACAAGATAAGTTCTTTGTTTCAACGCTTACAAAGACTCAATTGAATAAGAATACTAAAGACTATACATATAAGGAGTTGGCTGATGAGATAGATTTCTTTGGATTAACTTATTCACCGCTTACTTCTAATGAGAGAACAAGTTTAGGTTTTTCTTTTCTTAGCAGATATACTAAGAATATAATGCCTCTCTTACAGCAGATAATCTTGTTTCCGAAGTTTTCAAAAGACACTTTATATACTACAATAAGTAATCAAAGACAGAACTATTTACTTAAATTGCAACAGACTAACTTCTTAGCACAGAAATATTTTGTTCAAGAGCTTTATGGAGAAGATAATCCATACGGTAATTTGGCGAAGGTAGAAGATTATGACAATGTTACAGAAGAAGATTTGAAGGATTTCTGGCAGAAGTATTATTCTTCAGACCAATGCTATCTGTTGTTAGCAGGAGATATAGATGACAACTTCTATGATTTGCTTAATGATTACTTCGGAAAAGATTTCAATGTAGGTAATGCAAAAGGTATAGTAAAAGATATTCCTCCTTTTAAAGAAAATAAAGGTATAGTAAGAAATAGTCTTGATTCAGCAGTACAGTCTTCTATTGTTGTTGGCAGACTTATGCCTAAAGTTAATCACGAAGACTTTATTCCACTTACGGTATTGAACTGTTTGTTTGGTGGTTACTTCAATTCTCGTCTGATGTCTAACATTAGAGAAGAAAAGGGATACACCTATGGCATAGATTCGGCACTTGTTCCATTTAAATATGGTAATACTATGTTTATTGTCAGTGATGTTGCAATGGATAAAACCGATGCTACAATAGAGGAGGTGTTTAAAGAGATGAAACGTCTGCAAACCGAAAAAGTATCGCAAGAAGAGTTGTCTATGGTTAAGAATTATATGACAGGAGAGTTTTTGCGTGCAACCGATGGTGTGGCAGAGATAAGTGAGAACTATGATTATATTATCCGTTTTGGGCTTAGACAAGACTATAACTCTTATATGTTAGACAAAATACGAAGAGTGAGTCAAAAAGATATTCAATATCTTGCAGAGAAATATCTTAAACCAGAAGATTTTCTTGTTTCTATTGTTAGTAAAGAATAATTTCTTGCTTTTAACGTTATTATATGTGATAAATGATAAAGAATCTATGTGGAGAAAAAAGATAAATATAATCAAAATCAAAGGACTTAGATTGATTTCTTTGTTTTTTGTGTTTATTATACTTTCTTTAGATTCTTTAAGCCAAGATACTACAAGTATTTTTACTGCTTTTTATGCTCAGCAGGTTAATGATTCTGTTATAGAACTATGGGCTCCAACGGTAAGTGATGGATATTATGGTTATATAGAAAGAAAACAAGCTTCACAAGGAAACATCTGGCAACAGATAACGCCTTTAGATTATATGAAATTTGAAGAACCTCTTTACGATACTTTCTATTATAATTGCAAAGATACTCTCTCTTATAGAATGATTCAACATATATCAACGTTTGGAGACCCAAATGAAATATCTGTAAGCACGGAAAGACAGTTTGTTGTTGGTGATGTAGAAATACCTGATATGCCTGAAAATTCTCTTATCTCTGTAGATATAAATACTCAGAAACTTGTCTTTACTTTCTCGTCTTCAACAGCTTTAGACGTCTTGGGCTATGTTGTCTGTAAGGGAAATCCTTGTGTAGCTTTGGATACTGTATGGGGAAGGGAGAGTAATAGATATGAATGTTCTACTTGCAATATAGAAGAAGTTAATCAATTGGCTATAATGTCGTTTGATTCTTGTTATAATACCTCTCTTAGAAGCAATAAACTAAATAATATGGTACTCAAAGCAAGAAGCAAGGATTGTTCTTCAACTCTTGAACTCTCTTGGAATGATTATCAAAATATGCCAACAGGATTAAATGAGTATGAAATACACGTTATTAGTAACAATAATGACAATGTTGTATATAGAACTCAAAACACATACTGCGATGTAGATGTTTCTCAATGGCATAACAATATCTTTATATATGTAAAAGCTGTTAGTTATTCTAATTATTTCGCAAACTCCAACAAGATAGAGATAGCAGGGAATGTAATAGACACTTTGGAATACATAAACATAGACAATGTGTCTGTGAATATGGATAATAGAACAATAAGTTTAGAGATTAGTTTAGATAACTCTAAATTTGTGGATTATTACAGCCTTTATAGAGCTAAAGATGGAGAAGAATTTAAACAGGTAAAAACTATTTCTTATTCAACAGAGCCTATATTATTTATAGAAGATAATGTTGGAGAAGAGATATTAAATACTACTTATTCATATTATTTGCTTGCACCTGATGTTTGTGGAAAAGTATTTACAAAATCCAACATTGCAACTACATTTAAGACGAATGTAGAAGAAATAAACACGAAAGTAAATAGGATTACTTGGAACTCTTGCACTCTTTTCCCTATTGCGAAATATGAAGTGTATCGTTATGAACAATCAGATGTCTTTCCTGTGTTAGTAGGGGAGAGTAACGCAAATAGTTTCGAAGATGTACATGGAGGAATGACCTCTTACGCAGATAAACTTTATTATTTTGTGTCTGCAATAGAAAGAAATAATGATTTAAATCCTCATATTTCAAATTCAAGTAGAAGTTATCTTAAAAAAGAATCTGTATTTTGGGTCCCAGATGCTTTTGACCCGACAGAAGGTGTCATCTTAGACATTCAAACATTTAAACCTAAGGTTGCATACATAAAAAAAGACTCTTATAAGTTTGAAGTCTATAACAGATGGGGAACTCTTTTGTTTTCAACCTCTGATGTTGAACAAGGGTGGAATGGTTTGTATAAAGGTAAGCTTTGCGATTCTGGTGTATATGCTTATAAAATACAATTCAAAAACTCAGAAGGTAAAATGGAAACTCATTCCGGTACGTTTATTCTCTACAACTAAACCCTTTTTAATTAGTAATTAGAAATTAAAAATTAGTAATTAGAAATTAGGGTGGCTTCGAAGAAGACGGCCAAATTACTGCAAGTAATTGCAGATTAACGTTTAAAAATCTTAGTCGCTATGCGTTATTGCCAGATTTAGGCTCTCCGTAATTTCTAATTTCTAATTACTAATTTCTAATTTATTTGTGTGTTATCTAATTATCTCTTTGTGATAACGGTGAGAAGATTTATAAGCATCACACTTATGTGAAGAGCATGAAGCGAACAAAGCACAAATAAATAATCCCACAAATAAAGTTACAATCGCTTTTTTCATAATTATGTATTAATTTTTTAAGTTTTTAATTCTTATCAACTGTGTGTAAAACGTATATTTCTAATTTTTATTGTATCTTTTTTGATTTTTGGTGAAAGAATTTACAACACGTAGTAAGAGAACATCTATCACATTCAGGCTTTCTTGCCTTACAAATATATCGTCCAAGTAGAATAAGTTGATGATGAAGCAAAGCAACATTATCTTTTGGAATATTACTCATAAGTTGTTCTTCTGTTTGTCTTACTGTTTTAGCATTATAAGTTAGGCCTATTCTTCTTGAAACTCTATGTACATGTGTATCAACAGGCATTGTAGCCTTATTAAAAACAACAGAAGCGATAACGTTGGCTGTTTTTCTTCCGACACCAGAAAGAGTCTGTAGTTCATCAACATCTGATGGCACTTCACTGTTATAAACCTCAACCAAACGTTTTGCGGTATTTAAAAGATACTTTGCTTTACTGTTAGGATAAGATATTGATTTAATATATTCAAATATTTCTTCTTCGCTTGAATTAGCCATATCTTGAGGATAAGGATAGCGTTTAAATAATTCAGGAGTTACCATATTTACTCGCTTATCAGTACACTGAGCAGAAAGAATAACAGCAATAAGAAGATGAAAAGGAGTGTCGTTTTCTAATTCTGTTTTCGCATCCGGAAATATTTGATTTAGTGCTGCGAAAGCAAGGTTATATCTTTCTTGTTTCTTCATTGTTATTGTTTGTTATTCGTTTTTTAATTCAAATATAACTTCTACAGGATAATGATCTGAGAAATCCAATGCAGGAGATTGGTAACTTTTTGCCTTAAAGAAATTTTTTTGATAAAAGATGTAGTCTATTCTATATGCAGGAAAGACTCCGTTATAAGTTCTGCCTATTCCCGAACCTTTACTTACAAAAGCATCGCTTAAATCTTTGTTAAATACTTTATAAATGTATGAAAATGGAGTTGAATTAAAATCTCCTGTTACTATGTATGCTTGTTGTGATAGTTGAATAGTTGGTATTAGAGTCTTTATTTGTTCTTTTTTTAGAGAATCTGCTACGATTAACTTCTTTAAAATACCTTTTCCTTCTTCTTTTTTGCTAATATCACCCTTAACAATGCTGGAATATGTCTCTTGTTCTTCTTCTCCTAAGTAATAAGATTTTAAATGTAGGTTATAGATTCTTATTACTTTATTTGAAATAGAGATATCAGCATAAAGAAGGCTGTAGTTTCTATTGCTTTCTTGTTGGATTGAGCCTCCTTCTTTGATGTAATGTTTAGAGTATATCGCACAATCTCGTATGTTCTTACTATTTTCTTTGTTGAAATAGTAACAATATCTGTATTTTAAAACTTTTGTTAGTCTATAATGAAAGCCTGATGAATCTTTAGTATTCACATTGTAATCCTGCAAACAAATAATATCTGGATTGGAACTGTGAATGTAAGAAATAATAGAGTCCATATTATCCTTTATGGTTTCGCTTCTGTTGTCTTGTGCTTTATGAATAAAATCATGAACGTTGTATGTCAAAATTTTAACATCGTTTTCATCATTTGCTTCTTTGCCTGATATGTTTACAAGCCTAAAAACAAAAGATAGATGTAAAACAATTACAATTACAGAAGTAAGAACTCTTCTGCGAGGTGCGAATATAAGCCAAAACAAAATAAAGAAAGCATTAGCAGTAAGAACAAAAGGATAAGCATAGGAAAGAAGAGTGAGTTTAGGAAAAGTATTTGCCTCAATATGATAAGGAATATAAGTAAGCAATAAGCAAATTGCTAAAATGATATTTATTATATGTAATATCTTTTTTAAAATAAACATCTTATAAATTTATGTTTTGTTCTTCAATGGAAGTAGAAGGAGTAAGACTAAGAGTTTTTTCGTTTTCAATTGAATCTGTTTTGTTTTCGTTAGTGGTTTTTGAGTTAATATCCTCTTTGTATGAGTTGTTGTTTAGTCTGCTGTAATAGTCAATCTTCCATGAGTTCTTTATTTTTATCAGGTTCCAAGTAAAACTAACTTTATTTCCAAACTCGTCTGTAGTGCTTACATCTGCCACTGCTTTTTCTCCTGCTATTTCAATAGATTCAACTTTTATGGAAGAATATTTTACACTTTCCTTATAAATACTTGATAAGAAAGCAAGTTCTTTAGTCATATTAGGAGAGGTAAGTTCTGAAAGTTTTTTGTAGTCTTTTTTATTAAGGCAATGGTAGAAGGTGTTAATAGTATCATTTATCATCTGTTCATCTTCTTTATTAGAAGAACAGCCCATAAACGCCAAAACTATAAATAGCAATAGTATTTTTCTCATAAAATTATTTGTTTTCAGCCTGCAAAAGTAATATAAATATTGTAATTTTGCAGAGAAAATAAGACACTTTTTTATTATGAGCGTAAGAGAAAAAATAATAGAAATCAAAAAGCAAATTCCTGAGGGTGTTACTCTTGTTGCAGTATCCAAAACTAAACCGATTGAGGATATAATGCAGGCTTACGAAGAAGGGCAACGAGTTTTTGGAGAGAATAAAGCTCAAGAGATGAAAGAAAAACAAGCTTTATTACCTAAGGATATCAAATGGCATATGTTAGGACACTTGCAGGAGAATAAAGTAAAATACATTGTTCCCTTTGTTTCTTTGATTCATTCCGTAGATTCTTTAAAGATTTTACAAGCAATCAACAAAAGAGCTATTATTTGTGAAAGAGTTGTAGATTGTTTGTTGGAAATAGATATATCTCACGAAGAAACGAAGTTCGGACTTAGTAAAGATGAACTTTATAGCCTGCTTTCAAGTTCAGAATATGAACAAATGAAGAATATAAGAATTTGCGGTCTTATGGGAATAGGCTCTATAACAGATGACAGGTCAAAAACACGAGAAGAGTTTAGAGGACTTAAAGCCTTGTTTGTTGAGGTAAAGGACAAGTTTTTTGCAGATAAAGATTATTTCTGTCATGTCAGCATGGGAATGAGTGGAGATTATGATATAGCAATTGAACAAGGAAGTACAATAGTAAGAGTTGGTAGCAAAATTTTTGGAGAAAGAGATTATTCAGCAAAGAAATAAAGATAAAAAAAATACTACGCTTTATTAAAAATTAACAGCGGTGAAAAAAAGAGTTGATTTTGGAAAAAAAAGATCAACTTTTGGAAAAAGAAAATCAACTTTTAAGAAAAGAAAATCAACTCTTTTTTTTCTAAAATCAACTCTTTTTAAAAGAACAAAAGATGCAGAGAATAGTTATTATACTTATCCCAATTATAGTGATGATTTGTATAAGAATGAAACACGTTGAGATGGTTTTACGACCACTTAACACTCTTATACATGAACTTTCTCATGCAGTAGTTGCTCTTTTATTGGGTGAAAAGATAAAGGAAATAAAAATAAATCCAGATTATTCGGGTTCGTGTACAACAAAAAGCAAATCTAAATTTAAGTCTTTTATTGTTTCTTTTGTTGGTTATATCATACCGTCTTTGTTAGGCTATGTTATAATCTATGAGTTAAGAAACTCTATGTTGAACATTGCATTCTATGTGTTGATAGTCGTATGTTTAATCGCTATAATACTTTATGTAAGAAATACTTTTGGAACAATATGGGTGATGAGTTTTTGTATGATTAATATCCTTTTTCTTTATATTCCTCTTTTTCAATCGCTACAATCTTATATTCTTTATCTGTATGCTTGTATTCTTTTGATAGAAAACTTGCTTTCCACACTTGCACTTTTGAAAATAAATCTTGTTTCTGCAAAGAACTCAGGTGATTCTTTTAACCTGCAAAAATTAACTCATATTCCTGCGATTATTTATACTTTATTTTTTGTGTGCTATTCGCTATCTATGGTATACCTTTCTTTTAAATTAGTAATTAGAAATTAGTAATTAGAAATTAGTAATTGGGGTGGCTTCAAAGAAGACAGCCAAATTACTGCAAGTAATTAGAAATTAGAAATTAGCGGATTAACGCTTGCAAAATCTTTAATCGCTATGCGTTATTACATACAAGTGCTTGCTTATCTATACAAAATTTCTAATTACTAATTTCTCATTACTAATTGCTAATTTCTAATTAATTAAGTTTATTTTTAATTTAATTTGCAATAATTTCCAATTTCTAATTACTAATTTCTAATTTAATTTGTATTTTTGCAAATTGTTTATTGAAAATAATTGATGAAAGTTATGGATAGAAGAGAAGAATTTGATAGAGAAGAGGTTTTATCAAGAAGTCTTAAAGCTGGAAAGAGAACATACTTCTTTGATGTAAAACAAACTCGTAATGATGATAAATATCTTGTTATAACAGAAAGTAAAAAGTTGTTTAATGACAGCGATGGTTCTTTTACATACGAGAAACATAAGATATTCTTATATAAAGAAGACTATGAGAAGTTTGCAAAGATGCTTAACGATATTGTAACTTATATGAAAGAAGGCATAGAACCTCCTGCACAAGAATATCCACGAAGAGATTTTGACACATTTGGAGATAATAGTTTTCAATATTAATGATTATTTGTTGAGTATTAAGATTTTTTAACTGATGACAAAAGTTATTGCTATTGCAAATCAAAAAGGTGGAGTAGGAAAGACCACAACGGCAATCAACCTTGCAGCTTCTTTGGCAGTAATGGAAAGAAAGACGTTGTTAATAGACGCTGACCCACAAGCAAATGCTTCATCTGGTTGCGGAATCAATCCAGATGAAATAGAGAAGAGCGTTTATGAATGTTTGATAGATGGTTTGCCTGCAAAAGAAGCTATTTTAGAATCTTCTACTCCAAATTTAGATATTCTGCCAGCAAGGATAGATCTTGTAGGTGCAGAAGTTCAACTACCACAGATTGAAGATAAAGAATTTAAACTAAGAAATCTGATAGAACCAATAAAAGAAGAATATGATTATATTATAATAGATTGTTCTCCTTCATTAGGTTTAGTAACTATAAACGCCTTTGTTGCTTCCAATAGCGTGATAATACCTGTTCAATGTCAATATTTTGCATTGGAAGGTTTAGGAAAACTTCTTAATACTATAAAAATTGTTCAAGGAAGGTTGAATACTGAGTTAGACATAGAAGGAATACTTCTAACTATGTTTGATACTCGTTTAAGACTAAACAGACAGGTTGCTGAAGATGTTAAACGTCATTTTAAGCAAATAGTTTTCGATACCATAATATATAGTAATGTAAAATTAGCAGAAGCTCCTTCTCATGGATTAAGCGTTGTTATGTATGATGCTTCATCAACGGGTGCAATAAATTATATGAATCTTGCAAGTGAAATAATAAGCAGAGAACAGACTAACTAGAAATTAGTAATTAGTAATTAGAAATTAGAAATTAGTAATTGGGGTGGCTTCAAAGAAGACGGCCAAATTACTGCAAGAAATTAGAAATTAGTAATTGGGGTGGCTTCAAAGAAGACGGCCAAATTACTGCAAGTAATTAGAAATTAGTAATTGGGGTGGCTTCAAAGAAGACGGCCAAATTACTGCAAGTAATTAGAAATTAAAAATTAGTAATTAGAAAAGAGAAATTAGAAATTTCGCATAGATAAACAAGCACTTGTATGCAATAACGCATAGCGATTAAAGATTTGTAGGCGTTAATCCGCCCATTTCTAAATTCTAATTCCTAATTACTAATTAAAAAAAAAAGAGGAATACGAATATGGCAACTAAGAAATCACCTGCTTTAGGTAAAGGATTAGAAGCTCTTTTGGGTAAGATAGATACATCTGTTATAGAAAAGAAATCAGATGTAAAGACAAGTACCGTTACTGCAGAAATAGCCTATATTCCTATATCAAAGATAAGTCCAAATCCTGATCAGCCAAGAAAAGATTTTGATGAACAAGCATTAAATGAGTTGGCTCAATCAATAAAAGCACATGGAATAATTACTCCTATAACAGTAAATAAAAAAGGAGATAAGTATATCATTATTGCTGGTGAGAGAAGGTATAGAGCAAGCAAGATAGCCGGTTTAAAGGAAATACCTGCTTATATTCGTATTGTTACCTTAGAAGAAACTATGGAGATGTCTTTAATTGAGAATATTCAACGTGAAGACCTTAACTCCATAGAGATAGCCTTGTCTTTGCAGGCTCTTTTGGAGCAGACCAAATTAACACAAGAAGAGTTAAGCAAAAAAATAGGCAAAAACAGAGCGACAATCTCCAATTATGTAAGGCTATTGAAACTTCCTGCAGAGGTGCAACTTGCTTTGCGTAATGATAAGATATCAATGGGACATGCAAGAACAATAATAAATATCCCAGAAGAAGAAAAACAAATAGAGATTGTTCGTCAAATAATAGAAAAAGATTTATCTGTAAGACAGGTAGAAACAATAGTGGCTTCATTAAAGAAAGAATCACAACCACAAAGTAAATCCTTAAAAGCAAAAGAGTCTTTGCCAGAACAATATTTGAACTTTAAGAAAACATTCTCTAAACAATTAGATACTATTATTGAGATAAAACGTTCAAAAAGAGGTAAAGGTTCTATTGTAATACCTTTTTCTAATGACAAAGACTTTGAAAGAATATCTCAACTATTGAATAAATAAGATGAAAAGGCTTGTTCTTTTTCTTATATTCTTTTTCTCTGTTTCCTTACTTTTTTCTCAGGAATATAAGGATACGGTTATAAACTTGAAGAATTTGAATACATTGCCTGCGAGTAATGTTGATGCAAAAAGTATTCAGGTTACCAAAACACATTCTCCTGGTAAGGCAGCCTTGTTTTCTACTTTTGTGCCTGGCTTAGGACAGATATATAATAAACAGGTTTGGAAAACTCCGGTGATTTATGCGGGTTTGGGTACTTTGGTTTATTTTGCAATAAGCAACTGCAAAAATATGAACAAGTTTAAAGACGAATATTATAATAGATTGAACGGAACAGGGACTCTTTTGCAAGATTATACGACATATAGTGATGAAAGTATATACTCATTGTATAATGCTTATAAGGATAACTTCCATCTTATGGTTATACTTGGAGTTGTTGTGTATGCAGCACAGATTTTAGACGCATACGTCTATGGTTATTTGTTTAGTTTTGATATATCTGATGATATTTCTTTAAATGTTGTACCTTCAATCTTTCCTTATATACATCAAGGTCAAATTTCCAAGAGTATAGGCTTATCTTTTAATATGAAATTCTAAAAAAACTAAGTTAAAATACTTGTCTTTGATGAAATTTTATTAATTTTGCACACTACTAAATTAAAACAACATAACTGATTTTTTTGAATTATGATACACCCTTCAGTGTCTATAATTACAGTTTGCTACAATGCAAAAGATTGTATAGAACCGACTATAAATAGTGTTAGAAACCAAAACTATGATAATTATGAATACATTGTTATAGATGGTGATTCTACAGATGGAACTAAAGAAATAATTGAACAAAATAGAGATGCAATAAATCAATATGTTTCAGAACCAGATAAAGGTCTTTATTATGCGATGAATAAAGGCTTAGATTTGGCAAAAGGAGATTATGTTTGGTTTATAAATGCTGGAGATAGAATACCACATCATAATACTTTGCTTAAAATAATGGAATCTTCTTATCTTAAACAAGATATTTATTATGGAAGAACAAAGATTATCAATAAAAAAGGTGAAGTTATAGGTAAAAGAAGACTAAAAGAGCCAAATGTATTAACTAAGGATAGTTTTTTGATGGGTATGTTGGTTTGTCATCAAGCAGCTATTGTTAAACGTTCAATTACTCGTCATTATAATACAAAATACAAGATAACAGCTGATTATGATTGGCTTTTGTATGCAATAGAAAAGGCAGATCCTACATTAGTAAGACATTCTAAACGTACTTACTGCTATTTTCTTGATGGAGGTTTGTCAAGAAAAAGAATGTGGCAAGGAAATAGAGAAAGATATAAAATAATGATAAAACACTATGGCTTATTTAAAGCTACACGTTATAATGTCATTATGGCTTTCCGTTTTATAAAAGACAAAATTAAAGGAACACCAATGACCTAACAAGATGTTAATTTTTGTTAGTGTTTTTTAATTAATAAAATAGAAGAACTATGAATTTATTAGCAAACAAAGTGGCTTTGGTTACAGGAGCCTCAAAAGGAATAGGAAAACAAATTGCTTTGGCATACGCAAAAGAAGGAGCAATGGTTGCTTTCACAGATTTAAACAGAGATGAAGTAATGGAAGAAACCGAAAAAGAACTTCTATCTCTTGGTATTAAAGCAAAAGGATACGCTTCTAATGCAGCCTCTTTTGAAGATAGTGAAAGAGTTGTTGAAGAAATAGTAAAAGAATTTGGAAGAGTAGATATATTAGTTAATAATGCAGGTATAACAAAAGATAATTTGCTTATGAGAATGACAGAAAAAGATTGGGACGCTGTTATTGCCGTTAATCTAAAGTCTGTCTTCAATCTTACTCATGCCGTTCAAAAGTATATGATTAAGCAAAGAGGTGGCTCAATTATTAATATGAGTAGTGTTGTTGGCGTTAGTGGAAATGCTGGTCAAGCAAATTATTCTGCATCTAAAGCTGGTATTATTGGATTTACAAAATCTATAGCAAAAGAGCTTGGAAGTAGAAATATACGTTCTAATGCTATTGCTCCAGGTTTTATCATTACAGATATGACTGCAAAAATACCAGAAGATGCTCGTAAAGCTTGGGAAGCACAAATACCAATGCGAAGAGGAGGACAACCAGAAGAAGTAGCAAAGGTAGCTGTTTTCCTTGCTTCTGATTTAGCTTCTTATGTTAGTGGTCAGGTTATTCACGTTTGTGGAGCTATGAATTGCTAATAACAACGTTGTTTTGTAAAAGTAAAAAAAAAAGTAAATAATTTAATAAATATAGAAAAATGAATAATAAAAAATTTGATCCAGCAATGGCTATCAACGCTGTTGCAGAAGTTTCAGCAGAAAGAGGAGTTAATCCTAATATTAATGATTCCGCTACATTTACATTTCCTAAAGGTCAATTAATGACAGATACTTTCCATGGAGAAGCAGAAGGCTTTTTCCTATATTCTCGTCATTGGAATCCAAGTAATATGGCTTTGTGTAAAGCTCTTGCCGCTATGGAAGGAACACAAGCTGCTTGGGCAACAGGAAGTGGAATGGCTGCTATAACTTGTACTTTAATGGAGTTAGCAAAAGCAGGTGATCATATTGTAGCTTCAATGACAGTTTATGGAGGAACATTTGCCTTTTTGAAAAACTATATTATTAACTATGGAGTAGAGGTTACATTTGTAGATACTACAAATTTGGAAGAAGTACGTAAGGCTTGCAAACCAAATACTAAGGTTATCTATACAGAAACAATGTCTAACCCTCTATTAAGAATAGCTAATGTTCCAGAATTAAGAAAAATAGCAGATGAATTTGGAGCAAAATTAGTTGTAGATAATACTTTTACACCAATGGTTTTCTCTCCATATCGTTTAGGAGCTCATATCGTTGTTTATTCTATGACAAAATATGTTAATGGTAAGAATGACTGTGTTGCAGGTGCTATTTGTGGAGATGCAGACTTTATTAACGCACTTATAGACGTCAATAATGGAACAGCAATGTTGCTTGGTCCTGTTTTAGATTCATTCCGTTCAACTTCAATCTTGAAGAACTTATATGATCTTCACATAAGAATGAAGAAACACTCAGAGAATGCAATGTATCTTGCAGAAAGATTTAAAGCACTTGGCATAAAAGTAAATTATCCTGGTATGCCTGAGCATATAGACCACGATTTAATGGTTAAAGAATACAACGAACAATTTGGATTCGGTGGAATGATTGCTATAGACTTAGGAACAGCAGAAAGAGCTAATGCATTTATGGAAAAGATGCAAGAAAAAGGAGTAGGTTACCTTGCAGTTTCTTTAGGATTCTTCCGTACATTGTTCTCTTGCAGTGGAAAATCAACATCAAGTGAAGTTCCTCAAGAATACCAAGATAAGATGGGTATGTCAGAAGGTTTAGTTCGTTATTCAGTAGGTTTGGATAATGATATGTCAATGACATTTGAAAAAATAGAAGAAGCTCTTAGAGAATTAAAGTTTATTTAATTCTAAACAACAAATTAGATTAATCTTAAAAAAAAAGATGCATAGGCGTTTTACCTATGCATCTTTTATATTAAAGACTGTGTTTTATAATTGTAAAGCACAGTCTTTTGTTATTTATTTCAAAGTTTTCACATCAAAATTAAAATATGTTTTAGGGAAAGGTTCATCTTTTAAAGTAAAGTGCCACCATTCAGAATCCAAAGGCTTAAATCCATGTTTAAGCATAGCATTTCTAAGTATCATACGATTGTTATATTGTTCTGTAGTTATAGTTGCTTTGTGGTCAGGGTGAGATTCTTCTCCAAAAAAGTCAAAAGTACCTCCCATATCAAGTTCTTTTTCTGTATTCATATCAAATAGAGTTAAGTCAATAGTAGAACCTCTTGTATGACCACTTTTTTCCATTATATAATCTTGTTTAAATAGTACGTTTTTATTAAGATTAGGATAAAAATATTGTTTCATAGATGTATCAGCAATATCTTTTGACCATCGTACGAAGTGATCAACGGCTTTTTGAGGACGATAAGCATCATAAATCTTTAAACGATATCCCATTTTCTTAACGTCTTCGCTTACTTCTTTTAAAGCTTTTGCGGCTTCTTTGGTCAGCAAAGCCACAGGTTCTAAATATCCGTCTATTCTTTTGCCAACAAAATTATAAGTTGAATAATAGCGAATTTCTAAGATGACATCTGGAATTGCTTCTGCAATCATTACAAAGTTTTCACTACCATCTTTTTCTGAAATTAAACTTGTTGATATTTCATTTTTTGTTTCTGTTTCTTTGTTAGAGCAGTTTATAAATAAAAAAGTAAACAAAGAAACTAAACTAATAAAATATAATTTCTTTAACATAAGGTTACAGGTTTTAGATGTTTATTTTGATATGTGTTTTCTTTCTAAACGAAGATGTCTTTTTCTGTTTTTTCTTAAATCTCTTCGAGCTTTGCGTGTAAGACGATAATAGTAAGCGAAGAATGTAGTTGTTAAATAAACTGCAACTTGAATCCATAAGGTAAGATGTTCTGAACTTATCTCAAACATAGAAGCTCCCATAGTGTTTAATCTTACATATCCGTTAGAAGCTGGAGTAGAAGGGAAGATATAAGAGAATATTCTCCAAAAATCCGGCATTGCTTCTCTTGGCCAAGAAAAACCACTCATCAAAAGAATAGGTATAGACATGAAGACATAAACAGGTATTGCGTTTTCTCTATGATAAAACATCGTAGATATAGTCATTCCTAATAATATAGATGCGAATAAGAACGGAACAATAAACCAAAATAGTTCAAGAGGATAAGACATTAGAGAAGGAAGATTAAAAAGATGAGGAATAATAATAAGTAAATAAATACTAATAGGTATATATATTAGAAAAACAGCTAATGCTCTACCAAAAATAATACGGAATAAACCTCTATAATGAACATTGTTAGGTGTTAAATCTCTCCATTTACTTCTTTCTGTTGTTTTGCCAGCCATCATTCCTATACCCATGAATATTGTTTGCTGAATAAGAATAATTAAAACAATAGGTGTGATAAAAGAAGGATAACCTCCAGGATTATATAGCACAGCTTCTTGAGGAATAAATTTTCTTACGCTTCTAACAGCATCATCATACGTTGAACCTTTTGCTATTAGACCTTTTGCTTCTATCTCGTAGCCCATTGTTCTGGTAACATACGATGTTGCAATTGAAAGATTTCTATACCAAAAGAAAGAAGAAACATCTGCAAAAACATTTACATGAGTTTGTTTTCCTGTATTTATATCATAAGAGAAAGATTTAGGAATATTAATAATGCCATGAACTTTGCCATGTCTTTGAAGTTCTTTAGCTTCAAGCATAGACATACATTCATATTTTACTTCTACTTCAGGAGTTGCATCAATCATTCTAATGTATTTTCTACTTAAAGAAGAATGACTATTATCAACAATAGCAATAGGTGCATCTCTTAATGCTTCTTTGTTGTAAATAAAACAAACTGCGAGAGGATATACTAAAGTAGCAAGAAAGAATATAATCAAAACGCCAGTGTCTGTAAAAATACCATACAACTCTTTTCTTAGGATATAAAACATATCCAACCAAGCCATACGGTTTTCCTTTAATGCTTTCTTTATATTATTAAAATTTAAACTTACTTTCATTATGATATTTTTTCTAAACTTGTATTAATCTCTTTCGTAATCAAGTTTGATTGCTACCGATTTTATTCTCATAATAACAATAAATGGGACTAACCAGAAAATCATCAAATACATGAAAGGTATAATGCTTTCTAAGAAAGACAAACCATTTATCTGAACATTACAATACAGCTGATAATATTGTCTAAGTGGATATAAAAAAGTGAAAGGTCTAACAGCAGGAAGCATAGCTTCATTTGGATAAGTAAAACCAGTAAGAGTAAAACTCATAACTCCATAAAAAGCTGTAATACTTAGAGCAGTACGCATAGAAGGAAATACTCCTATAAGTAATATTCCCATAGCTTGATAAGAAATAATAGTAAACATGGCTCCTAAATACATAATAACAGGATTACCTTCATTAGGAAAGCCCATGATTCTCTCCATAACTATTTCGCTGATTATAATCATGAACGTGTAGAGTATGGTATAAGGAAGTAGTTTTGCACTTAAAGCAGTAAGAATGTTCCTGTTGCCTGTTGCTAACCATCTACGAGAAGAAGCATTTTTGAATTCTATACCAATAGCATAAACAGTACAAATCATAGACATAATAAAGATAATGCCAGGCATCATAATAGAGGTAAGATATAGAGCATAGTTTAAAAGAGGATTGGCAATAATATGTACATCATTAGAAATAGGATTGACCTGCGCAGTTGCTTGAGTAACGTTTTCTCCTTTCATAAGTCGCATTTTAAGGTCTGCACCTATAGATATAGTAGTAAGAACAGTGTTTATTTCTTTCATGATTAAAGAAGAACCAAGGTAATGTGCGTATTCTGTATAGAAATTTACAACAGGTGCTTTGCTTGAATAAACATCTTTTTCAAAATTTCTTGGAATTATAACAAAAGCATAAACTTCTCCTTGTTGCATCTTGGTTTTAGCACTTTCATAAGAAGATAGTTTATATTTTACATTGCACATCTGTCCAGCAGATAAAGTTCTTGAGATTGTTCTTGAAAGAGTTGAGTTGTCAAAATCAACTATTGCGACAGGCATCTTGTTAGGAACACCTTGGTTAAGAAAAGTCGCAAAGAAAATAATCACCAAACACGGAATAATCACTGTCATCATAAGATAAATGGGACGAGACACCATTCGTCTTAACTCTCTTTTGACAACTTGTAAAAATCCTCTTTTCATTATCTTTATTGTTAAAAGTTAGATTATTCGCAACTTGGTTATTTCATCTTAGACCAATTAACTATTATACTCATACCTGGACGCAAACCACTGATCTTTTCTGTTGGTACGGCTCTAACTTCAAATGTTTTTGTATCGTACTCATCTGTTAGTTTTGTTGCTTTCCATGTTGCATAAGAAGCTTGTGCTTTTATGAAATTAACTTTTAGTTTTATTTCTTTTCCATTCATTGCTGGTACTTTAGCCGTAAGTATAGTACCCATTTTTATCTTGCTAAGAAGGTTTTCTCTAATATTGAAAGTAACCCAGATGTTATTTAAATCAACAATGCTCATTATTGGAGAGCCTGTTCCGACAAGTTCTCCTACTTTTGGGAATATCTCAGATATTTCTCCGCTTATTGGGGCAATAAGTCTGGTTTCATTTTGATAAGAATTTACTTCCATAACAGCACCTTTTGCTCTATTTACTTGAGCAAGAGCAGCATCTTTATCTTCTTGTTGAGCTCCGTTTAAAGCCATTTGATATTGACTTTTGGCGGCTTTCTCTTGAGCAACAGCAGCCTTGTATTGAGCCTCAACTTCATCAAATTTTTGTGCAGCAACAACGCCTTTTTCATATAGATTTTTAGTTCTTGTATAGCTTTTCTTAGCGTATTCAGCAGCAGCCTTAGCTCTTTCATATTGTTCCTTAGCAGCTTCTATGGTTTCTTTTCTTGTACCATTGATTGCTTTGTTGCTAAGTGCTGTAGCAGCGTTTTCTGCTGCAAGTGCTTGCACTGATTTTGCTTCAATCTCAGGAGAATCAATAAAAACCAATAGTTGTCCTTTATCAACTTTCTCTCCTTCTTGTACTTTTAATTCTAATATTCTACCTGGTACTTTTCCAGATACTCTTATCTCACTTGCTTCAACCTCTCCTTGTAAAAGCAATTCATCAGGGGATAAGATAAAGTAACCGATTATGGCTATTACGGCAATAAAAGCAACAAGTATAATGAAAGACATCACTAATGTTTTGCTTTCTCTTGTTTTTATGACTTTTTTCTTTGGTGTTGTAATATTATTATTTAAATTTTCCATATTATTATTGCGTTTTTATCGTTTATTTTATTTTGTTTTTTGGATTTTTAACCTTACCTAAAGTTTGGTTAAGATAAAGGTCAGATAACATAAGGTTGATATTAGCATCAATAACCTCACTTTTTGCACTAACCCACGCTGTTTGAGCAGCCATAAGATCAGATGTTGAGATAACACCTTCGTTAAATCCAAGTTGTGCATGACGTAGATTTTCGGAAGCGTGTTCCATATTATTTTTTGCTATGATATTTTGTTTAACAGCTTCGTTTCTTGAGTTTTGTTTCATATTTGCTTGTAGTTCCATCTTCTCTATTGCCTCATCACGTGTAAGTTCTGCTATCCTAAGTTTGTGTTTGGCAGCATTAAGAGTATGTATTCTTTCACCGAAATGGAAGATAGGAACAGTAACACTAACGCCTAAAACAAAAGAACCTTTAAAACTTTTATCAAAGCCATTAAACACACTTGGATTAGAAACAATATAATTGCCTTGTGCTATAATGTTAGGCATAAAACGAGAACGTGCTATATTTAACTCACTTTTTGCTATATTAACACTTTCTTCTAACATCATAGATTCAGGTCTTGCAGCAACATCTTTTTTAATATCATTGTTTTCTACCAAATCAAAATCGCTACTTTCTTCATTATAAACCAAAGTGTATTCGTAGTTAAAATCCATACCACAAATTTGATTAAGATACATTTTGGCAAGTTTTAATCCGTTCTGTGCTTTGGTTAAAGTCATCTCGCTTTCATTGAGCTTAACCTTTACTTTTAATAACTCAGCATTGGTAACAACACCTTCATTGTAGAGTTGTTCTATATCGTTGTAAGTTTTTTGAAGAAGGTTGTTGTATTCTTCAGCCAATTCTCTTTTTTTCTGCAAAGAAATAACTCTCCAAAAGGCTTCATCCACTTGAATTAATATGTTGATATTATCGTTGTTATTTTTTATTCTTGCAATGTTCTCGGCGGCTTTGCTCATTTTGTATAACTCAACAATTTTTCCTCCCATAAAGATTGGTTGTGTAAAGCCTATGCCTGCTGCAAATACGTCAGACATATCAAAAGTTAAAGCATCTTTTGGAAGATAGGCAACATGTTTAGGAATCATTTCTTTGGGATTAGTTGTTATGTTTCCGTTGCGGTCAATAGGGTAACCAGCAGCATTAGTAAGTACATCAACATCTCCTAATGCAGGATTGAGGTTGTATGTAAAATTTCCTTTAGCGTCTAAACTACCAACAGGTAAAACAGCATCTTCTCCCAATATAGACATTTCATCTCCTCTAAAGTTATGCATATAAGTACCGACAGCATTAAAATTAGGTAGGAATTGTGTAAATGCCGCCCTACGAGTACTTATTGCAGCATTCAAAGTTTCCTCTGAAATAAGACTTGCTTTATTGTGTTCCAAAGCCATTGCTCTACAAGCGTCTAATGTCAGTTCTTGAGCATAACTATTAGTGTAGCCCAAAACAAAACACAAACAACAAATCCCAAATATTCGGATATTTTTTTTCATAGCAGTATAAATTGTGTTAAAACTCTGTCAATCATATTAAAAACTCTGTTATATAATTATAAAGTTTAGCTCTTTTTTTTATTTAAACTTTTGATAATATGCTAATAAACGTATAATATAAAGTGATATTGTTTAAAAATATACTTTTTTGTTAATTTTTTCTTAGTTTTGTAGAAGTATTTCTTTGTTTGTTAAAAATTTTATTTTCAAGAATTTAAGTTTGATAAAAAAAACATCAGGATTTAAGAAAAAAAGAGTTGATTTTAATTTCTAAAAATCAACTTTTAATTTCTTAGAATCAACTTTTCGTTTCTAAAAATCAACTCTTTTTTTTTATTAGGTCTTATGTTTTGATAATGAGAGTGTAAGGAATAAAAAAAAACTTACCTTCACAGGTAAGTTTCAAAATATTTATTAACCAAAAACATAAATTAAGTTATGAGAACTCAATCGTAGCGGGGACGAGAATTGAACTCGTGACCTCCGGGTTATGAATCCGACGCTCTAACCAACTGAGCTACCCCGCCAAATCTTGAATTAAGAACTGAAACGAGAAGAATCCCCCCTCTCAATCGTTTTGCAAAATTATAAAAACTTTGATTACTAACAAATTTTTTTTGTTTTTTTATTGTCTAAATTTTGTTTTTAGTTTCTAATACGATGAAAGAAAATAGATTACAAAACCTCTAAAATACGAGAAACAAGAGGGTTTCTGACAATATCTTTATTGGTTAGTTCAATAATAGATATACCTTTAATGTTTTTTAGTTTTTCGGTGGCAGGTATAAGTCCCGATGGTTGTTTGTTGGGTAAATCTGTTTGAGAAGGGTCTCCTGTTATTATGAATTTTGAATAGTTTCCCATACGAGTAAGAAACATTTTTATCTGTCCAATGGTTGCATTTTGTGCTTCGTCTAATATGGCGAAGGCATTCTCCAATGTTCTTCCACGCATAAAAGCTAATGGTGCAATTTCTATGATATGGTGTTCAATATAGTCGTTTAGTTTTCCTTCACCGAGCATATCTCTCAACGCATCGTAAAGAGGTTGTAGATAAGGATCAAGTTTTTCTTTCATATCTCCCGGAAGAAATCCAAGATTTTCTCCTGCTTCTACCGCTGGACGAGTAAGAATGATACGTTTTACTCTTTTTTCTCTCAAATATTTAACAGCTAAGGCGACAGCAGTATATGTTTTTCCGCTACCAGCAGGACCGACAGCAAAAAGCATATCTTTTTTTTCTATCTCTTCAACCATTTTTTGTTGATTGACTGTTCTTGCTTTGATTGCTAAGCCTTTGCTACCATAAAGGAGAATATTGCCCTCTTTATTTTGTAGGTCTTCGTCTTTATAAGCAGACATTATTAAGTTTTCGTCCAATATGTGTTCTTTGCGATACAGTTTTAGTAAGCGTTCAAAGAATTTAGTAAAACTTTGTACTTCTTTTTCTGTTCCATGAATGCTTAGATTTTCTGCTCTGACGGTAATAGTAAGCATAGGATAGAGAAGAGTTATAAATTTTAAATTCTTTTCTCCTACGCCAAAGAACTCTGTTTGATTTATGTGTTTAATGTTAAATGTTTTCTCTTCCACTATTATTTTATTATTTTAAATTCTGTTCTACGATTTTGTTGTCTTCCTTCTTCTGTTGAATTATCTGCAATAGGTTTTGTTTTTCCATAGCCTTTAGCGACTATTCTTTGGGTGTTTATTCCTTTATCTATAAGCCATTGTCTTACACTTTTTGCTCTGTTTTCAGAAAGGGTCATATTGTAATCATCTTTTCCAACGTTATCAGTATGTCCAGATATTTCTATACGAAGAGTAGGATTTTTTTGCATAAGTTCAAGCATAGTCTGAAGTTCTGCATTGCTTTCTTCTTTAAGTTCGAAAGAATTGGTTTCAAAGAATATGTTTCTTAAAACAACACTTTGTCCTTCTTTTATGGCTTGAAGAGTTATGTCTTCTTCTCTTGTGGAGATGTTTTCTGTTGTTGTTTTTAAGGAAAAATTTTCTGAATAAAAAAGATAACCTTCGCAAGTTACATTCATAGCATAGTCTTCTCCAATAGGAAGAGCAAGAATATAATTATCTGTAATCTTGTCTGAAGTTGTTGAAGCTACAATGCGATTGGTTTTAAGGTTTTTTATTTCTAAAAGAGCTTGATTTCCTTTTCTGTTATCATCGTAAATGATTTTTCCTCTCAGGCTTATAACTTTTGTTGGCTGAGCCTCTTTGTAGAGTTCAAAGAAATAGATGTCAGTATTTCCATAGTTTTCTTCTAAAGAATTGCTTGCGTAAAAGGCAAGAGTTCCTTCACTATTAACGAAAAAACATGTTTCATCTGCATCTGTGTTTATAGGATAACCAATATTTATCGGAGAAGTGAATTTACCATTCTCTATTTTAGAATAAAAAATATCTTGTCCTCCCATTCCGATGTGTCCATCTGAAGAAAAATAAAGAGTAGTGTTGGAAGGGTGGATAAAAGGAGAGATTTCGTTGTTGGTAGTGTTTATCTTTTCGCCTAAGTTTTTGGCTTTAGTCCATGTTCCGTCCTTTTTTAAATAAGAATAGTAAATATCGCTTTTGCCAAATCCACCTTCTCTATTAGAGACAAAGAAGAGTGTTCTGCCATCGGAAGCTATGGAAGGTTGAGAGTCCCATGCTGAAGAATTAACATTACCTCCTAAGTTCTTGGGTTTAGACCAAGTGTTGCCATTACGCTCAGAGACATAAATATCGCAAGAGCCAAAACCGTCAGAAGCGTTGCATTTTGCAAAATATAGGAAACGGCCATCAGGACTTATGCTTGCCGCTCCTTCATTGTCGTTGCTGTTTAAAGGAGAGGCCAATTTTGTTTTCAAAGAAACAGAAAAGTTGTTTGTATCCAAGAAAAAAAAGTCGGCAGAGTAGAAATCCTCGTTGTCGTCTTTTCTTTCGGTGAAATAAAGTTTGTTATCCATAGTAAGAGTTGGCAAATATTGATATTGAGAATCATTTATATTTTTGCCAATGTTTTTTGGTTGAAATTCTACAGGATTGTCTAATGAGTGTAATATAAAATCAATGTTTTTAAGTTCTTTTTCGCATTCTTCTTTTCTTAATTTGTATTTGGCTTTTTTTTGATTTTGAACATAGTAAGCAAAATATTCTTTTGCTTTTTGGTATTCCTTTTTCTGTTTTTTTATTATACCCAAACGATAGAAAGAATTTAAATCAAAGTTTTTATCTATCTCAATACTCTTTTCGTAAAATAAACAAGCGTTATCGTAATCTTCTTTTGAGAAATAGACTTGTCCTAAAGCAGCAAAGGCAGGTGCATAATCGGGATATTGTTTAGTGATGTCAAGTAGTGTGTAAATACATTTGTCTTCTTTCTCTTGATTAAGATAGTTCAATGCCTTATTCATAAGTTTCTCCGCTTTTTCATTTGTTTGCCCAAAAGCAGTGATAAATATGAAAAGAAAGAATATGTAAAAAAAACTTTTTTTTAGCATAATAGCAACTTATTCTTGTGTAAGTAAATGCTGTTCTTCACAATGACAGTCGTTGCTTTCAAATTCCAAAGTAGAGTGAGAAATATTTGCGTGTTCAAGTTCGTGTTTGATGTGATGTTTTACTTCTTCCATATTATTAATATCATTTAGGACGATGTGAGCGGTTAAAGCGTTTTCTCGTGTGCTTATTGCCCAGATGTGAAGATGATGAACGTCTTTTACGCCCTCTACTTGCGAGATAATGTTAGCAATATGATTGAAATCTATATCAGAAGGCACGCCGTCTAAAGAAAGTCTGAGGCTTTTGTTTAATAAATCCCAAGTAGAGTAAATGATGATGAGAGCTACTACAATACCAATTATACCGTCTAAAACAAACCACGAAGTAAAACTGATGATAAGCCCACTAACAACAACGCCTATACTTACTAATGCATCTGCAACCATGTGCAAGTATGCTCCTTTCACGTTTAAATCCTTTTCCTTGTCTTTTAAAAATAACCATGCTGTTATACCATTTATGATAACGCCGATACCAGCCGTGATACTGATGACACTGCCTTTGATTTCTATAGGGTTTATTATTTTATCTATACTCTCATAGATTATAAAGGCAACGGCAACCAAAAGAATGATAGCATTGATAAGAGAAACCAAAATACTTGTCTTTTTGTAACCGTATGTGAATTTGGTATTGCTGGATACTTTTGTGAGGCTATAAGCAATTAATGCTAAAACCAAAGAAACAACATCTGTTAAGTTGTGTCCTGCATCGGATATAAGCCCAATGGAATCGTAAATGAAACCAAGAATAAATTCAATGATTAAAAAAAGACTGTTAAGCACGATACCGATAATAAAAGCTGTGCTTAAAGATTCTAATTGAGTAGAATGGTGATGATGATGTTCGTGTTTATGTGCCATAATTTTTATATATTTTATATTTTTGGCAAAATTAATACTTTTTTTTGTGATATTACGATTTAATTATTAGGTATTTTCTTTTAGAAATGAAATATATTTATATGTAGAAAAAAGTGTAATTTTGCAATCTATTTGATACTGATTTTATAAAAGGAACTATTGTGATGGAAAAATACATTGTAGCCAAAGGAATTAAGGTAAATAATCTTAAGAATATTGATATTAAAGTGCCACAAAATACTTTGACAGTTATAACAGGTGTTAGTGGAAGTGGAAAAAGTTCTTTGGCTTTTGATACTCTTTTTGCCGAAGGTCAAAGAAGATATATTGAGAGTCTATCTTCTTATGCTCGGCAATTTATAGGAAGAATGCCAAAGCCAGAAGTTGATAAAATAGAAGGCTTACCTCCTGCTATAGCCGTACATCAAAGAACTATCAATCGCAATCCCCGTTCTACTGTTGGAACAATGACAGAGATTTATGAGTATCTGAAGATGCTTTATACAAAGATAGGAAAAACATTTTCTCCAATTTCAGGTAAGGAAGTAAAAAGAGACTCTGTTGCCAATGTTGTTGATACCATTCTCGCTAATTATAAAGAACAGAAGATATATATCTTGTGTCCATTAAATCCCAACAAAGAAGATTTAAGAAAACGTTTAGAGGTTTTATTTCAAATTGGCTATACACGTATATTTTACGAAGAAGAGATATTGCAAATAGAAGAAATTTTACAGAAGAAAGTTGTACCGAAGACTTATACTAAAGCTTTTTTGCTTGTAGATAGATTATCTGTAAAAGGAGAGGAAGAAACGCTAAGAATACGTATTGCTGAAAGTGTTCATACTGCTTTTAATGAATCTGAAGGTTCTTGCGTTGTATGGTCAGAAAACAAAAGTGAAAGCTTTTCTAATCGCTTTGAAAGAGATGGAATGGAGTTTGTGAAACCTACAGAAAACTTTTTCTCTTTTAATAACAAATATGGTGCTTGTCCAAACTGTGATGGTTTAGGATATGTTGAGGGAATTAGCGAAGACCTTGTAATTACAAAACCATATCTCTCGGTTTATGAAGATGTGGTTAATTGTTGGAAAGGTGCGGTGATGTCTCACTTTAAAGAAGATTTTATTAATAAGGCTTACAAGAAGTTTCCTATTCATAAACCATATAACGAATTAACAGAAGATCAAAAGAATTTGCTTTGGAACGGCGATGGCAAGAATATTATAGGGATAAATCAATTCTTTGAACTTGTACAGAAAGAATCTTATAAAATTCAATATCGCGTGCTTCTATCAAGATATAGAGGAAAAACAATTTGTCCAGATTGTAAAGGAACAAGATTAAGAAAAGATGTTAGTTATGTGAAGATAAAAGGAAAATCTTTGATAGACATATTGAATATGCCGGTGGAGGAAGTAGCGGAATTTTTTGAAGAACTAAAACTTGATGATTATGATTTTAAAGCTTCGGAACGACTTTTAAAAGAAATAAAAACAAGGTTAAAATATCTGTTAAAAGTTGGTCTTGGTTATCTAACTCTATCAAGAGAAGCTAATACTCTTTCTGGCGGAGAAGCACAGAGAATAGTTCTTTCAACAAGTATTGGCTCACCTTTGGTTGGTTCAATGTATATTTTAGACGAACCAACAATAGGTTTGCATACTATAGATACTAATAATTTAATACAAGTTTTAAAAGATCTTAGAGATGAGGGAAACACAGTTATAGTTGTAGAACATGATGAGGAGGTAATAAGAAACGCAGATTATATCATAGACATAGGACCTTTGGCAGGAAGAAATGGAGGAGAGCTTGTATTTTCTGGTAATTTGAAAACTCTATTAAAAGATAAAAATTCTCTTACTGCACAATACTTGAGAGGAGAAAAAGAAATTCCTCTACCTATTTCTTATAGAAAAAGTAAAGAATATCTTCAAATAGATGACATATTTGAAAACAATTTAAAAGGTGTTAATCTTAAATTGCCTTTAAATATGAAGGTTGTTGTGTGTGGAGTGTCAGGTTCTGGTAAAAGTACTTTAATAAATAAAGTATTGGTAAATGCATTGAAGATGCACTTTGATGTTCCTGTGGAAAAATTCCCTAAATGTTCGGAAATAAAAGGTTCTCTCTCTATTATAAAAGATATACAATTAGTAGATCAGAATTCAATAGGTCGTTCTTCAAGAAGTAATCCTGCTCTTTATACAGGTGTTTTTGATGATATAAGAAATTTATTTTCATCTCAACCATTATCAAAGGCAAGAAAATTAAAACCAGGTTATTTTTCTTTTAATGTTGATGGAGGTGGAAGATGTGAAACATGTAAGGGAGATGGAACAATAGAAGTAAAAATGCAATTTATGGCTGACGTTAGCTTGCAATGTGAAGAATGTCATGGCAAACGATATAAACAAGAAGCCTTAGAAATAAAATATAAAAACAAAACAATAGCGGATGTTTTGGAAATGAGTGTTGATGAAGCATTTGATTTCTTTGATGATAAAACAGATAGTTGTGTTCAAAAAATTAACTATGTTTTAAATATTTTAAGAAGAGTAGGATTAGGTTATCTTGCTTTGGGACAATCGCTTTCTACTCTTTCAGGCGGAGAAGCCCAGAGAATAAAACTTGCCACTTACTTGCAAAAAGGTAAAAATCTAAAACCGACGTTATTTGTCTTTGATGAGCCAACAACGGGATTGCATTTAGATGACATAAACAAATTGAATGAATGCTTTGATGCTTTAATAAACAATAATCATTCGGTTGTTATCATAGAACATCACTTGGATATAATAAAAACAGCAGATTGGCTCATAGAATTAGGAGAAGGGGGAGGTAAACATGGCGGAAAAATAATATTTGAAGGAACACCTAAAGACCTTATAAAGCATAATGACACTCCAACTTCCAAGTTTTTAAAAGAAAAAATGTAAGTTTTTCCTTGTTGTAATGAAATTTGTAGTACTTTTGTAGTCTAAATTCAATAATAAAAAAGAATAATCATGAATAAAAATAATTACTGCGTTATTATGGCAGGAGGTGTAGGTAGTAGATTTTGGCCTATGAGTAGATTAAGAAGACCGAAGCAATTCTTAGATGTGTTAGGTATAGGTGAAAGTCTGATACAGATGACATATAAAAGAATGCAGAAAGTTTGTCCTCAAGAAAATATCTACATAGTAACAAGTGAGATGTATAAAGACCTTGTTAAAGAACAATTACAAGGGATTAATGAAAATAACATAGTAACTGAGCCTGCAAGAAGAAATACTGCACCTTGTATAACTTATGCTAATTTTAAGATAGGTTCTATTAATGAGAATGCAAACATAATTGTTGCAGCATCAGACCATCTTATTTTAAATGAAGATGAGTTTATTAATACCTTAGGAAAAGCTCTTAAAATTACTCAAGAAAATGATGTATTAGTAACCTTAGGTATTAAACCTTCTTATCCAAATACAGGTTACGGTTATATTCAATTTGATAACAATGATTTTATTCCTAAGGATAAAGATATAAAAAAAGTAAAACTATTTACAGAGAAACCTAATTTAGAAATGGCTAAGAAGTTTATAGAAAGTGGTGATTTTCTATGGAACTCAGGTATTTTTATTTGGTCGTTAAAGTCTATTAATAAAGCACTAAGCCAATACTTGCCAGAAGTTTATAATATCTTCCTTAAAGGTCAAGACTATTATAATACAGATAAGGAAGACTCTTTTATAAACGAGGCATATACATCTTGTCCTGCTATCTCTATAGATTACGGAGTTATGGAAAAAGCAGGTAATGTTTATGTTATTCCTTCAGATTTTGGTTGGAGTGATGTGGGAACTTGGAAAGCTTTATATAATGTTAGAGAAAAAGATGAGAATGCTAATACAATCATCGGTAAAAACGTTATGGCCTACGATACAACTAACTCTATTGTTAATGTTCCTAAAGATAAACTTGTTATTCTACAAGGTTTAGATGGTTATATTGTTGTTGAGTCTGAAGGAATTCTTATGATTTGCAAGAAAGATGAGGAACAAAGAGTTAAACAATTTATAACCGATGTAGAAGTTAGTAAAGGTTCTGATTATTTATAAAATTTTTCAATTGTAAATCTTAAAATAAATTTGATATAATTGCGTTATAATTTTTGACTTCAATATTAAAAGATACAATGAATACTATAAAAAGAATAGAAATTAAAGACCTTTTTACAGAAGAAGCAAAAGAAAAAGTTAATCAACTTGTATGTGTAAAAGGTTGGGCTAGAACAAAAAGAGGAAACAAAGCGGTAGCCTTTATTGCTTTAAATGATGGAAGCACTATAAACAATATCCAAGTTGTTGCAGACGTAGAAAAATTTGGTGAAGATTTATTAAAAAGAATAACAACAGGAGCATCTCTTAGAGTTAATGGTACTCTTGTTGAAAGTATGGGTAAAGGACAGAGTGTAGAGATACAAGCTTCTGAAATAGAAATATATGGAGAAGCAGATGTAAATACATATCCTTTACAGAAGAAAGGACATACAATGGAATTTCTTAGAGATATTGCTCATTTACGTCCAAGAACAAATACTTTTGGAGCTGTACTAAGAATTCGTCATAATATGGCTTTTGCTATTCATAAATATTTTAATGATCATGGATTCTTTTATTGGCATAGTCCTATCATAACAGCTTCTGATTGTGAAGGAGCAGGAGAGATGTTCCAAGTAACAACATTGGATTTAGATAACTTACCAAAGAATGATAGCGGAAAAACAGATTATTCTAAAGATTTCTTTGGTGAGAGTACTTTTATGACTGTTTCAGGACAATTAGAGGGAGAACTTGGAGCAACAGCAATCGGAAAAATATACACATTTGGTCCTACATTTAGAGCAGAAAACTCTAATACTCCACGACATCTTGCTGAATTTTGGCATGTTGAACCTGAAATGGCTTTCTATGATATTAATGATAATATGGATTTAGCAGAAGATTTTATAAAGTATCTTGTACGTTACGCTTTAGAAAACTGCAAAGATGATATTGAATTCTTGTGCAAAATGTATGATAATACACTTGTAGAAAGACTAAACTTTGTTATTTCTCATGACTTTAAACGTTTGACTTATACAGAAGCTATTTCTATATTAGAAAATAGTAAACATAAATTTGATGTTCCCGTTTCTTGGGGTATTGACTTACAATCAGAACACGAGCGTTTTCTTGTAGAACATCATTTTAAATGTCCTGTTATCTTGACTGACTATCCAAAGGAAATAAAATCCTTCTATATGAAACAAAATGATGATGGTAAAACAGTTAGAGGTATGGATATACTATTTCCTCAAATAGGAGAAATAATAGGAGGTAGTGAAAGAGAAGCAGATTTTGATAAACTTCTCACAAGAATGAAAGAACTAAATATGAATCTGGAACCTTATCAATGGTATTTAGATACAAGACGTTTTGGCACTGTTCCTCATTCTGGTTTTGGTTTAGGTTTTGAACGACTATTGATGTTTGTTACAGGAATGACAAACATTAGAGATGTTATTCCTTTCCCACGTTATCCAAAAAATGCTAAGTTCTAATGATTTCTAATTCTTTGACAACCAAAATGCAGACTAAGTTTGCACCTGCACAGATTCAATTTATGAAACTGTTGCAGTTGCCTTTGCAGTCTTTGGATCAAAGAATAAAAGAAGAGTTGGAAAAAAACCCAATCTTGGAAGAATCGGAGGAAAAAACTTCTGAAGATATTCAAAAAATAAATGAAGATGATTCAGATGACTATAATCTTTCTATGTATTTCCAAGATGATGAATTATCTGATTATAGAAAAACAACAAGACGGAATAATAATGAAACAAGAGTAGATGCAGGAAATATATATTCTTCTGGTTCTACTCTTTATGAAGATTTGCTATCTCAGTTTTCTATGCTTGATTTATCCAAAGAAGATGAAGAAATTGGTAAAAATATCATAGGAAATATTGATGAAAATGGTTATTTAACTCGTTCTGTTGAAGCAATAGCCGATGATTATTTCTTTGCAAACAATAAAGAAATTCCCGTTGAGCAAGTAGAAAAGATTTTAAAGAAAATACAAGGTTTTGAACCAGCAGGCGTTGGAGCAAGAGATTTAAAAGAGAGTTTGCTGTTGCAGTTAAAGAAATTGTCTAAGATAGATAATATTAAAGATAAAAAAAATCAACAGCAAAAATTAAAGCAAACAGAATCAAGAGAGCTTGTACTTGCTTTAAAGATATTAGAGAATAACACATATTTTGAAATGTTTAAAAATAAACAATATCAAAATATGATACAAAAGATGAAAATAACTCATGAGGAGTTAGACGCCGCAATAAATCTTATCAAAACTTTAAATCCTAAGCCAGCTACTTCTCACAATGGTAATACATCTGTTTATGAAAACATTTATATTACTCCAGATTTTATTGTTTGGAATAATAATGGCAGAGTTGAGTTTCAATTAAATAAATCTTATACTCACTCTCTTCGCGTCAGTCCTTATTATTCTGAAATGTTAGAAAAATATAGGCAGATAAAGAAAAGAAATGTTTCAGAAAGACAAGCATTTAATTTTATAAAAGAAAAAATGGATTCAGCCAATGAATTTATTTCTGCTTTAGATAATAGAGATAATACTCTTAGTAAAGTTATGGCTGCAATCATTAAGTTTCAATATTCTTATTTTCTTGAGGGAGATATTGATAAAAGAAAACCAATGCGTTTAGTTGATATATCAAATATGACAGATTGTGATATATCAACTGTTTCTCGTGTGGCAAGTAATAAATATGCTCAAACACATTTTGGTACCTTTCTTTTAAAAGATTTCTTTTCTAATGCCTTAGAGGATAGTGAAGGAAATATAGTTTCATCTGATGCGGTAAAGTCTTTGATAACAGAACTGATAGAGAATGAAGATAAAAGAAAACCTTTGACAGATGAAAAAATAGTAGCCCTTTTGAAAGAAAAAGGTTATGATTTAGCACGTAGAACAGTTGCAAAGTATAGAGATCTTTTAGATATTCCTGTAGCAAGACTAAGAAAAACACTTTAATCAATGGGAAACACAAAAAATAAAATAAATATATACAATAAGGTAAAGAGATTTTTCTTGTTACCTTTTTTGTTTATTTTGTTTATTATTTTCTCTTGTGATTCTTTTGCTCAAAATACTAACGAAGATACTCGTTCAAAGAATAGGCGTTTTGCTGATTCTATGTATTATGAACATACAATAAAGAAACAAGAAAAAGAAAAACATAAAACAGATACAACTGCTTTAAAAAAACTATCAATAAAAACAGATACAACTAAGCAAATACTAAAAAACAATTCTGAAATTCCTTCTTCATGTCTTTATCAACAAACATGGATAACAGATAGAGTAAAAGCAGGAAATATTTCTCTTAGAGATTTACCTGATGAACTAACTATAAGACTTTGTGGTAAAGATGGTACAGATAATTTTTGTTTTCCATATAAAGGAGTTCGCACTTCTCCTTATGGTTGGCGATGGGGTAGAGCTCATACGGGAGTAGATATTGCTTTAAACACAGGAGATAATATTTATGCTGCTTTTGATGGTGTTGTTAGGGTTGCAAAATATAATGGAGGTTACGGAAATATGGTTCTTATCCGTCATTATAATAATCTTGAAACACTATATGGACACATGTCTGTTTTAAAAGTAAAGCCTGGTCAAAAAGTGAAAGCAGGAGATGTTATTGGATTAGGAGGTTCAACAGGAAGAAGCACAGGTCCTCATCTTCATTTTGAATGCCGTCTTTTATATGCTTGTATAGATCCTGAATGGATTGTTGATTTGAAAAATCATCGCTTAAAAACTAAGATAATAAAAATAGATAAATCATTTTTTGGAGTAGCAGCTTCAGAATCTATTGCAGAAAATAGGACTCGTCCTACTAAATTATCAAAAGTTAATCGTTATATGAAAGGAACACGTTATGTTTCTTCAACAGAACTATCTTCTCTTATAGCAAAAAGAGAAAAGAAACTTAGTGAATATGTTACAATCAACAACGAAGATAAAGAAACTTGGAGATACTATAAAGTAAAGAAAGAAGATACCATAGAAAGTATTTGCAAAAAATATAGAATACGCAAAGAAGATTTTATTGCAATCAATAATATTAAAGATGAAAAACTAAAAGAAAAGCAAAAGGTCAGAGTAAGATAGTATTTGTATTTGTTTTTCGTTTTTATGCAATAATCAAAAAATAAGTAATAGAAGTAATAATAAGAGATTTTTTTTGTAATTTCGCACTCCGATATAAAGAAAGCTAACAATATGAACGAAACAAAAAATATAATAAGCATAGATATACATAATCTAATCAAAGAATATGGACAACAAAGAGCATTAGACGATGTTACTCTTTCAATTAACGAAGGTGAAATCGTAGGTCTTTTAGGTCCGAATGGAGCAGGTAAAAGTACGATGATGAAGATAATCACCTGCTTTATTCCTCCTACAAAGGGAGAAGTAAAAGTCTATAATTATGACATTAATGAGGAACCGATGAAGATACGTTCTCTTATAGGCTATCTACCAGAGCAAAATCCTTTATACAATGAACTATATGTTAGAGAAAATCTTGAGTTTATTGCAGGAATACATGGAATAAAAGGTAATAGAGCAAAAGAGAGAGTAGAACAAATGATAGAAAAAGTTGGTTTAACAAAAGAGGTTAGAAAAAAAATAGGAATGCTCTCCAAAGGATATAAACAACGTGTGGGAATAGCTCAAGCTTTAATACACGATCCAAAAATTCTTATATTAGATGAACCAACAACAGGATTGGATCCTAATCAATTGGTAGAAATACGTACTCTTATTAAAGAATTAGGAAAAGAAAAAACAGTAATTCTTTCTACTCATATTATGCAAGAAGTCGAAGCTGTTTGTTCTCGTGCTATTATAATAAATAATGGAAAACTTGTTGCAGACGATAGCGTTAAAGCTTTGGCACAAGGTGAAAGTTTAGAAAAGAAATTCAGAGAAATAACAAGATATATTTAATGAAACTACTATACAAGTACATATTGTTATTTGTGTTTTCTGCTTTTACTTCAATTATTCTAAGCGGACAAGAAATAGAGTTCAATACTTATGGCATAATAAACAAGGATATTGATACAATATCTTATTATGGAAATAGTCAAAAATCCTTTAATTATTTGTTTTTCAAGTTTCGTTCAATGATTATTGAGGGAAGACAGCAAATAAACGTCGTTCATATAGGCGATGACTATGTTTGTTCAGACGTTATGACAGAAGAGTTAAGAAAAAATCTTCAATCTTTTATGCCAGGACTTCAAGCTACAAGAGGAATAATATCTCCTTCTATTAAAGAATCTTCAAATTCATACAAGATAAAGTATTCTTCTGGTTGGCATTCTAATAATATTATCTCCAATGCAGGGAAAAAAGATAATGGATTCTTTTTATCAAATGTCTATACAAGTAATTCCAATGAAAATATAGAGATAAGTGTTAATAACAAGAACTCCATAAAATACGATTTCAATTCTTTTAGGGTATATCATAGCAGATTAAATTTAGGAGATAGATTGAAAATAGAAGATATAAACATTGCCTATCAAACTATAGAGAATGATGACGAAGGATATACTGAATTCTTATTATCAGACTATGTTTCTTCAATCAAGATAGCCTTGAATAAAAAAGATAATGAGATTTTTTATATCTATGGCTTCTATTTCCAAAACAATGATGCGGGTGTTGTTTATAATAGTCTTGGTTTAAATGGTTTAAAAGTAAAAGATTTAAATAATAATTCAGATTTATTTTTTTCACAATTAAAGACTTTAGATGTAGATTTATTTATTCTTTCTTTAGGTCTTAGCGATTCGGAAGAAGAGATGAATGAACAAGACTTTGAAACAAATTTAATCAACTTGATAAATAATATTAGAAAAACAAAACCTAACATTCCAATTCTGCTAACCACACCTGTCGAAACATGGACTCAAAAACGAAGGATAAATTCCAATCTTTCACAAAGCATAAAGGCTATTACATCTGTGGCAAACCAAACAAATTGTGCTGTGTTTGACCTTTATAATGTTATGGGTGGTAATAATTCAGCAAAAAAACTACATTCCAAATCTTTAATGCAAAATGACTTAATCCACCTTACAACAAAAGGTTATCAATTAGCAGGAACTTTGTTGTACAACGCTCTTTGGAAAGAAATAGAAGAAGGTTCGTCAATACATTGACTTCAACAATATATTTTAATACCTCAAAAATAAAAAACATGAAGAGATTTTTTATAATCACAGTGTTATTATTTGTTGTAACAAATATTTATGCTCAACGATTTAACAACTTTTCTGATAATGTAGATGAATATATCAACAACTTAGAGGAGTTATACAAGACCGATGCCAATATGAAAAAAGAGCAGAAGAAAGAATGGGAACTCCTAATACCTAAGTATGATAGCGTATGGAATACTTTTTCATCTACTCACAAAAAAGATGTTGTAAAACTCTCACAACTTATGTTGAAAAAGAATATTAGAGCAAGAAATGGTTTCTATGATTTCTTGCTTACTCAGATTGCTTTTACATCTTCCAATCAATCTAATGAAAGTTACAACCAGTGGTTAAAAGGAATGTACAAATATCTTTCAGAACACAATATTACTATCTACAATAAAGCAATGGAGGCAACCTATAACCTGCTTGCTAATAACTGTATCTATCTTTCTAAGATAACACGATGGTCTTTTGATGAAAATGTAAGTTATATTTTTAGAGAAGATACAGCAAGAGGAGTCTATGCAGACTTTTCTAATCCTATAAATCTTACTTATTCTTCAAATGCTGATGCTAATACTATTTATAATACTGTTGGTCGTCTTTATCTTATGGAAGAAAATTGGGAAGGAAACAACGGTATTGTTACATGGGAAAAGGTTGGATTGAATAAAGACAGTGTTTATGTTACTCTTGGCAAATATAATGTTGTTTTAAAGACTGCTGGGTTTAATGCAGACAGCGTGCAGTTTGTAAATAAAGAGTATTTTTCTCATACATTAGAGGGTTATTTTACAGACATTTGTTCAGAAAAGGTGAAAGGCAAAGGTAAGTATCCTTTATTCAATTCCTATAAAAGAGAGGAGATAATAAAAAACGTCTTTCCTCAAGTTGATTATATAGGAGGCTTCACTCAACAAGGAGGACGTTTTCTTGGAACAGGAGATGTAAAAGAGCCTGCACGTTTAGTTTTCTATAAAGATGGAGCGGTGTTTATGGTTGCAAAGGCAATTGAACATCCGTTTTCAAGGGACGGTATAATAACAGATAATTGTCAGGTAACGTTTTATATAAATAAAGATTCTGTTTATCACCCAGGAACAAAAATGAACTTCAATAAAAGTACTCGTCAAATACTTTGCTCAGATACCAAGACAGGAATTTCTTCTTCTCCTTGGGTAGATTCTTATCATTGTTTAGATATTTATACTGAGGCTGTTTATGCTGGATTAGATGAACATACTATTGAATTTACATCTATCAAAGGACCAAACAAAAAAAGTTTTGCAACCTTTGAGAGCAACAATTACTATTCTGCAAAACGTTGGTATGAAGTTCAAAAGATGGATGAAATATCTCCATTGGAGAGGGTTATGTTGTACACAAACAAAACAGGAAAGAAAATATTTACAGTTAAACAATTTTCTAAATATACAGGTTTAGATGAAACTCAATGTAAATTACTTCTTATGAATCTTTCTTTAAATGGATTTATGAGTTATGAGTCTTATAGAGAAACAGCTGTTGTTAAAGATAAACTTTATTCTTATATAAAAGCAAACCGTAAGCAACAAGATTATGATGCTTTGCGATTCACATCTTCAACTTCTCAAGGTGAAGCAAACGCAGTTTTGAATATGTTTGATATGGATTTAAGGCTAAGTGGCGTGGAAACATTTTTCGTAAGCGACACTCATAGCGTTTCAATCACACCAAAGGGAGGAAAAATGACGATGCAGAAAAACAGAGACTTCTCTTTTGATGGATTAATCGCAGCTGGTAGATTTCGTATGTCAGGAACAGATTGTAAGTTCTCTTACGATGATTTTAAAATAAACCTTCCTCAAATGGATTCAATGAAGTTTTATGTACCTTCTTTTACAGATTCAAATACATTCATAATGATACAAACGCCTATCCAAAAACTAAGTTGCGAACTCGTTATTGATTCTTCAACAAACAAGAGTTCTATTAAAAAGATAGACGGTTATCCTTTGCTAACTTCATTAAAAAACTCATTTGTTTATTATGATTATGCTCACATTCAAGGAGGAGTATATAATAGAGAGAATTTCTACTATGAGCTTAAACCTTTTGTAATAAGAAATATGTTCTCCTTTAAATCGGAGGACATTCGCTTAGAAGGAGAGTTACATTCTGCTGGAATATTTCCTACAATCAACGAGCCATTGGTTGTTATGAAAGACTATTCTTTAGGATTTAAGAAAGACTTTTCAACTAATGCTTTAGCAGTTTATGGAGGTAAGGCTGAGTATTATAATTCTGTGGATTTAAGTGCTAATGGTTTATTGGGTACAGGTAAGTTTGTTTATGGTGCTTCTTCTTCATTGTCTAAGAAATTCGTCTTTCACCCAGATTCAATGTTCTGTACAACACAAAACTTTGAATACAAAGCACCAGATGTTAAGGTAACAAAAACTTTAGAACATTTTTATCCATCATTAGACTATATGATTGTAGAGCAGAAAGCAGAACCTTTTGATATGTATGCTGATAATCATTCTCTACACAAAGGTTATTTAAAAGTAACTTCTACAGCATTGACAGGAGGAGGTGAAAATCATACTGATGAAATGATTGTAAGGGCAGGAGATTTTAAATATATGCCTGACGGTTATACTTCCGACAGTGCATCATTAACTATTCTTTCTTTAGACAGAAACAGTGTTGCTTTTGAATCCGAAGAACTTAAAGCAAGTGTTAGTCTTAAAGAACGAAAAGGTAATTTTACATCTAAAACAGGTGTAAGACAGAGTACAATGCCTATGTTACAGTATATGTGTTTTGCTGATAAGTTTTCTTGGGATATGGATACCAAACTACTTTCTTTGCAAAAGACAGGAACAAATAACGTTGCTGTGGCTATGGAGGGTAAAACAGTGGCAGAACTCTTGGATTTGGAACAAGAAGGAGCTGAGTTTATTAGCATACATCCAAATCAAGATAGCCTAAGTTTCCATTCTACCAACGCAAAACTTAACTTGCAGACAAAAGAACTCACTGCTCAGGGAGTGTATTTGATAAGATGTGCAGACGCAGGCATAAAACCGGCTAACAATACTATAGTTCTACACCCAGGAGCTCAAATGGACACAATAGAAAAAGCAGATGTCTTGTTTAATACTCAGAACCGTTTGCACCTTGCTTATGATTCCAGAGTACATATAGCATCAAAGAATTTATATTCTGCTAATGGTTATATAGATTACAAAGATGCTGAAGGTAAAAAGACACCTGTATTTTTCAAAGAGATAACTTCTGCAACAGGTTATTCTGTTGGTTATGCAGAAATATTGAAAGAACAGCCATTGAATCTTAGTGATGCTTTCCGTTTCTATGGAGAAGTAAGTCTTGTTGCTCAAGATTCGGCCTTTATGTTTGACGGTGGAGTAAGCATTGCTTTAGATTGTTCTAACGGTAAAGAAATACCTTACTTAAAATTTGCTTCAAAAATCAATGCAGAAAATATAGAGATACCTATTTCAGAAGCTCCTGTAGATGTTGATGGTAATAGGATAACAACTTCTATTCTTTTCAAAGAAAGAAATCTTGAACCAAAACTTGCTTTCTTTAGTTCTGATGTAGAAGGTGATAATGTATTCCTAAAAGCTAAAGGTTTCTTAACCTATGATAAAAAATCCAATGAATATCGTATTGCAAGCAAAGAAAAGTTAGAAGACTTTGCAAACGTAACAGGAGATTATCTTGTTGTAAATCGTAAATCTTGCAAATCAAAAGGCTTAGGCAATATAAAAATAGGCTTGCCTTTGGGAGGAGTAGTGGAAAGTAATAACTATGGTGAAATATCATTAAATGGAGATAATACCTCTATAAAAATGTCTATGGCTCTTATGTTCCCATTCTCAGAAGAAGCTCTAAATATTATGGGTGCGAATCTATATGACGATATGAATTTGGAACAGTTAGATATTGAGAACTCTCGCTACAAAGAATATTTACCATATATCTTTGGAGCAGAGAAAGGAGAGGAGTATTTGATTGACTTGGTTAGCAACAACGAGTGGGAAAAGATACCAAAAGAAATGGCTTTCACTATGTTCTTCCCAGATGTCAATCTTCGCTGGGACGAAATCCGTAACTGCTATCTTGCTATGGGCGATGTTTCATTAGGAATCGTTGGTAAGCACCAAATAAATAAGAAGATAAAATCTCGTATCCAGATGATAAAAACAGGAGTTTCAACCGAGATTCGTATATATTTGGAACAAGATATGGATAATTGGTATTATTTCTCTTATAATGGAGCCAGCATGTCAGCCGTTTCTTCCGATGAAAACTTTAACGACTTAGTAAAGAATGCAAAGAAAAACGAATTCAAAGGAAAGAATGGAAAGATATACACATTTAGGCTTGCACCAGAAGCAGATAAGCGTAACTTTATTCGTAGCATAGAACTAAGTGAATAACTTTTACAATAAAAAAACAAAAATAGCGTTATAGGAATTAAAAATATTGAACGATGAAAAAATTATTAATAATAACAATAGCATGTTTTGGAATGTTGTTTTCTTCTTTTGCACAGGAGATTCAACAGAGTTGTACCATAGTAGAAACATCTGTAAAGAATAATCTATATTATAATTTTACTCTTTCTGGTGATGGTTTTTTATCATACAATTGGGGAGATAACGATGATAATCATACAACTATTTCAGTGGATTTAACTAAGGTTACAATCTCAAAAGATTATTCTCTTTCAGCTCCAAAAGTTTGGATAAATTGTATTGATAACAATTCTTGCATAGATGAGGTTGGTATAATGGGAGCAAGAGATGGAATGTATTTTAATTATTCTAAAACCTATTTACCTGCTAATAACGATGCAGATATGGAGGCTATGTATATGCATTTAAATTATTTGATTAAGGTTGCAACAGGTAAATATTAATATTTTTCTTTTGCTGAAAAAAGATCAACTTTTAAGAAATTAAAATCAACTCTTAGTAAATTAAGATCAACTTTTAAGAAATTAAAATCAACTCTTTTTTTTGACAATTCAAATCTTCTTTTTAGTGTTGAGATTATTGCCATTCAAAAGTGTTAATTATATGTTGCATATCTTCTTTAAGTCTTTTTATGACAGAGGAAACGGAGTCATTATTAGGAGCTATTTTATTGTTAAGTGCAAAACGAATAAAATGTTTAGTGCTATCGGTTAAATAAAATTGATAAGGAGAAACAACATCTCTTCCTTTTAGCTCAAAAGCAGTGCCATAAACTCCTCGTTCTTCGTTTTTGTAATCTTGCTGAAGTATGCCTGCGGATAGTTTTTCGTGCCTATTTATGAAAGTAAAACAATCATTTACGGCATCTTTTAACTCTGCTTTGGAACTAAGTTTAAAGTAACTTACATTTATTTCAAAGTTATATTTTTCTACGTTTAGGTTAAACCAATAAGTGTTCTTGTTTTTGCTTTCCAATCTTTCTATCTTGCAATCCTTAGGATATTCAAAAACAAAGGGTAAATCCTTGTTTTCAAAGCGAATATATTCTGATTTTTTTACGTCAAGTCTTAAATAAGTAGGAGGTTTTGGTTGCTCTGGAGCTTTTTCACAAGAAATGAATACTAATACACAAAGCGTTAAGCAAGAGAGAATAATTGCATTTTTTTTAATAGATTTCATACTATGCTATAATTTTTTATTATTTTTGCAAAAATAATTATTTTATTTGGATATTTTGCAACAAAATGTCAAAAATGTTGTCATATAAGAGAAAAGAAATAATAAAGATATGAAAAAGTATAATTTTGCTTTTATAATTATGGGCTTGTGTTTCTTGTTGAGCAGTAATGTCTTCTCACAAGTAACAGTTACTCCTTATTCTGGTTCTATAGCCAATTTGATTAGACAGAACTTTATTTCTGATTCCAGCGTTGAATTGGTTGTTGAGTATGGACGTGAGCCTAAGTTCAATGGACAAACAACAATAAGTTATCCTGCTTACAATCAATTAGGAACATTTACTAATGCAGATACAACAGGAAACAATATGCCTTTGGCTTCTGGAATAGTTATGGTTACTGGAATGTGCACTGATGCTGGAAGTACTTCTTATCAAAGTATAGTAAGCTCGTCATCTTCTCCTGCATGTAATGATTGTGCACTGGAACGCTCGCCTTCTTTGTATTATACTTATCGTGCAACAGGATCTACTCAGAGTATGAATGATGTGGCTTGTATGTCTTTTTGGATAATACCTAAGAGTGAAAAAATATCTTTTGGTTATTCGTTTGCATCTGAGGAATATCCAAATTTTGTTTGTTCTTCTTTTAACGATGTTTTTGGTTTTTATATATCAGGGCCCTATGACGAAAATGGAAATTTGATAGGTGATTACTCGGCTGGAGAAGTTTATCAAAACGAGAATATTGCCATTATCCCGAACTCAGACGATGCTGTTATGATAAACACTGTAAATGGAGGATCTTCTGCTGGTTCTGCTACTCCTTGTATTTTAACTAATACAGAATACTTTAGGCCAAACTATAATGCTTATGCCAGCAATAATTGTGAAATGGGTGGATATACAGTAGATTTAACAACAAAGAAAATAGAAGTTACTCCATGTTATAGATACAGAATTGAGTTAGCGATTGCTGATATTGGAGACCATGCCTATAATTCTGCAGTTTATCTTAAAGCAAACTCTTTGCAAGCAGAAATGATAAATTTTTCAGCAGAAGATGATGAAGCAGTAGAACATACTTCTGAGGGCTATCCTGTTTATATTAAGGGTTGTAGTAAAATGAAAGTAAAAGTAGCAGCAAATTATCAAGTAGAAACTAATAAACAGTATTCTGTAGAGATAGGAAAAACAGAAGTAAGTACTCTAACTTTGGGAACAGATTATGTTTTACAAGATGAACTTGGTAATGAGGTGGGAAGTACTATAACAATACCAAGATACGGAACAGAAGGTGAATTTTATATTTATTTTCTTCACAATTCAAATAAGATAGCTCAAACACAAGATACTCTTTTGCTTATTTCAGAATTTGTAAATGATTGTACTCCTCGTGACACTATTCATATCATACTAAGGGAACCAGAAACTATGGACGCATACGTTGTTGGAGGAAAAACTTATTGCGATAATGAACTTCCTAAGACTGAAGAAATAAAAGTAGTGAGCAAAGGCGGACATAAATATATGAAGACAACAATAACAAACTCTCTAAACGAAGAACCTTTTGAAGATCTAACAAGATATGATGGTGCAGACTCTGTTGTTGTGGTCTTTAATCCTGTTATACATGAGCATGTGTTTTACTATATAACTGTTGAAGATTCTTGTGGTAGAACATTTTCTGAAACTATTGAGTATAAGATTCAAGCAGCTAATACTACAGCTTCAATAAGTGATGACCGTATTTGTGAAGGTGATCAAGTTACTCTTTCTTGTCCTGCAACGGCAATGTATGCTTGGAGTTCTCAGCCTACTGATGAATCTCTATTTGGTCAAGAAACAGTAAGACAACCAAAAGTTACTCCATCAAAGAACACAGAGTATACCGTAACAATTACTGATGAAAATGGTTGTGTTGCTTCTTCATCTGTAAGTGTTATAGTTGTTCCAATGGTAAAAGCAAGAATGGGATTATCTTCTCATACTCTAAGATTATCTGATGCTACTCTTTTATATGAAGACCTTACTATAAACGCAGTAGATAGATTTTGGGATTTAGGAGATGGAACCACAACAACACTTGTTGCTGGTGCAGAAACATATCCTACTACAGATACAGGAACTTATGAAATTATGCTTGTAGCTTATAATTCTGCTGGTTGTGCAGATACAGTTTATGATTATATAAGAGTTTTGCCAGATTTCACTATTTATATTCCTAACGCATTTATTCCTGGTGATGCAAATGAAAACCTTGCTATATTTAGACCAGTAGGCTCTATGTTGGAATATTATACATTAGATGTATATAATCGTTGGGGTGCTAAAATATTTAGTGGAAAACCTAATGAAGGTTGGGACGGTAGAATGGACGATGGCTTTGTTCAACAAGGAACATACGTTTATGATATATTCTATAAAGATGGTGATGGATTGTTACAAAGAAAAACAGGAACATTTACTGCTTTACCAAAGAGTGATATTAAATAATAAAATAATAACCAAGAAAAAGGACGAGGTTTAGACTTTGTCCTTTTTGTTTTATTGTAGAATATGCAACAATATGAACTAATACAATTAGAAGAAGTAACTTCTACACAAACCTACTTGATAGATAAAGATGAAAATCTTGCTCTACAAGAATTTACTACTGTTTATACAAGCAATCAAACCTTAGGCAGAGGACAAGGAACAAATAAATGGGAAAGTGAGAAAGGAAAAAACATTAGTTTTTCTTTTCTTCTTAGGCCTATTTTCCTTAATCCATCTAATCAATATTTGATTACTAAGATTATTTCTCTTGCTATTGTTGAAGTATTGCAAGATTATGGAATAAAAAACGTTAAAATCAAATGGCCAAATGATATATATGTAAATGAAAATAAGATTTGTGGAATATTGGTGCAAAATAAGATAATAGGCAATGAACTTTCTGCAGTATATGTTGGCATAGGTATAAACATAAACCAGACAAAGTTTTCTTTTGCTCCCAATCCTACTTCTTTCTTCTTGGAAATGGAAAAGGAATATTCAAAACAAGAAGTCTTTCAAGCTTGTATGCAAAGAATAATATCCTTATATGAAGAATTTAAAACAGGAAAATTAAACAATATAGACAAAAAGTATTTAGATAATCTTTTGTTTCTTAATCAAAAACGCAAATATGAGTACAACGGGAAGTTGATACAAGCAGAGATAAAAGACGTTAATGAATACGGACACTTAGTTTTGGAGGGCAGGGAACTTGGTCTTAAAGAAGAAAAGCTAAGCTTATTTGTAGCAGAACTAAGAGAATTGAAGTTTTTGTTTTAATCTGTCGCTAAATAAGGCTAAACAAAAAAAACATCTGTAAGATTATAACAAAAAAAATCTTACAGATGTTTTGTATAAATAACAATATAGGGCTATTTATTAAGGTATGTTTTCATTTCTTGTTGAAGTTCTCTTGCTTTTTCGCCAGCTACTTTATAAAAATCTTCGGTTTTGTCTGCAAAGATTATACCTCTTGAAGAATTAACCAAAAGTCCGCAATCTTTATTCATACCATATTTACAAACTTCTTGCAATGAACCTCCTTGAGCTCCAACACCAGGAACTAAAAGAAAATGTTCAGGTACAATCTTACGAATATCAACAAACTTCTCTGCTTTTGTAGCACCGCAGACAAACATTAGGTTTTCTGTAGATGTTTCCCATTGTTGAGCGGTTGCAAGTACTTTTTCAAAAAGATTAACTCCGTTTTTGTCCTCCATATATTGAAAGTCAGCAGCACCTTCATTGCTTGTTAAAGCCAAAAGAATAACCCACTTATTAGGATAAAGGAAAGGCATAACAGAGTCTTTACCCATATAAGGAGCAATAGTTATAGCATCAAAGTCAAAATCTCCATCTTTAGAAAGCATTGACTTAGCGTATTGTTTTGATGTGTTTCCAATATCACCTCGTTTTGCATCTGCAATTATCAAACATTCGTTTCTTTTGTCTTTTAAATAGTCCATAGTCTTTTTAAGAGATACCAAGCCTTTTATTCCATTGCTTTCATAGAAGGCAAGATTTGGCTTATAAGCGACAGTGTAGGGTAGAGTAGCGTCTATTATTTTTTTATTAAACTCAAATACAGGATCTTCTTCCTTTAATAAATGTTGAGGAATTTTTTCTATGTCGCTATCCAATCCAACACAAAGAAAACTTTGTTTGTTGTTTATCAAAGAGATTAATTCTTGTCTTGTCATAATTTTTATATTGATTTTAGATTTTCTGGATTATATTAATTTTACAAAATGATTGTAAAGTTCTGTTTTGATTTTTTCTATATCTATTGTTCTGTTTAGTTCCTTTTGCATACTTGTTACACCTTTATCAACAAAGCCACAAGGATTAATATAAGAAAAATAGCGCAAATCTGTATTTACATTGAAAGCAAAACCATGCATAGTTATACCTCGGCTTACTTTTACTCCTATTGCACATATTTTTCTTGCTTTTTTTGTGTGCGCATCAATCCAAACACCTGTTGCTCCATGCAATCTTTCACAACTTATGCCATAATCACTCATAAGGTTGATAACAGTTTGTTCTAAGGTGTCAATATATTCTCGTATTCCTAAACCTAAAGCATCTAAGTCTAAAGAAGGATAACCTGTTATTTGACCAGTACCATGATAAGTTATATCTCCTCCTCTGTTGATGTGATAAACTTCAGCATTTATTTGCTTTAGAAAATCATTATTCACAAGAAGATTACTATCTTTGCCATGTTTGCCTAAAGTATAGACGTTGTTGTGTTCGCAAAGGATAAAATCTTGAGAAATATTTTCCTCTCCTTGTAGTTTCTTTTCTACTTTCGAGTTGAAAATATCCGTTTGCTTTTGCAATGCTTCACTATACGCTATTTTTCCCCAATCAATATAGTTTATCATTGTTTTATTCTATTGTATCAAATCCTGTAAATGGTTGTAGTGCTTTAGGAATACGTATTCCGTTTTCTGTTTGGTTGTTTTCCAAAAGAGCCGCAACTATTCTTGGAAGAGCAAGGGCAGAACCGTTAAGAGTATGACAAAGTTGAGTTTTGTTGTTATCATCTTTGTAACGTACTTTTAATCTATTTGCCTGATATGTTTCAAAATTGCTAACACTTGAAACTTCTAACCAGCGTTTTTGTGCTGCACTATAAACTTCAAAGTCAAAAGTCAAAGCAGAAGTAAAACTAATATCTCCACCACAAAGACGAAGTACTCTATAAGGTAGTTCTAATTTGTCAAGCAAAGAAGCAACGTGATTCATCATTGCTTTTAATTGTTCATAAGAATGTTCTGGTGAGTCAATGCAAACAATTTCTACTTTATCAAATTGATGTAATCTATTAAGACCTCTAACATCTTTACCATAAGAACCTGCTTCTCTTCTAAAACATTGAGAATAAGCACAACGTTTTATTGGGAAGTCTTTTTTATCAACAATGCAATCTCTGAAAATATTTGTAACAGGAACCTCAGCAGTAGGAATCATATAGAAATTGTCTAAAGTGATAACATACATTTGAGCTTCTTTGTCTGGAAGTTGTCCTGTTGCAAGTGCGGACTGTTCATTAACCATCAAAGGAGGTTGTACTTCTAAGTAACCATCTTTGTCTGCCTCACTTAAAAAGAAATTAATCAATGCTCTTTGCAACTTAGCACCCTTTCCTTTATATAATGGGAAACCTGCGCCTGTTATTTTGTTTCCAAGATTGAAGTCTATTATGTCGTACTTTGAGCAAAGATCCCAATGAGGTAGAGCTTTGTCGTTAAGATTAGGTATCTCTCCGTGCATTTCCACTACTTCATTATCCTCTTCTCCTTTTCCTGGTTTGACAGATTGATGAGGAAGATTAGGAACAGAAAGAAGTAAAGCCTTAATTTTAGTATCTGCTTCTGAAAGCTTATCTGTCAAGTCTTTTTCTTCGGCTTTTAGGGTGGAAGTTTCTTGTTTTTTTTCTTCTGCTTCTTCTTTTTTACCTTCTTTGAAAAGAGAACCTATTTGTTTAGCAAGAATATTTTGTTTTTGTTTGCACTCATCGGACATTTTTTGTAAATCTCTACGCTTATTGTCCAAAGAAATTATTTCTTCTATTATTTGTTCGGCATTCTTGAAGTTCTTTATCTTCAGCCTTTCTATTACAAATTCTTTATTATCTCTTATTATATTTAGTTGTAACATATTTTTAATGTATTTTGTTAAATTTAACGTTGCAAAATTACAACTTTTTAATACAATAAAGCAAGTTTAAAGCAACAAGTTCTTAATTTTTCTTGTTTTTTTTCTTTGTGTTTTTATTTATTGTTGTAACTTTGCACTCCAAGAAATAAAAACAATACAAAAAACATATTTATTATGGATAACAATAAGTTGTTTAACGAATTTCCTGAAGTTACAACAGAACAATGGGAAAAGGTTATAGAAAAAGACCTTAAAGGTGCTGATTATAATAAAAAACTTATTTGGAAAACCAATGAAGGTTTTGACGTAAAGCCTTATTATAGAGCAAATGATATAGAAGATTTAGAGTATTTGAAAACAAATCCTGATGAGTTGCCTTATGTTAGAGGTTACAAAAAGAATAATAATTCATGGGATATGCGTCAAGACTTTGAAACAGAAGACTTGGAAAAACAAAACTCTTTAGCTCTCATGTCTTTAGAAAGAGGTGCAAACTCTATAGGCTTAAATGCTGAAAAAGTAGAAAAAGAAGATGATTTCAATGTTCTTCTTAAGGATATTAGAGTTGATTTAATTAAAGTTAATTTTCTAAAATCAAAGAATTATCTTGAACTTTTGAAAATGTATGTTGCTTATCTAAAGAAAAACAACATAGATACAGCAAATCTTGAAGGCAGTATTAACTTTGATGTTTTCGCATACGCATTAACTCATGGTAAATATTATTCTTCTTTAAACAATAATATTAATGAACTTGTTGAAATTATTAAGTTTGCTAAGGAAAACTTACCAAAATACAAAGTTGTAAATGTTAATGTTACTGTTTTAAGAGATGCAGGTTCAAGTATTACTCAAGAACTTGGTTTTGCGATTGCAGAAGCTAACGAATATATGGCTTTATTAACTGATAAAGGTTTTGCAATAAAAGATATAGCACAAAGACTTATGTTCTCTTTTGCAACAGGTGGTAATTATTTCTTTGAGATTGCTAAGTTGCGTGCCTTACGTTTGTTGTGGGCAAACGTAATGCAACAATACAAGGGTGCAGACAAAGAAGATGCAAAAACATTTATACATGCTGAGAATACAATTTACAATAAGACAATATTTGATGCACATGTTAATCTTCTTCGTACTACAACTGAAACAATGTCTTCAGCTGTTGCAGGAGCAGACTCAATTAGTGTAAAGCCTTTTGATATTGCGTTAAAAGAGAGTGATGAGTTTTCTGTACGTTTGGCTTTAAATCAACAAATATTACTAAAAGAAGAATCATACTTGGATAAAATCGTAGATCCTTCTGCTGGTTCTTATTACATAGAAACACTTACCAATAATATTTCTGAGCAAGCTTGGAATATATTTAAAGAAGTTGAAAAATTAGGAGGATATTCTAAAGCCATAGAACAAAACTTTGTTCAAGATAGGGTAGAAGAAACATTTAATGCTGTTGCTAAAGATGTAGCAAAACGTAAGAAAGTTATTGTAGGAACAAATCAATATCCTAATCTTGCAGAAAAAACAGTTCAGATAGAAAAGCAATGTTGCAAAAAATCAACAGAAGGAGCAGAATTTAAACCATTGATGAAACGTAGAGAAGCATCTGCTTTTGAAAAACTTCGTTTAGATGTTATAAATTCAAAGAAAGTTCCTACTGTATTCTGTTTGCTTTATGGTAATCTTGCAATGCGTACAGCAAGAGCAGGTTTTGCAAGCAATTTCTTTGGAGTTGCAGGTTATGAAATCGCAAACAATAGAGGATTTGACACCATTGACGAGGCAGCTCAAGAGATTATTAAAGCCAATAACGATATTCTTGTTCTATGTTCTTCAGATGATGAGTATCAAGAACTTGTTAAGGAAATTCTTCCTAAGGTTGTTGGTAAGATAAAGCATATAGTTGTAGCAGGAAATCCTGTTGATGAACTAAAAGAAGAGTTTAATAAAGCAGGCGTTACAGATTATATCAATATAAGAACAAATGCTTTAGAAAGTCTTACAAGATATAATGAAAACTTGTTAAAATAGTTTTTTAATTTTTACTTATCACATATCGCAACCAGTGATGGTTGCGATTTTTTTTTAATAATTCAAAGAGCATGTTAAACACAATTCAATGTAAAGAATAGAAATAAATTATTAGCAACAAAAGATTGTTTATATAAAATAATACAAATCCATTCACGTTTTTTATAATAAAAAGCAAAGTTTGGAATATTGAAGTAATCCAATATCAAACATTCAAAAAACGTTTTGCTTTTAGAATTAATAATTAAAAATATATAAAACTATGAAAAAATTAAATTCTTTAGCAAAGATATTGTTTTTCTTCTTTGCAGTTTTAAGTTTCAGTTTAGTAATCGTTAGTTGTAATGATGACGATGAAAAAGATGCAAAAACGACAACATCAACGACCGAAGAAGAAGATGATGAAGATTTAGATAGTATTCCAATAGAAGAAATGACATTGGAACAACGACGAAAAGTTTTTATTGGGACGTGGGTTCAATATGATTGGTTATCTTATAATGGACCTGATACCCTAACTTTTCTAAAAGATGGTTCGGTAAATGAATCTAATAGTATTTTTCAAGATGCATATTTCACACTTACAGATACTAATAAGATTAAATTTGATAGTGTAACGGACTATCCAAATCAACCAATAAAGAAGAAAGAATTTTATTTTGAATTAAAACGCTATGATGGCGTATATTGGGTACAGTTTCGTAATTTTGAAATAGGTACTTGGATAGATGCAATTTACGATATATGGTATTATAAAATTGATTAGGAATGAAAAAGATAGTTTTATTAAGTTTTTTATTTTGTAGTATAGCATTATTTTCTCAAAACGAATATTCCTACTACTACAAAAACACGAAGCAAAATTTAAGTCTAAACACTAAATATGCCTATATAAGTGGTGAAAATGTAGATATACAACATTTACTATCAGATAATATTAGCAACATTGAAAGTGTGGATTCTACGAATTATGCAAATGATTATGTTATTGTAGAATTCTTAGATGTATTATCTAAAGAAAGATATTTTGCAAGGCTAAAAGAATTTAGTCGAATTTATAATGTCTACGCAGAACCATTCTTTAGTAATTGTTTTTTTGATAAAATAGGAGCCTCAAAATATTTTTATGTTAGGCTTAGAAAAATAGAGGATACAACAATTTTGTCAAACTATGCTAGAGAATTTAAATCCCAAGTTGTTTTACAGGATGAATATATGCCTTTATGGTTTACTCTAAGAAAAGATAACACATCTAGATACAATTCTGTAGAACTCTCAAAAATATTTTATAAATCGGGATTGTTTTCTACAGCCGAACCAGATTTAATAGTAAATGCTTTACTTTCAAATGATTCTTTGTATTCTCTCCAATGGAATTTAAATAACACAGGACAATATAATACAGAATATTATTGTAATGCACCTGGTGTAGACATAGATGTAGAGAAAGCATGGAATATTACAAATGGGGATACTAATGTTAAGATTGCACTAATAGATGATGGACTATATTTATCTCACCCAGATTTAATAGACAATATGTATTATAAGAGTTATGATACTGAAAATAACGACACCGTCAGTAGAATGTATGGTAGCCACGGTACAGCATGTGCTGGAATTATAGGAGCCATACAAAATAACGAAATAGGTTTATCAGGTATTTCTACACAATGTAGGCTTATGTCTATTAGTGCGAAAATGAATTCTTCCGAAATTAATGAGCATAATATTGCTAAGGGTATTAATTGGGCGTGGAGGAATAATGCAAGTATTATCAATTGTTCGTGGCACTATTATCCTTCGGAATATATTTCAGATGCGATAGATAGTGCAGTCTTATTAGGTCGTAATGAAAAAGGATGTGTGGTTGTTTGTGCATCCGGGAATAAGGACTTAGATACTGTTAATTTTCCTGCGAATATGACTAACACTATATCTGTTGGAGCTATTTCAATAGATGGTAATAGAAAGACATCAGAATCTTGTGATAGAGTAAGTAGTTGGGGAAGTCAATATGGAACGAATTTATCTATAGTCGCACCCGGTATATTATACCTACGACGGCAAGCGTAAATGTAAATTATGCACCTCCTGGTAATCCTAATCCAATATTATATATAGATAATTTTGGAGGGACATCTGCTGCAGCACCGCATGTTAGTGGTGTCGCTGCGTTGATATTATCAATAGATTCAAATTTAACTTGGCAACAAGTTAGAGATATAATGGAACTTTCAGCACAAAAGGTAGGTAATTATGCATATACAATAGATTCTTCTCATGCAAATGGGACATGGCATGAAGAGATGGGTTATGGCTTAATAGATGCTTATCGTTCTGTCCTTATGGCAAAATACTATGATTGTTATGCAAATGTAAATAGAATATTAGAATATCTTCAGCAAGATACAATTATTAATGATACTCTTCTTGTTAGGAATGATATAACAATACCAGCAGGTAAGACATTAACAGTACAAGGAGTGCTAAAGATGTTTCCAGATACTCGTATTTATGTAAAGGCAGGTGGAAAGTTAGTCGTTAATAATGGTACAATAACTAATTATCGAGACTGCAATATGAATGAATATTGGGGCGGAATATATGTTGAAGGACAAACTGATAAACCACAAATAGAAGAATTTCAAGGAATAGTTGAACTGAATAATGCAGTTATAGAGAACTCACGACTTGCAATTTCTACACAAAATTTTCCAAACAATTGGACAAAGACAGGAGGTATAATTCAAGCAGAAAATACTATATTTAAAAATAATATAAACAATATTAAACTATTACCATATCGTAATTATTCATTAGAAGATACAACTCAAGAGATAGACAATGTTTCTTATTTTAAGATGTGTACTTTTGTTTGGAATGATAGCATTCTACCGATGACAGATACGGTTCTTAATCATATAAAGTTACATAATGTTAAGGGAGTTAGCGTTATAGGTTCAACGTTTAAGAATGATATGACAACCAACGATGTATTAACACATGGAATAATTAGTGAGGGTTCAACATTTTCTTGTGATTGGTTTATTAGATTCAATCAGAGGGCAAATATTATAGTAGATACATTCTATACTATGTTTAAAGATTTAAGTTATGGTATTCGTGCAAATAATTCTGAGACAGAAAACAAAACATTCAGTGTTACGAATACAAGATTTATAGATAATTATTGCGGTGTTTTTGCAACAAATATCAACGATATAAATATTACAAGAAATTATTTCTTTATAAAATATACATCAATATCAAATTATTCTTGGGGAGGTTTAGGATTAAGTTTAGAAAATTGTACAGGATATACTGTTGCTAATAATTCTTTAAAAGCAAGTAATAATATACAAGAAAGTTATACTGTTGGTATACAAATAAAGAATAGCGGTTCAGATGTAAATTTTGTTAATAATAATGAGATACAGAAATTGCATTATGGCACACAATCAATAGGAGATAATAGTGGATTGCAATATACATGTAATTCCTTTACAAATAACTATTATGGGATATATGCATATAATATACAAGGCTCATCTTTTTTGTGTTCTCAGGGTTCAAGTACTGAGGCAGTATATAATCTATATGTTAATCAGTCATACGCAGACATCTGTTCAAATATTCCTCCGAGTATAGTATATTATTATCCTGAGAATACGCCAAGTCCAACAATATGTACGAATGTCTCGCCTTATTCAGCTCCTGCACCAGAACCATGTGGAACGATGGGAATAGGCGATGACTTTTATCTACCACCATTTGGACCGATAATAGATCCAAATCCAGGCTTTGGTCCAAGGGATATGGAAACAAATCTATTATATGATAGCATTACAGCAGAATATGAAAGTTTGTTTTTTGCTAATAGAGAGAGTTTAGAAGATTTAGCACAAGAAGATAACTCTTTTGGAGTAAGAGCAAAACAGATACTATATTTTAAAGGAATAGATTTGAGTTTTCACCCAATAATACCAATATCAACTTCTAATAATTCTTCAATACTGAACAAAACAAAAGAGCAGATAACAGAAAAAGGAATAGAAATCTCAGAAGAATATATCTTAACGCCAAATCCAGCGAATAACGAAGTTGAGATAAAGACAGCAAACAGAGAAAAGAATACAAAACAACACATTACCACAACAGAAAACACTATAAAACAAGTAACAATACTTGACTTACAAGGCAAAGAACTAAAGACATTTGATAACACAACAACGTTTAATATCGCTTCTTTAAAACCTGGAACCTATTTACTAAAAATCAAAGACGGTGAAAATAAACTTCATTATCAAAAACTTGTTAAACGATAAAACTACTTCATCTAATTAGAAATTAGAAATTGGGGTGGCTTCGAAGAAGACAGCCAAATTGCTACAAGAAATTAGAAATAGTAATTAGAAATTAGAAATGAATGGATTCACGCTTATAAATTTTTAATTGCTATGCGTAATTTCTCCTTTCTTTTCCGCCAAAAGAGGAAAGAAATTTGCCAAACGGCGTTTTGTTGCCGCCAAACTTGGTTTTCGTTGTAAAAAACTATTTTTTTTGACCCTCAAAAATAGTTTTTTTTTGACACAAAGACTTGATTTGGCGTCAAACAAATCAAAAGTGGCGAAAATTATTCTTTATTTGGCGAGATAAAAACAAGCTTTCCTTTTGGTTTGTTGGCTATTTATTTGTAATTTTGCAAGTCTTATTTTGTAGAGAGAAGCATATCTATTATAGAAAAGAATAATTCTATTATAGAAATAAGCAAATCTTTTACAGAAAGAAATGTATCTATTTATAAAATAGTGTAGTTATTAATAAAAAGCAGACACTTGTTGGTGAAAAATAAGATTGTTAATATTTGAAGAAGTTGGTAAGACACATATTATTGTTTTGTTTTCTTGTGATGTGTTTTTCTTCCTTAAATGCTCAAGAAAAACAAACACTTGGCTTGACTCTGAGTGGTGGAGGCGCTAAGGGTTTGGCTCATATCGGTGTTTTGAAAGCATTGGAACAAGAAAATATTCCTATAGACTATATTTGTGGAACGTCAATGGGTGCAATTATAGGTGGTTTGTATGCTTCGGGCTATAGTGTTGAAGAAATTGAAAACATATTCCTTTCAAAAGAGTTTGAAAATCTGCTTTCAGGTATAATAGAACAAGATATTGAGCCACAATACTATAAAGATAAGGATGATGCTTCTATTATAAAGATTAATTTAAATGCAGAAAACAAACTCAAAGCAAGTCTGCCTATGAGTTTTGTAGATCCTACAAGATTGGATTATGCTTTTATGAGTTTCTTTTCTTCGGCTACAAAAGCTTGTAAGGGAGATTTCAACAAGTTAATGTTGCCTTTCTTTTGCGTAGCCACCAATGTAACAGACAATTGTCAGGCTATTTTACGCACAGGCGATCTCTCTTCTTCCATAAGAGCCTCTATGACTTTTCCTTTCGTGTTTGCTCCGATAGAGATAGATGGAAAGATGATGTGTGATGGCGGAGTTTATAATAACTTTCCAGCAAAAGAAATGCAGGAATTCTATTCTCCAACACTGATAATAGGTTCTAAGGTGGTGAACAACTATGATAATCCTAACAATGAAGATGTTGTGCTGTACATAGAGAATATGATTACTTATGATACCAAATATGATATTCCAACAGACAATGGTATTATGATAGAAACAGATATGTCGGACATATCAATTATGGGTTTTGATAAGAAAAAGGAGTGTATAGATAGAGGATACAACACAGCGCTGAAATATATCAAAGAAATAAAACAGAAATTTTCACGTACTCAAACGAAAGAGGAACTTGATAAAAAGAGAAAAGTTTTTAATGAAAAAAGGACAGATGTTACAATAGGTAAGATTATCATTAAAGGAGTAGGAGAAAAACAGAAATATTTCTTTGAACGCTTGCTTACACAAAATCTTCATGATGATACACTAACACTTGAGAGTCTTAGAGATAATTACCTCGCTTTGAGTAGTTATCCTAATGTTAAAAGTATTAGTCCTTATATTTATTATGATTATTTTCTTTATCAATATGTATTAGAATTAAACATTAGAACACAAAGAACTTTAAGTACAAAAATAGGAGGAATAATATCTTCTGACCCAATCAGCAATATATTTCTTGGATTAGACTATACTTCAATAGGAATGAACGCTTGGCGACACAAAATCAACGGTTATATAGGCAGATATTACAAATCCTTTATGTATGACATTGCTTTGCATGTTCCAAATCCTATTGCTCCGTTTATGTTAGAAGGAGTTGTGAATATAAATCGTTGGAATTTTTACAGAAGTCATTCTCCTTTGTTTGAGTATTCTGCAGTTAATTATTTGATACAGAATGAAAACAATGCTCAAATTAAGGTTTCGTTTCCTATATCACGTAGAGATAAGTGCGTATTCAAGGTTGGCTATGGTCTTATTGACGATGATTATTTCTTAAATGACTATATCATTTCTACGGATACAAGTGATAATACAACATTTAGTCATTTGGTACTTGGATTTAAAAGAGAATATAATTCGTTAGATGATAACATTCTGCCAACACGAGGAGTGTTCTCTAAGATAACGATACAATATGTTAATGGGGTAGAGAAGTTTGATGCAGGAAACAAGACTAACGATTACGAAGATTACAGAAGAAAGCACAGTTGGGCTCAAATTAATTTTGAGAACAAAGTATATACGCCAATAAGCGATAGATATTCATTAGGATTTAACACAAAGATATTCTATTCTTTTCAAGATTTGTTCTATACTAAAAAGAATTCTCTTTTAAATGCAGGAATATATTCACCATCTTCGGAAACTCTTACAAGTTTTTATCCTGAATATCGGTCAAATCAGTATCTTGCCGGAGGATTAGACCAGGTTTTTAAGTTAGGTTCATTTATTCTTGGAGGATTAGAACTTAGGGTTGGAACCTATGCTTTTGTTCCTATCAGAGAAATACTTGAGAACAAACAGATGCAACCTTATTATGGAGAGTTTTTTAAACGAGCATACTGTATTGCAAGTTCTTCTTTGGTGATAACAACAAGGTTAGGCAATCTTTCGTTTTCGCTTTCGTATCATCAAAGAGAGGATAAAGATACAAATCCTTGGAATTTTGTAGTTAGTTTTGGTAAGATTATTTTTAATGAAAAAAATATAGATAGATGATAATACTGAAAAATATATCAAAGTCTTTTGATTCTCTAAAAGTGTTAAAAGATATAAGTTTGCAGATTAATGATGCTGAAATAGTAAGTATCAGTGGTATGTCGGGAGCTGGCAAAACAACTCTTTTGAATATTATGGGAACATTAGATAAGGCTGATAGTGGAGAGATTATTGTGAATGGTAAAAATGTAGCTGGACTATCCGACAAAGAACTATCTGCTTTTAGAAATAAAGAGATTGGTTTTGTGTTTCAGTTTCATCACCTTCTAAGCGAATTTACAGCTTTAGAGAACGCTATTATGCCTGCTTTGATTTTGGGAACTAACGAAAAAGAAGCCTCAATAAAAGCAAGAGAACTATTTGACTTGCTTGGTATTAAAGGTAAGGAAGATAGTTTCCCTAATGAATTGTCAGGAGGAGAACAACAACGAGTAGCAATCATTAGAGCTTTGATTAATTCTCCTTCTGTTGTTCTTGCAGATGAGCCAACAGGTAATCTTGATTCTCAAAATGCAAAAGCCTTGTTTGATTTATTTTTTATGTTAAGAGATAAACTGCATCAGACTTTTGTTATAGTAACACATGCTAAGGATTTATCTGCTCGCTGTGACAGAGAGTTAATAATAAGTGATGGTAAAATATTAAAATAGAATAAAAATGGCAAAAGAAAATATAATATATGGTTATCGTCCTATCGTTGAAGCAATAAGAGAAGGCAAACAGATAGAAAAACTTCTTATTCAAACCAACCTAAATAACGAATCTATACGAAATATTAAGGAAGAGTTAAGGAAACAAGAACAAAATATTAAAATACAATATGTTCCCATTGAAAAATTAAACTCTATTACACGTGGAGAAAATCATCAGGGACTTGTTGCTTATGCTTCTTTGATAGAATATAAAGGCTTGGAAGAAGAAATAGAAAAAGCCATAAACAGCAAAAACGTTCCTTTTATCTTGATTCTTGACCATATAACAGACGTTCGTAATCTTGGAGCCATAGCAAGAACAGCTGAATGTGCAGGAGTTACATGTTTAATAGTGCCAGAAGAAGGTTCAGCAGCAATAAATGAAGATGCGGTTAAGACTTCTGCTGGTGCATTACTCCGTCTTCCTATCTGTAAAGTAAAAAATATTAAAACTACTCTCAATTACTTAAAACAAAGTGGAATAAAGATATTTGCTGCAACAGAGAAAGCAAGTAATGTTTATACAAAAGAAGATTATAATCTTCCTTGTGCTATTATTATGGGAGCAGAAGATAAGGGAATATCAAAAGAAGCGTTAAAATTGTCAGATGCTTTAATAACCATACCAATAAAAGGTAATATAGAGTCGTTGAATGTTAGTGTTGCAGCAGGAGTTATTATATACGAAGTTGTAAGACAAAGAAATAATAACTAAGTACTGCTAAATTAGATAAACAAACGGACTTTTTGTGCTTTGAAACTAAAGACTATTACAATATATTATCGTAATACTTCAATAGTTCCAGAGAATTCAAAAGATTTCTCTTTTCCTTTGGCATAAAAACGATAGAAGAATGTTCCAGCAGAAGTATTTGTTGCTGCAGGATCCCAAAAGTCTTCTCGTTTTTGAATATTCTTTTTTGAATAAACTTTTTTTCCGTAACGAGAATAGATATGTAATTCAGTTTCGTCAAATATGCGTTGTTCCAAAAGGTTGTAAATCTCAAAAATATCATTAATTCCATCTCCGTTTGCTGTTATGACGTTAGGAAATTTAAGTTCTATTACCGTAAGATTAATAACGTACGTACTATCACAACCGTATTCTGTTTGGAAAGTTTTTGAGTATATACCACTTTCACTTTCATCAAATCCATAAAGAGTAAATCTGTGTCCTTTATATATTTGACAATCCAAAGAGTCTAAGAAAGTAGGATTGACGACCAAAGAAAGTGTTGATAAGCTATCACAACCATCTACAGATTGTAAGAACTTGGTGTAAATACCGGTGTATTGTTCATCAAAATTGAAATCTGTGTAAGAAGTATCATCGCATATTTCTGCAAAAATAGTGTCGTTGTAAGTCGGATTTACGTTTAAAAGAAGTGTAATAATACTATCACAACCGTTGATAGTGTGTAATGTGTCAATATATTCTCCTGTGGCATTAAGAACAGAACCTAAGAAGTCGTAGGTTTCGTTATCACATATACTTACCTGTAAAGTGTCGTGATAATTAGGATAGTAACTTAAATTTAATGTTCTTATTGTATCTCTACTTTCTGTATATATAGTGTCAGTGTAGGTTCCTTCATCATATAAAGCAATATTATTTATAAAGATAAAAGAATCACCACTACAGATAGAAGCATCTATTGTATCATAAAGGTAAGATATGTTTTGCAAAACAACGGTATCGGTTGCATAACAAAGTTCATGTACTTCTATGTTATCTATGGCAAAATCGTTACCTCCTCCTGAAGTGTTTTGATTAACTATTGTTATTGTAGCTGTTGAATTGTTGCCACTATTCCAAATTTGATAGTATTTGTCCCATTGAAATATGTTTGTGGAGATAGGGAATATGTTTCCAACCATTTGACCATCAATAGAGAATTGAAAACGTGCGATATTAGAATTCGTAGCCATATTGTCTATATTCGCCGCTTCAAACTTTACAACATAGTTTGTATGAGGTTGAATGTTGTTTATCGTAGTTTGATAAACAACAATTCCAGGACTGGTCGCTCCATTTACAATAAGCATATTTCCATCATGAGTGGCATTGACCCAATTTTGATGATAGTTATGCGGGTTAGTTCCTACTGAATAGGTGCCTTCATACCAAAGAGCTTGTGTTCCTGTGTATGAGATGTAAGAAAGTTGAGATGTAAAACCTGTATTTCCTGCCGAAAAATCACCATTTGTTATTAAGTTGTCTGGATTTTCATAAACAACTTCAACAGAATATGTTTTTGTTTCGCCAACTTGTAGTGTAGTAGTAGGGTGGAGAGAGTCTGTAACGTCTAAATTATCGCCACTCCAAGCGATAGAATAGTTAGGAACGGAATCCAAAGAGAATACAATATTTTCTGCTTGATTATTATAGTAGATTGTGTCGTTAGGAAAAATATTTATTGAACAGTTGTTAGTCAAGCCTTGTGAAAATACTTCGGTACAACACAAGATAATGACTAATAATATAGACAACTTTCTTTTCATAAATAATGACTAATAACCATAGTTGTATAGAAAAAATTATTCCAAAACCAACCTAAAGAATAATATTTTTAAATGTGTTTTCCTATTTTGTAACCTTTTAATCCATAGAAACAAAGATAACAATATGAAATCATAGGAATAATAAATGAATACTTGATACCAATAATGTCAGCTAATAAACCTTGTAGTGGAGGAAGTAATGCACCACCTACTATCATCATAATTAGAATAGAAGAAGCGCTTGCTGTTTGTTTGCCTAGGCCATCAATTGCTAAGGTGAAGACATTTCCCCACATGATTGAGTTAAACAGACCTATTGCCAAAACACACCAAACTGCTACTTGAGGTGCTGCAATGAAAGAAGAGATAATTAATCCTAAATTAACCATAGCAAATATACCAAGACTTAGAGCAGGTTTTCCTTTTCCAAGATAGAAGAAAATAAAGTTTAATACTATGAAAACAATAAAGAACCAAACTTGATGGAATACTAAGCCGTGTAAAGAGTAGTTTATAGAAAAAATAATAATAAAGGAAGCCACAGCAAGCAATATCATATATATAAGTTTGCTTGACTGTTTAGCATTAGACAATGATATTGCACCAAGAAATCTACCTATCATAGCACCTCCCCAATAATAACTAAGGAATGCAGATGCGATAGATTCGGGTTTGTTAAGCATTTCTTTCATATAAGAAACAAAATTACTACCAATACTTACCTCGGCACCAACATAGAAGAATATTCCTAAAGCACCTAAGAGAACATAAGGCTTGCGGAAAATACTTTTTTGTTTGGTTGTGATTTCCTCGGCTTTCTCTGTGTAAGAGATTTTAGAAGTATAGATAAATATTGTTAAAGCTATTAATAAGCAAGCAAGGAATAGATAAGGAATAAACACAGCATCAGTGCCAGAAGCATTCTTAGCAAAGTGTTTAAATACAAAATAACCTCCAAGCGCTGGTCCTAATGTAGTTCCTAAAGAGTTGAATGCTTGAGTAAGGTTTAGTCGTGATGAAGCTGTATCTCTATCTCCAATAATGGAAACAAAAGGATTTGCAGCAATCTGTAAGAAAGTTAAACCTATACCTAAAAGAAACAATGTCAATAAGAAAGTAGAGAAAGATAAATTATTTTTAGCTGTCATGGCAAATAAAAAACAAGCAACAGCAGCTATGATTAAGCCAATGATGAGTGTGTTTTTGTAGCCTATCTTTGTAATAGGGTCTTTGCCTTTCAATGCAAAAAGAAAGAAAATGAAAGCACCTACAAAGTATGCTCCGAAAAAGGCGAACTGAACTATGTTGGCTTGGAAGTGAGAAAGCGAATACACATTCTTTAAGAAAGGAATAAGCACATCGTTTAATGAAGTGATAAATCCCCACATAAAAAACAAAACTGTTACGCTTATCATCGGGATTAATGAATTATTTTTCTCTTTTGTCATAATCTATAAGGTATTTTTTATTCTAATTTATTATAAAACGTTCATTCTTTTTAATATTTCCTTTTCTATTCTTTCGTTGTGTTTTATGCTTGATAAAGTCCAATTTATAAGCATATCAAGTTGAGCTTTTTGACTTAGATGCCAATCTATTGAGGAGTTTCTAAGCTTATCTGTTAAATAGTGAAGAGTAATAGCTGCAGAAACACTGATGTTAAAACTTTCAGTAAAGCCATACATAGGTATTTTCATAAAACAGTCAGCATTTTCTATGGCTTCTTTACTTATACCATCTACTTCACTGCCAAAAACTATAGCCGTTTTTTGATTTATATCCATATCTTGCAAGTTAATGTCGTTCTTATAGGGCATTGTTGCAATAATCTTGTAGCCTTCTGCTCTTAAATCGTCAAAACATTGCTTAGTGTTGTTTTTAAAAGAATTGTATTTCTTTATATTTAACCATTTGTTAGCTCCTAACGAAATATCATCGGTAACCGAAAACGTATTATTGTTCTCAACCACCATAACATCTTGCAAACCTAAACAATCACAAGTTCTAAGAACAGCAGATGCGTTCTGCTCTTTATGTATATTTTCTATAACAGGAATAAACCAATTAGTTCTATTGATAATATTTTTTTCTAAAAGAGCCTTTCTTTCTGGAGTTATAAACTCACAAAGATTAGTGTAAAATTCTTGTTTTTGCTTTTCGTTTAGTGTTGTATATAACATTATGTTTATTAGTTTTTAACGTTGCAAAAATACTAAAAATATCTAATGCAACAAACAAAATACTTGAAGTTTTTGAGGTTTTTCTTCTTTGAAATATAAAAAAAACAGCATTCTTTTTTATAAGAAAATTGGAAGTGTATTAAAGAAAATACTCTTATTAAGCAAATACGACAAAATACCATAGTTCTTCTCATTGTAGTTTGTGTTAGAACTATAATTATTCCATTCAAAATTTATTACAATAAAAAAAAATACTATCTTTGCAACAAGATTAATTAAGAACCATATAAATAGTAATAGAGATGAAAAGAATAGCACTTATCACAGGAGCAACTTCTGGTATAGGAAAAGCAACAGCAGTAAAGTTTGCACAAAATAATATAGACCTTATAATAACAGGTAGAAGAAACGAGAGATTGATTTCATTGGCTAAAGAATTGACAGATAAGTATAATATCAAGGTTAAAACACTTAATTTTGATGTTAGAGATAATGAACAAGTAGAAAAATATCTTAATAGCCTTGAACCTGAATGGAGAGCAATAGATATATTAGTGAATAATGCAGGCTTAGCAGCAGGCAAAGACCCTATTCAAAGTTCTCTATTAAGCGATTGGGAACAAATGATAGATACCGATGTAAAAGGATTACTTTATGTTTCTCGTATTGTTTTACCTTGGATGTGTAAAAGAGAGAAAGGTCATGTTATAAATATTTGTTCTATAGCAGGGAAAGAAGTATATGCAGGAGGAAGTGTGTATTGTGCGGTAAAACATGCTGTTGATGCTATCAGTAAGGGTATGCGTATAGATTGTCTTCAATATAATATAAAGGTAACTAATATTTGTCCAGGTGCAGTTGAGACAGAATTTTCTATGGTTAGATTTAAAGGAGATAAAGAAAAGAATGATGCAACGTACAAAGGCTTTACTCCATTAACAGGTGAAGATATAGCAGATACAATAACTTATTGTGCAATGTTACCTGAACATGTTAATATTAATGATTTGGTTATTATGCCAACAGCACAGGCAAACTCTGGCTTGTTCTTTAGAAAATAAACATATATGTACGATCAAATAATAGATAAAAATAATCCTAACTCTGCACTTAAAGTTAGCCAAGGTACAGATAAAAGGCAAGACGTTAATAATGACCTTTCTAAACATATAAAGAAGGTTAAAGCCTTGTCTGTTAATGATTATGTAGAAGGAATCTTAAGTGGAAATCGTACTATTTTAGCAAGAGCAATAACACTTGTTGAGAGTAGCTTATATAAACACCAAAGTACCGCTCAAGAGGTGATAGAAAAGTGTTTAAAATATTCTGGCAATAGTATAAGGTTAGGAATAACAGGAGTTCCCGGTGTTGGTAAGAGTTCTGTTATTGAAGTGTTAGGAAAGAAACTTACTTCTGAAGGTCATAAAGTTGCTGTTCTTGCAATAGATCCAAGCAGTGAGAGAAGCGGAGGAAGTATTCTTGGTGATAAAACACGTATGGAATTGCTTTCTTCTGACCCTAATGCCTTTATCCGTCCTTCTCCGTCTGCAGGTAGCCTTGGAGGAGTAGCAAGAAAAACTAGAGAGATAATTATTCTTTGTGAAGCAGCAGGCTTTGATGTAGTTATAATAGAAACGGTTGGAGTGGGTCAAAGTGAAGTTTTAGCTCATTCTATGGTAGATTTCTTTTTGTTATTGCAATTGGCGAATGCAGGTGATGAACTTCAAGGGATAAAACGAGGTATCATGGAAATGGCAGATGCAATAGCCATTAACAAGGCTGAAGGCAAGGAAAAAGAACGTTCGGAACTTGCTGCAATAAACTATAGAAATGCTCTTCATCTTTTTCCACCTCAAGAGAGTGGTTGGCAACCAAAAGTATTTACTTGCTCAGCTTATTCTAAAATGGGAATAGATGATATTTGGCAGAATGTCTTAGACTACGTGGAAATGACGAAGAAGAGTGGATATTTCTACAAGAACAGAAATACTCAAAATTTAAAAATTCTTTCTGAAAGTATTTCACAAACGTTATTGGATAGGTTTTATGATAGTGATGTAGCCAAAACTAAACTTGACATAGCCAAAGATGATATATTAGATAATAAGGTTTCAGCTTATATTATTGCACAAAAACTTATAGAAGAGTACTTTCAATACCTAAAAAATTAAATAAATTTGTTTATTTGCAAGATTAGGAGTTCCAAATTTGCCAAGAATGTTCTGCTTGTGAGTATAACATCTGCAGGCCGTTTATTGTTGTGGCTCTGTTTTTGTTTGTAAGAGAAAGAAATAGAGTAGGAGAGGGATTATAAATAAGGTCAAAAACTATATGACTTGAATTTATTTTTGATATATCAATATCAGGTATGGAATTTTCTGTTTTACCACTCATTCCACAAGGAGTAGCATTTACTATAAGAGAAAAATCATTGTAATCCATTGAATTCAGAGTATTGTAAGATATTATATTTTTTGAAAGATCTTCTTTGCTACGAGAAACAATAAGATAAGGTATATTTAAATTTCTAAGCACATAAGCGACACTCTGACAAGCACCTCCAGAGCCTAAAATCACTGCTTTATTGATTTTTTTTACGTTAGTGCTTTCTTCTAAAGATTGCTTAAAACCTAAATAATCAGTGTTGAATCCTAAGAGTTTGTTACCTTTGATTTTGATAGTATTGACAGCGTTAATCTCCTTAGCAATGGAGTCTATGTCATCAAGATAAGGAATTATGCTTTGCTTGAATGGAAAAGTAACATTTAAGCCGCAAAGATTAGGTTCTTGTTGCAAAAGACCAAGTATCTCACTCTCATTTTTCAATTCAAACAACTTATAGTAACAATTATTTAAGCCAAGAGCATTAAACTTTTGAGTGAAATATCTTTGAGAAAAAGAATGAGAGAGAGGATACCCAATAAGACCGAATAATGATTGTTGTATCATCTATTGTTTTTTGTTCGTTTTCTTCTTAAAGCCATTGTAAATCAAGTATGCAACAAACAAAACACCTATGCCTAATAAAACGTAAGACAATTCGCTACTATATTTTGCTATCATATCCTCTTGACCTTTTGCTAAATAGCCTAAAAATGCCAAGACAATATTCCAAATACCAGCGCCGAAAAAAGTGAAAAGCAAAAAAATATGCAGTCTCATCTTTGCTAAGCCAGCAGGAATAGAAATTAATTGACGTACAGCAGGTACAAGTCTTCCAACAAAAGTTGAAGCCTTGCCATGTTTAATAAAATAGTTCTCTGCATTCTCAACTTTTTCTTTACTCAATAAGCACAAACGGCCAAGTTTTGACTCTGCAAACTTATAGATAATTGGTCTTCCGAGCCACATAGCAAGCAGATAATTGATTAATGCTCCTATTAAAGCACCAAGAGTACCAAATAAAACAACAAGAAAGATATTCAAGTTGCTATCTTCTTCTAATGATTTGTAAGCAGCAGGAGGTATAATAACCTCAGAAGGAAATGGAATAAATGAACTTTCTATCGCCATCAAAAGAGTAATAGAACCATAGTTTAAATTATCGTTATACCACGCAATAACTTGACCTATGGTGCTGACTTTTTCGGTTGTATCTTGTGTAGTTAGATTCTCTGCTTTTATATTATAAGAAGCAAGCAAAGATATTAAACTAATAAAAATAACAGCTAATTTATTCATTTATCAATTCCTTTAAACATCTAAGATAGTTTCCATTTTTAAGTAAAGAAGGAAAATTATCTCTTATATTTTTGCTATAACCTTTTTGTGCAATAAGATACTGTAATGCTTTCTTTGTATAGGCTACATACTTACTATCTCTGCAAGATAAGTCAAGCAAAGCATAATACAATGAATCTATATCGCTAAATTCTTTTATTGCATCTTCCAAAAGTTTTATTCCTTCTAATAGTCTTTCTGTTTCAGCTTTTATATATGCAAGAGAAACAGTGGCAAGCATAGAAATTAGGATATCATCGCTATTAGTTAATTCAGAGAATATGTCTTCGCTGATATATGCAAAGCCCAAAGCACTTATTCTTTCTGCAAAGCCAAGATAGTAAGAAGCAGGATATTCCATTGCTATGGCTTTGTCAAGTTGTTTATTAGCCATAGTTATTTGGTTCATCATAAGGTAACACTCAACTAAACCAAGGTTAGATTCAGGTAGTTCTATACCTAACTGTTCGTGTTCTAAAGCTTTTTTATAATAAGTGGAAGCATTCTTATAGTCTTTTTTATTTAAGTATGCTTTTCCAATGCTTTCGTAATAAGTGTATTTATCTGAAGCGTATTCAGCTGCTAAAAGAGATTCTTGTATATATTCGTCGTCTTTTCCTAATGCAACTACGATATTAGCTTTTAGAGCATGACGTGTTTCATCCTCAGAGTCAATGGCTATAGCATAATTTATAGCCTCTAAAGCTTTGTCAATATGATATGATTCATAGTAAGCAAAAGCTAAAGCAACCCAAACTTTGTCTTCAAATGGATTTTTATTGACTATGCTTCTTATTGTTCTAATTACAATATTAGTAACTTGTTTGTCTTCAACGCATTTAACATAATTCATTATTAAAGACCAATCGTCGTAATGGTTTTTTACCACATTTCTAAGCAACTTCTCGGCTTCAACAAACTTAGACTTCTCCACATATATCCGTGCAAGAAGATATGAATAATAAGGATTAAGTTCGCTATCTTCTAAAAGAAGTTCTTTAAGTATTTGTTCTGCTTTTCTTAAATGAGTACCAGATTCTACATATACTCCAGCAAGCAAACCTCTAAGTTCTTCGGAAGGGTGTTTTTTTATGTAGTCCTTTATAAGATTTTCTGCTCGTTTGTATTCCTCTTTATTAAGGTATAGGTTAGCCATTCTAACAACTATATCTTCATCATCAGGAAATCTTTTATATGCTCTTATAGTTGCCTCTTCTAATTTGTCGTCTTGTTCGTTATCTTCGTAGTAGTCAATAATATCAGCCAACTCCATTGAATCAAACCATTCTTTTTCGTTGGAAGATAGCATTTTTTCGTAGCGATTAACTAAGTCTAATATTTCTTTATCTTCTTCTTTCATAATAATTTTTTAAAACACAGGCTCTCTATGTTGGATTCTATCTCATCTCTTTTGGAATCATTGCTACACGATGAAGAACATTGTTCTTAAAGATGATATAGATATTTCCCATATAAAACCATTGTTGGTCGCTACCATCAAAGTTAGTTTTAACACTTCTTTCCGGTTTGCCCCAACTCTGCTCAACCATATCCATTGACATGCCTTTTATAAGTTCTTTTTGAAGTATTGCCTTATAATATGTTGGATATGTATCTCTATACTTTTCTATTTTTTCAGTAGAAAGGTATTTATTGAAAGAAAGCATATCTCCTAAAGCATAATCTTCTGGCATATAAAACTTCCTGCCTTTTTCTGTACGCATTAGAAGTTGATATTTGCCATCTTTAACCACAACATCTAAACAATGAAAAACATCGCCTTGATGAAGAGTTAAAGGGCGTTTTCTTCTAATATCTATAACAGTAAGAGGATATTTGTCACCTCTAACCGTAAATTCTCTGTCTTTGTAGGTTTGACGTATTTTTTTGTGAAAACTTTCTATAACAAAAGAAAATAAGTGTCTTTCGTGCTTAGTAGGGTATTTGTAATAGATAGTATCTCTTGAATTTGGTTGAACAAGTTTTAGATAAACATTAGTTAAATTTTCAGCATCAAATGCTATATCTTTAACTACGAAAACTTTGTCTTTTAAACTTTTTCCTTTAGATAAAGGATACTCGGTAAAAGAATATTTTTTACTGTCATCAGGATAGTTATACAAACGTTTACCATTGTATAATCTTTCTAAAGTAGCATCTGTAACCTCAGGTAAAATAAGTTTTTGACCTATAAGTTGATCTGGAACTATAGCATAATTTGCATTAGTATCGTAAGTTATAAGATTTAAGTCTTCAAAAGCGTATGTCTCGTGTGGATATTCATTCTTTGCATGGTTGTAATAAGACATAGGAGTGAAAGGAAAATGATATTGGTTATAGTAATTTTGATATTCATAGAAGATTGTGTCTGAAGTATTTCCAATAACTAATTTCATAAAAGGATGACGCATTTTGGAAAAATCTCTCATTTCTCTTACAGCTTCAGCAATCTTGTTGTAAGCAAACTGATCTGCAACGTAATCAACAACAATAAACCATTTACCTTTAAGAGATTGCATCTTTTCTTTAGACATGCGAGTTAGTTGATAGAATCTTGTTTTAGACTTGTCGCTTTTTAAATTCTTACCAATAGAACCAACATAAAAATAGTTGATTAATTCATCATTAATTTCTTGTAAGTAAAGTGTCTGACCAACTAATGCAAAAGGTTTAACCATGTAACTCGTGTGTTGTTGATAGTCTTTATTGTCAAAGTCAGGTAGATTTTTATAATCTTTCACTTGAGCATTAACTTGAAAAGATAAACAAATCAACACAAATAAAACTATTGTTTTTATTTTTTTATAATTCATAACTTAGCTGTTTAATATTGTTTGCAAAAGTACAAAATTTTTAAAGATTAAGGTTATAAGGAGTAACTTTTTTTTGAAAAAAACGTATTAGGTAAAGTTATGAAGATAGACATTATTACTTTGTTTCCTAATATGCTTAAGGGATTTTTTGAAGAGTCAATACTAAAGCGAGCCATTAATAAAGGTTTGTTAGAGGTTAATCTTCATAATCTTAGAGATTATTCTTTGGATAAACACAAAAGGGTAGATGACTATGCTTTTGGTGGTGGGGCTGGTATGGTTATTCAAATAGAACCGGTAGATAATTGCCTTACAGAGTTGAAGAAAAAAACAAACTATGACGAGATTATCTACACAGCTCCTGATGGTGAGATGTTAACACAAGATCTTGCTAATGAACTATCGTTGAAAGAAAATATTTGTATACTTTGTGGGCATTATAAAGGGATAGATGAACGTATTAGACAACACTTGATAACGCGAGAAATAAGTATAGGAGAATATGTGCTTAGCGGAGGAGAACTTGCGGCAGGAGTTATCGCAGATAGTGTAGTAAGATTGATACCTGGAGTGTTGAATGATGAGCAAAGTGCTTTGAGTGATTCGTTTCAAGATGGTTTAATTGCACCTCCTGTTTATACTCGTCCTGCTGAATATAAAGGTTGGAAAGTTCCTGATGTTCTTCTTTCTGGTCATGAAGCAAATATTGAACAATGGCGTTATAATCAATCTCTTGAAAGAACGGAAAAACGCAAAAAATAAACAAAGTAAATTTTCTATCAAGTGTAGAAAAACGTAAATAAAACTTTTAATTATTTCATTTCTGACACCTTTTATGGTGAAACCTTTGTAGATAACTACAGAGGTTTTTCTTTTATTTTGCAATGATAATGAATTCGGAGGTAACGTTTTATTTTTCTTAAAATGTGTTTTGATTGTTTAAAATAGCATTAAAATACCAGTTGATTTCAATACATGTTGTTTTGTGTTTTTGCATACTATATATATATATATATATATAAGTACAACACAGTTCTAAGAAAAGAACAATGTCGTACGAAATAAATAGTGATTTTTAGTTTAAAACGAGCATAGGAGCTCACACTCTGCTTCACAGCTCGGTGCAGTGTTGATATAATTTGTATTAAGATATAATTTTGTTTTTTCTTTTTAAACGGTCATTCCACCATCAACTGAGAATGTTGCTCCATTTACATAGGCACTTTCTTCACTTGCAAGAAATACAAACATTGCAGCAATATCTTCAGGTGTTCCAAGACGACCTACAGGTACTTTAGCAATCATTCCGTCTAATACTTCTTGAGGCATTTTAGCGACCATATCAGTAGCGATAAAGCCAGGAGCAACAGCATTAACAGTTACACCTTTTCTTCCAAGTTCTCTACCTAATGTCTTAGTCATACCAATAATACCAGCCTTAGTTGCAACATAGTTTGTTTGACCAAAGTTTCCGTACAAACCGACAACAGAAGAAACATTAACAATTCTTCCCCAGCCTTTTTCTAACATCATAGGTGATATACACTTAACGCAATTGAAAGTACCAGTAAGGTTAATATCTATAACGCTTTGCCAAATTTCTGGAGTCATTTTCTTCAAAGTAGAGTCATTTGTGATACCTGCATCATTGATAAGAATATCGCAACCACCTTTTAACTCTTTTACTTTATTAGCAGCTTGTTCAACATTAGCAAAATTGCTTACGTCAACAGGCATAAAAGTAAGGTTATAGCCCATTTGTTTTGCTTCTTGAACAAAAGCTTCTCCTTTTTGAGGATTTCTTGCCCATACGATAACATCTGCTCCTTCTTGAGCAAAACGAATAGCAGTGGCTTTACCTATACCACTTGTTCCACCCGTAATAACGGCTACTTTTCCTTGTAATCTATTCATGATTTTATTTATTTTAAAGTTATATGTTTAATGTTTATTGTCTTATTAATTTGAAACATAGCCTTTAATTAAGCCTCTGTCAGCTTTTTCCATAAATGTGGCTATAATGTTTGTGTATTTTGTTTGTTTTAGGGATTTAACTTCCTCTAATGCTTTAGAATACATCAAACCGCTTTGGAAAACAATCTTATATATTGCTTGAATTTCATTTATATCTTCTTGAGAAAAACCTCTACGGTGCAAACCAACAGAGTTTATTCCGCAATAAGAAGCAGGAAATTTTCCAACCTTCACGTATGGTGGTATATCTTTATCTACCAATGAACCACCTGCAAGAATAGCATGTTGTCCAATATGAACAAACTGATGAATAGCACTCATACCACCCGTAATAACATAATCTTCTATTGTTATATGTCCAGCTAGAGTAGTATTATTAGCTAAAACACAATTATTACCAACTACACAATCGTGAGCAATATGTACATACGCCATTATAAGATTATTATCTCCAACAACTGTTTTGCCACTTGCAGCAGTGCCTCTATTTATTGTGACAAATTCTCTGATAGTATTATTATTGCCAATTTCAACAGTTGTATATTCGTTGTCAAATTTTAAATCTTGTGGAATGGCTGCTATGCTTGCACCAGGAAATATCTTACAATTGTTTCCTATTCTCGCACCCGGAAAAATAACCACATTAGCACCAATATAACAATTATCTCCGATAACAACGTCATCATAAATAACTGCAAACGGTTCTATTTGGACATTTTTTCCAATTTTAGCTTTTTCACTTACGTAATTCATTATGTTTTATGCTTTTGTTACCATTGCCATAAGTATTGCTTCAACGCAAACTGTATTGCCTACATAAGCAACACCTTTCATTTTTACAATACCTCTTCGAATAGGCTCCATAAGAGATATTTTCATTAATAAAGTATCTCCAGGTACAACTTTATGACGGAACTTAACTTCCTCAAACTTCATAAAATAGGTATTGAATTTTTCTCCTTCTTTTGCGTCTTTCAATACGAATAAACCACCGGTTTGACCAAGTGCTTCTACTATTAACACGCCGGGCATAACGGGTTCTTCAGGGAAGTGTCCGTTAAAGAAATCCTCGTTAGCTGTAACGTTTTTTAAACCTACAACATAGTCTTCACCTTTTTCTATTATTTTATCAACCAATAACATAGGAAATCTATGAGGAAGACGTTGTCTTATGTCCATAACGTCAAACACAGGTTCTTTATTTGGGTCGTATACAGGTATACTGTCTCTGTTATCCATTGTTTCCATTAGCTTTTGTGCAAAAATTTTATTATTAGTATGTCCTGGACGTTTGATAATAAAGTGTCCTAAAACGTTACCCACAAGTGAAATATCACCTATGAAATCCATAAGTTTATGTCTTGCAGGCTCATTATCAAAGTTCAGTTTAAGGTTGTTAAGAACACCTCTTTCAACCTTTATTTCATTAATATCTTTATCAAAGAATTTAGCTATTTTTTCTTGTAAATCTCTTTCTAATATCTTATCAACAAAGATGATAGCATTGCTCAAATCACCACCTTTTATGAGATTGTTTTCTACCAAAGGAAGTATCTCACTCAAAAATACAAAGGTTCTACAAACACAAAAATCACTTTCAAAATCGTTTAAAGACTTCAATTCTGCTAACTGTGTGCCGATTAATGAAGAAGAAAAATCTATTGTACAATCAACTTTAAACTCATCACTTGGCAAAGCCCAGTACTCAGTTTGTCCGTCTTTAGATATGTAATGTAATGGTGTTTTTATTTTAAAGATTCTCTTTTCTGCTTCTTGCTCAACAACTTCTGCCTTTTTTATAAGTTCAACCCAATACTTAGCAGAACCATCTAAGATAGGAACTTCCTCACAATTGGTTTCTACGATGATGTTATCTATCTCAAAAGCTCTAAGAGTAGCCATTAAATGTTCTATAGTACAGACTTTTACACCGTCTTTTTCAATAGTTGTATTACGAGAGGTATCACCAATAAACTTAGCGCAAGCAGGAATAAGAGTTTCGATACCATTTTTATTGACTTTGAATACAATACCGCTGTCTGCAACATTAGGAACTAATTTAACTTTACATAATTCCCCAGTATGCAAGCCTTTACCCTCAATTTCTACGATATTTTTTATAGTCCTCTGTTTCATATAGCTTGCAAAATTAATACTTTTTTCAAAATAATGGTAATTTTTATAAAAAAAAATACTAATATACATTGACCAGAAATTAGTAATCAATAATTAGTAATTAAAAATCAGTAACGTATTTTTAATTTTGAATTAAAAAGTGTAATATTTTTTTTTATTTTGATTATGGGAAAAAAAACATCAAGATTTAATTAAAAAAGAGTTGATTTTTGTATTAAAAGAGTTGATTTTCGTAGTAAAAGAGTTGATCTTTTTTCTTTAAGATTTGATGTTTTTATTTCTTAAGAAACTCTTTTTTTTTGCGAACGAAATACTAATTTCTCTTATAGGAAAAATATTTCGTTCGCAAAAATTATTTTATTATTCAAGATGATAAATATATTTAATTATAGTGTTAATTTAATACCAGGTTAGCGAATTAATTTTTAAATAGTTTGTAAACTAAATCGTTAATATCGGTGCGGATATTCATTTGTGCTAATTTATTAGGTGTTGCTGAAGGATATACACGATTAGAAAGGAATATAACAATTGTATTGTTCTGTGGGTCTATCCAAAGGTAAGTTCCTGTGAATCCGCTATGTCCAAATGAAGATTGAGAAGCGTATTGTGAACAGTGAGGTGAGTTGCCATTTATTAATGGTTTGTCAAATCCTAATGCTCTACGGATTCCTAAATCAGCATAATAACGTTTGTTGAAAGTATTTACAGTGCTTTCTTTAAGAAAACGTTTATTATTAAATGTACCTTTATTTAATAACATCTGACAAATTTTAAACAAGTCTTCAGTAGTAGAGAATAAACCAGCATTGCCACATACTCCATTATTAACATATGCTAATGGATCATGAACTGTACCATGAATTAATTCCTTACGAGTAATGTTGTCATATTCTGTTGGTGCTATATTATCCAAAGAAACACCATTGAGTAAAGGATTAAATGTAGTGTTGTTGAGTTGTAAAGGAGCATAAAATTCTTTTTGTAAGTATTCATCTAAAGCTTCATTGGTTACATTTTCAACCATGTATTGAAGTAAAAGGAAGTTGAGATCGGAATATACATACTTTTTTGTGTTGGTTTTTATGTTTTTAAACTCTTTTAAAATAGCTTTGTGTATATCTTTACCTTTTAGTTTTTTATTTTGGAAAGGATATACAGCAGGTAGTATGGTATAATGACTGAGTAATTCTTTTACTGTTAGTTCACCAGCGTCTAACTTTTTGAGTTCAGGAATGTAATGAGAAATCTTTTCATTGAGATTTATCTTGTTTTCTTCGTATAACTTCATAACAGCTAATGTGGTAGCCATAACCTTGGTAAGAGAAGCAACGTCATACAATGTGTTGCTATTAACTTCCTTTTTATTATCGTATGTATAGTAACCGAAACACTTATTATATACTATCTTACCATTTTTTGCAATCAATATTTGACAACCTGGATAAGCTTTTTCTTTTATTCCTTTCAACGCAATTTCGTCAATCTGTTGCGCGATAGAAATACTTATGTTGTTATCCATATAGAATTTGTCTTCATCGGTTATTTCTTCTTCCATATTGATAGTTGCACGTTGAACTTTTACAGGAAGAGAACCAACAAAGTTATTGTTAGATAAAGCTTTTGCTACCGCTTTTTGAGTGTAAGAGTTATTTTCATAAGCAACGACAAAAGCTTTACACTTGATAGTAGTATCTATTAATTTAAACACGTATGGATTACAGAACATAAGCAATACATTGTTATCTTTGAATGTATTAGATATTGAATGAAGTGTATGTAATGTATTGTCTGCTATTCCGTATTTTGCTTTGGAATTAGAGAATCTTGCACCACCTATTGCAGTAATTAACTTTGAATTAGCAGGTAAAGAAGCGACAAGTGAATCTATTTCTTTGTTTTTCATTTTTGAAGAAACAAATATAGGCTTAATAGGATAGTTGTTGGATAAGTTATTTATTAAGGTATCGTAACCTGCGTTACCTATAAGAATAAGGTTAATAGTATCTGATTCATTACTTTTTTGTGGTAAATAATTTTCTATGTTACCAATAAGTGTTAAAGTGTTTTCCGCAAATAAAGTATTTAAATGTTTTACTTTTTTATTTATTTCATCACTTGGAACAGAATATTTACCGCGATTTTTATATAATCCTAAATCAAATTTCCATTGTAGTATCTTTTTACACTTTTCTTTTATTAACTCTTTGGATATTCTACCTTGTTCTACTGCTTTGAGTATAGCATTGATGGCTTTGTCTGTGTTTTCAGGCATAAGTATTATATCTACACCACTTAAAACTGCCAAAACTTCTGCTTCACCATCGCCATAAAGATTGGTTAAACCTTTCATATTCATAGCGTCGGTGATTACTAAGCCATTGAAATTTAAAGTTTTTACAAGGTAGTTGTTTATTATGTCTTTGTTGATTGATGCAGGTTTTAAAGAATCAGAACTTAAAGCATTTACTTGCAGATGTCCAACCATTACTCCCCAAGCACCTTTGTTTATATTGTAACGAAAAGGATATGTATCTATACTGTCTATAAAATTCTTTGTATGAGTAATAGATGGTGTTGCTTTATGTGAGTCTATTTCTGTATCTCCATGTCCTGGGAAATGCTTGATGACAGCCATTATTCCATTGTCTTGTAATCCTTTAACATATTCTCGTGCTAAAAGGCTAACTTTATACTTGTCTTGTCCAAAACTCCTCATATTTATTACAGGATTATTTGGATTAATATTAACATCAACAACAGGCGCAAAGTTAATATGTATTCCCATACTCTTACATTGTTCAGCCATAACTTCAGCCATATCCTTAACCAAATGGTATTTGCTTTTAGGTAAAGCCCCTAAAGTCATAGCTACAGGAAATGTTTCAGCATCGGTTAATCGCATATTCATTCCCCATTCTCCGTCAATTGCAATAAGTAAAGGTATTTTACTATGTTGGTCATATATTTTATTAAGTTTGACAAGTTCTTTCTGAGTTCCTTTAAAGAAACATACACCTCCAACAAAGTTGCTATCTATTTGATAAATAATATTTTTGTAATAATTGCTATCGTCTTTTGCATAGGAATCAATCATTATTAATTGACCAACCATTTCTTTCAAACTCATGTTCTCAAGTTGATGCTTAACGTATTTATCCCTACCTTTTTGTTTTGTGATAATAGATTGTTGAGCCATTATATTTAGGGACAGAACAAGTAAAAAAATGCTTGTAAATAACCTTTTCATATTATATGAAGTTTTTTTTGTTTGTATTGTAATAACTTTTTGGAATGCGAAGTTAATATATTTTTTAATAATTGTGGGGAGTAGTTGTTAAAAAATATGTAATTTTGCAAAAAAATAAAGAAAAGAACTGTCAATGAGATTCAGAATTAAGGATATAACAGCATTAGACGATTTACTAAAAAAATCTGAAAAAATAAGTATCATAACTCATTATAATCCAGATGGAGATGCTATTGGAAGTGGAGTTGCAATGTATCATTATGTAAAAAGTCTTGGTAAGCAAGCAACATTTATTGTTCCTAATCCTTTTCCGAAGAATATAGAATTTGCACTTGAAAATGTGAATTATTTTATAGCTGAACGTACATTTAAACAAGTAAAACAAATTTTATTAGACTCTGATTTATTTCTTATATTAGATATGAATAATAATGCCCGCAGTGGTGAAAGTTTAGAGCGAGTACTTAATGATAGTATGGCTAAAAAGATATTAATAGATCATCATGTAAAGCCAGATAAATATGATTTAAGTTTTTCTTATCCAGAAAGTAGTTCTTCAAGTGAAGTGGTGTATAATATATTAAGTAGATTAACTAAACAAAAAGTTCTTTCAAAAGAAATATCTACTGCTTTATATTTAGGCATAATAACGGATACGGGTTCGGTTGCTTATTCAAGTGATAATCCAGAGGTTTATTCTGTATTGTATTATGTTTTAAAGAGTGGAATAAAAGCCTCTAAACTTCATCAAAAAATATTTGATACATATTCATTTGATAGACTTAAACTTTTAGGTTATGCTATTTCTCATAAAATAAAAATCTTTCCAAAACAAAGAGCTGCATTTATCTATTTATCAAAAAAAGAATTAAAAGATTTTAATTATAAGATAGGAGATTTAGAAGGTGTAGTAAATTATTGCTTGAAGTTGGAAGAGGTTGATTTTTGTGCTATGTTAACAGAAAGAGAAGATAAAATAAGAATATCTTTTCGTAGTAAGGATGCTTCAATAAATGTAGATGTTTTTGCTCGTAAATATTGGAATGGAGGAGGTCATGTTATGGCTTCTGGAGGAAAGAGTTATGAAAGCCTTGATAATGTCGTAAAAACTCTTACTAAGCAAATATATAATTTAGATTTCATAAGTAAATAATCATACATTAATATGATAAATAATAGGATTTTATTTATAGCTACCATAGTCTTAATTATTACTTGCAATGCTTGTTCAAAACAAAGCGAGACAGAAGAGTATGCCAAAGGTAGAAATCCTTATCAAAGTGCTATAGATGAGAAAAATAAACAATTGGATAAATCTTTTGCTTCTGCTAATAAGATAATATCAGATAAGGAAAAGCAAAGGATACAAGCTTTTATCTCAAGACGTTCATGGAATATGAAAGAGATGAATGGTATATATATAGAGGAAACACATAAAGGTGTAGGGAATATAATTAATGAAAATGACATTGTTACAATAATTTATAAATCATATTATATTAATGGGAGTTGTGCAGATGATTTTAATAAGACAGAGACAAATACACAACAAACAACATTTAGTAATAAACAGAAAAAAGATAGTAATACTTTGACTTTTAATGTTTCTGGAGATACAAGAGTTGTTTACGGTTTAATTTATGCAGTAAAACATTTAACTGAAGGTTCAGCTGCAAGAGTTATTGTTCCTGATAATCTCGCATTTTATTTAGATGATAATGGTGAAAAAGTAAAGGCGAATGCTACTTTAATTTATGAGATAAAAGTAAAAAAGGTAATTAATAAAACGAAATAAATGCTAATTTAAGTTGATTTAATATAAAAATAAAAATAAAATCGTTTCTATTACCACTTATTATAATGTATCTTATTGGGATCATATTTGTCTTTTATATATTTTTCTTTAGCAGGATAACCTAAAGGAATAATACATAAAATTTCTATATCTTGTGGAATATCAGAAATATATTTTCTAACAATTTCTTCTCTATCCTTGTAAGGATAAACCGCAGTCCAACAAGCACCAATACCCAAACTTTCAGCTGCTAAAAGAATATTCTCACTTGCTGCTGAACAATCTAAAGACCAGCATAAAGGAGCTTTTTCTCTTTCTGCACACACTAAAATAGCTTTGTTTGCATATTGAAGCATATGTGCATATATAAGATTTTGACCTAAAAAAGTCATTATTTTCTTATCATCTAAAACTAAAAAGTGCCAACATCTGCTATCGTGGGAACAAGGAGCAGAGAAACCTGCTTTAAGTAAGGTTGTTATGTTTTCTTGAGTGATGTTCTGTTCAGTGAATTTTCTAACACTACATCTGTTTAAAATTGTATCTATCATTTGTGTTTTATTAATTTTTTTTGCAAAAATATACTTTTTTTTATAATTTTTATTGTTTATTTAAAAATATTGTGTAATTTTGCAAAACTTATTAAGACTTTAATTAGTCTTTAAGGTCTTTCAGACTTTAAGGGCTTTTTTTGTTATAAGAGGGATTTATTTATGATTGACAAAAAGATAGTAGAAAAATTAACCAATGAGGCTATTCAATCTTTGCAAAGAGAGGATATTTTTCTCGTTCAAGTTAAAGTGAGTAAGAATAATGTTATTGAGGTAAGCATTGATGGTGATAATGGCGTTAAAGTTGAAGATTGTATTGAATTGTCTCGCTTTATTGATAAGCATTTAGATAGAGATAAAGAAGATTTTGAACTAACGGTAATGTCTTTTGGCTTAGAAGAGTATTTTACAATGAAAAGACAATTTGATAAAAACGTAGGTCAAACTATAGAACTTGTCGATAAAGAAGGAGAGAAATTTAACGGAACTCTTGCAAAAGTTGATGAAAATGGAGTTATCCTAACAACTAAAAAAGATAAGGATGGTAAATTATTTTTCTTTAAAAATATAGAAAAAGCAAAAGTAGTAATTAATTTTAATAAGAAATAAATACACAAATTATATAATGGAAAAACTTAGTTTAATTGATTCATTTGCAGAATTTAAAGAGTATAAAGGTATAGACACCGAAACTCTGATGAGAATATTAGAAGATGTTCTTAGAGGTCTGTTGGCCAAAAAGTATGGCACTGATAAAAATATAGACATTATTGTTAATGTTGATAAGGGCGATTTAGAAATATGGCGAAATCGTACCATTGTAGAAGATGGACAAGTTACTGATGCAAGTACTCAAGTTCCTTACTCTGAAGCGATAAAAATTGAACCTGACTTTGAAGTTGGAGAAGAATTAAGTGAGGAAATACGTTTTGCTGATTTTGGAAGAAGAGATATTTTAAGTATTAGACAAAATCTTATTGGCAAAGTACAAGAATATGATCGTGCAAGAATATACAATAAGTATAAAGAAAAAGTTGGAAATATCATCGTTTGTGAGGTTTATCAAGTTTGGAAGAAAGAGATAATGGTTATTGATGAAGATGGTATTGAACTAACCCTACCTAAGCAAGAACAAATACCTGGCGATTTTTTCAGAAAAGGAGATGCTGTTAAGGGTATAGTTCTGAAAGTTGAAATGAAGAATGGTATTCCAAATATTGTTCTTTCAAGAGTTTCTCCAATATTCTTAGAAAGATTGTTTGAAAACGAAGTACCAGAAATATTTGATGGACTAATAACTATAAAAAATGCAGTCCGTCAGCCAGGAGAAAGAGCAAAAATTGCCGTAGAAAGTTATGATGATAGAATAGATCCTGTTGGTGCTTGTGTAGGAATGAAGGGATCAAGAATTCACGGTATAGTTAGAGAGTTGAGAAACGAAAATATTGATGTAATTAATTACACTACAAATGCAGAATTATACGTTGCACGTGCATTATCACCTGCTCAAGTAATTTCTGTAACAATTCACGAGGACACAAAGAAAGCAGATGTGTTTATGAAACCTGACCAAGTTTCTTTAGCAATAGGTAAAGGTGGCTATAACATCAGACTTGCAAGCAAATTAACAGGTTATGAAATTGACGTCTATAGAGATAGTGATATGGAATACGAAGATGATGTTGATTTACAAGAATTTTCTGATGAAATAGAATTATGGATTATAGAGGCCTTGAAGTCTATAGGTTGTGATACAGCTAAAGATGTGCTTGCACTTTCAAAAGAAGATGTCGCAGAAAGAGCAGATCTTGAACAAGAAACAGTAGAAAATGTATTCAATATCTTGAGTGCAGAGTTTGAAGATGAATCATTGCAACCAAGACAAAATGAAGATGAAGACTAAAAACAAAGTTTTATAAGACTAAAACGGCGTTAAAAATATTGAAAACTTGATTTTTAAGGCACAGATTAAGAAAGAATAAAAAGAAAATAAAAAACAGCAGATATGTCAGCAGAAAAAAAGTCTATAAGATTAAAACAAGCAGCAACAGAGTTTAACATTGGCACAGAGACTATTGTTGAGTTCCTTGCCAAGAAAGGTAAGATTATAGAAAATAGACCTACAACAAAGATAGATTCTGAAGCGTATGAATTGCTTGTCGGTGCATTCCAAGGAGAAAAGGAAAAGAAAGAAAAAGCCGACAGTCTACAGATAAGCATAAACAAAAAGGCTGAAAAAGACATTGTTGCAGAAGAAACACTTCGCGAAGAGGTTGTACCTATTCATGAAGAAATTACTACAAATGCTGGCGATGTCATTGTTAAATCGCATACAATAGACTTTCATGACGAAAAAACAAAGAAAACAAAGCCTGTTGTTAAACAAGAAAAAAAGTCAGCAAAAGAAAAAGTTGTAAAAGAATCTAAAGTTGACCAAGTTGTTAGCAAGGGAAATTCTGCGCCAGCAATAAATGAGGAAGATAAAGAAACTATTGTAGGAAAAGATGGACAAACTATTAACATACTTGGTAAAATAGACTTATCTTCTTTAAATACAAAGATTAAACCTGATAAAAAGACTGCTGCTGAGAAAAAGAAAGAAGAAAAAGAAAGAAAAAAGCAAAAAAAATCTGCGGAACAAGTTAAAGAGCCTACTGAATTAAAAGAAAAGAAAGACAAGAAAAAGAAGAAGAAAAAAGAAGTATCTGAGGTAATTTCAACAGAAAAGCAACAAGTAGAAGAATTTAATAAAGATGAAAAGGTTGAAAAAGTTGAAAAGCCTAAAGTTGAACCAAAGAAAGAAAATTTCATTGAAACTCAATATGTGAAACTTACTGGACCTATTCTTACAGGAGAAAAGGTAGATTTGAGTCAATTCCAACACTCAGAACCTAAAAAAGATAAAAATAAGAAAGATAGGGAAGAGTCTGATTCAAAGAAGAAACGTAAGCGTATTAAGACTAATGCTGCAAACCCTGTCAATAAGGATGCTAAAACTGTTGAACAAGAGATTAAAGCTAAGAAAGATAAGAAGAAAAATAAAAAAGAAAAAAAGAAAGTTAAAGAGATAAATACAGAGGAGATAGAGAAGCAAATCAAAGAAACTCTTGCAAGATTATCTCCTATGGGTAAGAGTAAGACTTCAAAACACCGTAGAGAAAAACGACAATTAATATCTCAACATCATCAAGAAGAATTACAACAAATAGAGGAAGAGAAAAAAGTTCTTAAGGTAACAGAGTTCGTTACTGCTAATGAATTAGCTACAATGATGAATGTGCCTGTTACCAAGATTATTGCTTCTTGTATGCAGTTAGGTATGTTTGTTTCTATCAACCAACGCTTAGATGCTGAAGCTTTACAACTTATAGCAGACGAATTTGGTTTTCAAGTAGAGTTTGTTGGAGCAGAGGTTGTTGAAACTTTAAATAGCGAAGAAGAACAAGATAGAGAAGAAGATCTTGAACCTCGTTCTCCTATTGTTACTGTAATGGGACATGTTGATCATGGTAAAACATCTTTATTAGATTATATTAGAAAGACAAATGTTATTGCTGGTGAAGCAGGAGGTATTACTCAACATATTGGAGCTTATGAGGTTGTCTTGCCTCACACTGGAAGAAAAATAACTTTCCTTGATACTCCAGGACACGAAGCATTTACAGCTATGCGTGCAAGAGGTGCAAAGATGACAGACATTGCTATTATTGTTGTCGCTTGTGATGATAAAATAATGCCACAAACAGTTGAGGCTATTAATCATGCTCAAGCAGCAGGAGTACCTATTGTTTTTGCTCTTAATAAGATAGATAAACCAGGTGCAGATCCTGAAAGAATAAAAGGAGAGTTAGCTAATATGAACCTTTTGGTTGAAGATTGGGGAGGAAAAATACAATCTCAAGAAATATCAGCTAAGAAAGGAACAAATGTAGAACAATTGTTAGAAAAAGTTCTTTTGGAATCAGATATGTTGGAACTAAAGGGTAATCCTCATAAGAGAGCTAAAGGAACTGTTATAGAATCATCGCTGGATAAAGGTAGAGGATATATTGCTAAGATATTAGTACAAGACGGAACAATACATCAAACAGATATTGTTCTTGCAGGTTCTTGTTTTGGTAGAGTTAAAGCAATGTATAATGAAAGGAATCAACTTGTAACATCTGCAGGTCCTTCTGCTCCTGTCTTGTTATTGGGTTTGAATGGTGCTCCGCAAGCAGGAGATACTTTCAATGTTGTTCCAACAGAAAAAGAAGCTAAAGACCTTGCATCTAAACGTATGCAACTTCAAAGAGAACAAGGCCTTCGTACTCAAAAACATATTACTCTTGATGAAATAGGACGAAGAATAGCTATTGGAGATTTCAAAGAATTGAATATTATTCTTAAAGCCGACGTTGATGGTTCTGTTGAGGCATTAGCAGATTCTCTATTAAAGCTTTCTACACCAGAAGTTCAAGTTAATGTCATTCATAAATCGGTAGGACAAATAACAGAATCTGACGTATTACTTGCTACTGCTTCTAATGCTATTATCATTGGTTTCCAAGTAAGACCTTCTCAAGGAGCAAGAAAACTTGCAGAGCAAGAACAAATAGATATTCGTTTGTATTCTATTATCTACGATGCAATCAATGAATTGAAAGATGCTATAGAAGGTATGCTTTCTCCAGAGATAAAAGAAAAGATAGTATGTAACCTTGAAGTTAGAGAAACATTTAAAATCTCTAAGGTTGGAACTATTGCCGGTTGTTATTGTACAGAAGGTAAGATTAATAAAAATACTAAAGTTCGTTTGATTAGAGATGGTATCGTTGTTTATAGTGGCGTACTTGCTTCCTTAAAACGTTTCAAAGACGAAGTAAAAGAAGTTGTTATGGGACAAGATTGCGGTTTAAATATAGACAAATTCAATGATATTAAAGTAGGGGATATTGTTGAAGGATACGATGAAATAGAGGTAAAACGTACATTAAAATAGAGTTTGAAAGACAAAATAAATAAAAACCTTTGTCTTTCAAGCGATGGCCTCTTAGTTCAACGGATAGAACGGAAGTTTCCTAAACTTTAAATGAGGGTTCGATTCCCCCAGGGGCTACAAACTTTTTTTAATAAAACTCATTAAGACTACAAGATTAAGTATTTGCATATAATGAAGCAAGAGACAGAAAAACATATTGTAGAGATTAAGAACAAAAAGGCATCGTTTCTTTACTTTCTCATGCAAGAATACAATGCAGGTATCGTTCTTTGTGGTAGTGAAATAAAGAGTATACGTGCAGGTAAAGCAAACTTAAACGATGCTTATTGTAGTTTTATTAATGGTGAGTTATGGGTTATGCAGATGCACATTGCAGAGTATAGATTTTCTTCTTTTGGTAAGTTTGAAGCCAAGAGAGATAGAAAACTGCTCTTAAATAGAAAAGAGCTTAGGAAACTTGAAGCAAAAAGCAAGGACAAGGGTTATACCATTGTGCCTACCTTATTATATATAGATGAGAGAGGTTGGTGTAAACTGAAGATAGCTCTTGCAAAAGGAAAACACTCATACGACAAACGAGAGTCTATTAAGGAAAGGGATACAAACAGAGAAATAAAAAGGGAAATTTTTAGATAAACATCATATTTATTATGAAAAAAATAGTTTTTGCAGTCATATTTACTTTACTTGCTTTTGTGGGTTATTCACAGCAATATGTGATGACAAGTAAAGGTTATACCATTAATGGACAAGTAACAAAAGGTTCAGGTTATGCTACTTTAAGAGTTTACTTACCAGATGGTAATGAAAGATTAGATTCTACAGTATTAGATGATAAAGGTAAGTTTGTTTTTAGAGGTTATGCAACAGAAACCATGCCTGCTTTACTTACGATAAATGGTAAGAAGCAATATAGACTTTATCTAGAGCCATCTCTGCAAATGATTATGGAGATAAGTAAAAAGACAGACAAACCTAAATTCAAGAATGCAGAAGAAACTCTTCGTTGGTATTCTATTGTAGAACCACAAGGAAATGAAGATTATGATGTTTATCTTGCTCGTTTGGAAAATTGGGTAGTAAATAATCCAGAAGATATATTTACTTGTGATATTATAGCAAGCTATCTTTCTTATTATTGGTCTTTTGATGAAATGGATAAACACCTTAACACCTTAAAAGGAAAGGCTACTTCTGGTTATTATTACAAACATTTAAGGAATAGAGATAAATCTTTAGAGAAAATATCTCAGGGAAAGAAAGCTCCAGAGATTGTTTTGAATGACGTAAATAACAAAAGAGTAAATCTTAGCTCTTTTATTAGAAGTAAAAATTATGTATTGATAGACTTTTGGGCTACTTGGTCAAATGATTACATAGAACAACTGCAAGACGAAAAGGTTATTTACGAAAGATATAAGAACAAGGGTTTTGATATTTATGCAGTTAGTTTAGATAACAACAAAACTCTTTGGAAAAACGTAATAAAAGATAATAATATTACTTGGACAAATGTTTGTGATTTTCAAATGTGGCAATCTCAACCTGTTAAGGATTATATGATAAAGTCTTTACCGGATAATGTTCTTGTTGATAACACAGGAAGGATAATTGCAAGAAATATACATAAGGAAGAGTTGTCTAATAAGTTGTTTGAACTATTAGATAATGAATCCTACAACATAAGTGGTAATATTGAAGGTATAAAGGAAGGTGTTATCAAACTTACTCTTTTAAAGAAAGACGGCGAGAAAGAAGTTTTTGAAAGCAGAATAAATAATGGTGATTTCTATTTCACAGGCAAAGTGGATAGAGTCTGCATGGCTATGATTAATTTACCTGTTAAAGACGGGGATATTTCTTTCTTTATGGGTAACGACAATATAAAAATAAGTGGAAAAAGAAAAGCTATTGATGATATCAGTGTTGAAGGTTCTCCTTCTCAAGATGAGTTTTCTCGCATAGCTAATAATTGTAACAGAGAAAAAAATACAATGCAATGTTTATCTAATTACGTGTTATTAAATCCATCAAGTATATATTCACCATTTATTCTTAGTAATTATCTCTATCCTTATATGTCTGATAATGATATGCAAAAGGCTATCAATTCTCTTAAAGGTGAAGCGACAACAATGTTTCAATATGCTTTACTAAAAGAACAATTATCGGAAAATGATAATAGTGTAACAGAATACCAGAAGACAAAAATAAAAGATTTCTCTTTAGAAAATGAAAAAGGAGATATGGTTTCTCTTTATTCTTATATCAAGAATAGTAATTATACTCTTATTTCTTTTTGGGCTTCTTGGGATAATAATTCCAGAAGAAAAAACATAGAGTATTTAAAATTATATAAATCTATTAAAAACAGAAACTTCAATGTCCTTTCTGTTTCTTTAGATGACAACAAATATGCTTGGCAAGAGGCTATAAAAACTGACGGAATAAATAAATGGGAAAATCTTTCAGACCTTAAACGTTGGAACTCTGCTGTTGTAAAACTTTATAACATTAAATCTCTTCCAAGTAATATACTTGTTGATAAAGAAGGTAATATCTTAGGGAAAGATATTCAAATAGACGAAATATTAAATCTTATAAATAGATAAAGACAAGGTATTTCTTGTTTCTTATTCAAAAAAAATAAATCTTAAATTATATGGCTGGAAAAACAAACATAACTATATGCTTAGGTAGTTCTTGTTTTGCTCATGGTAATAATGTAAATCTAAAAATTATACAAGAATACCTAAAAGAAAATAATTTAAACGCCGATGTTAAATTTACAGGACAACTTTGTAGTGGTTTATGCGGAGAAGGTCCTATTGTAACAATTAATAACAAAGTCTATAAAGGTGTAGATAAGATTAAATTAGCAGAAATATTGGATAAAACCTTTAAATAATAATTTGTTATGAATAACAAGGAGTACCCAATCTATACAGAAAAGAACAATTGTCAAGATTGTTACAAATGTATTAAGGTTTGTGAAGTCAAAGCCATAAAATTTGAGGATAACTCTGCAAGTATAGTTACAGAGAAATGTATTTGGTGTGGTAAATGTGTTGAGATTTGTCCTTCTAATGCTAAGAAGGTTAGAAGCGATGTGGAAACAATAGTTAGAGCATTAAAAGGTAAAGAAAAAATTATTGTTTCTTTGGCACCAAGTTATCTTAGTGAGTTCTGTGATGTAGAACAAAGCTCTTTGATTGCTGCTTTTAAAGAGGCTGGCTTTGTCGGTGTTAGTGAAACAGCATTAGGAGCAGAGCTTGTTGCACAACGAGCAAATCAATGGTTAGAACAAAAACCTAATGGGGTATATTTCTCTTCTTGTTGCCCTACGACAGTACAACTTATTAGGAAATACTATCCTAAGTATTCAGACAATATTTCTCCTATTGCTTCTCCAGTAGAAGCACATGCTACTTTCTTAAGAAAAGTTTATCCTGATTATAAGATATGTTTTGTTGGACCTTGCATTGCGAAGAAGACAGAACTACAACTAAAAGACAATAAATTAGATTATGTTCTAACGTTTAGAGAAATAGGTGAAGTTTTTGAAGTTTTAGGCGTTGATTTAGAGTTTCAAAAGCCAAGTGCTTCAGATAAATTTATTCCAATGAAAGCGGGTATAGGTAATCTTTATCCAACTGATGGCGGAATGCTTTCTTGTATGATGGATAAAGAACTTGGTAATATTTCAAATCATTGCCAACTAACTTCAAAAGATAGTGAACTTCTTACTGTTTCAGGGGTTAAGAATGTGATGTCTGTTTTGAATGATGTAGAAAGATTTGATAAGAACAAAAAATACTTCATTGAAATTTTAGGTTGTGCTGGTGGTTGTGTAATGGGGCCTGCTACTATAAAGAAAACATCTTCGTTGGTTAAACGAACTCAAGTCTTTGATAACACTACTTCTTGCGAAGACAACGAAAAATATAAAGAACTATTCCAAACAGATATTGTTACAGATTTTTCTAACATAGAATCATTTGAAAAGAAAGAATATACACAAAAAGATATTGTTCAAATCCTAAAAAGAGTTAATAAAATAAGCGATAGCGATTATCTAAATTGCGGAGGTTGCGGTTATGATAATTGTAAAGCTTTTGCTACTGCACTCTTAGATGGTTTGGCTGAAAACGATATGTGTGTTTCTTATATGAGAAAAGTGGCGAGAGATAAAACAAACATACTTCTAAAGAAAATGCCTCAAGGAGTAGTTATTGTTGATGCTAACTTAAAAATAGTTCAAGCAAATGAAAAGTTTGCTTCAACTCTTGGTGGAGATATGGAAGAGTTGTATGAATTAAAGCCAGGTCTTTCGGGTGTAGATATAACTAAAGCTTTATCTTTCCACAACTATTTTTCCAATGTTTTGGATACTTGCAAGGATTTAATTGAGTTAGACATCAGAGAAGATGAAAACTATTACCGTTTAAGCATTTTTTCTGTTCAAGATCATCAACAAGTATGTGGAATAATAGAAAATATGCATGCTCCAGAAGTAAGAAAAGATATTGTACTTACAAGAACACAAGAAGTAATCAAACAAAATATGAAGATTGTTCAACAGATAGCGTTCTTACTTGGAGAAAATGCTTCTTATACTGAGAGTATGCTTAATTCTATCATAGAATCTCATAGCCAAGACCAAGCAGAGAGACATTCTTCCGAAGATATACTATAACCATAAAGCATTAGTACTATGGCAGAGAATATATTTGTAGAAGCTGGTTGTTTCCAGATAAACAAAAACGGTAATTTTGCTTGTGGAGATACTGTCTTATTACATAAGATAGCAAATCAAGAGCGTTGTATTGCTGTTTTGTCAGATGGATTAGGTAGTGGAATAAAAGCAAATGTCTTAAGTACAATGACAGCCTCTATGGCTATGAACTTTTCAATCAAAAGAGAACCTATTATGCGTACAGCTCGTACAATAATGGACACTCTTCCTGTAGATAGTAAAAGAAATATATCGTACGCAACATTTACCATCATAGATATAGATCAAAATGGAGAAACCAAAATTGCTGAATTTGATACTCCTCCTTTGCTTTTGATAAGGAATGGTAAGGTTGAACATCTTAATCCTCAAACCTATAAAATTAATGAAAACGCAGAAATCAATACATACGAGAGAATATTAAAACTATCTGAACTTTCATTAAAAAAAGGCGATAGACTTGTAGTTTATTCTGATGGTGTTTCTCAAAGTGGTATGGGAAAGATGGATATGCCTTTTGGTTGGGACGATGGAGTAGAAGCATTTATAGAAGAACTTTTGAAAAAAAATAATAATATTTCTGCAAGAGAATTAGCAAGGCGAATTGTTAGAAAAGCAGAAATGAATGATAATTTCAAATCCAAAGATGATATTTCTTGTATAAGTATTTATGTGCGTGAGCCAAGAAAGTTGCTTATTTGTTCTGGTCCTCCTTTCAGTGAAGAAAAAGACAAGTATTTAGCAGAAGTTATTTCTTCGTATGATGGTAAGAAGATTGTCTGCGGAGGAACAACTTCTCAAATCATAGCGAGGGAACTGCATAAAGATATAGAGGTTGATATGGATTTAGATAAGATAGCTTCTGGCTTACCTCCTGAATCACATATTGATGGCATTGATTTGGTTACGGAAGGTATTATTACACTTGGAGCGTTAAGTAAGTTGTTAGAAGAAAATAAGTTTAACGATTTGCCAGAAGATAATCCTGCTTGGAATATCTTGAAATATGTTATGGACGCAGATATTATAGATATTCTTGTCGGAACTAAGATAAATGTTGCTCACCAAGACCCTTCTCTACCTGTGGAGTTGGAAATAAGACGTAATGTTATGAAGCGAATAAAACGTTTAATAGAAAATAAACTCCTAAAAACAATAAATTTAGAGTTTATTTAGAATATTAAATAAAAAATAACGTTATATATAGAAAGTATTAAGAACAATTAAAAACAAACAACATTATGGTTACAGTTAAAATTTGTGTCGGAACATATTGCTATCTTACAGGAGGTAGTCAATTAACTCAGTGGAAAAATTATATTCCTAAAAATTTACAAGATAAAGTTACAGTTCTGTCTTCTTCTTGTTTGAATTGCAATGAGGATAATGCTAAACCACCTTATGCTAAAGTTGGCACAGT
>JBGUWU010000003.1:0-8809 GCA_045221575.1 Bacteroidales bacterium
TGCCTACCGCTAGCGTTCATCCTGAGCCAGGATCAAACTCTCCATTGTAAATTTTCTTTATACAACAGCTGACTCTTTTCTTCGGAACTTGACTTCGGACTATCCTTGATAGCCCCGCCTCTCTTTTCGTTACTTCACCGTAACTAACCTTACGCTACTTTAGGTTTGTATTTCGTCTATATCTTTTCAATGATCTTCTCTCTTCTCTCTCCAGGTGCCCCATCGCTGAGCCCCCCCGAAATTTGAGAGTGCAAAATTAATACCTTTTTATTTTCTGACCAAAAGTTTTGAGAGTTTTTTTTCAAAAAATATTTATTTAAATAGTAATTATTTGATTACAAGATGTATAAGAAAAACTATTTTTTTATATTTTTCAAACAAATAAAGAGAATTTATTGAGAGAGTTTTTGGGGGTATGTCCTCGTAATATTATAATGAAACAAAATGCTACGTTAATAATTCTTGATTTCAGTGTAATAAAACGGCGTTTATAAAAATAGAAACAGCGTTTTTAGCTCCGAAAATGGCATTTTTATAGTGTGAAAACTGCGTTTCTGAAATCAAAAACGGCGTTATTTAAGTAAGATTTCGCATTCAAACAAAAAAGGCCGTAAAATTGTTAGTTTTACGACCTTTAATAATTTCTGTTTTACTTTATTTTAATATACCAAGTTCTTTACCTATTTTAACAAAAGCATTAACACATTTGTCAAGTTGTTCTTTTGTATGAGCAGCAGAAACTTGAACACGTATTCTTGCTTGTCCCTTAGGAACAACAGGATAATAGAAACCTGTTACATATATTCCTTCTTTGCTTAAAGCTGCAGCGAACTTTTGAGAAAGAGGTGCATCGTAAAGCATAACAGCACAGATAGCAGATTGTGTTGGCTTGATATCAAAACCTGCTGCTTTCATCTTCTCAACAAAGTAATTAGTGTTGTCGTGTAGAGTATCTTGAAGATGATTATCTTTTGTTATGATTTCAAACATCTTTATTGCAGCTCCTGCAACTGAAGGAGGAATAGAGTTTGAGAACAAGTAAGGACGAGAACGTTGTCTTAACATTTCAATGATTTCTTTCTTACCTGTAGTAAATCCACCAACAGCACCACCAAAGGCTTTACCAAGTGTTCCTGTAAGTATTTCTATTTTGCCTCTTAGATTATATTGTTCAGTTGTTCCTCTACCTGTTTTACCAACAACACCTGCAGAGTGTGATTCATCAACCATAACAAGAGCATCATACTTTTGAGCTAACTCATAGATTTTATCAACAGGAGCAACGTTTCCGTCCATAGAGAAAACGCCATCTGTTGCTATAACTTTAAATCTACAATCTTTTGCTTCTATAAGTTTTGCTTCCAAGTCTGCCATATCTGCATTATTGTAACGGAAACGTTTTGCTTTACAAAGTCTAACACCGTCAATAATAGAAGCATGATTAAGAGAATCAGATATTATTGCATCTTGTTCAGTGAAAAGAGGTTCAAAAACACCACCATTTGCATCAAAGCAAGCAGCATAAAGAATAGTATCTTCTGTTCCAAAGAATTCAGATATTTTCTTTTCCAATTCTTTGTGAATATCGCCTGTTCCACAAATAAAACGAACACTACTCATTCCATAACCACGAGTGTCCATAGCTTGTTTTGCAGCCTCAATCAACTCTTTGTTGTCTGCTAAACCAAGATAGTTATTTGCACAGAAGTTCAATACATCTCCTTCGCCTTGTGTTTTTATTGCAGCACTTTGAGGAGTTATAATAATACGTTCGTTCTTGTAAAGACCGTCATCTTTTATTTGTTGTATCTCTTTTTGCAGATACTTTTGAAAATTATTATACATTGTTAAAAGTTTTTATTGTTATTATATTTAATCCTTATGTTTAATGTCTGCAAAGTTACATATTTTTTACTTTATACAAACAAAAAAATCAAAAAAGATAGTCTTCAAGTTGAGTGAAAGCATTTCTATGAAATAGTTTCGACTGCAAGACTAAACTCTTCTTTAATGTTTGAGAAGGATAAGAAGAGATATTATTTTGTCTTTTTGAGTAAAAATGTTGCTTTATCCTTTTGAAATCTCTGCGAGCATTGAAGACTGCTTTAAAGTCGCCTTTATTACCCTGCAAAAGAAAAACAAAAGCAGCCAAATAATCTAAACATCTACGTTTAAAGAAAACAGAAGACATCTTTTTTTCTGGTAGATTTTTATATAAGAGTAAAAGATTATTTCTAAAGTTCAGAAAAGTTTTTCTTGGATTATTGGTTTGCAGAGTAGCAGCACCAAAATGATATACCTTACTTTGCGGATAATACATTACTTTATAGCCAGCATTCTTTACTCTCCAACAAAAGTCTATTTCTTCCATGTGAGCAAAGAAATCTTCATCTAAACCACCTAATTCTTTAAAGACTTTGGATTTAACAAACATCGCTGCTCCTGTTGCCCAAAATATTTCTCTTTCCTTATCATATTGACCTTTGTCTTGTTCTAAGTTTAGAAATACTCTTCCTGCACAAAAAGGATAGCCTAAATAATCCAAATAGCCTCCAGCAGCACCAGCATACTCAAAACGTTCTTTATCTTTATAAGATAACAGTTTGGGTTGAGATACTGCAACGTTTTGGTCTTCTTCCATTTTTTCTATCAACGGAGCAATCCAATTAGGAGTAACCTCTACATCATCATTAAGAAGAATAAAATAATCAGCTTCTATTTTATTTAAGGCTCTGTTGTATCCTCCTGTGAAGCCGTAGTTTTTGTCTAATGATATTATATTAACCGTTGGAAAGTTTGACTTAATAAAGTCCAAAGAGTCATCGTCTGAACCATTGTCTGCAACAAAGACTTCAGCTTCCTTGGAATATTCTACAACGCTTGGCAAATACTGTTCTATTAAGCCTTTTTGTCTTCCATTCCAATTGAGTATAACAACTGCAACCTTACTATTCATGTCCTACACGAAATTGTCTGCCTGCCATACCTTCAACTCCGGGATCTAAGAAACCTCTTGATAAGGTATTTTCCCAAAATATATCTTGAACTTCTCCTCTTGCATTGGAATGAAGTAGAAAATATTCTGCAAGATTATCTTGTTTTGCATAAAATACGAACTTTCTGTTGCTCTCTCCGTATGGTGTGGAATTATAAACCCATATTTGATAAGGATAATAATCAACTCCCTTTCCTTTTTCCCATGTACTATAAGGGTTATTAATCCTATCTATGTTGCCATCGCTTCTATTAAAACCTGAAGAGCCACCAAATTTTTCATCAATAATATTATCTGGAACTCCATATAGAAGATAAACTCTTCCCATATCAGTATCGTAACCTTTCTTTATCTGTGTAGAATAATGAGAATTAACATAAGCTATAGCGTTCACATATTCTTTCCAAGCACTCTCAGGATAATTATTATCTAAACGTTTGTAAAATTCATACACAAGGTAACGTTTTTGTTCGGGCGTACCTGCTTTAACTGTTTTTTCTATTGCAGAACGTTCATTCTCTGAAGCTATTGGAATAAGACACAAAAGATTTTCATCTAAGACACTATCAGCAATAAAATTAACAAAAGAATTTGATGGTATTTCCATATTGAAAATATCTGGCTTTATCTTACTTTCTTTATAGAAAGGCAGACGTTTGTATTCGTATAATATGTTTTTACCATTACGCACCTCAACAGTCAAATAGTAAGAACCTTCTATCAAAGAAGACAAATCTAATTGTGCTATATAGGTGCTAATTCCTTGTGCTTTTATTCTTTTTACGTTTTGAATATTATCTACCTTCTTTCCTGTGGTTATGTTCTCCAAAGAAGTAACAAGAGCATAAACAGAGTCTTCTCCAAATGTTTTGTCGGCGTTATAAACTTCCACATAATAAGTAAGTATATTTTGAGAAAGAGAAAGGGTGTTAAAGACATTAGGAATAATATCTTTGTTTCCTCTTGTATAGATATTTTCTGCAGAAGTGTTTTTTATTGTGTCTGCAATCATAATATCAGACATACTAACATTATCTTTCGGATAGTTTATTTTGATTACATCTTTATATTGCAGAGGTTGGTTTGATGAGGCCATATCTTTTAATTCAAAATAAACAATATATTCTCCATTATCCAAAGAAACCCTTTGCATATCCAACAAAGAAGAATTAGTTATTTGGTTAGAGTCTTTAACTTCTGGAGATTTTATTATTCTTTTATCAACATATATTGCAGAATCTGGTGTATTTACTTCGCATATTATTGTTGTTAGTTCTGCTGACTTAATAAACATACCATTTTCACTTTTTCCTATATTTAAGCTAAAGCCATCTATAGAAGTATTTATCTCTGCATAATTACCTTGCAAAGAATAATATGTACGGAAATCATAAACAACTTTTACATTTTGTCCTATAGAAATAAAAGACAGAAACATAAAACAAATGAAAAATATTCTTTTATTCATAATGAATTTATATTTAGTTGTAATAGTAACGTTTTTTTTGCAATATTATTATTCACTTTCAACCTATTCCCTACTCTACCATCTTTCTAAATACAAAAAGAGAACGAAAATAACTCTTCGTTCTCTTAAATTTATTTCTTTTCTTTGTATTAAAGTTTATTGATTTATTGGTTGTGCAGTGTTTGAACCTTGTGCATTGCTATTGCTGTTTGTAGTAGGCACAGAAGGAACGTTATTGTTATTCAAAGTATGGTTTGCTTGATGGTTTTTAGGTATAAGAGCAGAAGAAAGCAAACAAAATACTATCATTGCACCTGCTAAGAACCAAGTCGCTTTTTCCAAAAAGTCAGTAGTCTTTCTTACTCCCATAACTTGATTTTGAGAAGCAAAATTGGCTGCTAATCCACCACCTTTTCCATTTTGAACTAAAACAATAAGAGCAAGCACTAAAGCCGCAATCATAATCAATACTGTTACTAAAATAAACATATCTAATAAGTTTTATAAGGTTTTTAACTATTTTTTATTTTCTCAATTTGATTTGCAAAGTAAATACTTTTTTTTGGATTAGAAGTCATAAGTTGCTGATAAATTTGTATAGCCTTCTCTTTATTACCCTGTTTAAGATAGATTTTGGCCATAGTTTCTGTTACAACTTTAAAATCATCTGCAGCACTCTTTCTAATAACTTTGTCTATATTGTCTTTTTCTTCAGAAGATCCCTCCTTAGCAACCTTTGGATTTTCTATTTTAAGGAAACGATTGATAAGTTCTTCTTTTGTAGGGTTAGAAGAAAGGTTCTCTTCTTTGTAAGAGTCTATCTCAGAAATAATATCATAAGATTTTTCACTCTTTTCCCTTTGTTGCTGTTGTTCTCTTTGCAAATGTTCTCTTGCTATGGATATATATTCTTTTAAATACTCTCTATCTGAAGTATAAGTTGCAGCCTTTGTCAACCATTCTTCTTTATTAAAAGAGTTTATCAGGTCAGCAAATTTTGCTCCTAAAACCCAAAAGACACTACAATAAGGATACCTCATGGTAAGTCTGCCAAGAATAACCAAATCTTGCATCGTTACCATATTCTCCTTTTTTGCTAATATGTCATTAAGTTTCACTCTATCCATAATGAACTTGCAAAATTATAAAAAAAAACTTTTATAGCAAAATATTTTATTTTCAAAAAAAAGATTGCCAAACAAATAATCTTGTTTGGCAACCTATTTTATTAACTATTCAGAACCTTAGTTGATGATAGCAACACGGTTTAGATAACCTTTGCCTTCAAATGGTTGAACTTTGCAACCAACGTAATCAACTCTGATTTGATCTTCGCTAACACCAGCTTTAACCAAAGCGTCTCTTACAGCTTCAGCTCTTTGTTGAGAAAGAACGTTGTTTCTTGCTTCAGAACCTGTTTCTTTATCAGCGTAGCCAGTTACAGTGTATTTCTTACCTTTGTTAGCATTTATAAGTTTAGCCATGAAGTTGATGTTCTCAACGTTTCTGTCTGAAACTTCTGCACTACCAATGTTGAAGAAGATACATAATGTAGCGTCATCATTAACAGCGATACCAGTTCCTTGAGCAGCTTTTGCTAAAGCATCGTTCTTAGCCTTAGTTTCAGCGTCAAGAGCTTTTTTGTATTTATCTAATTGTTTTTGATAGCTATCGTTTTCACCTTTAGCATCGTTCAACTCTCTTTGTAGTTCATCATAAGCAGCTTTCTTAACCCATTGAGATTCGTCAATTGGAGTGTAAGCAGAGAATCCTCTACGAGGTCTGTTTGAACTTTCAGATGTGTTGTTTTTGAATTTGTAAGTAACACCTAATGTGAATGACATGATGTCTGCAACCTCTATTTTAGCAGCTGCATTAGAAGCATTAGTAAATTCATTACGTATAAGGATGTTTTTCCACTCTAAGTTAAGAGCCCAAGCATCACATAGACGATAAGTAGTTAAAATACCCATAGGAACAGCCCATTCTTCATTAGCTTCATCAACGTCTTTCAAGCTTGATTGAGCATAACCGATACCTGCATAAGCAATAGCGTTGAAGAATCTGTCAGCTCTGTAGCCACAAATCCAATTTGTAAGGTTTAGCATAAAATCTTCGTGAATAACGAAGAAACTGTTTTCATTCTTTACTGAAGCGCCTGTTGTTGCATCAGTGTAGTAGTCAGTAAGGTTAAAACCTGTGAAAGCAGTTCTCAATCCAATTATTGGAGTGATCCACTTTGTTAAGTAAGCATCAAAAGCAAAAGTAAAATCTTTACCCAATGCTCCTTCTGGATTAACTTTAACACCGTTCTTTTCGTTAGGAATAGCCATTACTGATTGTAATCCTGCATCAACTGATATTTCCCAGTTGTCCCAGAAATGGTTTGTTTCAACGTGAGCCCATTTTGGCTTGCTTTCTTGTGCAAACAAAGAACCTGCAAAGATCATAAGAGCAAGCGTAATCACTAATTTTTTCATCGTTTTTTTTACTTTTAATTATTAAATTTAATTGTATTCTTTTCACAAATCAAGTGCAAAATTACAACAAAAATTATAACTGCACCTCTTTTTCAAACATTTTTTACGTAAAAATTAAAAAATAGATACATTTTTGACACCTTTTTATAAAAAAATTATTGTAAAAAGAAATTTGGCGAAGAATTTTTATAAAACTCTTATTTTCAAAAAAACTCGACAAAAAAAGGAACATACCTTTTGGGTATGCTCCTTGAAAATTTAATTTATGATTAATAGTTCTATCTTCTTATCAACTTCTCTGTACGAGTAGAGTTCTTAGTGATAATTCTGATATAGTAAACACCTTCAGCCAATGAAGCAGCGTTGATTGTCATTTCTGTTTGACCAAGAGCCAATTTTTCAGAAGAAATCATTCTACCTGTTTGGTCAGTAACAACAACTGTAGCCTCTTCGTTCAATCCTTCAACTTTCAATGTAGCATTGTCCATTGTTGGGTTAGGATAAAGAGTAACGTTGTATATACTTTCTACGGCGTTCAAACCACTATTATGTTGAATAGTTAGGTTATAAACTTGTTCGCAACCATTCTCATCTTGAACAGTTACAACGTAAGTACCATAATCATTGTATTCATTTTCCATAAATGTGTATGGAAGTTCTGAATTATCAAGTACTACAAGTTCATCAATATCAGGATTAGCATCTCTAATTACAAGATTGATAGTAACCTCAGTATCGCATGCTCCTTCTTCTCCCTCAACAACTGTTGTGTATGTACCTGTTTGGCTATAAGTTTGTTCATTGTAAGTAAATGTCTCACCGTAGCAAACAGTTTCATTGATTGTCTCAGTTTGAAGTGGAGTAACTGTTAGGTTGATAGTAACAACTGTAGGGCATGCACCATCATTTTCTACTGTTGTTGTGTATGTACCTGTTTGGCTATAAGTTTGTTCATTGTAAGTAAATGTCTCACCGTAGCAAACAGTTTCATTGATTGTTTCAGTTTGAAGTGGATTAACTGTTAAGTTAAGTGTCCAAATACTTGTACAACCGTTAGCAACAACTTCTCTTGTGTATGTACCGCTTTGGTTAGCCATAAATCCATTTTCGTTATAGATATCACCTTCACAGATTGTAGCGTTGAATGTTTGGTTATTCAATGGAGTAACGCTTAGGTTAAGAGTTACTATTGAATCACAACCAGTGATTGATTGCAACTGTGCTACATATTGTCCTGCTTGAGTGTATGTTTGATTATTGAATTCATATGATTCACCCTCACAGATTGTAGCATTAATAGTTTGGCTATAAACAGGATTAACTGTTAAGTTAAGTGTCCAAACACTTGTGCAACCATTTTCAACTACTTCTCTTGTGTAAGTACCGCTTTGGTTAGCCATAAATCCATTTTCGTTATAGATTTCACCTTGACAGATTGTAGCGTTGAATGTTTGGTTGTTAGCTGGAATAACTGTTAAGTTCAATGTCCAGATGCTTGTACAACCATTAGCAACAACTTCTCTTGTGTATGTTCCTGTTTGATTTGCAAGGAATCCATTTTCGTTATAGATTTCACCTTCACAGATTGTAGCGTTGAATGTTTGGTTATTCAATGGAGTAACGTTTAGGTTAAGAGTTACTATTGAATCACAACCATTGATTGACTGCAACTCTGCTACATATTGTCCTGCTTGAGTGTATGTTTGATTATTGAATTCATATGATTCACCCTCACAGATTGTAGCATTAACAATTTGACTATAAACAGGATTAACTGTCAAGTTAAGTGTCCAAACACTTGTGCAACCATTTTCAACTACTTCTCTTGTGTAAGTACCTGTTTGATTTGCAAGGAATCCGTTTTCG
>JBGUWU010000004.1:0-50858 GCA_045221575.1 Bacteroidales bacterium
TTCAGCAAACAAATTGTGTAACAATACCGATGAACACACAATTTGGAGGTTTATACATGATGTTGCAGCTGGATTAAGTTATCTTCACAAAAATGACATCATTCACCAAGATATTAAACCAGATAACGTACTTATCAATCCAAAAGGTGATTTTGTTATAACAGATTTTGGAATTTCTCATAAAGTACGTTCAACAATGAGAAAACAATCTGGAAGAATTGAGAATAGTGGTTCAATTGCTTATATGGGACCAGAGCGTTTTCAAAAAGATGTTATGCTGATTAACGCAAGCGATATTTGGTCTTTGGGTGCATCTATCTATGAATTAGCCACAGGAGAATTACCTTTTAATGGATTAGGAGGAGGTATGATGCTTTCTGGAGCAGAAATTCCAGATTTACCTGAAGGTTTTTCTAAAGATCTAAACAAAGTTATGCAATTATGTCTAAGTAAAGAACCTTGGGAAAGACCTTTGGCTGAAAACTTAGCAAAAATGGCTACAAGAAAACTTAATGGCGAACCATTAGAGCCTGCTACAACACCTAATATCAATCAAAACAACAACAATAATCAAAGTTTTGAATCTAAAAACGAAGAAAAAAAGAAATCTAATCTACCTAAAATAATCATAGGTATTCTTATTGTTGTTATCATTGCTGGAGGTGCTATCGGATTTACAACATATAAATCTTTCCAAACCAAAAGAGGTATTATAAAAAACTATCGTAAGGTTGTAACAGAGTGCAAAGTATCCATAGAAGCTGGAGATGTAGGCAACACAAACTCATTATTGGCAGCTAAAGAGCAAATTCTTGAGGTTAAAAAGTTAGAAGATCAATATGCAAACAAGTATGAAGAATGCAATGAGTATAAGAACTTAAAACAATCTCTTGAACAAAAATGTGCAGAAGCAGCAGATTCTTGGATAAAAGCTGCGGAAAACCAATACTTCAATCTACACGATGAGGAAAATGCAAAAGAATATTATTCTCTTGCTCTACAATTAAGTAATGAAAGAAGTGAAAAACTTGATAAAGTTAAAATTTTTTCAAGCATGGGTCAATAATGAAAAACCTTGATTTATATATTAATTATTTAACAGAAATCAAAAAAGACGTAATATGAAAAGAATATTATTGATTTTCTTAGCGGTTGTATGTTGTTATACTTTTGCTTTATCTCAAGGAACTGCACCAAAAGCGAACAGAGTTAGTTGTTATTCCAAGAATAGGGATAAAGGTATAACTTTATTTAAGCAAGGAAAATGTGCAGAAGCAAAAAAATGGTTTAATGCTGCCAACAATTGTCCAGACAAACCTCAAACAAACGATATTGCAACTTGGCTTAACAAATGTAATAATTGTAAAAAGCAGACAGACACCAATAAAAAACCTTCAGACACTAATAAAAAGCCTGTTAATAAACCTATAAATAAAGATAGTGAATGGGCTAAGAAATCTTATATGGATATAACCTACATTGATTTCGGAAGCACAGATGTCAATGGTGTTACAGAAATAGAATTTGGAGATAATCTTTATTCTGATTTAAAATATCTTGCCACACGAATACAATATAATAGTTTGGCAGATGTAGAAAAGGAATCTTCTTTATATATTGCCATTTATGATCCTAATGGAGATTTATTAACAGGAACATCTTCTCCTTCTGGTTATACCTACTCCACAGATGTTGTAGTAGAAACAGGAAGTTATAATACATTAACCATTCCTGGTTGGGGTAATAACTCTGGAAATATATATAGAAATGGTACTTATCAGATGAAAATCTTTTCAAGTTATGGTATTGAACTGTATCGTAAAAGCATATATATACGACCTGCGGTTGTAGAAGAGACTCCTGCACCTACAAATTCTTTTGGTTTTTATGGTACATCTCGTTCTTATAGTGATAATGCAACAGGCTTAAAATATTTAAGAGATGATGTAAGCGAAAAAGGAGGATTTCGTACAGGAGCTATTTCAACTAATGGTAAAGGGGTTATTATCAGAGGAAGTAATGGTTACGCATATACAGGAATACCAACTAATCTTGCTGACAAGATTAAGAGCTTAAACAAAGACAACTCAAAGATTGAAGATATATTTATGTCTTCCAATGGCGAATACTATGGTCTTGTTTATGATTCTTATGGTTATTTCTGTCATAGTCTGCAAGATATGTTAGACAAACTGAAAGAATACAACAATAATCAAGAAGATATTATTTCAGTTTCAGTTAATAACAACGGAGATTTCATTATCATAACAAATCAACACCTTTATGCAAGCAATACAAACGACTATAATGCTATGATTGCCGCAAAAGATAAATACGGATATATTTATTCTGCATGCACATCAGAAAAAGGTGTAATCTTTTGTTGTGAAAGAGGTGTTTATTATTCAAATATACCTACCAACTTAGAAACAAAATTAAAATCTCTATCTTGGAAACCAAAGGTAGTTAAGTTCACTGATAGTGGCACATTCATAATTACAGATGGTGAAAACACCTACTCTTATCAAATGTAGAAGACACTGAAAAAAAAGAGTTGATTTTAAAATTTTAAAATCAACTCTTTTTACTATAAAGATCAACTTTTAATTTTCTAAAATCAACTCTTTTTTTTAGCATAGCAAATTTGTTTTTTTTACATTTAAGGAAATAATTTTAAAAATTTATTCACTTTTCTTTGTTAATAAAAAAAATGATGGTATTTGTTAAAATTTCTAACCTTAAAATTTGAAAAGTATTTGACACATATGAAATTATAAGACTAAAAACAAAATATTCAAAATTATAAAAAAAATAGCAAAATATTTTTATATTTAAAAAAAATGTCGTATGAGGTAATTTTAGAAAAAATTAAGAAAATTTAGCAATTGTAAATTCAAGAAAATCAAAACTTATAATTTTTTTTTCTCACTCTACGATATGTTGTCTGAATATAAAATCAAGTTTTTGTTTATAAAAAATATTTTAAACTTCCAAGTTTTTTGTTTTTTTTTTTGCATTTTTTTTTAATATATCTTTGTATTCGTTGAAATTTGTGGTAAAAACGCCATTTTAAGAATACAATAAAGATGAAAGAGAGTAATTGTCAGGAAGTTTGGGCTAAATGCTTAAATATAATAAAAGATAATATTGGTGAAGATGCTTTCAATACTTGGTTTAAACCTTTGCAAGCAATATCTTTAAATGAGGATACTTTAACTATTAGAGTACCAAGTGTCTTTTTCTATGAATGGATTGAAGCTAACTTTATTAAAATACTCAGAGCTGCCGTCAGAAAAGTAATTGGGCCTAATGCAAGACTACTTTACACTGCTCAGTTAGATGGAAATAATGAACCAACATTTCCTTCTAACAATAAAGACGTAGCGGTTAATCCTCCCAAACGCGTTCCTATGGTTGTTGAAAGAGATAATCATAATGACGCTATTAATCCTTTTGTTATACCAGGAATACAACCAATTCATATAGATTCTCAATTAAACGAAAATTATAGTTTTGATAATTTTATTGAAGGAGAATGTAATCAATTAGCAAGATGTGCTGGATATGCAGTTGCTCAAAATCCTGGAAAAACAGCTTTCAATCCTTTCTTTATTTATTCTAATGTTGGATTAGGAAAAACCCACCTTGCACATGCGATAGGTTTGGAGACAAAACGCTTACACCCTGACAAAACAGTATTATATGTAAGTGCAGATCAGTTCTTTCAACAATTTGCAGACGCCGTAAAACACGGCACTGTTAATAATTTCCTACAGTTTTATCAAATGGCAATAGACGTTTTAATAATTGATGATATTCAATTTATGAAACGTGAGAGCGTACAAAACATTTTCTTCCAAATATTCAACGGTCTGCATCAAGCAGGTAAGCAAATTATAGTTACATCTGACAAAGCTCCATCTGAAATCGTGGGTTTAGAACAAAGAATCCTTTCCCGTTTGAAATGGGGTTTGAACGCCGAGTTACAAGTTCCAGACTTAGATACAAGAATAAAAATAATCAAGAAAAAACTATTTAATGAAGGAGGCATAACTATGCCAGAAGACGTTATAGAGTATCTTGCTTACAGTGTAAATACATCTATTAGAGAATTAGAAGGAGCTTTAATTTCTCTTGTTGCTCAATCTTCATTACAAAAACAGGAAATAACAATAGACTTAGCACGTCAAATAGTTGATAGATTCGTTAAGAGCAATTCAAGAGAAATAACTATAGAATATATTCAAAAAGTTGTTTGTGGTTATTTTAATATCTCAGTGGAAACTATGCTTTCTAAGAGTAGAAAAGTTGATGTTGTAACTGCAAGACACATTTCTATGTATCTTTCTCGTAAATTAACAAAAGAACCTTTGGTTTCCATTGGTCAAAAATGTGGAAAAAAAGACCACGCAACAGTTCTTCATGCTTGCAAAGTTGTGGCTAACATAAAGGATGTTGATAAATCGTTTAAAAAAGACCTTGAATTACTTGAGAAAAAAATAAAAGATTAGTCGTTTTTCTAAATATTAAATTGTTGTTTACAGAAAAGGACATCTAATTTCTTAGATGTCCTTTGTAATTTTAATTACTTATAATTTTATTTCCTTTATATCTACAAGATTATTAACTATTGCATATATGGTCAAACCACTCGGAGAATGAATGTCAAGTTTTTTAGCTATGTTTCTTCTGTGTGTAGTAACAGTATTCACAGAAATAAATAACTTATCCGCTATTTCTTTATTAGTCAAACCTTTTACAACACAAATAATTATTTCTTTTTCTCTATCAGTTAAAGATGTAGAAAAATCATCTTCGCTTTCCTCGTGAATAACGGCACTCTTAGATAACTTCTCTTCTATTTTCTTTATCTCTGGAACGAATATCTTTCTTTCTAATTCACAATGCATAGCCAAATCTTCCTCAAAAAGAAAGATATCATACAATACGGAATTCATCATATTGTTCGCATTATTGGAATCAGAATATTTGATTATAATATTTTTAAGTTCAGCAAGTTTTAATTCTAACGGAGAATGATGAAGTACAGACATTTCTAAGAGAACTTCTTTTATTTTCTTTCCCTGTAATAAACCATCTACATAAGGAAATACGTCTTCGTTCTCCCTTTCCATGTGTCGTCTAAGTTCTTCCACATATTCATCATAAAACTTGATAATCAAGAAAGAAATATCATTATTTGAAGAAAAACCTAATGCTTCTATAAGTTTTCTTCTTATGAATGGTAAGAGAAAGTCTATATAATAAGAATGAGCGTTACGCAAATAAGTACAAAGAGTTTTTATTGATACTCTATATGAAGAAGTATTGTTTAAAACATCCTCTTTCCTGAAATTGATAACTGCCAAAAAAGTTTCACAATCCACGTTATTCTCTTTGCAAACTTCCTCTATGGTTTTATCTCCAAAACCAAGAGGAAGTGAAAAGCGAGAAATAACCTGCAATAGTCTATAATCTGAGCAGATAATGTCGTATAATCTATTCTCTTTTATATACCTATCTCTCATAAAACAAGTTTATTCTTTGATTTCTATGTTTGTCATTGTCTTTTCGCAATAACGACATTGAATAGTTAAAGGTTCTGTATTAACAACTGTAAAATGAGTATCCATTTCTTCAACATTTGTAATACAATTTGGATTGATACATTTAACTATTTTATGAATTTCTTTTGGAATTTCAAGATTACGTTTTTCAACAACCGCATAATCCTTAATAGTTATTAAAGTTGCTGTTGGTGCAATGATAGCTAATTTATCTAATTCTTCTGGAGCAAAATATTTATTAGTTGCTTTTATTATACCTTTTCTTCCATATTTTTTACTCTCAAGATTAGTTCCTATTAGAATTTCATCACTCATTGCATTTAATCCTAATATTCTTACAACAGAGAAAACTTTGTCAGCAGGAATATGATCTATTACTGTTCCGTTCTCTATCTTTTTTACTATAAGTTCTTTATTATTTGTTGTCATTTTTTTATCCTTTTTTAAATATTTAACATTTCAAGCCTTTATCAGTCTTTAAGATTAAATAATTTTATCTGCATAACCCAAAATTGATGCAATTAGAGCTTGACGAACAAACATTCCATTCTTTGCTTGTTGGAAATAGTAAGCATATTTTGTTTTATCAACATTCATTGCAATCTCATTGACTCTTGGAAGTGGGTGTAAAACTTTCATATTATCTTTACAACCTTCCAAAACCGCTGCATCAAGTATATAAGAATTCTTTACTTTTTCATATTCCAATACATCTGGGAAACGCTCTTTTTGAATTCTTGTCATATAGATAATATCTGCAAAAGGAATAACGTCTTCCAACTTTCTATATTCGTGATATTTTAAACCAGCGTTTGTTGCGTACATCTTAACATTATCTGGCATAGATAAAGATTCAGGAGAAACAAAATGAAATTCAGCTTTAAAGTTACTCATTGCTTGAACCAAAGAATGAACAGTTCGTCCATACTTTAAATCTCCAACCATTGCTATTTGCAAATTTTCTAAGGTTCCCTGTGTTTTTCTAATTGAATACAAATCTAACATACATTGTGTAGGATGTTGATTTGCTCCATCTCCTGCATTAATTACTGGCACAGGACTAACTTCACTTGCCCAACGAGAAGCACCATCTCTTGGGTGACGCATAACAATAATATCAACATAAGATGATACCATCATAATTGTATCGTGCAAACTTTCTCCTTTTTGAAGAGATGTTGCAGTTGGATTAGAGAAACCAATAACTCTCGCACCTAAACGATTTGCTGCAGTTTCAAAACTAAGACGAGTTCTTGTTGATGGTTCAAAGAATAAAGAACCTACAACTTTATCAGATAAAACAGGCTGATTAGGATTCTTTTCAAACTTTTCAGCCAAATCCAAAACAGCTAAGTAATCTTCTTTTGTGTAATCTGTAATGGATATTAGATTTTTGTTTTTAAGATTAACCATAATTATTTATTTTATTTGTCCTTTTTGTTCTATAAAAAAAATAAGGTGAATAAAGGAAACTTCCTCAATCACCTTAGTAACTATAATACTTACTTAGTTTATCTAATAATATGTTTTTATTCTCTTGCATATTGATTGCAAAAGTAGTACTTTTTTTTATAATGCGTGTTATTTTTTTTCGCTTTTTTTGTTCTTTAATAAAATTTTTGTGTTTGCTTTCTTGTAAATCAAACAATATATAACAATTGTCAAAAACCAAGAAACAGGAGCAGAAATCCAAATACCAAGAGTTTGAAGAGATGTTCTTGATAAGTACCATGCCAAAGGAAATCTTACAAGCACAAGAGTAAGAAAACTAATCACCATAGTAATATTTGCATAGCCTAAACCTCTATAGTAAGCTGTAAAACACATCATTGTTCCAAACAAAACCCAAAAAACTCCATCAACAATTATATATTCTTTTCCTATTCTTATAACTTCACTGTCTGATGTAAATAAAGACATCAAAGTATTAGGAAAACAAACAAAAACCAACAAAGTAACTAATCCTACCAAAGAGATTATTTTTATTGAAGACTTTAACCCTTTTCTACATCTGTCGTATTGTTTAGCTCCATAGTTAGTCCCCACAAAAGAAGTCAAACTTTGTGTTATATTAAGAACTAAAAGTAAAGCAATACTCTCTATTCTTACAGCTGCAGAATAACCTGCTATTGCATTTGTTGAAAAAGTTGTAACTAAAAAAAGAAGTAAAACCTGCGTAAGAGAAACAATACTTTGTTGAATACCTGTTGGAAGTCCTAAATGAATAATTTCTTTAAGAATACTAAGCCCTTGTTTAAACTCTATCTTTTTAAATTCCTTGATATGTTTTCTGTAAAACAAAGCGATACTTACAAAAGATAAGAGTTGCGAAACAAAACTTGCCCATGCACTTCCTACAACCCCCCAATGAAATTCAACTATAAAAAGATAAGAAAGAATAACATTGATTATGTTTGCGGGAATCAGAAAATACAAACCTGTTGTACTATCTCCCAAACCTCTTAATATTGATATAACAGAGTGAAATATAACGCTAAAAAACATACCAAACATATATATTTGAAAATATGTTTTTGCGTAATAATGTACTTGTGGTGTCATATCAAAGAATGCAAATATATTATCAGCAAATATGATTGACAAACCACAGATTACCACTCCTAAAAAGATGAAAAACAAATAAAAAGTCGTGATAATTTGAGGCAGTTTATTATAATCTCTTGCTCCAAAATAATGAGAAACAAGAACACTTCCCCCATTTCCTATTCCAAGAATCAAACTTGTAATAAAAAAGACAACCGGATAAACACTACCAACAGCAGCCAACTCTCCAATAGAACAAAAATTACCTACAAAAGCACTATTTACCAACGAATACATCTGTTGGAAAAGATTTCCGAGCACAATTGGTATTGAGAAAATGAATATACTCTTTGATATGTTTCCTTTTGTTAAATCCACTTCTTACTTTATTATAAAAGAAAACGGCGTTTTCTAATCTAAAGACATCTTTTTATTTCTTAATCTTAAAAAAATGAGACATAAGATTTTGCTTCTTACAAGTAACATCTATTAGTAAAAGATAAAAATCTATCTTCTATTATTTTTTCTTCCTCCATAAAAGACATATGACCACAATCTAATATCATAACCTCGCTATTTTTTGGCAAACAAGCTTGAGGTAGCATAACAGATAAGTCTGCCCTTATATCGTGTCTTCCAATAACAAATAACACAGGAACTTGGCTTTGCTCCAACACAAAATTTCTATCCTTTCTTACAATCATTCCCATTTGAGCAGCAATAACTCCTTCCTTTTTTGTTGAAGATGCTAATTCTTTAAGACTTTTTATTTCTTCTGCATACTTTTCTACATTCTTTTCAGCAAAAAGATTAGGAATAAAATCAACAATGAATTTTAATTTATTTTCATTAATAATTTTACAAGCACGTTTTCTATTTTCTTTACCTTTAGGATTATCTTCGTTTGCTGTAGAATGAAGTAAACAAAAGCCTTTCAAGTAATTAGGATATTGTTCTGCAAAACATAATGTTACCATTCCTCCCATACTATGTCCAATCATCACACAGTCTTTCACATGAAGTTCATCTAAAACTTGCTTTACCATTTCTGCCTGCAATTCCATAGAAGAAACATCTTCAACAACTTCGCTTTCTCCGTGTCCTATTAAATCTATGGCTACAAGATTAATATCTTTATCTTTATATGCTTGAAAAATTTTATCCCAAACAAGCAAATTATTCATATATCCATGCAAAAGAACTATAGTCTTATCTCCTCTACCCTCTTTTCTAAAGTTTATAATTTTATCTTTGAACTTTATAGTCTTATATATCATATTTGATCTGTCTATCTCTAAAATTTTTTACAAAAGTATAAAAAAAATACTACCTACAAAAAAAATCAACAACGCAATTTTTGGCGTTTTACTTTTCTTAAACAAAAAAAATATCTTACCTTTGCACTTTAATTTAGAACAAAACTTATTATCATATGTTTACCACAAGATATATATTCGTAACAGGAGGAGTTACATCTTCTTTAGGGAAAGGCATTATTTCATCTTCTCTTGCTCTTCTTTTAAAATCAAGAGGTTTTTCAGTAACAAATCAAAAACTTGATCCTTATATTAATGTTGATCCAGGAACTCTCAATCCTTATGAACATGGAGAATGTTATGTTACAGAAGATGGTGCAGAAACAGATTTAGATCTTGGACATTATGAACGTTTTACTAATGTTCGTACTTCACAAGCTAACAATGTAACTACAGGAAGAATATATCAAAGTGTGATAGACAAAGAAAGAAAAGGAGAATACCTTGGTTCTACTGTTCAAGTTATACCTCATATTACAGATGAGATTAAAAACAGAATAAAAATCTTAGGTAATACAGGTAAATATGATTTTGTTATAACAGAAATTGGTGGAGTTGTAGGAGATATTGAGAGTTTGCCTTTTGTTGAAGCCGTACGTCAATTAAAACGAGAATTCGGAAAACAAGCTCTTGTAATTCATCTTACTTATGTTCCTTATCTTGCAGCTGCAGGAGAACTTAAAACAAAGCCAACACAAAACTCAGTAAAAAGCATGCTTTCTATTGGTGTTCAACCTGACATCATTGTTTGCCGTTGTGAACATCATTTAACAGAAAGCGTTCGTGCTAAGATTTCTCTTTTCTGCAATGTTGATAAAGAATGTGTAATAGAAAGCATTGATGCTTCAACAATATATCAAGTTCCACTGAACATGCAAGAAGAGGGCTTAGACACACAGGTATTAAAGAAAACAGATACTCCTTTAAATTCAGAACCAGACCTTTCTTCTTGGAAAAAATTCCTTTATAAGTTAGAAAATCCTTTAAAAGAAACAACAATTGGTATAGTTGGAAAATACGTTGAGCTTCATGATGCTTACAAATCAATAAGTGAAGCATTAATTCACGCAGGTACATACTTGCAAACAAAAGTAAATATTCGTTGGATTCACTCTGAAGAATTGGAAAAAGGAGAAGAAATTCTACAAAGCAAGTTAGAGGGTTTAGATGGTATTCTTGTTGCTCCAGGTTTTGGCTCAAGAGGAATACTTGGTAAGATTCTTGCCTGTCAATATGCGAGAGAAAATTCAATACCTTTCTTTGGTATTTGTTTAGGAATGCAATTAGCAGTCGTAGAGTTTGCTCGCAACGTCTTAGGTTGGAAAAACGCAAACAGCGTTGAGATGATGAATTCCACACCTTACCCTGTCATAGACATAATGGAGGAACAGAAGAAAATAAGCAACCTTGGTCACACTATGCGTTTGGGTAATTATCCTTGTGATTTGAAAGAAGGAAGTCATATCTTTGAAGCTTACAAACAAAAACAGATAAAAGAAAGACATCGTCATAGATATGAATTTAATAATAAATATCTAAAAGATTTTGAGCAAGCGGGTATGATTGCAACAGGTATAAATCCAGACACAAACCTTGTTGAAGTGGTGGAAATAAAACAACACCCATACTTTGTTGGCACTCAATTCCACCCAGAGTATGCTTCTACTGTAGAAAACCCTGCTCCTTTGTTTATTGAGTTCGTAAAAGCAACTATAAGATAAGTTTCATAGAAACCTAACCTATCTATGGCTAATAAAGAGATTAACAAAACAAGCATTCTTTTTGTTTGTTTGGGAAACATCTGTCGTTCGCCTGCAGGAGAAGAGGTAATGAAACAAATTCTTATCTCTCACAAAAGAATAGATGATTTTGTCGTAGACTCTTGTGGCATTGGTGGGTGGCACATTGGTCATCTACCCGACAAAAGAATGATAATGTTAGGTAAGAAAAGAGGTTATAAATTCACTCACTTAGTAAGACAACTCACAAGAGAAGATTTCGTTAAGTTTGACTTTATTCTGGGAATGGACGATGAGATTATGACGATCTTATACAGCAAAGCCAAAACAAAAGAAGAAAAAGACAAAATAATACCATTAGGACAATATATCACAAAATTTGACAAGCAAAGTGAAATACCTGATCCTTATTACGGAAAAGAAGAAGACTTTATTTTTGCATTGGATCTATTAGAAAATGCTTGCGAAGAATTTTACAATAAAGTTCTAAAACAAAAATAGAATACAAATAGTCAAAACAAAAAAAAAGGTGATTAGAATAATAAAAAATCTAATCACCTTCTTTACTATTAATTACTTTTATGTTTCTAATACGAACTCTATTTATATATTTCTTTTTTATATGCTTTAAGAGTATTTATCAGCAAGGAAACTATTGTCATTGGGCCTACACCTCCAGGAACAGGAGTTATATAAGAACATTTTTTCTTTACGTTTTCAAAATCTACATCTCCGGTAATATAGTATCCTTTTTCACTATCATCTTTTATTCTATGAATACCAACATCTATAACCACAGCTCCTTCTTTTACCATATCTTCTGTCACAAATGCTGGCTTACCAATAGCAGCTATGATTATATCTGCTTGAGAACATATCTCTTTAAGCTGTTTTGTTTTAGAATGACACAAAGTTACAGTTGCGTCCATGCCTTTTCTTGACATAAGAACAGCCATAGGAGTTCCCACTATATCACTTCTTCCTAATACAACACAAGATTTACCAACCGTTTCTATATTTGCTCGTTCCAAAAGAGTAACTATTCCACAAGGAGTAGCAGGCAAGTAACTTGGTAAAGAAAGTAGCATTCTTCCTGCATTAATTGGGTGAAAACCATCAACATCTTTCCTAGGATCAATATGAGCTATTACCTTCTTTTCATCTATATGTTTTGGCAAAGGCATTTGAACTATATAACCATCAACTTCATCATCATTGTTAAGAAAATCTATTGTCTGCAATAGTTCTTCTTCTGTTATTGTAGCAGGAAAACGATAAACGGAAGAGGTAAAACCTACTTCTTGACTTTGTTTTTCTTTACTTTTTACATAAGAAAGACTTGCTCCATCTTCTCCTACTAACACAGCAACAAGATGAGGTGGTCTTTGTCCGTGGTCAAGAATATCTGCAACTTCTTTTTTTATTTCTTCTTTAATAGTTGCTGCTATTGCTTTTCCATCTATTAGGATAGGTTCTTTTATTTGTTCTTGCATAGTTGATAAGATTATTAAGGTTATATTGTTTATCTTCTTTTTCTAAGGTTTTTTATTGCCGCCATTTTGTTCATTTTTCCAGAAGAAACACTTTGCATCATCTTACGAGTTTGATCAAATTGTTTCAACAAACGATTGACATCTTCTATCTTAGTTCCGCTTCCCTTAGCAATTCGTTGTTTTCTTGATACATCAATTATATTTGGATGCTCTCTTTCTTGCGGTGTCATACTACCGATTATGGCTTCTATATTTTTAAAAGCGTCTTCTTTTATATCAACGTCTTTCATCATCTTTCCAACTCCTGGTATCATACCCATAATATCTTTTAAATTACCCATTTTCTTTATTTGTTGGATTTGAGAAAGAAAATCGTTAAAATCAAAAGTATTACTATGGATTTTTTTAGATAGTTTTCTGGCTTCTTGTTCATCATATTGTTCTTGAGCTTTCTCCACCAAAGAAACAATATCTCCCATTCCCAATATACGATTAGCCATTCTATCTGGGTGGAATACATCTAAAGCATCAAGCTTTTCACCTATTGAAATAAATTTAATAGGTTTAGTAACAACGTGTCTTATTGTTAAAGCAGCACCACCACGAGTATCACCATCAAGTTTTGTTAATACAACTCCATCATAGTTTAATCTATCGTGGAATGCTTTTGCAGTATTAACTGCATCTTGTCCGGTCATTGAATCCACAACAAACAAAGTCTCTGTTGGATTAACCGCTTGCTTAATGTTGGATATTTCGTCCATCATTTGCTCATCAACAGCCAAACGTCCAGCTGTATCTATGATAACAACATTGATATTTTCTTGCTTTGCTTGTTGAATACCTTTCGTTGCCAAATCTACTGGATTGTTATTTCCTTCTTCAGTAAAGACTGGCACATCTATTTGTTCACAAAGTACTTGTAATTGATTGATTGCGGCTGGTCTATATACGTCTCCTGCAACCACAAGGACTTTTTTGTTCTTTTTATTTTTAAGATAAGAAGCTAATTTAGCAGAAAATGTTGTCTTACCGCTACCTTGAAGACCTGCAATAAGCACGATGGCTGGCTGTCCTTTGATATTGATTTCCTCAGTAGTCTCTCCCATCAAAGTAACCAACTCGTCATGTACCATCTTCACCATCATTTGTCCTGGCTCTACGCTTGTAAGTACATTTTGACCGAGTGCTTTTTGCTTAACTTTATCACAAAATTCTTTAGCTATGGAATAACTAACGTCAGCGTCTATCAAAGCCTTACGAATCTCCTTCATGCTTTCGGAGACATTAATTTCTGTAATCCTTCCTTTTCCTTTGATTATTTTAAAGGCTCTATCAAGTTTCTCGGATAAGTTTTCAAACATCTTCTTTTCTTTCTATTTAATTTCGGAGTGCAAAGTTACAAAGTTTCTTCGAAAGCACAATATTTTTTCTTTATTAAGATGATTATTGTCGCTGTTTTTGCTGAATAAATCGCCGTTTATTCTCTGCCAAAAGAGTAATAAAATTTGCCACTTTTGATTTGTTTGACGCCAAATCAAATCTTAGTGTCAAAAAAAACTATTTTTTTGATATAAAAACCAAGTTTGGCGGCAAGAGAACGGCGTTTGGCAAAAAATAATCTTTCTTTTCTAAAACATAAGCATAAAAAAATATTTTGTAATTTTGCAAAGTCAAACTGTTGTACAATAGTATGGTTTGATAAAGCAGAACTATAAAAGAATGAACTTAAAAGAACACATAGATAACGATATTTTTCATTTAATAGGCAACGTTGCTGATACCATGAACATAGATGCTTATGTAGTAGGTGGCTATGTTAGGGATATAATCCTCAAACGTCCAAGCACAGATATTGATATTGTTTGTATTGGAAGTGGTATTGAACTTGCAAAACAAGTAGCGGACACTCTACCTCATAGAAAGAAGGTTTCTGTTTTCAAGTCTTTTGGCACAGCTATGATACATTATTTTTCAGAAGGTAAAGATTGGCAAGTAGAATTTGTAGGTGCAAGAAAAGAAAGTTACAGACGTGATAGCAGAAAGCCTATTGTAGAAGACGGAACCTTGCAAGATGACCAAAATCGCAGAGATTTTACTATCAATGCAATGGCTATATCTCTCAACAACCAAACTTTTGGAGAATTATTAGACCCTTTTGACGGCATATACGATATTAGTAGACAGATAATCCGCACTCCTTTAGATCCTGACATTACTTTTTCTGACGACCCTTTGAGAATGTTGCGTTGTATTCGTTTTGCCACACAGTTAGACTTCTCTATTTTACCTGAAACTTTTGACGCTATAAAAAGAAACTGCGAAAGAATAAAAATAATATCACAAGAAAGAATAACAGAAGAACTAAACAAAATGTTACTTTCAAAACGTCCTTCTTCGGCATTTCATCTTTTGGATAAAAGTGGGCTTTTGAAAATAATCTTTCCTGAGTTTGTTGCACTCAAAGGAGTAGAAAGTGTTGGTGAAAGGTCGCATAAGGATAACTTTTTACACACTTTGCAAGTATTAGACAACGTTTCTTTGATGAGTAACAAACTTTTCTTACGTTGGGCTGCGGTTATGCACGACATAGCTAAGCCTTTGTGCAAGCATTACGACGAAAAAACAGGTTATTCCTTCCATGGTCATGAGGTAAAAGGCTCTTATATGGTTGAAAAACTATTTCGCCGTATGCACTTACCTCTTAATGAGAATATGAAATATGTTCAAAAACTTGTACTTCTTCATCTTCGTCCGATAGCATTAGTAGAACAAGTAACAGATAGTGCTATTAGGCGTTGTCTATTTGAAGCTGGCGATGATATTGAGGATTTGTTGATACTGTGTAAAAGTGATATTACAAGCAAAAATATTTTCAAGAAACAAAAATATCTAAACAATCTTCGCTTAGTTCAACAAAAGATGAAAGAAATTGAAGAAAAGGACAGAATAAGAAACTTTAAGGTTCCTGTAAGCGGAGAGGAGATAATGGAAATGTACAATCTTGAACCTTGTAAAACCGTTGGCATATTAAAAGATACCATTAAAGATGCAATATTGGACGGAAAGATTGCAAATGACAGAGATGAAGCATTGAAACTCTTAGATTTTGAGGCAAAAAAAATGGGTTTAAAGAAAAAAGACTAAGATTATTGATATAGGTTTTAAGAAATTTTGTAATTTTGCACCAATAAAGTTAATGATAGACAAATAAACAAAACTAATATATAAGATATGAAATTCGGAGTAGTCGTTTTTCCAGGGTCAAACTGCGACCATGATATGATATACGTCCTTAGAAATATTGAAGGACAAGAGGTTGTACCTCTATGGCACAAAGAACACGACCTACAAGGCTGTGATATGATTGTATTACCAGGAGGTTTTTCTTATGGAGATTATTTACGTAGTGGAGCAATAGCATCTTTGTCTCCAATAATGTCAGAAATCATTAAGTTTGCTAACAAAGGTGGTTATCTTTTAGGTGTTTGCAATGGATTTCAAATTCTTTGTGAAAGTAGATTATTAGATGGTACTCTTCTTCACAATAATAGCCAAAAGTTCATTTGCAAAAATCAATACATAACTCCACAAACAAACAGCACAATCTTCACTAAAGAAGCAAGAATCGGTTCTCCGTTAAATATTCCTATTGCTCATGGTGAAGGAAGATACTTTGCTTATGAAGATGTGTTGAAAAAGATGAACGACAACGAACAAATACTTTTCCGCTACTGCGACGAGAAAGGTGAAATCAAAGATGAGTGTAATCCAAACGGAAGCGTTGAAAATATTGCTGGTATAACAAACAAAACAAAGAATGTCTTTGGAATGATGCCTCACCCTGAAAGATGCTCAGACATTGAACTTGGAAACACAGACGGCAAAATTTTATTTGACAGCATAATAAAGAATTTTGTAAAATAAATTCTTTTTCAATAAAATGTTTATTCTTAGTACAAGGTTGGTTAAAAGTTTTACAAACATTTTAATCAGCCTTGTGTTTTTTTTGTAATAAAAACAATGTTAAAGCAATTTTACAACAATATCAATACAATAGAATGTGGTTGTGATGAAGCCGGAAGAGGTTGTTTGGCTGGCAGTGTTTTTGCCGCTGCAGTAATCTTACCAAACGACTTTAAAAATGATATGCTCAACGATTCTAAACAACTCAGTGATAAAAAAAGAAGAGAACTGAGAGATATTATAGAGAAAAACGCTATTGCTTTTGCTGTTTGTGAGGTTACTAATAAAGAAATAGACGAAACTAATATACTTGCAGCAAGCATTGAAGCTATGAATAGAGCAGTAAAAAGTTTAAAAACAAAACCCGAGTTCTTACTTATTGATGGTAATAGATTTCGTACTGATTTGGATATTCCATATAAAACAATAGTAAAAGGAGATGCTACTTATATGTCTATCGCTGCTGCTTCCATACTTGCAAAAACTTATAGAGATGATTCTATGATTGATTTAGATAAACTCTATCCTCAATATAAGTGGAAACAAAACAAAGGTTATCCAACAAAACAACATCGCAACGCAATAAAAGAATATGGTATAACTCCATTTCATCGTAAGACGTTTAACTTAATTGGAGAACCTACTTTGTTTTAAAGCATAGAAATAAAAAAATCAAGTTTCTTTTTCTAAAAACTTGATTTTTTGTTTAAGTAATCTTGTTATTTATTTTGATAAAGCACCTTTTATTTTATTTATTGCTCCCTTACCTATTGTATTTTTAACAGTTTGCTTAATAGTATTTGTTATTTTTTCTTTATCTGTTGGTTGTTCTATATGCTTTACTAAATATAAGGCTTCATTTTCGTCCTTAGTATTGGTGAAAACCTCAAAAAATATTGGTCTATCCCCTATTCTATTATCTAAAAATTTAGAATATACTTTCAAAAACTCTTCTTTATTGCTTGCTGACAAGTATTCAAAACCTAAATCCTCAGTAAAATGTTTCATAAGAAGAGGAGATTGTTTGCCATTATGTCCTTTTGCTGCAATAAAATCATTTGTTTGTTCTCCAAATCTTGCTCCTGGGTGATTATAATTTTTAAACTCTTGCCCTAAACCATTATTCACAAGCATAATTCTAAGATTGTTTCCCAAATGTCTATTTGCTAAAACATTCATATCATAAAATGTAGCCAAATCGCCAAAGATTCCAAAGAATAGTCTTTGTTTATCAACCAAAGAAGTTCCTACCAAAGAAGACAGACAACCATCTATCCCAAAACCACCGACATTAGAGAAAGTAGTTACTGTTTTAGGAATATCAAAAAGATTCCACGAACGCAAAGTGTTAAGTATTCCAAGATGTAGAACAGAATTTTCGGGCAATTTTTCAGACATTTGCTGAGCAATATAAATGTTTGAGAATGGAAGTGAAGGAATTTGAGATAATAATCTTTGTTTTTCTGCTAAGCATTCTGCATATAAGTCTTTGTTTTCTTCATTATTAGAAGAAGTATCTTCGTTTACATAAAAATTAAAGAACTCTTCTTCCTCCATTTCAAAAACATTTGTCAAGCGTTTAAAAGTATCTCTCATTTCTCCGTCAGGATTTACTCTCCAAACTTCTTTTGTGTTTTTCATTAAACGCATTGTATAGTAATCACCGCTTACTTCTCCTATATGAATCAACAAATCCAAAGAAGGTTCTTTGTGATGTATTTCTTGAGAGCCTTTTATTGAATAGTTTATGGCTTTACTTCCATGATAATTACTTGTATGGTCTGTAAATACTACTACTGATTTATTTAAATCTGCGAACTTACTTAATGATTCTAAAGCTTTTGCATTCCATATCTTATGAGAACCGATAAATACACCAACATTTCCTTTCGGCAACTTAGGAAAATTCTCAGAGATATTAGTTATTCTGTTTATTTTCTTTGCTTTGGGAAGTTCCTTAACAGAATAATCCAAAGAGTATGTTGTTTCTAAGTTAATATGAACAGGACCTCCTGCTTTATGAGTAAGTTCTGAGAGTACTTTATTTAGTTGTATTTCTGTATTCCATCTATCATCTTCCTTATTTATTGTAGAAATATTAACAGATTTTAAAACAACGTCCTTAGGAGGATTGTTCCTGTCTATAACTTGAGCAATAAGATGTCCAATATTATGGAAATTTTGTGCAGATGTGCATGCTATGATTGGAAGTTTGCGATAATAAGCCTCAGTTAGTGCTGGTAAATAATTGCGAGAGGCAGTTGCTCCTGTGCAAGACAAAAGCACAGGTTCATTACTTTGTTCACACAACCCAACAGCCATATATCCTGCACTTCTTTCATCTACACAAGAATAAACTTCAAAGAAACTATCCCTCTGAATGCTACTTACAAAAGTAACATTTGTCGCTCCCGGAGAAGCAACCACCTTTTTTATATTATATTGTTTAAGTAAAGAAATTAATAAAAGGATATTCTTTTCTGAAGTATAATAAAACTGTTCCATTATCTCTAATTCATAATTATTTTTTACAACTTGCAAATATACAAAAGAAAATTAAATTATATGGTTTTAGATTTTTAGTTTTTGAAATTAAGACTATCAATGTGTAGTATAGGTTTCCATTATTGAAATATTTTTCTTTTATTGTTTTTTTTCTTCATATCTAAAAAAAGTAGTAGTTTTGCAACATCAAATTTTTGGTTCTTTATTGAAAAGATTAATAGGGAATTGGGTGAAAAGCCCAAACTATACCCGTAGCTGTAAGTTTCTATAATAAAGAACGTTGTTGATACCCTTATAGTCATTGTTCTTGATTAAGAATGAGAAGACTTTCAACAACAGAAACAAGTCAGAAGACCTGCCAAACAATTTGACAAAATCGTAACTTTCGGGTATTAAAGGAACGATAAGAAAGTTGAATTAAAAAAGTATTATGGCTGATACGTTTAGTTCATCTTCTTTATTCTTTTACACAGAAATTTTACGATATGTTTTAATTATTAATTAACAAATAAAAAAAACGTTAAAGAAAAATGAAAAAACGTATTGTGAGTTTGGTAGTTTTGTTACTATCATTGGTGAGTATAAATCTTTATGCTCAAACTTTGACTTCCACTGCACCAAATGGAACATTTACATCTGAGGATATTGACTATTGGGTTGGCGAAGGTTCAAACGAAATCGCAATAATCTTAGCCTACAACTCAGGTTTTGCAGAAGATAACTTTGTTTTAGGTTATCGTTGGAACGGAAACAACATCACATTGGAAGATGCTTTAATCCAAATCGCAGCCTTTGATTCTCGTTTTGATATGGACGCAACTGGAGGTTTTCTTGATGATTTTGGATTTGACTACGATGAAGATGGAGTATTTGAATATTCTGCTTTCATGAATGGTTATGGATACCTTTGTCTGAAAGATGCATGTACAGATTTACCTGTCGGAATGTCTGGTTATGATCTTGTGGGAAATCATTGGATTAGTATAGAACTAAAACAAATGGATATGTCTAATTGGAGTGATTGTTTTGTTCAAAATGGAACCTACACAGCAATTTCAGACCCTGCTGGAGTACAAGAACCATGCCCTACTGCAACAAACTTCAGAGTTGATTGGATTGAAGAAACAAGTGCATACGCATTTTGGGAATCAAATAATCCAAATTTCATTTTTTATTTAAAACAACAAGGAGAAGAAAATTTTACTGCATACCCTGTTAATGGCAGTTTATTTTTCAGTATGTCTGAAATGCTTCAAGAGGGAACAACTTACGAATGCTATCTTGTAACAGATTGTGGTAACAACTCCATTTCTGAACCTACATCTATAGTTACCTTTACAACTCTTGGAAATCCTCCTTCAAATAACTGCGATATAACTTCTTTACCTCACACAGAGGACTTTGATTCTTATGGAGTAAGTGGCAGTGGTAATTTTACTTATCCTACTTGCTGGACTAAAATAACAACAGGCAACATTCCTAATATATCTTCTACTAAACACTCTGGTGTTGGTGGATTATATATGGTTGGTGCAGCAAATGACCAAGTTCTTGCCGTTATGCCAAAACTTGCTGATGAAATATCTATAAATAATGTATCAATGACTTTCTGGGGAAAAGTTAATACTATCGGTAAGAGAATAGTTGTTGGTGTTATGACTGACAAAAATGATGCAAATACATTTGACACTGTTTTTGCTGTTACACCTGCTACAAAGCCTTGGGCTGAATATAATTTTGATTTCTCTCAATATACAGGCAATGGTAAATATATTGCTTTTATTGCTAAAGGTTGGTCAGATGCTGGCAACGCATACTATATTGATGATGTAGTTCTAAATGAAAACACATCTAATCCTGAACCTACAAATCCATCAATGACAGACGAAAATATTATTGCTTGGGCTAAAGGTGTTGAAGTTGTAAGAGCCAACACAGTAACAACAGGTAACTACTACAATGCAATAGGACAAGCAAACACTACTAACTATGTTGCAATAAATGGTGGAAAAGCAACAGCAACATTTGACAGACCTGTCACAAATGCAGACGGTGATGACTTCGTTGTTTTTGGAAACAATACAAACAATGGACAAGCATACGTTGAAGTTTCTTCAAATGGAACAGATTTCTTTAGATTTACTGAAAAAACATCTATCCTTTCCACAGGATTAGGCACTGCTTACAACTTAGACGACTTAGATGATAACGCAAACTTAGATAAAAACAACATTCGTTTGATTCGTCTTGTTGATGATACCACTGCCGGATTTAATCTTGCAGGTATAGGTATTTACCATGGTGGAGAACAATATCAAATAGCAGATTTTGAAAATATGCTTTCTACTCCTAACTCTTATGAAATAGTAACAAGCACAACAGCAGGTGCTACTCTTATCGGCCAAGACGATTATGGTATGGATATGTATTCTAAGGATTACACTAACGGAGGTCTTGTATTCAATGGTTTAGGTTTATATGGAGGTTCTTTCTCTATTGGTTGGGGACCTTCTAACCTTACAACAAATTCAGGTTATTATGCATCTTCTGCTTCAGCTGCTTTAGAAGGAGTAGGCAATGGTTATCTTCAAGGATATTTTTCTGATTATGCAGGTACAACAGAACATTTAACAGTTGTAAGAAATGATAGTACTACATTCTCTCCAAAAGGAACATACATTTGTCAAAGTGCTGCTTCTTTCTCTGATGCACAAACTTTAACAACAAATGACGGTAATCCTGGTTGGATGAAAATAGTAGCAACAGGATATAATGCAAACGGAACAATAGCTGGTACTTCTTATGTATATTTAGTAGATAACGCTACTAATGGTGTAGGAAACGTTAAAGAATGGCGTTGGTTAGATATGTCTTCTTTTGGAGAAGTAGCAAAAGTAAAATTCACAATGGAGTCTAATTATGCTAATAATTATGGACTATTGATTTCTGCTTACTTCTGTATAGATAATTTTGTTTATGCTGAAGGAGGCACAATTGAAGTACCTACAACTCCATCAATGACTGACGAAAATATTATTGCTTGGGCTAAAGGTATAGAAATTAAAAGAGCAATAAATGCTACAGCAGGCAACTACTATGATGCAATAGGACAAGCAAACACTACTAACTATGTTGCAATACTTGATGGTTATGCAAAAGCAAGCTTTGACCGTCCTATAACAAATCAAGAAGGAGCAGACTTTGTAATATTTGCTCACAACGATAGCGAAAATGGAAGAGCATTTGTTGAAGTTTCTTCAAACGGAACAGATTTCTTTAGATTTACAGAAAAAACTACTGTTCAAAATCTTGGTTATGGTACTGCATACGATTTAGATAACTTGGCGGATAACGAAAACTTAGACAAAAACAACATTCGCTTAGTTCGTCTTATTGATGATAATATGGGGGTTTTCAATCTTGCTGGTATAGGTGTTTACCATGGTGGAGAACAATACCTAATTGCTGACTTTGAAGAAGGAACTTTCTTAACATCTGCTAACACTTACGAAATAGTTGCTATGGATAACTACACTCGTACTGAAGAAGATGAAGACATGGAAATGACTTATTATTACAAAGACCATGTTTCTGCAGGACTTAACTTCCCTGGTGTTGGATACGATGTAAGTGGTTGGTTTATGGCTGCTGGTTTTGGTGCAAGTAACGGAACAAGCTCAGCTATAACTGGTAATGGTGGAGCATACGTTGATGCTAATTATTACGTATCTTCTGCTATGGCTGGCGTTGAAGGTGTTGGTAGCACTTACATGCAATCATACGATGCAGGATCTTGGGGACCTCAACAACAAAATGAAATAAAGACAACTAACAATACTACTTTCTTCCCTCAAGGAGTTTATGTTTCTCATTCTAATGCTTCTTATACTTACACAGGTTCAACAAATGACTACGAACCTGGCTACCATAAAGTAATAGCAACAGGATATGATGCTCAAGGAACAAGTCTTGGTTCTGTTTATGTTTATCTTACAGAAAATGGACACGCTTATAAAGATTGGAAATGGTTAGATTTGTCTTCATTAGGTGAAGTTGCAAAAGTAAAATTCACTCTTGAGTCAAATTATGCTAATTCTTATGGTTTGCTTATCCCTTCTTATTTCTGTGTAGATAACTTTGTTTATACAGCAGGAAACGAAATAGAAGAACCTTGTACTCCTACATCTTCAACACTTGACATAACTTTATGTGAAGGAAACTCTTATACCTTTGATGAAGAACATTCTTACTCAGAAGCAGGAACATACGAAATAGTTCTTACAAATGTAGCAGGTTGCGATAGCACTATTACATTAAACATTGCTGTTATGCCAACATATAACGAAGAAATCACTCTTGAATTAACAAGCGACGAACTTCCTTATCAAGTTGGTGAGCAATTATTAACTGAATTTGGAACTTATACTTTAAACCTTACATCAGTTGACGGCTGTGATAGTGTTGTTACTTTGACATTAGAACTTTCAAGTGGCATAAACGAAGTTGAAAACTTTATGAGCGTTTCTCTTTATCCTAATCCTACTTCTGAAAATGCAATGTTGAATGTTAAAGGTTTGAATACTGAGGCTACAATCATTATAACAGACCAACAAGGAAGAGTTATTTCAACTTCAAAACTTGCTTTAGGTCAAGAAAACTCAGAAATCAACACTAACAATATGCCAAGTGGGGTTTATTATGTAAGAATACAGACTGAAAAGGCTGTTCGTACAGAAAAACTTATAAAGAAATAATCTGTGTTTTTCATTGTAGAGAATTAATTTTTCTACTCACGGGAAGATAACTTTGTTTATCTTCCCTTTTTCTTTGTTTTTTTTATAGAAAATATTGCTCTTTGTAATTTAAAAAGATTATTTTTGCAAAAAAAAACGAGATGAATATACTTATAAACGCAACAAATCTAAAAAGTGGAGGAGGTTTGCAGGTAGCAGACTCTTTCTGTAGAGGTTTAAAAAGTTCAAATTCCGAACATAAATTCTTTGTTTTCCTCTCTGATGAGTTGTCTAATACAAAGCAAGCGATAGAAAACAATCCCAATATCACTGCTTACACCTACAATATTCAAAACACTATAAAAACATTGGTCTTTGGCAGAGATGAATACTTGGATAGTTTTGTAGAAAAAGAGCATATTGATTTTGTATTCACTGTTTTTGGTCCTTCACGTTGGAATCCTAAGGTAAAACACTTGAGTGGTTTTGCTATGTCGCAACTTATTATGAGAGATTCTCCGTTTTTTTCTGTATGTTCCTTGAAAAACAAACTCTATTGGAAGTATCTTTTCCCTTTATCTCGTAAAATATTATTTCAAAGAAGTGCTAAACTATTCTATAGTGAAAATCCCTTTATATCAAAACAAGTAGAACAAATCTTCAAAGGTTCAAAATGCTATACGGTGTCCAACTATTATAACCCTATATACGACAATCCGCAACAGTGGAAAGAGAAACCTTTGCCACCGTTCAACGGTTTGACTTTGCTTTGTATCTCTTCTTACTATCCTTTTAAAAACTTAGAGATCGCAATTGAGGTCTCAAAATACTTAAACGCTAATTATCCCGATTTTAACTTTAGATTTGTATTCACATGTAAGCAAGAAGAGTTTTCATACTTTGATAACAAGATAAAAGACAATATTCTTTTCATTGGCAGAGTTGATATTGAAGAATGTCCTTCTTTATATTCGCAATGTGATTTAGTCTTTATGCCTTCGTTTATGGAGTGTTTTACTGCAGTTTATCCTGAAAGTTTTAAGATAAACAAGCCTTTACTTACAAGCGACTTACCTTTCGCCAAAGGATTATGTGCTGATGCGGCAGAATACTTTTCTCCTACTAACGCAAAAGACATTGCAGAAAAAATATACTCTTTATTTAATAATAAAGAGCGTCAGCAAGAACTGATAGACAAAGGTGAAAAACAACTATTAAACTATGATGACAATGAAACGAGAGTAAGAAAAATCATTGACATCATTGAGCAATCATAAAATAAATATTTGAGCCTATTTTTTTTAATCAAATAGTAAAACTTTGTCTAAACTTTGCCAAACTTGATTTAACTTTTGCCAAACGCCGTTTCGTTGCCGCCAAACTTAATTTTCGTGGTAAAAGAAACTATTTTTTTGACATAAAAACTTAATCTGGCGAAAAGAAAAAGAAAATTGGCCTTATCTTTTACTTATGTCTCTATAAAGAGTTTGCAATAGTGCTTGACCTTTCTTGGTTTGCGATTTAGTTTTTTGATGTTTTTCATTTACAACTCTGTTTGCATTACAATCAAATTGAGTGTAAGCATCGCTATCCATAAAACAAAAACCATTATTATAGACATAGAAAGCATAATTCAAAGTATATGGATTGAAAACGTTACGAGAATAAACAAAATCTTTGCTTTCTATATTCATTTGTTTTAAAAGAGTAACAGGAATATCCGTTTGATTAACAAAGCGAGAAACTTCTAAGTGCTGTTTCACTGCTCCTCCCAACCAAATCATTGGAATATTGTATCGCTTTCTATCTCCCTCACTTGTCCCATAAGGATATTTATAACCATGATCTGCAACTATTATCACAAGGGTTGATTTCCATTGCTCGGTTTCTTTTAACTTCTGAATAAAATCAAATAAACAACTATCACTATAAGCAATACTATTTACATACTTATCTTTAAATCTCTTCATTCCTACATCAAAAGGTTCATGAGAAGAAAGTGTAAGGAAAGTTTTAAAGAATTTTTGTCCATTATCTTGCTTTTTTATATCTTCAAGCAAATAACGAAATGTTATTTCATCATTTACACCCCATTTGCTCAACTTTTGCTTTATAGGAAAATCGCTATCTGAAACAATATTTTGATAGCCTGAAGAAATAAAGTAAGAACGCATATTTGCAAAGTTAATATCTCCGCCATAAAGCATTGAAGTTGAATATCCATTCTTTGAAAACACCTTTGCAAGAGTTGGCAACGAACGTGTTTTACTTGGATATTTTATAATAGAAGTTGTTGGCTGTGCAAGAAAACCTGTAAGAACAGAAACTATTCCTCTATCTGTTCTCATTCCATTTGAATAACAATTTGAGAAAACAACTCCCTCTTTTGCTAATTGATTTAATCCCGGTGTTATTTCTTTGTTATCAACAATAGCATTCTCTCCTCCTACTCCACCAACAGCATTTGCAGACAAACTCTCCCAAAGAATTATAACAACATTAGGCTTTGGTGTATTTAAAACATTTATTGTTGTATCTTTTTCTACGTAATATAATCTATCAAACAAGGTTTTACATTCCTCATTGCTCATATATATGTATTCCTTTGAGAAATCTTCTGTTTTAGTCATAGAATACATAAGCGAAAAAGTAGGATTGATAGCAGAAAGATTAAACAATTGATTTTGGGAATAATAAACCATACCAACATTTGCTGTTGCTGTTGATACACCTCCACGAGTTAGAATAAAGAATATTGGTAACAGAATAAGTAAAACAAGTGCATTAACTACCTTTGCTTTGATTTTGTGGAAAATAATTTTATTGCCAATAAAAATTTTATGATTAACAAATACAACAAACAAAATATACGGCACAATAATTAACAAAAAATGAACAATATCTAAGAATGTAACAGAATTTGTAGCGTCTTTGGTGTCATTAAGATAGAATAACAATGTAGCATCTATGCGAAAACCCCAATAAGAGAACAATACGCAATCAACGGCGAAGACAATGGATACAAGAACGCCTAAAACAATGTTATAAACTCTGATTATTTTTGCAAGAGGTAAGTTTTTGAATACATTAATCAAACAAAGCAAAATAGGAATAAAACAAAAGTAAGCTGCAGTGCAACAATCCAACTTTAAACCATGCCAAATCACTTGCAAAAAATCCCAGAACCTCATTCCTTTTTCAAAATTAAAAAGTAAGAATACAGGCTTTTGGATAACAAATAAAAGTATCCAAAAGATATATTCCTTTATTATTAGAAAAAGATTTTGAAGTAAGGGATTATTCTTTTGCATTGAACACTACTATTCTTTGTTTTCTTTTTCTAAGGATTCGTTTTCTTTACTGTACTGTTGATTGTTGGTAACAGGAACAAGACCTCTATTTTGAAGCATATAGATTGTGTTAGGGTCTTTGCCTCTAAATAATTTATATTGCTGTTCTGCGTCATCAGTTCCTCCCTTTGCTAAAATATACTTAGCGAATTTGTTTGATACTTTCTTGTTGAATATATCACCTGTTTCTTTCCACGCTTGAAAAGCATCTGCATCTAACATCTCAGACCAAACATAACAATAATAACCTGCAGAATAACCGCCACCAAATATATGTGTAAAATAAGTAGGACGATAACGTGAAGGTATTTGAGGAAGATTTCCTATCTCTTTCATTACTTTGGCTTCCAATTCTTGAATATTTATTGTGTCTAAAGAAGTTATTGAGTGCATTTTTAAATCTAAATAAGCAGCAACAAGAAGTTCTGTAAACATAAATCCTTGATTAAATGTTTCAGCCATCTGTATTTTATTCACCAAATCCATAGGTATGACATTACCTTTTGAGTCTTTTGCATATGTTTTCAAAACTTGTGGATGCATACACCAATGTTCTGCCAACTGAGAAGCACATTCCACAAAATCAGTAGGCACATTAAACGAAGAAGTTGAAGGATATGTACCATCAGACAAGAAAGCGTTGGTGGCATGTCCCATTTCGTGAAAGACTGTCTTAGCTTCATCGGCTGTAAGTGTTGTTCTTCCTTTCTGTTTTGCGAAATTAAAGCATACAGTTACTATTGGATTAACATTTTTAAGATCTTTTTTATGTTTTACTTTGTATTGTTCCTGATATGTATCACACCATGCTCCAGAAGATTTTCCTGCTCTTGTATAAGGGTCAAAATAAAGTATGCCAACATAGTCTCCTTTTAGATTTGTAACCTTATAAACATCTATATCTTTTGCATAAGTTTGTATATTATCAAGTTTATTAAACTTCAAGCCATACAAACGTGTAATATTATCAAAACAACCTTTCTTTACATTTTCTAATTCAAAGTATGGACGTGTTTGTTCTTCGTCAAAGTTATAACGAATTTTCTTTAACTTCTCAGCATAATAATACATATCCCAACCTTCTAATTTAGCACCTTTTTCATCTTTTGATAAAAGAGCTTGAAAGTTTTGTGCATCTTCTTTTGCAGATTTAATAGCATACTGTAAACAGTCCTTTAACAAAGTATCTGCTTTCCCTACTCGTTTCGCCATTCTTTCTTCCAACTGCCAATCTGCAAAAGAATTATATCCCAATATTTCGGCGAATTTCGCTCTAAGAGAAAGTATTTGTTCTGTTATTTTATTATTATCATTTTGATTACCATTGTTACATCTGTTTATACGAGCAAGGAATATTTCTTTTCTAAGTTGCCTATTATCGCAATAAGTTAAGAAAGGCAAACATGAAGCATTGTCTAAGGTGAATACCCATTTGTTTTTCTCACCCATTTTATCTGCTGTTTCCTTTGCATTTTCAATAAGCCAATCAGGAAGTCCTTTTAAATCTTTTTCATTACTAACAACAAGTTTATAGTTCTTAGTTTCAGCAAGCACATTTTTATTATACTTATCTACAAGCATAGTAAGTTGTTCATTAACCTGTTTTAATTCGTCTTTCTTCTCTTTACTTAACAATGCACCTCTACGAATGAATGAATCATAAGTCTTTTTAAGCAGATGAACTTGTTCTGAACTTAGATTTTCATTTGAACGATTATCCCATACGGTTTTAATTCTGTTAAATAACTGTTCATTCATTTTTATTTCATCTTCGTGTGAAGAAATCATTGGAGAAAGTTTCTCTTGCAATGCTTGAAGTTCTTGGTTAGTGTTACACAAAGTAATATTATTAAACACTGAAACAACTCTCTTAAATAATCTTCCACTATAATCCAAAGCAGCTATTGTATTTTCAAAGTTTGCTTTGTCTTTATTATTTATAATCTCCTGAATTTCCTCATTATGTTTTGCTATTGCCTCTTTAAGAGCAGGCTCATAATCAGAATTTTTTATTTCATCAAAAGGAACTGTTTGATATTCCGTATCCCATTCTCTTAACAATGGATTGGCTTGATTATCTTTTTTACTACAAGAGAACATACAAATGGTTGATAACATTAATACTAAAACTATTTTTCTCATATCTATTTGGATTTTATTGTTTTCTAATTCTATTTTTTAACGCAAAGAGTTTGGTTTTATTGTTTTTTCATCACAACAACTTATGGTTTCTTCTCACAAAGAAAAAAAATACAGCATATTTATTATGTATTACAATATTTTTTTATAATTTTGTGCAAAAATATTTTTGATATGAAAAGACTATTATTTGGTGCTATTGCTGTATTATTAGTTATGTCTTCATGTAGAAGTTTAAAAGAAGACACGTTTCATTCCGATTATCAAAACACAGAGTTACTTCCCCGATTAACTTGTTGGATTGACCAGCCTTCTTTTGAAAATGCTTATGGTGCAAATTCTTATGCTGTAAAAGCAAGTAATGATTTATCTCACCCATACGGACTAACCGAAACTCCGTATGGTAAAGGTGTTTATGAGATAAACGAAGATACTAAATTATATACCGCAGAAAAAAGAATTCAAGACGCTTCTAATATTTTCGTTTATGATGTAAATGAAAATATAACTGACCCTACTACAGAAAGAATGGGCAATATTGTTCTAAGAGCAGGAGCTATATATTGTAAGAATAATTATAAATGGTCGTGGCTTAGTGGATTTACTCTTGGAATATTCAACGCTTTTGGTATGCCTATGGCAACAAATACTACAGAATTAGAAGTTATCGTGGAGATATATGATAAAAGAGATAATCTTGTTGCTAAGTTTAACGAAAGAGGTTATGCAAAAGTACCGATGGCAGCTTATCATGGTTACTATGAATTTCAAAGACGTGCCGGAGCTTTAGCTCTTCAAGACGGACTAATGAAAATTAAGGAAATGATAGCAAGAGATTATCAAATGATTAACGCAAAACTTAAATAAAATAAATTGCATAAAGTGGATTATAAAAGTGAAACAACAAACAAGAATATTCTTTGTCATATTTCTTTTGCTTGTTTTATCAGCAAAAGCCCAGGATATTCATTTTTCTTCACTAAACTTTAATCCGATGTTTTCCAACCCATCAATGACAGGATTTATGAATTCCAAACTAAGAGTTTCTTCCATCTTTCGTAATCAGTGGCAAACTGTTTCCAAAGGCTACAACACATTCTTAGCTTCTGTGGAATTACAACCTTATTTATCTAAAAATAATAACAAAGGCTTAGGTATTGGTTTTTGTTTTGTTAATGATGTAGCTGGAGAATTAGCTTATGGAGAAAGAGATTTTTCGCTTAATATTGCTTATTTCTTTGCGGTAAATAGAGAAAAGACTACTTTTGTTTCCGTAGGTGCTTCCGCTGGAAGAAAAAATTGGAGTTATGACCTATCAAAAGCAAACTTTAATCGTACAGGAACTTATGATGACAACATAACTTATGATGAATTACATACTTGGGATTTGTCTTTAGGTACAACTTTTCAATATAACATAACGGATAAAAAACAATTAAATATTGGTTTTGCTCTTTTCAATATCAATGAAAGCAAGTTAGGATATTTTGAGACTTCAGATAAAAACACAAAAATAAATAAAAGATACTCTACAAACGTGTCTTATATGTGTGATATATCTGATAGAGTTTCTGTTCGTCCTCAAGTTTTATATAACAACCAATATAAATACAATGAATTAGTTTATGGTACTGACTTTTTATTTGATTTGACAGGAGGAATATTTAATCAACATATCTTTTCATTTGGTTTGTTTGCAAGAAACTTAGAATCTATTATTCTTACTCCTAAATACAAGTTCAACAATTTCCTTGCTGGAATATCTTATGATGTCAATATATCTGGACTTAGTAAAGTTTCTCACACTTACGGAGCAATAGAATTTTGGCTTTCATACGCTTTTAGTCCTTATAATGTAAAATATAAAAATAACAAAATACCATGTCCAATCTTTTAAAACAAATATTATTGATAATTATTGGAGTTTTTGCATTATCTCTATCATATCAAAGTGTTCAAGCACAAGAAAAATATGCTAAAGAATACGAAAAACAAGGAGATAAAGCAATGGAATATGGAGAATATTCTCAGGCTTTAGATTATTATATGTTAGGCAGAAGGTTTTTAAAACAAAATTTAGCCCTTATCTACAAGTGTGGTGAGGCTTGTTTGGCTATGAAAGACTATGATAAAGCAGAATATTGGTATCAAAAAGTATTAATAGAAAATGATACAACAAACATCAATCACACATTCCCTTATCTTTATCTTCATTTAGCTCAAAGTTCTATACATAATGGTAATATTATTCAAGCTCAAAGTTTTTTAAATACTTGTTTAATTGATTGTGATGACATAAAGATAAGAAAAGAATGCAAACGAGAGTTAGATAGAATAGATTGGATAATAAATAACGAGAAGCCAAGACATTATACTATAACAAATTTAGGTAATAATGTAAATAACGAAACTTCACAATTGGGTTCATTTGTTTTAAGAGATAGTATAATAATATTTACTTCAACAGAATACAAAAAGAAAATAAACAAAGGAGATACATTTTTTACAGATATTTATAATCAAATCTTTTTCTCTTTTGTTGATGCTGATTACTACACTCCTGCAAAGAAATTAGAATGGGGTAATATTAATCAGAAAAAAACTAATTGTTCTGATTTGTTCTTTGATTCTGTTAGTGCAACTGCTTACTTTACATATTCAAAAACCAAGAACAATAAAAAAACAAGTACAATATACTATTCCACTTACAGCAATGGTAAATGGTCTAAACCAAAAATCTTTAAACCTGCTTATGATAAAAACTCTTCATCTTGTCACCCTGTGATTGCAAGAAATAATGGAGATTGCTTTATGTTCTTTTCTTCAGATAGAGTTGGAGGTTATGGAAAGATGGATATTTGGTCTTTGGACTTAAATACAGAAAAAGCTACACCTATAAACTTAGGTTCAACCATCAACACTTCAGGTAATGAAATAACACCTTTCTACTTTGCAGATGAAGAAGAGTTGTACTTTGCTTCAGATACTCATAATGGATTTGGAGGATTTGACATCTTCCGTTCAATAGGCTGGAAAAATAGATGGACTTCTCCTGAGAATCTTCTTCAACCTATCAATTCTTCATATAATGATATTTATCCTTTTATTGTAGATTCAGATATAGAAGGCTATTTTACTTCAAATCGTCCTACAATAAACAATAAAGAAAACAAAACTTGTTGTAATGATATTTATCGTTTCAACAGTGAAGAACCAGAAGAACCTACTATGACAACCATTGTTAAGAAAGAAAAAGAAGGCTTTAATCCTGCTTTTGATTTACCTGTAGCTTTATATTTTCATAACGATTCTCCTGATGCTGGCAGTGAGTTACCTACAACAGAGTTATCTTATTGGGATTGTTACAAACAATATAACTTTCTTAACAATCAATATAAAGCTGCAAGAACAAAAGGGTTAGATGATTCTCTTGCAAGTATTGAGATTGCAAAAGTGGAAGATTTCTTCACTAACAAAATAAAACAAGGTTTCGATAAATTAAATAAAGCTTTAGAATACATACAAGAAAAACTTGAACAAGGAGAAAACATAAGCATCCAAATAAGAGGTTATAGTTCTTCCCTATTTGAAACAGGTTACAACTATAATCTTGCTGAAAGACGTATTGTTTCTGTAGAAAACTATATAAACACTTGGAACAATGGAGTATTAAAACCTTATACACAGTCTATAGCACCAGATGGCAAACCTCGTTTAGAAACAATACATCTTGCAATAGGTAAATTGGAGGCTACATCTCCTAACCCTGAATCCGTAGCAGAGAAAAGACAAAGTGTATATCTTCCTTCTTCTATGGAGGAAAGAAGAATAGAAATCAAAGTAATTCAATTGAGAAACTAATTTAATATTACTTTATATCTATTAAACACAATAAAGAGAACATTATATCGTTAATAATAATTAATTTATAAACTTAAAATAAAAATAAAATAATGGAAAAAATAAAAATGACTACTCCTCTTGTGGAGATGGACGGTGATGAAATGACCCGTATTCTATGGAAGATGATAAAAGATGAGCTTATACTTCCTTTTATAGATTTAAAAACTGAATACTATGACCTTGGTCTTGTAAAGAGAGATGAGACTAATGACCAAATAACAAAAGACGCAGCAGAAGCAAATAAAAAATATGGTGTTGCTGTTAAGTGTGCTACCATTACTCCTAATGCAAAGCGTATGGACGAATATAAACTACACGAAATGTGGAAATCTCCTAATGGAACTATTCGTTCTATACTTGATGGTACTGTTTTCCGTACTCCAATAACAATACCTTCTATTCACCCTGTTGTAAAGAATTGGGAGCAACCTATTACTATTGCTCGTCATGCTTATGGTGATGTTTATAAATCAGTAGAAATAAGAGTACCTGAAGAAGGAACTGCAAAACTTGTTTTCGAAGGTAAAAGTGGAAAGAAAGAAGAAGTTGTTATTCACGAATTCAAAGGAGCTGGTGTTTTGCAAGGTATGCACAACTTAGACAAATCTATACGTTCCTTTGCACATTCTTGTTTCAAATTTGCCATAGACACAAAACAAGATCTTTGGTTCTCTACTAAAGACACTATCTCAAAGAAATATGATGCACAATTCCGTGAGATATTTGAAGAGATATACAACAACGAATACAAAGCAGAGTTTGAAAAACTTGGAATAGAATATTTCTATACTCTTATAGATGATGCTGTTGCAAGAGTTATCCGAAGCAAAGGTGGATTCATTTGGGCTTGTAAGAACTATGATGGTGATGTTATGAGTGATATGGTTTCTACCGCATTTGGCTCTTTGGCTATGATGACAAGTGTTTTGGTTTCTCCTGATGGAAACTATGAATACGAAGCTGCTCATGGTACAGTAACTCGTCACTATTACAAATATCTTCAAGGCGAAGAAACTTCAACAAACCCAATGGCAACTATTTTTGCTTGGAGTGGTGCTTTAAGAAAAAGAGGTGAAAAAGACGGTATCAAAGAATTAATGAACTTTGCAGACCAATTAGAAGGAGCATGCTTTGATACTTTAAACGAAGGTATAGCAACAAAAGACCTTGTTAATCTTATGGAAGGTATAACTCCTAAGGCTGTTAATTCAAAAGATTTCATTGGTGCTATCCGTGAAAGATTAGAAAAAAGATTAGCTTAATTTATAGATAAATAAAAAAATCAAACATGGAAAATATAGATTGGGGTAGCCTTGGTTTTGGTTACTATAAAACAGACTATAACGTTCGTTGTTATTATCGCAACGGCAAATGGGGTGAATTGGAGGTTTCTTCTTCTGAAGAGATAACAATGCACATGGCAGCAACAGTCCTACACTATGGACAAGCTGCTTTTGAAGGAATGAAAGCATTTCGTGGAGTTGATGGAAGAATAAGAATGTTCCGTCCTTACGAAAACGCTAAACGTATGATTTCTTCAGCAAAAGGTGTTCTTATGGCAGAACCACCTGAGGAATTATTTGTTGAGGCTTGCAAAAAAGTTGTAAAACTTAACGAAAGATTTGTTCCACCTTATGGTAGTGGTGCTTCTCTATATCTTAGACCAATGTTATTTGGTTCAGGAGCTCAAGTAGGTGTTCATCCAGCAAAAGAATATTTATTTATGGTTTTTGCTTGCCCAGTAGGACCTTATTTCAAATCTGGATTTAAACCTGTACGTTTCCAAATAGCAAGAGATTACGACCGTGCTGCTCCATTTGGAACAGGTAAATACAAAGTTGGAGGTAACTATGCTGCTTCTTTAGTTAGTGGAGAAAGAGCTGCTAAAGAAGGTTTCTCTAACTGTATTTATTTAAATGCTTCTACTCACGAGTTTATAGATGAAGCTGGTGCTGCAAACTTCTTTGGTATCAAAAACAACACATATTGCACTCCTGAAAGTTCATCTATTCTTCCTTCTATCACAAATATGTCTTTATGTCAAATAGCTGAAGACCTTGGAATGAAAGTAGAAAGAAGACCTATTCCTGTTGAAGAGTTAGCAGAGTTTGAAGAAGTAGCTGCATGTGGTACTGCTGCTGTTATTTCTCCAATAAATGAAGTTTATGACCGCGAAACTAAGAAAACATATAAATGGGGTGCTGAACCAGGTCCTGTTTGCACTAAATTATATAAAACTCTTAAAGGAATACAAGAAGGTTTAATAGAAGACAAACACAATTGGAATGTATTTATAGACTAAATACATTAAGTCTTTTTAATTTTTAAATTTTCTAAATTTATATTGGGTATGCTTTTATAGCATACCTTTTTTTTGTTTCTATTTTCTTAGATTTTAAAACACAAAGCAATGTCTAATTTCTCATTACTAATTTCTCATTTCTAATTAGATGTAAGTTTTACTTTAGCAAAGATAGGATAATGGTCTGAGAATGTACGTTGTATATATGGTTTTTGTTCTTTTGTTTTTTTATCTTTATTCTCAGTCCAATAAGTATCTGTAAGAACAGCGTATTTTCTAACCATAAAATGCTTACTAACAAAGATATAGTCTATTCTTCTAAGGCTTTTCCTTTCAGCATCAAACGCCATATATGTACCATTTTCAGAGAACTTATCGTTAGCAATCACATAAGAGTCAAACATAAGTCCGCTCTCTTTAAATATCTTGTAACTTATTGATTTATCGTCAGAATTAAAATCACCTGTAAGTATAAAAGGTTCTCCTTTTGCTATAGTCTTTATCTTTTCCACCACAAGTTCAGCGCTTTTCTGCTTAGATTGTTCTCCTTTGTGGTCTAAATGCAAGTTAAAGAAATAAAACTCAAAGCCACTAACTTTATCCTTTAACTTAGCCCAAGAACAGATTCTAACTTTACTTGCGTCCCAACCAACAATAGGCTTATCAGGTTGAGAATTAAGCCAAAAATCGCCTTTATCCAACAAATCATATTTATTTTTATTATAGAAAATAGCCGAATGCTCACCTTTTTTCTTGCCATCGTCCCTACCTACTCCAACATGTGCATAATCTTTCAACCATTTATCCATCTGTTTCAGCTGTTTGTCAGAAGCCTCTTGTGTTCCAAACACATCAGGTTCAAGAAAACTTATCTGCTGACATAGTTTCTCTCCCCTAACTTCCCATACATCACCACATTTTTTATCAGAATGCATAACACACCTAATATTATATGAAGCAACAAACAAATCTTGTGCATTACAAACACAAAGAAAGCAAACAAATACAATAAATACAATCTTTTTCATCTGTTTAATATTTTTATAATATGCAAATGTAGCAACTAAATTAATTACTTAAAAAAAACATCAAAAGTTTATTAAAAAAAAGTTGATTTTTGTAAATTAAAAGCTGATTTTCGTAAATTAAAAGTTGATTTTCGTAAATTAGAAGTTGATCTTTTTTCTTCTAAACAAGACTCTTTTAGTCTAATATATATTAATCAACATTATCATTCCTTAGGAAATAAAGCCTTTTCAACCATCTCACAAATAATATGACCTATCATTATATGAGACTCTTGTATTCGTGGAGTATCTTTAGAAGGCACAGCAAGAAGAACATCGCTTTTGTCTGCCATCTTACCTCCTCCCATTCCTGTAAAAGCTATAGTATGCATACCTTTTTGTTTTGCTACTTCAAAGGCTTTTAATACGTTACAAGAATTACCTGAAGTAGAAATTCCAACAAGTATATCTCCTGAATTTCCTTCTGCTTTCAAAATACGAGCAAAGATTTCTTCATAAGAATAGTCATTGGCTACTGCAGTGAGATAAGAAGTATTTACATGCAATGCTTCTGCATACAAAGGTTCTCTATCATAGTAGAATCTACCTGAAAGTTCGGCTGCAAGGTGTTGTGCATCTGCTGCAGAACCACCATTTCCACAAAACAGAACTTTTTTCCCATTCTTATAGGCTTCAACTATAAGGTTTATAGCTTGTTGTATTTTATCAATGCAGTCGGTATTATTAAGAATATCTTGCTTTACCTTTATAGACTCTTGTATTGCTTGTTGTATTCTCATCATTGTGGATTTTGTTTAGAAATTATGTTCTTTTTCAATAGAATAACTGTTGCGTGTAGTAGAGTTTCTGCCAACAAGTTCTGCCAAGAAACCTACAAGGAACAACTGCACGCCTATGATAAGCATAACCAAAGAAATATAGAAGTAAGGACTTTCTGTTACAAGGCGGGTCTGAGCCCAAAGACCTTGATGCAAAGCCCATAACTTCTGTACACCTAACACAGCAGCAGATACTAAACCAATGAAAAACATCAATGTACCAATAAAACCAAAGAAATGCATCGGTTGTTTTGAGAAACGGGAAACAAACATTATGGACATCAAATCCAAATATCCGTTTATAAATCTATCCATTCCAAATTTACTTTTACCAAATTGGCGTTTTCTGTGATGAACAACTTTTTCGCCTATCTTAGTAAAGCCTGCCCATTTTGCAATAACAGGAATATATCGGTGCATTTCACCATAAACTTCTATATTTTTAACAACATCTCTCTTGTAAGCCTTTAACCCGCAATTAAAGTCGTGTAGTTTTATACCTGAAAGCCAACGTGTTGTTGCATTAAAAAACTTAGATGGCAGGTTCTTCATAAGTTTGGAATCATATCTCTTTCTTTTCCACCCTGAGACCAAATCATAACCTTGATTTTTAATCATTTCATATAAATCAGGTATCTCATCAGGTGAGTCTTGCAGGTCTGCGTCCATGGTTATAACCACATCGCCTTCTGCATGTTCAAAACCTACATTCAAGGCTGCACTCTTTCCATAGTTTCTACGAAACTTTATACCTTTAATATTGTTGTTTATAGCAGAAAGTCTTTCTATCTCTTGCCAAGATTTATCCTTACTACCATCATCTATCATTATTATCTCATAAGTGAAAGAATGTTCTTGCATAACCTTAGCGATCCATTCTGTTAAAGGCTGCAACGATTCTTCTTCATTTAAAAGTGATATTACTACTGATATATCCATACTTAGTTTATTTGCAAATATTATAGTAATTAACGTTATTTAATCTCAATTATTTTGTTGCTATGATATTTTACAAGATAATTTGTCTTTTTAGTCTTAACTTCAACAAAAAATACTAACTTTGCAGAATAATAATTAATGACATTATGGGCTATGAAGAATAAACCTTTTGCAACGATGACTATTGCAGGTAGCGATTCTTGTGGTGGAGCAGGAATACAGGCGGATATAAAAACAATGAGTGCTTTAGGTTGTTATGCGACGTCTTGTATTACTGCAATAACAGCACAAAACACTATGGAGGTAACCGATATTATGGCTACTAATCCAAATACTCTCTCAGCTCAGATAGAATGTGTGTTAAACGACTTTGACATTCTTGCCACCAAGATTGGAATGATATACACTTCTGAGAATGTTATGGCAATAAAACAAAGTCTGCAAAAAATGAGATACAAAGGTTATCTTATCATTGACCCTGTTTTAATCGCAACATCAGGAAGTAAGTTAGCCAAAACAGATTTTCTTCATACTCTAAGTTCAGAACTACTCCCAATGGCAGACTTAATAACGCCCAATATCTATGAAGCCGAAACACTATGTGGCTTTAAGATAAGCAACAAAAACGAAATGATTATCGCAGCAAAGACTATGCAAGACAATTTAAACATAAAGAGTGTTCTTATCAAGGGTGGGCATCTTTTGGGAGAAGAAATGACAGACATATACTTAAACGATAGAAGAGAAATCAAAGAGTATTCTCTCAAAAAGTTAGACTCCAACAATACACACGGCACCGGCTGTACTCTTTCCTCGGCTATATGTTCTTTCCTTGCCTTAGGCTTTGATATGCATCAAGCAATAGAAAAAGCAAAAAACTATGTCTATTGTGCAATAAAGGAAGCCTCTAATATGGACTTGGGTCATGGACACGGAAGCCTTAACCATTTCTTTGCACCTCAAAAACTTTATAAAAACTTTCAATAAATAAAATAATTGTTCTATCTTTGCACTCTAAATAGTTGGGGGTGCTTATGTAAGACAAAGATATAGGCTGAGATTATACCCTTTGACAAGTCTGGTAATGCAGATTTTGAAAAATATTTTCTCACATTATATTCTTTCCCTTAGATTTTAAGATAAAACACCCTTAATCTAAAATAAAGAAAAAAAATGAAAGTAAGGGTAAATAACAAAGAAAAGATTGTTCCTGTAGATTGTACTTTGCAGGAATTGGTTGAAATTCTTGGAATAAAAGAAAATGACCCCATAGCTTTGGCTATTGGACAAGATGTAATCGCTAAACAGGATTGGGAGGCTACTACACTCAAAGATAATGATAAAATAACTATCATAAGAGCGACATGCGGAGGATAGGAATAACACCTGAGCATAGCGTTTTCAGAGAAAGAGAACGAATAATAAACTTCCTAAATAGCGGATATGTGGATTTGTTTCATATTCGTAAGCCTTCTTTTACTGAAAATCAAATGAGAGAATATCTGTCTTTCTTTCCTATTAATATAAGACAAAGATTAGCTTTACACGATTGGCATTCTTTAGCTAAGGAATTAGAAATAGGTGGAGTACATTTTAATAATAGGAATGGATTTTCAAGTAATTTAATTAAAGATAAAAGAGTCTCTTTTTCTTGTCATAGTATTGAACAGGTAAATCTTTGGAAAGATAAGGCAGACTATTTGTTCCTCTCTCCTATTTTTAACAGCATAAGCAAGCAAGGCTACAAATCAAACTTCGCTTTAAAAGATTTACAACAATTATTTAAGGAAAACATTTTGGATAATAAGGTTGTGGCTCTTGGAGGAGTAACAGAAGAAAACATAAATAAATTAGAAGAGATAGGTTTCTCTTCTTGTGCTATATTAGGTTCACTTTGGCAACTACCTAAGACCATGTTTATCTCTCCCAACAAAGACATAGAACATATAATAGAAGACTGTGAAGAAGTTTTGCAATATGGGATAAAATTTATTCAAATTCGTATGAAAGAAGCCTCAAATGATGATGTTGTAAAGGTTGCTAATCATCTTCGTCCTCTTTGTAATAAACATTGTGCTCTGCTATCTGTTGATGATAGAATTGATTTACTTTCCTCTAATCTTTTTGATGGAGTACATTTAGGTAAAAATGATATGCCGATAAAGGAAGCCAAGAAAATAACATCAAATAGATTTCTTTTAGGAGCAACCTGCAATACTATAGAAGATGTTTTTAAAGCTATAGAAGATGGAGCAGATTATTTAGGAATAGGCCCTTACAGATACACAACAACAAAAAAGAACCTCTCTCCTATCCTTGGCTTGGAAGGTTATAATAAAATCATTCAACAACTGAATAATCAAAATAAAAACATTCCTTTTTATGCTATAGGTGGAATAACCATCAATGATTTATCTGATTTAAAACATATAGGAGTTTATGGCGTTGCACTCTCAGGAACCATTTCAAACTCAGAGAACAAACAACAGACAATAAAAACGATAATTAAAACATTTTAATAATATTAAAGAATAGAAATGAAAAAACACATAGTTAAACAAGATGATATTATATTAGCTAATTCTTTATATGAAGATGTAAAAAAGTTGTTGATTGCTTCTCGAAAAAAGGTTTATTCCTTAGTAAACAAAGCGATGATAGACACATATTGGAATATAGGAAAACTTATAGTTGAGAAACAAGGTGGTAATGAGAGAAGTGAATATGGTAGCAACCTAATCGATATACTCGCAAAACAATTAACAAATGATTTTGGCAAAGGTTTTACTTCTTCTAACTTAAAATACATGAGGAAATTTTATTTAACTTTTCCAAATCGCCACGCAGTGAGTGACGAATTAACTTGGACACATTATCGTTTGTTAATGAAAGTGGAACATGAAAAGGCAAGAAATTTTTATATTACAGAATCTATTAAATCACAATGGTCTACAAGACAATTGGAAAGACAAATAAATACTTTCTTCTATGAGCGTTTGCTTTCATCTCAAAACAAAGCAGCTATTTCAGAGGAGTTGTATTTGAATGATGATAAGTGTTTTGAAGCAGAAGATATTGTAAAAGACCCTTATGTTTTGGAATTTGCAGGATTAAAGGAAAATACAGATTTTTATGAGAACGACTTAGAAAATGCTCTTATCTCCAATCTACAGAAATTTTTATTAGAATTAGGTAGAGGCTTTTCTTTTGTTGCAAGACAAAAAAGAATAACTCTTGATGGAAAAAGTTTTTATATTGATTTAGTTTTCTATAATTATATTCTAAAATGTTTTGTTTTAATAGATTTAAAGCTCGGAGAACTTACACACCAAGACATTGGACAAATGCAGATGTATCTTCATTACTATGAAAGAGAAATGACAAACAACGGCGATAATCTTCCTATTGGCATTATCCTTTGTTCAGACAAAAGCGATACAATAATAAAATACACACTACCTGAAAATGAAAAAAACATCTTTGCTTCAAAATATAAATTATATATGCCAACTGAACAGGAACTAAAAGAGGAAATCAATCGCAATCTATTAGAAAAAGAATAAGCCAAGAAAGAAGATAACAATATACAATGTAATAAATACGATAATTAAAACATTTTAATAATATGAACGATATTTTAAAAATAGCAGATAGAGAATTTTCTTCTCGTCTTATCATTGGAACAGGAAAGTTTCCAAGCAATGAAGTAATGAAACAAAGTATTATTGCTTCCGGTTCTCAAATGGTAACAACTGCTTTAAAACGATTAGGAACAGAAGATTCTGCAAGTGAGAATATTTTAGAATACATACCAAAAGAATGTATGCTATTACCAAACACCTCTGGTGTTAGAGATGCTAATGAGGCAGTGTTTGCTGCAAAAATGAGCAGAGAACTTTATAATACTAATTGGATTAAGTTAGAAATACACCCAGATGCTAAGTATCTTTTACCTGATGTTAAAGAAACGCTTTTAGCAACAGAAGAATTGGTTAAGCTTGGCTTTAATGTTATGCCATATATTATGCCTGACCCAACTGCATGCAAACAGTTGGAAGAAATGGGAGCTGTTGCTGTTATGCCATTAGCTTCTCCTATTGGAACTAACAAGGGAATAAAATGTAAAGATATGCTTGATATAATAATAAACCAAGCCTCTGTTCCCGTTGTTATTGATGCTGGCCTTGGCTCTCCTAAAGATGCTGCTCAAGCTATGGAGATGGGAGCCGATGCCTGCATGATTAACACTGCTATTGCAGTAGCAGGAGATAGTGTTCAGATGGCTAAAGCTTTTGCTTTAGGTATTCAAGCAGGACGTTTGGCTTACCTTGCTGGTATTCCTTCCTTGAGCAATTTTGCTGTTGCCTCTTCTCCACTAACTTCTTTCCTTGATGACGAACAAGCAAACGTTGATATGCTGTAATATTTTTCTATCATTGTCAAACAAATTAAAGTTGTACCACCAAAAAAGGTGGTACAAAAAAAAGAATAAAAGATATAAATAGTTAAAAACGTTTTATGAATGGAGGCTAACCTAAAGCATAAGGTAAAGGTAACTGTTATAGATAAGAAGTTATATAAGGATTTACAGAAAGAATATTGCATAGATGAGAATGCAGGTGCTTGCCCTTTTTATAACGTTGGCGATGAGTTTGTCTTTGAGCGTAGTGAAACAAAAGACGATTTCGCAAGCATAGGCTTAAATACTCTAACAAAAACATCTGCAAATCCTGATAATATTGCTGGAGGAAAGAATATACCTCATTGTTTGGGAGCATGGGACGGAATAGCTTGTTTTATAGATAAAGGACTTAAAGGAGAAACACTAATAAAAGATTGGATGAAACAAGATAACACTATGATTGCTTGTTGTACTGATGGTGTTCGTCCCGTCATCTTCAAAATAGAGAGAATAGACGAAGAGTAATTAGAAAATAACGTGTAAATAATAATAAAACTAAATAAAAATCATGGAAAACTGTTATTCAAATGATAGAGTAAAAAAGATTTATGTTAAAGGAAAAAGATTTCCCATTGAAGTAGGAATGAAGAAAGTCATTTTAACTGATACCGTAAAAGATGGTGAAAGAATTAGCAATGGCGAGTTAAACATCTATGATACAAGCGGTGTTTTTGGTGATGATAACTACAGACACGATGTAAGAAAAGGTATCCCTCGTTTGCGTGAGCAGTGGCATAAAGATGATAATAATATTGAGCAATTAAACAAATTCACATCTGAATATACTAATGCTCAGGAACAAGATGAAGAAGTAAAAAAGATTGCTTTTCCTGTTAAGTATCTTCCAAAACGTGCAAAGAAAGGCGTTGCTTTCACTCAGATGGCATTAGCAAGACAGGGCATTATTACACCAGAAATGGAATACATAGCAATAAGAGAAAATCTTGGACAGGAAAGCAAAGAAAGTTATATAACGCCGGAGTTTGTTAGGGATGAAGTTGCTGCTGGTCGTGCTGTCATTCCTTGCAATCCTAATCACCCGGAAGCTGAGCCTATGATTATCGGTTCTAAGTTCTTTGTTAAAATAAACACAAACATAGGCAACTCTGCTCTTGGTTCATCTATAGAAGAGGAAGTGGAGAAAAGTGTTTATAGTGCAAAACTTGGAGGAGATACCCTTATGGACCTTTCTACAGGTAAGCATATTCACCAGACAAGAGAATGGATTATAAGAAACTGTCCTGTACCTATGGGAACAGTACCTATGTATCAAGCATTAGAAAAGGTTAATGGAGAAGCCTACAAACTTACCTGGGAAATGTATCGTGATACTCTTATTGAACAGTGTGAACAAGGAGTGGATTACTTCACAATTCATGCAGGTTTGGTTAAGAGCTTACTTCCTGCAATTAAGAAACGTCTAACAGGTTGTGTTTCTCGTGGTGGTAGCATTATGGCAAAATGGATGGCAGACCATAATGAAGAAAACTTTCTTTACACTCATTGGGACGAGATTTGTGATATTCTTGCCATGTATGACGTTGCAGTAAGCATAGGAGACGGCCTTCGTCCTGGAAGCACTCACGATGCTAACGATGAAGCACAACTCGGAGAACTTAAAGTTATGGGAGAACTTTGCAAACGTGCTTGGGAAAAGAATGTACAGGTTCTCATTGAAGGTCCTGGACATGTTCCTATGGATAAGATTAAAGAAAATATGGAATTGCAAAAAGATTGGTGCAACAATGCTCCTTTCTATACTTTAGGACCTTTAACAACAGATATTGCTCCTGCTTATGATCATATCACCTCTGCCATTGGTGCTGCTATAATAGGTTGGCTTGGAACTGCAATGCTTTGTTATGTAACTCCAAAAGAACATCTTTCTCTACCTAATAAAGATGACGTAAGAGAAGGAATAATAACCTACAAAATTGCTGCACACGCTGCTGACTTAGCAAAACATCACCCAACAGCACACCTTAGAGATGACGCTCTTAGCAAGGCAAGATTTGAATTTCGTTGGATTGACCAATTCAATCTTAGTCTTGACCCTGAAAAAGCGATGGAATACTTCGGTGTAGATAAAATAAAGAATACGCCTTTCTGCACTATGTGCGGTCCAAACTTCTGTGCAATGCGTATCTCTCAACAAATAAAATAATATTATGGAATTTTATGATACTATAAAAGATTTGGCTTGGGAAGAAATGACTAAGTCAATCTATGATAAAACAAGGCAAGATGTTGAAAGAGCTTTAAGTAAGGAATTTCTTAACTTAGAGGACTTCAAAGCATTGATTTCTCCTGCTGCAGAGAATTATTTGGAAACAATGGCACAACTTTCTCGCAACATCACACAGAAACGTTTTGGCAAGGTTATGCTTTTGTATATACCTATGTACTTAAGTAACGCCTGCAGTAATCACTGTATTTATTGTGGTTTCAATCATAATAATCCAATGCAACGAAAGACGCTCAATGATGAAGAAATAATGAAAGAAATAGAAGTCATCAAGCGTATGGGATATGACAATGTGCTTCTGTTGACAGGTGAGTTTCCTAAGGTAGCGGGCGTTGATTATATCAAACATGCTATTGACCTTTGTCGTCCTCATTTTTCTGCCATAAACTTAGAGGTCTTCCCTATGAAGACTTCTGACTATGAAAAGCTTGTTCAAGCAGGAGCTAACACTCTTTATGTCTATCAAGAGACCTTTAACGAACAACGCTACAAAATTTATCACCCTAAGGGTATGAAATCAAACTACAAATGGAGATTAGGAACTCCTGAAAGAGTAGCTCAAGCAGGTATTCACAAGATAGGCATAGGTGCTTTAATAGGCTTGGAAGAATGGCGAACAGAGATGCTTTATCTTGCTATGCATCTAAGATTTATGGAAAAACATTATTGGAAACAAAAATACTGTGTAAGTTTTCCTCGTATGCGTCCTGCCGCTGGTGGCTACAAACCTAACTTCCTTATGAGCGAGAAACAGTTTGCTCAAACTCTTTGGGCTTTCCGTATCTTTGATAACGATGTTGAAATAGCAATGAGTACAAGAGAGACACGAAATATGAGAGATCATTTTGTAACTCTTGGAGTAACATCTATAAGTGCAGGAAGCAAAACAGAACCAGGTGGATATGCTAATCCAAATGCAGACCTTGAACAGTTTCATATCAACGATGACCGTTCCCCAAAGGAGATGGAAGCAATGATAAGAAAACAAGGGTATGATGTGATATATAAAGATTGGGACCGAAGCCTAAATTAAAAACAAATAACACTTTAACATAATAATAAACGGCGTTTTTTCTTTTTCTTAAAACGCCGTTCTCTTTAGATGTATAAAAGTTACTGTCTCTTTTATTTTATTTTGGTATTTATATTCTTAAAGAGATAGCTTGTCATAGACATACTGCCGAGTTCGCGGTACTCGTTCCACACTATGCGTTCGTCGTCGTAGGTGGCACCAAGAGCTGTGAGCAGTGGAAAATAATGCTCTGTGGTTGGGATTGAGAGCTGATAGTCCTTAAGCTTATCGAAACTTACGACAGCCTCGAAGTCGCCTTTCAGAATAAGGTCGCGTACAGCAATATCAAACTCGTCAGCCCAAGGCATACCATCTTTCATACGCCAGTTGACCATTTCCAGGTTATGTACCACGTTGCCACTGCAGACAATCATAGCATCCTCCTCACGTAGCGCCCTCAACGAGCGACCAACCTCAAACTGTTTCTCAGGCGAAGCTTCCATATCGACGCTGACCATCACCACAGGCACGTCGGCCTCGGGATACATATTGCAGAGCACAGACCACACTCCGTGATCTATGCCCCAGGTGTTGTCCACCTGTGCTCCGGGGATAGCGGCAAGTACTTTTTCAGCCATCTTCACATCACTCTTGGGTGCATACTTTACGTCGTAGAGCCGCTGTGGGAAGCCGTACATATCGTTCACCTGCGGATTATCTTCGGCTTTTCGCACCGCCACAAATCCATTGGTCATCCAATGGGCTGAAATGGCGATAATCACTTTAGGTTTGCCCAGTTCTTCGCCCATTTTCTTCCAAGCTGGACGAGACCTATTTTCTCCAATGGCATTCATCGGCGAACCATGTCCCACAAATAATACTGGTGCTTTGCTCATATTCAATCTATTTTTTTTCCTAATAAAAACGCCTCCTGCAACTTGGCGTTGCCAGTGATGTCGTTGGGGAAGCTGACGCCTCCGCAGAAAACATGACCTTTTAGGCTCGACTTCCCATAGCAGTCAATCCAGCCTTGCAGACCGTCTTCAGCACGTTTTGGAGTTAAGTCTGGCTCGTTCTCGGTTGCTGTGGTTAAAAGATAAATGTCGCGGAACTTATAGTCCTTGGGGTACATGGCGTTCATGCGGTCGATGAGGGTCTTCATTTGGCCGCTCATTCCATAGTAATAGATCGGCGTAGCCCAGCAGACAACATCAGCATTCAGCACACTCTCCATAATGGCAGGCACATCGTCCTTGAAGACACAGGCACCCGTCTTTTGGCAATACAGACACCCCACGCAGAATTTGATTTCCTTGCCTTTCAGCGAGATGAGTTCCACTTCGTTGCCAGAAGCTTTAGCTCCTTCGACAAACTGCTCCGCCAGCATATTGCTGTTTGAACCAGGGCGGAGGCTGGTTGAAATAACGACTACTTTTTTCATTGTGCTATTGGTTTTAGGGTTAGTTATCTATTCGTTTACTTTAGCTACGGCGGGATGCTCCAATAGAGACGCTGCCAATACAGCCGCCATGCCGAGAGCTGATTTCTTCAGGAAATCGCGTCTGTCCATAAGTGCTACAGCTTCGCCACCAAGTCAAGCACTTTCTGTCTGGTCTTCTCGGTCTTCTGCTCGTCAATTTTCGCAGAGACAAAACCCATGTTCTCCACCTCCCAGTAGTTACAGATGTCACGGAACTCAGCTGTAGCTCCGTCATAAACGCCTGGAGAGTAGGATGACATCAACAGAGCCATCTTCTTGACGTTGGCAGGCTTATTGACACAATACATACGTTGGATTGGAGCCTGTATCTGAGCACAGAGGGTGAAGTAGTAGATAGGGGCAGCCAACACCATCACCTCTGCCTCATTCATCAACGGATAGATGTCCTGCATGTCGTCCTTTTGAATGCAGACGCCATTACCCTTGTTATGACAATATTCACAAGCCAGACAGCCCGCAATCTTCTTACGCGACACATTCACCAATGTCACTTCATGACCTGCTGCCTCAGCACTCTTCTTATACTCATCTGCCATCCAGGCGGTGTTGCCATTGACTCTTGGAGAGCCTTGTAAAATCAAAATCTTACTCATAATCGTTTTGTTATTTATTATCAATATCTATTAAGGTATACTTCTTTGAACCAAGTCCAATTTTTTCGGCCCAATCTATGGTGTGGGTGCCGTGTTGCTTGTCGATGCGATTCAGCAGGTCGGTAGGGTCATTCTTGGCCGTAACCTTCTGCTGATTGATGATGTCTATGCAAGCCTGGTCAAGAGCTACAGGATCGGTAGATGCCAGGATGCCGTAGTCCTCCAGCTTAACGGGTGCAGGATGATCCACACAGTCGCAGTCTATTGACATGTTGTTCATCACGCTGATATAGATGATACCCTGCTTCTTGTTGAAGTAATTTACCACAGCCTGTGCTGCTGCTGCCATACTCTCGAGGAAACCATATTGATTGCCGATGAACTCAGGTGTCCACAGCTTACTCATGTCTAATTTTTCCATCTTACCTGCTGAGTGAATGTAGGCCTTGCCGTTCTGACTGGCACAACCTATCGAGAGGTTCTTTAGCGCACCACCGTAGCCTCCCATGGGATGACCTTTGAAATGGTTGAGGGCAATCATAAAGTCGTAGTTGGCCATGTGGCCTCCCACGATGTCGTACTTGATATGGCTTTGGTCCTTTACAGGTATGCGCATCTCATCATATTCGTCCATGATGTCCACAGGGAAGAGGTCTAAGAAACCGTGACGACGGATGACCTCCCAGTGATTGGCTGAAGTGTTGCGATCATCTTTGAGGTCATCTGGACCACTGCTGTAGGCGGTGTTACACTCCACGATTGTGCCGTCCACCTCCAGCACAAGGTTCTTAATTAACTCTGGCTTCAGATAGTTGGGGTTACTTCCCTCTCCTGTAGATATCTTAACTGCCACGCGGCCCTTGGCTGGGACGCCCAATGCTTTATAGATTTTCACCAACGACTCGGGTGAAATATCTCTTGTCAGATACACCGGTGACTGTGCCATTGCAACGGCCGATACTATCGGCAACATCGCTGCCATTATTGCTTTGATTTTGTTCATAATGTTTTTATTTTTGTTTTTGTTTGTGAAATCCTGATGCAAATATACAAAATTTTCAATATTTTAGCATCTGATGCCTATTACATAGTTCATCAGGTTGGTCTGTTCAAATCGATTTCTTTGAGTCTTTTATATAACTTGGTAGTCTCGGGCATTGGACAATTTTGATTTCTGGCAACAGCCAGCGGACGCTCATACATATAGTGCAACTCCATAGGACGATGGAACTGATAATCGAGCTTCATGCTAGGCGAATAAGGTACCATTGTCTCTGTCACCGACATCATCAGGTCGGCAAACGAATAGTCAAGGTTTTTCACTCCGCAAGCCTGAGCAACATCGATAACTTCGTGCATTAGATTCATTATAATGTTCCTCGTCTCCTTGTTGCCAACCAAGCGATCGGTGGTAGTGTTGTGCACCACCGACATACCGTTGAAGGGGATGTTCCACACTGCTTTTCTCCACCTGGCTTCGTGGGATTCGGATTCGGTGGCTATAATACCGGATGCTCCTAATGCGGTGGAAAATTCCTTCATTCGCTTATAGTCTATACAGTTGTAGTTGCCTAGTCTTATCTGGCCGAAACATTGGTGATTTATTATTCCGGGTTCCGTCTTCGACGAGCAAATAAACGCTAATCCCGCCATCACGCTCACACCAGGAAACATAAGCATAAAATCTTCCTCAACTTCAAGTCCATTTTGGATTAACACCACAAGGGTATCTTCCTTCAACAATGGCGGCAGAAGTGTTTTCAAGAGTGACTGATTGGTAGTTTTCAGACCCACAATCACAGCGTCAGATTGAGGCATAGTGGTTGTGGTGTTATGTGCATTAACCTTGTCCAAACTAAAATCTCCGTCACAAGACTTGACGTATAGTCCGTGTTTGCGCACATATTCGTAGTCACTATGCAGTAGAAAATGCACTTCTTGTCCTGCCTTAGCGAGTTTAGCACCATAGTAGCCTCCTATGGCCCCGGTTCCGATAACTGATATAATCATATATTATTATGTTTCAATTCATTTCTCATCCTTATGCACATCGTAATTGGATAGCAACCACTCGCCCACGCCTTCGTTGTCAGGATTCCAAGCTCCCTTACCCTTGTCAAGTGTGAGAATGACCTGCATCTCGTAGTTGAGTCTGATAGTCTGCATGATATTATTGATTTACGCTAATTATCGTTTTGCCATTCTTTTCTTTTAAGATTCTAATTCTTCAACTTCTTTAGTCGTGCGTCGAGGTTGCGTTTTGTCGACAGGCTGTCGCGACTGAGTGGAGCTGTGAGGAATTGGCTGATGTCGGGAGACTCTTCTTTTACTGCATCTCCCTTTTCACGGGCATCGGTGAAGTCCATCACCTCTTGTTCAGTGATGCCGATGGCGTTCATGTTGCGGCGGTTATGGAAGCGCATAGTGGCTGCCACATTCAAGAACCAAGCCCTAAAGTAATGAATGCCTTTCATTGTGAGTCTCACTTTTTCGGAGCGAATGATTTTGCCTGGCACAGAGCTGCCCTTGAAATTCTCTGGATGGCTTTTGATGTCAAGAATGGTCTCGTTGGCATCGGACATCCATTTGTTCCAATAATCCTCCACCTGATGCATAGAAGAGAAACATTCTCCCACACGGTCGATAAACTGCACATTACCCATATTCTTCCAAGTCTCTATGTTGTTGGAGAAGATGTTCTCC
>JBGUWU010000005.1:0-69669 GCA_045221575.1 Bacteroidales bacterium
GCTGACAAAATCTGCAGGCTGTTTATTACCTTCGTTATCAAGAATAATATTGCCGTTATTATCTTTTTTATCGTGCAAAGCCTCAGCATTGTTTATGGCAGTTATGGTTACACGTTTAATAGATATGCCTTTTTCTTTGTTAAGCCAGATAGGATTTTCATCTAAATTAGAAAATGCTTTTGAAGAATCATTACCATATTCTTCTAATCTTTGTTTAAGAATTTGTTTTACTTTACTATCAACAACTTTATCTATACTTAAATCTTTATTGATTTCTTTTCTTATGGTGTAGATAGTTTCAAAGGTAACTGTTTTAACTTTTTCTGGGACTGTTTTGCCTAATGCAAGATTATAATAAACAGGAGTTTTCTCTAAAGAGTTTTTACCTGTAAAAGCTTTTTTAGGGTCGTTGTAATATTCTTCTAAACGTTTCAATAAGGCTTCTCTATAATCTTTACGACAGACAGTCATTATTTTTTCCTTAGAGAAGGAACTTCCAACTTTTTCTTCTTTGGTTACATATCTTTTTCTTTCTCCATAAATAGTTTCTTTATGTAATTGTCCTCGTGGTGTCAGCTGTATTTTTCTGTTTGTTCCTCCTTTCTTCTTAGTCTTATTGATGTTTTGAGTAACAACTTTGTTTTTGGCTTTAATAGAAACTAAGATATTTTCTAATTGTTGTTTTACTTCTTGGCGAAATTCGTTTAAAGGCATAGGAGGTTTAAATAGAAGTTTGTGATGTTCATCTCTATATAGTTCTTTATTCTCTATAGCATAAGCATTACTACTCTTGTCGTTCTTAGTATTTAGTTCGTTAAGATATTGTATGTAGGAATGTTTAGTAAAAGCAATAGTTAAAGCGTCCATAGCGTGATGTCTATGGTCGTTTCTTTTTGTCCAATCTTTAATTCGTCTAATCTTTTCTCCATCTTTATTTTCTATTACTTCAGTTAAACCTAATGTGTCATATTTATCCCAATTTAATTCTTGCATAACATTAACTATCTGCCAATCTTCTCTAAGTCTATCTGTAATAGAACCTGTTGTGGTATTGACAACTTTAACAATAGAGAGAAGTATTTCTCTTGCCTTCTTTGCAATATATTGAGAATCTTTAAGGTCTCTATTAATAAAGTCTTTTGATATATCTTGATTTTTTGTTTTTAGATTTTTGTATTTGGTAGTGCTTATTTTTTTATTCTTCCATAGATCTTCTATCCTGTTTAAATATTGTTGTAATCCCTCTTCTCCGTATTTACTTGCAACAAAATCGTATGCTGTCTCGTTTCCTTTTTCAATGTTTATATCTCTTAGTTCAAGGGTTTTGTTTGAAAAAGAATCATCAAAGAGTTTTGATTGAGGAATTATATGTTCTATATCAAACTTCTTACTAAAAACATCTTCTTTTGCAATATAGGTGTTAGAGTATAATGTCTTGTAACCAACATGTTCTAATTCTTTATAAAGTTTATAACGAACAATATCGTTACGACTTACATTCTTAAAACCGAACGTTTGTTGTATTTCTTTAGTGTATTTTTCATTTAGTTTAGAATTATCGTTAATGGCTTTTGTCATAGATTCTCGTTCTGCAGCACTTTTCTTTAGTTCTCTTGCAAGTTCTATTCTTATCTCATCAGGTTTGCCATATTCCTCTATAATTTCATTAACAACATTTACCATTTGGTTGAGAATCTTCTCAACAACAGGATTTCTTAATGAATTTTTTGATAATAATTCCAATTTTTCTTGTAATACTTTGTTTTCTATTTGTTCCTTTGTTAAAGACTGTGCAGAATGATTATAACCAGCCATCTCGCAAGCATCACTATATTGATAACCTTCTTTTAAGAAAGGAAGTATTTTTCTTATTGCTTTAGAGGATAAATTAGAATAATCTTCTTCAAAAGAAACGTTAGCTAATCTCTTTGCTTCTTCATTTGTAAAACCATATTCGTTTTCTAATCTTGCAATAAGATTTCCATTCCCTGTAGGAGTATTGTCGTCTTCGTATGAATAAAGAAGATGCCAAAGACGGAAAATTAATTGTTTTTGAAGATCTGTATTGCTATCAAAGTGAAACGCATCTTCTTTTATTGATGGTGCAATAGAATAAAGTCTTGCAAGAGTTGTATTCCCAATTATTTCCTCATAATTAAGGGTATATCCTTTAGGTTTTTCTAATAGAAGTTTTAAAATATCAGATTTCTTTAATTTTTCTTTATATTGTAAGACTTCGAATAATTTATCTCTTTCTTCTATCTCCAAATATCTATTTTCGCCATTTTCAGATATTAATCTTAAATTGTTAAGCATTTGCCATATTCTAAACTCTTGGAATAAAGGTGATGATTTTGGACAAACTCTTAATCCAACTCTTTTCTTCTTTTTCTTACCATCAACAATTACTTCTATTTCTTTACTCTCAAAGATACAGAAATCTAATAGTCCTTTTTGACTTTTTAGTTTTCTTTGATAGAATATAATACTATCTTTTATTTCTTTCTTTAAATCAGAATTTAGTTGAGGATAGTATTTTTGTTGAGTATCCCATATCTTATTAAATTCATCTATGTAATCCTGTCTATAAAATACAAGATTTTTAAGACTTGTATTGGGATTTTGACTAACGATATTGTATAAATACTGTCCAACGGTAAGATTTCCAAATCGTAATTCTTTACTTCTATCACTAATAGCTCCTAAATAACCAGAAGACCTACTAATTTGTCCATTTATATCTGCAATAACATAAACTAATTCTTCTTGTGTAATTTCTTTGGTTAGAGCATCTATTCTAAGTTGTAGTTCTTTTTGTTTTATTTCTTTTTTATTTCCTTTTATTTCAACAGAAAATAAATTGTATTTTGCCAAAAATATCTTTGTAACGTTTGTTTTGCTACGTCCTTGTATTTGAAGCTTAAATTCGTCTGTTAATATTTTTGAATGATATTGTTTTTGGTTATTCCAAATTCTTTCAAATTCATTTTGTAAGTCTGAGCGATAGAAATCTGGAAAAGTTTCTGTTCCTTTTTCTAATAGTTCTAAACAATATTGAGCAGGAGTTATATTTCTTTTTAATAATTCCTTTGCTACATCGATGGAATCTATAAGTTGTCCATCTTCTTGTTCGCTTTGTTTTACTTTTCGGTTACTTTTGTACCCTCTTTTACTGTTGATAGATAATAGTATGCGGGCGAACTCTTCTAAGGATACCTTTTCATTAACAGATTTTGCTCTTAAAGATAGAGTTTCAAAGGTTGTATTTTCTCCTTTCTCTGTTAGACAAGTATTATTAGAAATAATATTATGTGCTTTTAATACTTTTATTAACTCATTTCTACGCAAACGAAAACGTTGTAGATTTCTTCTTGCAGAACGTTTTAATGTACGGTCAGCATTAGTTGTTATACTTTTTCCTTCTTCAAAATTCTTTTGCTCGTCTGTTGTTAAAGGATTAACTCTTACGCCTAAACGAACGATAGAACTTTTTTCATTATTATCTTCTGCTTCATTTACTACAGCCCAACCAATAGAGCCAACTCCTAAATCTAATCCAAGAATCTTTTTCATAACAATTACTCTGTATTTTTAACACGACAAAGTTACTAAAAAATAAATAAAACAAAAAAATTTTCCTTTAAAAGTTTGTTATAATGAAATTTTATTATACCTTTGTCGGACAAAATTGAAGCAATTCACAATAAGGATTATTCCGTTGTGAAAACATCAAAGACAGGACTACGGTCTTGTCTTTTTTTATTGTATAAGTTGAGGGTTTTACAAAAGCAAATAAAAATTGAGATGGCTTTTTTAAAGCCATCTCAATTACTTATTTCTAATTACTTATTACTAATTAAAATCAACCGAACTGCATTAGATATGATTTAATAAAACCATCTAAACCTCCATCTAAAACATCGTTAGTATCAGAAGTTTCGTAGTTTGTTCTAAGGTCTTTAACCATGTGATAAGGGTGAAGAACGTATGAACGTATTTGAGAACCCCATTCAACACGTTTCTTCCCTGCTTCTATCTCTGCTATCTTCTCTTGTTTTTTTCTTAACTCCATTTCATAAAGTTGGCTTCGAAGCATTTGTAAAGCTTTCTCTCTGTTTTGAAGTTGAGAACGTGTTTGCTGACACTCTATTATTATGTTCTCAGGTTTGTAATGAAGACGTACTGCTGTTTCTACCTTATTTACATTTTGACCTCCTGGACCTCCAGAACGGAATGTGTCCCATTCTATATCAGCAGGGTTAATATTTATCTCAATATTTTCATCTACGATAGGATAAACATAAACAGAAGCAAAAGAAGTATGTCTTTTGTTAGCAGCATCAAAAGGAGAAAGTCTTACTAAGCGATGTACTCCATTTTCTCCTTTAAGATAACCATAACAATATTGACCTGTTATTTCTAAGGTAACATTTTTCAGTCCAGCGACGTCGCCTTCTTGTGAAGATACCTCTTCCACTTTGTAACCACTTCGTTCTGCCCAACGCAAGTACATACGCATAAGCATAGAAACCCAATCACAACTCTCTGTTCCTCCTGCTCCAGAGTTGATGGTCAGCATACAAGAGAGTTTGTCTTCTTCGTTGCCAAGCATCTTTTTAAATTCAAGGTCTTCTATTTTCTTTTGAGTGAGTAATATCTGTGCGTTAAGTTCTTTCTCTTCTGCTTCACCAGCATCAAAAAACTCTTTCAACACACTTAAATCGTCAAAGGATTCTTTTACTTCTTTGTAGGAAGAAACAATATCTTTTATTCCTGCCAACTCCTTAAGAAGTTTTTCTGCTTTTTTGCTATCAGACCAAAAGTCTGCTTGTTCTGTTATGGTTTGTTTTTCTTCTATTTCTTTCTCTTTCTTTGCGATGTCAAAGACACCTCCATAGATCTTGCACTCTAAGGTCAAAATCTTTGATAGTTTCTTCTATTGTCATTATTATTGTAAGGTTTTTATATTGTTTTGTTTATTACTTTCTCAATAACCTTTGGAAAATGTTCTTTTTCTAAAAGATGTATTTTTTCTGCTAAGGTGTCGGCATTGTCTTTTTCTGTGATAGAACATTTAGCTTGAAATATTATATCACCGCTATCATATTTTTCATTAACATAATGAATAGTTATGCCACTTTCTTTTTCTTTTGCTTTTATCACTGCTTCATGCACATGATGACCATACATACCTTTACCGCCATAGTTAGGCAAAAGAGCAGGGTGAATGTTTATTATTCTATGATCATATTCTGCTAATATGTTTTGAGGTACTAACCAAAGAAAACCTGCAAGAATGATATAATCTATTTCTCTTGCTTTCAAAAGATTTAGAACGTTGTCTGTTTCATAAAAATCTTTTCTGTTAAAATAAAAACAATCTAATCCAAGTTTCTTAGCACGTTCTATTACATATATATTTTGTTTATTGACTACAACACAAGAAATATTAACTTCTTTTTTATCCATAAAATATTCAGTAATCTGCTGAACATTGGTGCCGTTTCCAGAAGCGAATAAAGCAATGTTTTTCATAATAGATTATATTTTGATTTTATCTTATTTGTTTTATCTTATTTGTTCTATCTTATTATTTTCTTTTATTATAAATATTGAAGAGGGATTGGAGTTGTTTGCCTCTTCTCTTTGTGCATGACTGACGTAATCGGCTTTTGTTAAAAAAGATTTATCTATATCTGAAAAGTTTTTTGGAGAAGGTGAGCCAGAAAAATTAGCAGAGGAACTGACGATAGGATAAGGGAATTCACAAAAAAGTTTTTGAAGGAAATCAGTCTTAGCAATACGAATACCTAAATACTCATTAAAAGAAAGATTTTTCAACGGCAGAACCTTAATACCTTTATAGAGAATAGTTGTAGGGATATTTTTCTTTTCGTTTTCTTCTATTAAATCTATAGCTTGTTGAGGTAGATGTTCTACATATTGAGATAACATTTGAATATCTTTAACCAAAACAATAAAACTTTTATTTTTATCTCTACCTTTTATCTCCTTTATCTTCTCTATAGCAGAAACATTCAAAGCATCACAACCTATACCCCAGATAGTATCTGTTGGGTATATAAGTATTTCACCCTTTTGTAGTATTTCTGCTTCTTTCATCATAGGTTATTTAGCCAATTTTTGCATTAGTTTAGGATTGTCTAAGTATGTTTGCATATCCTTATCATAAACATCTTCAGAAATGTTATAATGTTTTAGTATGCTTTGTTTATATTCTTGCATAAGTTGTTGTCTCTCTTCTTTGCTGAGGTTGTTGTCCATCGTCATACGCTCTGCTTTTGACATATCTGTCATAATCTGTAACATAGTTGCAGGCTGTATGCTTACTTTTGGTAGTTTCTTATCTTTGTTTCCTGAGCAAGCGAACAGAGAAAGGAATATAAATAATAGTAATATGTATTTTATTTTCGCTATCATAGAGTTTAAAGTCTTTGAAGAACAGTTTCTATAAGAGTATTCATTGATTGGTGATAATCTTTTGCAAAAGAACCTTGAAGCCTATTAGCAACTACATTACAAATAGTTAATACATTATGACCAAGACTTTTTCCTAAACAATATAAAGCAGACGTCTCCATTTCATAGTTTGTTGTTGGAACGCCATTATAAGAGAATAAAGGAAGAAGATTATTTATGTTTTTTTCTCTAAGAGATAAGCGTAGTTCTCTTCCTTGTGGGCCATAGAAACCTGGTGCTGTTATTGTTATTCCTTTTCTTATATCAAACGCAATTTTATCCAATAGCTCTTGAGAAGCTTTTGCTCCGTATGGAACAGGCAACAAAGCATTCCAATCCATGAAATTAATGAAAGAGTGTTGCAGTTCTTCTTCTACAACATCGTGATCTAACTCATAAAACCACATCATTCCATCTATACCAACCACATATTCACTACAGATATATGTGTTTATATCCATATCTTTTTGTAAAGCTCCTGTGGTTCCAAGTCTTATAAGATTGAGAGCAGTCTTTTCTGTCTTTATCTCTCGTGTTTTAAGGTTAATATTCTTGCAAGCATCTAACTCTGTAAGGACTATATCAATATTATCTACACCCATACCTGTAGAAATAGCCGTAACTCTCTTGCCGTTGTATGTTCCTGTGTGTGCAGTTATCTCTCTGTTGCTTTTCTTTACCTCTATCGTAGAAAAAAAACTACTAACATTTTCTACACGTCCAGGATCTCCTACAAGGATAACATTTTCTGCTAACTCCTCAGGAAAAAGTCTTATATGATAAAGACTTCCATCTTCAGCAAGAGTAAGTTCTGAACTTAGAAAATTTTTACTTTCCTTACTTTCCATTATCTATTTCTCTTTAAAAGGTTACGGATAAGAGTTATAAGGTTTTGTTTTCTTTCTCCTTCAACATCTATCTTCTCCACACTCTCTATTGCTTTCTCAGAATATTGTTTTATTAAGAACTCCACATCTTTTCTTACCTCATATTTCTCAAACAATCCTTTAACCTCAGCTATTTTCTTTTGAACATCAATATTTTTTTCAGTGTATAGTTCAATCAAACGTTGTCTATCTTGTTCAGAAGCTTTATCTAATGCAGATAAATATAATATTGTTTTCTTGTTGTCTGCTATGTCAGTACCAGAAACCTTGCCGAACTCTTTTAAATCACTCCAACAATCTAAGACATCATCTTGCAATTGGAAAGCAATACCTAAATATAAGCCTACCTCTGCAAGAAGATTCATATTCTCTTTAGAAGCGTTGGCAACAATAGCACCCATTTTCAAAGAACCAGCAAGTAAGATACTTGTCTTTAAGCTTATCATGGTGATGTACTCTTGAATGCTTACATCATTTCTTGCTTCAAAAGTCATATCGTAAGCTTGTCCTTCGCACACTTTTATCAAAACAGAGGTTATGGTCTTAACTAAAAAAGGAATCTTATCTTCTGAACAATTCATAAGTTGTTCGTATGCCATAGCATAGATAACATCGCCTGAGAGAATGGCTTTATTTATACCATATTTTTGATAAACAGTTGGCTTGCCTCTACGAAGAGGTGATAAGTCCATAATATCATCATGAACTAAGGTAAAGTTATGCAATAACTCTACAGCAATAGCAGGATATTCAGCTTCTTCTAAGTCATCGCTGAACATATTTGCAGCTAATAACACCAAGAGAGGTCTTATTCTTTTTCCACCTTGATGCATTGCATACTCTATTGGTTCATATAAACTCAAAGGCTGTTTTTCAAATTTTTTGTTATCTATTATTGTGGTAACTCTATTTTGTAATTCTTCTAAACTATACATATTACTATTGTCTATTAGTTTGTTTTTTCACCTGCAAAGATACTATTTTAATTAGAAATGAGAGATTAGAAATTTTATTTAATTAGAAATTAGTAATCAGAAATTAAAAATGAGTGGATTAACGATTACAATCTTTTAGTCGTTTTGTGTTACTATCAGCAAGGATTTATTCGTAATCACTCATTTCTAATCATTAATAAAAAAAGGGGATAAGATAAATTAATTATCTTACCCCATGATATGAAAAATACATTAAAAGTTTATTTTCCTTCAGCTAATTTTTGTAATCTACGTTTCTTTTGTCCCCAAACGATACAATCTCTTCTTGGAATGATAACGCTGACACCTTTATAAGCTATCTCTTCTTTCATAACTTTGACATTTTCTTCGTGGTTCTTTGCCAAAGGATTGATAACTCTTATGTGTTCTTTCTCAACTCCAAGACCCATGCAGATACTTTCTATCTTGCCTGTTGCAGAAGACTTTTGAGCTCCTGTCATTGCAGTAATATCATTGTCCAAAATAATAACAGTAACAGCAATATTATCGTTGCAGCAATCCAAAAGGCCTGTCATACCACTGTGAGTGAAAGTACTATCTCCGATAACAGCAACAGTTGGTTTAAGGTCTGCTTCTTGAGCTCCTTTTGCCATAGTTATACTTGCACCCATATCAACAGTAGTATAGATAGCGTTGAATGGAGGTAAAGCACCTAAAGTATAACAACCTATATCAGAAAATACTCTACTATCGCCAAAGTCTTTCATTGCTTCGTTAAGAGCAAGGTAAGAATCTCTGTGAGGACAACCATCACAAAGCTTTGGAGGACGAGGAGCAACCAATTCAGGAATTTCAAATCCTTCTGGTACTTCTACTCCGACAGCTTTACCAACTGAGTTTGGAGAAAGTTCGCCATCTCTTTGAATAGTTCCGTCTAATCTTCCGTGAATAGGTTTAGAAATATGTAACAAACCTTTGATAAGTCTTTCATATATAGGTTGTCCTTCTTCAACAACAAGAAGTTCATCACTTTCGTTGTAAAGTTTTTTCAACAAACCTTCTGGCATAGGATATTGAGAAACTTTCAAAACAGAATAAGGACATTCTTTATCTTTGAAGTTTTCCATTAAATAGTTATAAGCTAAACCACAAGCCACAATACCAAGTTTTTTGTCCTTACCTTCGTATAGGTGGTTAAACTCTGATGTTTCGCTTTCTTTAAGGAAATCTTCTTGTTTTTTGATAAGAGATTTGTAATGACGTTTAGCATTAACAGGCAATAAAATATATTGACGTTTGTCTTCAGGAAGAGTAAGATTGTTTTGTTTTCTAACAACATCTTTTCTTTCTACTGCTGCACGAGAGTGAGCCAAACGAGTAGTTACTCTAATCATTACAGGGATATGGTATCTTTCTGATAATTCAAAACCATAATGTACCATATTATAAGCCTCTTGTTGATTGCTTGGTTCAAGACAAGGAATCATAGCAAAGTCTGCATATTGACGAGAATCTTGTTCATCTTGAGAAGAGTGCATACTTGGGTCATCTGCAGCAATGTAGATAAGACCACCATTTGCTCCTGTAATAGCAGAGTTCATAAATGGGTCAGCAGCAACATTCATACCAACGTGTTTACAGCAGAACATTGCACGTTTTCCTGCATAAGACATACCTATAGCAGCCTCCATAGCAGTTTTTTCATTTGCAGCCCAATTGCTTCTTATTCCTAATTCTCTTGCTTGTTTTGAATCTTGTATATATTCTGTTATTTCTGTAGAAGGTGTGCCTGGATAAGCAAAGACACCTGACAAACCAGCATCAATAGCTGCCTGTGCAATAGCCTCATCACCTAATAAAAGTAATTTATTCATAGATATGTATTTTTTTTATGATTGTTCCTTTGATTTTTTTTACTTTGAAAACGCAAAATTATAAACATTTTTTTATTTATGCAAATTATCTATCAAATAATTATTGTTATTGTTTATCGTATTCTAAAACGTCTTCACAGAAAAAATCTAATTGTATTCCTGCTTGAGCAAACATTTCTTCTGTTTCTTGACCTGAATGATATTTATTTTGACAGACAACTCTCTTTATTCCACAATTGATAATCATCATAGCACAAGTACGACAAGGAGTCATTGTGCAATAGAGAGTGGCTCCTTCTAAAGCTATGCCTCTTTTTGCTGCTTGACAGATAGCATTTTGTTCTGCATGTACTGTACGAACACAATGATTAGATATGTTTCCTTCTTCGTCTATTTGTTTTCTAAAAAGATGTCCTACCTCATCGCAATGAGGTAATCCTGTTGGAGAACCAACATAACCAGTTACAAGTATTTGTTTATTTTTTACTATAACACAACCACTTCTTCCTCTATTGCAAGTAGCTCGTTTTGCTACTGTTTTAACTATCTCCAAAAAATATTTGTCCCAAGGTGGTCTTGTCTTGTTTTGAACTCTATCTAAAACATGTTCTACTTGTTTTCTGAGAGTTGTTATATCTCCGTCATTATTAAAAGAAAAGTCAGATAATTGCATACAAGCTTTTATATTTTGCTTGTTTTCATCTTTAGAATCCATCTCTCTCTGTTCGTTTTGTTGAAATGTTTCAAAGCTGACATTATCTGTCTCACTCTTCCTTTGAGTTATACGTTCGTATCTCGTCTTTATATCTGCATCAACAGAGAATAAAAGAAACTCGGAGTTTTCTTTCAAATATTTTATTTCTTTTACGTTGCGTATGCTTTCTATTATACAGTTTTTACCCTCTTTCTTAGCCATAGCAAGCAGACCTTTTGCAATAAAATCTGCTCCCTCTTTTTCTCTTTCTTGATTTGCAACCATAGTCATAGTATCTCTGTTGCTTTCAAGCCCAAGTTCTTTTATTCTTTTGTTAAGAAAATCCCTTGCAGAGAAATGAATGAATCCTTTCTCTTTCAAATACTCCACTATAGTGCCTTTTCCTGCTCCTAAAGTGCCGGTTATTCCTATTACTATCATACCCTCAGTAAATTAGAAATTAGTAATTAGAAATGAGTAATTATTGTTGATTATTTATTTTCTGTGTTTTTGTTATTGACACTAATAATTTAATAATCTCAGAACACTTATCTTTTAATTCATGAAATGTAATATCGTCTATATAATCACTTTCATATAACAATTCCAACCAATACTCTGTCTCTCCTGCTTCTTTCGTTGCAATATATAACTTAGTATAAAAATCAGGCTTACTTTGTGCGTAAATAGATTCCTTTACATTTGCACCAATGCTTGTTCCACTTCGTAATATTTGCTTTGATAAAACATATTCATTTTTTGTTTCGCATAAATACTTATATAGTCTAATAATTGTCAAAGCAAAACTTTTTGTTTTTATCAAAACTATATTATTGGGCTGAAACATAATTTCTAATTTCTCATTACTAATTTCTCATTAAAATAGTTTAAATTAATTTGTTTTATGTTTAAATTGTATTTTTGAAAATTCTTCGTTGGCTTTTACAATCTTTTCTTTCAAAGACTGTTTATAAGCGTGCATTTTTTTGTTTATATCTTCATCAGTTAAAGCAAGTATTTCCATAGCCATAATTGCTGCGTTCAAAGATCCATTAACTGCCATCACACTTACAGGAACAGCAGGAGGCATTTGCAACATAGAAAGCACAGAGTCCATTCCTTCAAAAGAAGATTTAACAGGCACACCAATAACAGGCAATGTTGTCTCTGCTGCTATTGCTCCCGGAAGAGCGGCAGCCATTCCTGCGGCAGCTATTATCACTTTTATTCCTCTACCTTCTGCATTTTGTGCAAACTCACTTACTTCCTTAGGAGTACGATGAGCAGACAAAGCATTTATTTCAAAAGGTATCTCTTGTTGATCAAGGAAAAGGGCAGCCTTCTCCATTACTGAGTAATCAGAAGTGCTGCCCATTATTATACTAACCAAAGGTTTCATATCAAGTTATTATTCTTTTGGTTCTACTTTTGGAAAATCTGTATGGAATGTTGGATAAGTGTAGTTATCTCCAAGTATATGAGTTAAGAAATCTTTATACATTGGAGTAAAGCACAATGTTTCTGCATCAAAGTACTCTTCTGGTAAAGGACGATTGCCTATCTTACCCATATCTATTGCAGAACAGTTGTATTCTTCCAACTCATCAAAGTTGCAAACCTTGTTCAATACAGGCATTTTGCCATAATCTTCTCTTAGAAGTAAATCAACAGCTTTATCAGCCAAAGCTTGTGTCATTCTTCTATCATAAGCTGAACACATACCGCTTCTTGGATAATAACCTGTTATTTGAGCGCGTGCATCTATCTTAAGTTTTGCAGATATTTCACTTGCTATTGTTCCACTGACTCCTCCCAAACGAGCATGACCATACTCATCTTGTTCTGTAGAAGCATAGACTACATCTGTTGTTCCTGTTTGTTCATTATACCAACGCACACCTTCACTTACAGGAATAATCAATGCACCATCAGGACTTTCCTTATATGCTTTCTGAACCAAGTCAAAGAAATGTTCTTTCTTCTCCTTTGTCATTTCAACCTCAGGAATAAGGCTTAAACAAGCACCTCCAAAAGTAGCAGTACCTGTTAGCCAACCTGCATCTCTTCCCATTACTTCCATAACCATTATTCTTGCATGAGATTCTGCTGTAGTCTTCAATCTTGCTGCAAAATCTGCAACGCCTAATGCTGCTGAAGGGAATCCAGGACAAGTAACGGCATCTATTTTTTTACCATTGAACTCATGCCAAGTAAGAGTTCTAAGGTCGTTATCTATTGTTTTTGGGAAACCTATTACAGGTATTCCTTCCTGTTCGTATAAACGTTTTGCAGCTCCATTTGTGTCATCACCACCAATAGTAACCAATACGTCTATGCCATATCTTTTAAGGTTACGCATTACTTGAGGAACTCTATCTTCAGGATTTTTCTTTGATGGGAAAGGATTAGTACGTGAAGAACGTAATGCTGTACCACCATAAAGAGGATTGTAAGGCTTTTGTGTTAAATCTACAACATCACCATCTCCCAAAAGACCTTTCCAACCACGTTTTATACCATAAACTTTAAAACCAAGCATAGTAGCACGGTTTCTAACTGACTCTATACTGCTGTTTATTGCTGGAGTATCACCACCTCCTGAAAGTATGGCAAGAGTTTTGCCCTTAAAAAGTTTTTCTTCTCTCATTTTAATATATTTTTTGATTATTATTTCTTTTTTTTGCCTAAACAAACTTAAACGTTGCAAAGATATAAAGTTTTTATTTTATAACAAAATAAACTTGATTAATATTGATTATCTTGTCTTCTTTTTATGTTTTTAGGAATACATATATGCAAAATTCTTTTACTTTTTTTCAAAATAGAAACCCTATTTTAGAAAACTAACGACAATTTGCTATAAGCGAAAAAAAGAATTATAGAATTTTATTGTCTTTGAATAGTTGTATAATTTTTTTGCAAACAAAACTGTCTTTTATAAGAAAAAATAATAGTTTGTTTATCAATGTTTTATATCTACAGAAAAAAGATCAACTTTTAATTTTTTAAAAGTTGATCTTTGAGGTAAAAAGAGTTGATTTTAATTTTTTAAAAGTTGCTCTTTTTTTACAATAATCAAAAAGTATAAATCTAAAATTAAAAAAAGAGATGAAATTATTTCATCTCCCTTTTTTGATTGCTTTTAATTCTTATTTAGAATCTTTTGTTAAAGTGTAAATTCCTGCTGTTTACATTCCTTTTCCTAAAATATTTTTGTAAATATTATTTATCCATTAACATTACAATAGGAACTGTTTTAACAACACCACTATTTGCAGTATATTTATATATACCTACTTGTCTAAAACACTTGTTCCCTGTTGCATTTATAACTTGGTCATCATAATATGGACTACCTTCTTCATTATATATAAGAACTGTTAAACCTAAATACAAACCATCTTCTTTTCCTCTTGCAAGTGCAGTACCATTGTCCAGTGCTTGAAATACCTCAAAACTTGTTTCATTCATTTTCTTTCCTGTTTGTTCAAAGAAAGTCATTCCCGATTTTGAATTAATCGCTAATGAAATAACAAATAACACTAAAAAAGTGAAAACAATACCCGTTAATACCCCGAGTAAATAAACCCAAATTTTTTTCATAAGACAAAATGTTTTTAATTATTAATTTTTGTATAAGCTTTTATTTAACTGATTTTTTATACTCAAAAATATTTTCTCTTTTTTCTTTATCATATACACAAATATTTTTTGATTTTTCATATAAAATTAAATTTTGTTTTGAATCAATGTTTTCGTTTAAAGAATAAACACCATTATAATAACTTTTTTCTATTCCAAAAAACAAACTCTTTTTTTTATCGGGATTAGATTTAAATATTGGACAATAAAGTGCTTGTGTCAATAGATGTTTTATAACTACTTTTTTTCTACATTTTTTAGATGTATCTTCATAGTATTCACATCTATAGCAGTGTCTTTTAGATATTATTTCATAACTAATGTTTTTTGAATGAACTTCAATAGGAAATGGATAATGTCTTTTTATTTTATAATTATGGCAATCGTTATACTTTTTACTTTGCAAAATATCATTATTTATGTGCCAAATATAATAACTTTGTAATTGTAGAGGTTTTTTTGAAAATATGTTCTCTTCAAAATTATGAAAAACTACTTCTATCTCTGTTTTGTTATAGTTTTTTATTTCGTTTTTTATTAAATTTTTTACATCTATTTCTTTATTTTTGAGACTTATTTCGATAATCCGAAAACCTAAAAGTATCTTTTCCTCCTCACACTTATGAGTAACAGCGATTTCTATAAATATAGGCGGTTCTAATAGATTATTTTTATTGTATATCTTCAAGTCTGCGGTAAAATCATTACCTTCATTATATTTAGATTCTAATTCGCAGGTATCGTAATATTTTTTAATATCAACTCTCTTTAATTTTGTGATTTTGCAAACAGAATCATAGTTAATTCTGTATTTACAATTGTTATGATTGCAACATATTTTAGGTATTTGGTAAGAAATATAAAACTCTTTGCTTGTATCGAAAACTTGTTTTATGTAATTTTTTGCATAATTATGTAGATATGTTTCACCATTACATTCACAATCTTCTTTATGTCTGAAATGATGTTCTCTTTTGTCTCCAAGAACAGGAATCATTTCTCTCTCGCAACCAATACAAAAATATTGTTCATGTCTACTTTCTCCAGTAACCTTATCAATATTAACTATAGTACCTATTTTGTTTTTTGCATTAGAATAAGTTATCATAATAATGTTTATTTTTTCTAATTTATATGTAAAACTAAAGAGTTGATTGGGAAAAATCTAAATTATATTTAACATTTCCTATTTTATCTACAAATAATTTACAAACACAAATTAATTCGGTAGGAGTATCATTGGTCCAAAAAGGAATAGAAATTTCAGATTGTTCTGTCATATCGATAATTTCTACCAATGTTTTTGCTTTTTGTTTACATAATTTTTCTAATTTATTGCTATTATCGTCATTTTTTCCAAAAGAATATTTTTGTTTAGGGCTATAGAATATTTTTTTCTTAGAATAATCTTTTTCTTTCTTTTCTTCTTTAGGAACAAAATCTAGTCTCATATTAAAACATTCTGCAATCCTATTCAAAATGTCTATGCCTACAGAAAGTTGTCCTTTTTCTATTCTACTTAAATTTCCAGCATCTATTCTTATTGTTTGTGCAAGTGCTTTAGCAGTCAATCCTTTTTCTTTCCTCAAATCCTTAATTTTTTCTCCAAGTCTTTGCCGTTCTTTAAATATTTCATCTTTTTTAACCCATAGGAAACCTTCAAAATTTTCTTTATACATTTCTCTTGCTATGTCATTCCAAATAGATTTTATAGTTCCGTCATAATACTTATCAAACAAGGCAGAGAGTTTTTTTATAAAATAGTTTTTATTCTTTTCATTGATTTGATAGTTTAAATCACTTAAATATCCAATATAATAAACCTCATCCTCTTTTGCAATAACTTTTATTTGTTTCCTATTTTCAAATTTTATTTCTGTCATATTTTTATTTACTTTTTTAGTATTTAATTTTATTCTGCAAAATTATAGTAAATATATAAATTAAACAAATTTTTTAATAAAAAAATGTATTATAATACAAAAAAAATTGTATTATAATACATTATAAATTGTTTTATTTAACAAGAATAAACTTTATTTACAAATCTTCTCCGTTTGCTTTATTTTAATTATCATTTTATAAGTCTTCTATAGCATTTACTTTCCCTTTATTGTAGTTAATATTATCCATATAATATAGCGATACATAACTATAAAAAGTCATTACATTTGCAATTGAAACTGTTATTATATTTCCATTCACATTAAAAGATGTTTGATAAACACATCTATTCATATGAACTTCATGCATCTTACTATTATCATCCTTTGGCGTTGAATAACTATTCCATTCTTCTGTTTCCATTATTGGCGCCCCATATTTTTGCATTAGCATTGTCTTTATATCCAAATAATTTGTATATAGTACTTGCCAAGTATCTGCATAATCAAATGAAACTCCAACTACTTGAACTTTTTTCTCTACATTTGGGAAAACATATATTCGACAGTTTGAATAACCTGCAAAGTTTCCCTTCAATGCTATAGCATCATCTGTTTTTGTTTCATATTTAAGTCCTTTTTGTTTTAATTTCTCTACAAATGTATTAACATTCATATCCATAGAAATTCCCAAAAATTTTAAATGTTCTTCTTTTTGTGCCATTGTGTTGCTTGCACCTAAAAGAGTTAAAAGTGCAAAAAATAATAAAAATATTCTTTTCATAGTTTTTATTTGTTTGTTAATTTTTGCAAATTTAGTAATTTTTCTATTAAGTGCAAGGGTTTTAGGGTATTATTTTAAGTTCTATTTTTAAAATTTATGAACAGTCTGATGAAATTTTGTATTTTTGCAAAAGGAAAAAATCAATAAGATGAAAGAAGTGCAAACAATAGGTTATGATGCCAAAAGAATAGTCAGCAATGCTACAGGATTAGGTTCTTATAGTAGAACACTATTAGAGAGTTTAGCGAACTATGATAAACAATTTTTATTATATGCCCCAAATAAAGGCAGAGAAGAACTTTATTCTTCACTATTAGATAAGGAAAATCTTATTTTTAAGTTCCCACATAAAAACAATGGTAACATAGTTAGCAATAAAATACTTCAAAGACTATGGAGAGAAAAAGGAGTTGTTAAAGATTTACTAAAAGATAATGTAGAGGTTTTTCATGGTCTTACCGGACAGTTACCAAAAGGAATTAATAAGTCTGGTGTTAAATCTGTTGTTACTATTCATGACCTTATATTTTTTCCTCACCCTGAATGGTATTCAAAAATAGATGTCTTTATTTACAAGCAAAAGTTTTTCCGAACGATAAAAGAAGCTGATAAAATCATAGCTATAAGTGAATGTACTAAGAATGATATTATAAAGTATGGCAATGTTGAGGAAAGTAAAATAGAAGTAATCTATCAATCATATAATTCTATTTTTACTCAAGACATTTCACAAGAAGAAAAACAAAAGGTAAAACAAAGATACTCTTTACCAGAGCATTTTATATTAAATGTAGGTACAATAGAAAGAAGAAAGAATGTCTTGCTTGCAGTTAAAGCATTGAAAGAGATTGTTCTTAACAATCCTTTGACAGAGCAACATCTTGTTATTGTAGGAAGAAAGACAGCTTATGCTAAAGAAGTAGAACAATATATAGAACAAAACAACTTAACAGATAGAGTACATATTATTAATGGTGTTTTGTTTGATGAGTTGAAAGTATTGTATTCTTTAGCAGATTTATTTGTCTATCCGTCTATTTACGAAGGTTTTGGTATTCCTATTATAGAAGCTATTGCCAATCGTTTGCCTGTTGTTGCTTGCACAGGTTCTTGTTTAGAAGAGGCAGGAGGGGAATATTCCTTATACGTTGATCCTACAGATGTAAAGGCGATGGCTGAAGCAATTCAAACATTACTTTATAATCAAGAAAAACGTAGTCTTGCAATAGAAAAAGGGCTACAACATATTCAAAGATTTGCGAATAATGATGTAGCCTTAAAACATATTCAACTATATAATCAACTGCTTAACAGTTAAAGAAAGTTATTCTTTCTTTATCGCTTTCATTATAATATGGAACTGTTCATTGTTTTGAATAACTCCATGAAAGTTTTCACTACCTGGACCTTCTGCATATATAATAATAGGTGCAGCAGTATGGCCTGTTGTTGTCCATTTGCAAGTATCCATATCTTTTCCCGCAACAGGAAGTGTGAGACCTCCTGTCTCATGGTCTGCAGTTACAACAACTAAGGTGTTTTTGTCTTTACGTGCAAAGTCAAGGGCTATGCCTACACAAGCGTCAAAGTCTAAGGCTTCATCTATCATTTCAGCGAAATGGTTGTCATGTGCCTGCATGTCTATCTGAGAACCCTCCAACATTATGAAAAAGCCGTCGGGATTGTCTTTGAATTTCTCTATTGTGGTCGTTAATGCCGTCTGCATTATCTTGCCACGCTCCCGATATAATGGTAAGTGGCTCTCTGCAAAAAAGCCCGCTATCTTATCGGTTTTTGTTCTCAATAGTTCGTTTTCATTATACACTATTTCATAGCCGAAGTTTTTTAACTCTTTTATTAAGTTGCGTTTGTCGGCTCTGTCGTCAAAGTTTTTCTTGCCACCGCCTAAGAAAATGTCGCAGTTCTCGGTGAGATAGTATTCGGCTATCTGTTCATACATTTCCCTATCTTTAACGTGAGCGATAAAAGAACCTGGTGTGGCGTGGTTGAGATTGCAAGAGACTATTATTCCGGTTTTCTTGCCCATTGTTTTACATATCTCTAACATCGTTGGTAAAGGTATCGTGTCTTTATCTACGCCTATTGCACGATAATAAGTTTTCTCTCCACAAGAGATAGCAGTGCCTCCTGCTCCCGAATCAGTAACCCGTCTATCAGCACAGTTGGTTATGGATAATGCTGTATAAGGCATTGTGTAGATATTTAAATAACGGTTGTTGGCTTCGTATGTTGAATACAGTTGGGTTAAACCTGTGCCATCGCCAATAAGAAGAATAACATTCTTTGCTGGTTGTGATGATAAATTGCCTACTGTGATGATAAAGAAGGCTAAAAGTAAAGTCTTTATTGTTTTCATTTCTTATTTTTTTATGCTTTTTTTCTGTAAAAGATGGTATCTAATACTATTATGATTATCATTGTTACTATCACACTCACAATACAACGCAATAGTATATGCAATATCTCGGAAAAAGAAAAAACGCCAATTAAAAAACAAAGAAAATGATGTAAGAAAACAAGAATAAAACTATATGATAAATAGTTCGCAAAGCCTAAACGTGATATGCTTGGTCGCTGTGAAGTGTTTTCTATCGTGCCGGAATACATTCCCAATATATATGGACGGACAAAGCCAATGAAGGTTGAAGAAAAAGCATGTACGCCCGTCTGCCCTGCAAAGATATCTATGCCAACACCAAGTAAAAAAGAAGATAAAAGAAGTAACCAGCGTGAAGTATTATACGGCAATAAGACTACAAACCAAATATAAACAAATGGTGTGCAGAAACCCCAAAGACTGATATTGTCTAAGATTAATACTTGAAACAATATCAATAAAATGTACTGTACAATAGATATTATTAGGTCTTTTATCATCTTATGTCCTCCTTTGTATTAGTTGTTGTGTCTATATCTTTCAATAGTCTTTCTTGTTCTATCTTGAAGAAGTTCTTTATAGCATAGACGTATTCAAGTTTATTATAATCGGTGAAGAAGTTTATATCTATATTATAAAAACCTGTGCCTTTATCTTTACTATACTTTTTTATTGTTCCTACAGGTATTCCCTCAGGGAAGTTACGTGAAAAACCACTTGTTACAATTGTATCTCCTTTCTTGACAGCTATTGATGATGGCATATCTACTATTTGTCCTACTGCGTAATGATGTCCATTCCAAACTAATGTGCCTGTGGTCTTAGTGCGTTCATTTCTAACATTTAATTTACTATCTTGGTGAAGAACACTCATAACTAACGAAAAATTTTCGGTCGTCTTTACTACAACTCCTACAACTCCATTTGGAGACATAACACCCATATCTACTTCTATTCCTGAGGAACTACCCTTGTTTAACATAAAAAAGTTGTTGCGGTGATTGACGGTTTTGGAGATTACTCTACAATCTATAAAGGAAAACATCTGCTTATATACGGTGTCTTCTTGCTGATGAATTGTATTAACAATCTTTACGTATGAGGTTTCCACCATATGACGTAAGCGTAAATTTTCTTCTACAAGGGCTTTGTTATTGCTCTTTAAATAAAAATAGGAAGTAAAACTATCTAAAGAACCATAAACACTACCAGAAATATTGTTTGCTATGCTTGTTATTGCACTACCTTGACGATATGAATTGCGAGTAAGAAAATATATGCTCAACAACTCTAAAAGGATAAACAAAAAAATATGATAATATCGCTTTAAAAATCTTAGTAATTCTGTCATAATTCTTTCCGTTTATTTTGAAGTATTGTTTAACATAGGTACAAAAGTAAATGTGCCAAATTCTTCTTTCGCATATTCTGTTTCAGATGTCTTTGTAATACGTAACATAGTCTGTACATTTTCTCCTACAGGCACAACCATAATACCACCAACTTTTAACTGATGAAAAAGTTCTACAGGTATTTTATTCGCTCCACATGTAACAAGTATTCTATCAAAAGGTGCAAAACCAGGTAAGCCAGCATATCCATCGCCAAAAAAACAATGAGGACGGATATTTAAAAGATGAAACATTTGTTTGGCTTGATCATATAAGTCTTTTTGACGTTCTATTGTATATAATCTAACGTTAAAACGGTGCAACACTGCTGTTTGATAACCACTTCCTGTTCCGATCTCTAACACTTTCATTCGTGGTTCTACTTTTAATAACTGTGTTTGAAGAGCAACAGTTGATGGTTGAGATATTGTTTGTAGGCAAGATATTTGTAAGGCTCTATCTTCGTATGCTATATTATCAAAAGAAGAATCTAAGAAAAAATGTCTTGGAACACTATTCATAGCATTTAACACTTTTTCATCTTTTATCCCTTTTGCTATAAGGGATTCTATCATTCTTTTTCTTAAACCTTTATGTCTATATGTATCAGTGGGCATCGTTCAGTTTAAAATTTTTATTGCTAAAATTTTTGGCAAAGATATAACATTTTTATGGAACAGGGTCATATCCACTTCCTCCCCATGGGTTACAACGTAATATTCTTTTAAAAGAAAGCCAGCCTCCTTTTAATGGACCATATTTTTTTATAGCCTCTAAAGCATACTGAGAACAAGTAGGAGTAAAACGACAAGAGGGAGGTGTAAGAGGAGAGATACAATATCTATAAAACTGTATCAACAAAAGAAATATACTTTTCAACAGCCATAAGAATGGGAATAATATCTTACGAATTATCTTCATCAACCAAAAATTATTTTACTAATAACGAAAAACCTCTCATTTTAGTTTAAATTTAGTTACTAAAAATTATTGTAACTTTGCAATAAAAAATTTAAGATGAAAAAAATATTATCAATAGTTTTATTTGCGTGCTTTATTCAAATAATAGATGCTCAAAACACTGATACTTTATACTACAAAGCCGATTTGAATATTGATAACAACACCTCTCTTATTATCACTTTAAAGAAAATAGAACAAAAAGACACTGTTCTCTATCTGTTAGGCTCTCCTATGCAGACAAAAGAATTAATTTCTCCTTCAAAGGTAAAATACATAGGAGATACTCTTTCTTTAGGTTTTAAGCAATTGAATGCTGTTATAAAAATAAACCAGAAAACACTACATGGTACTTTCAAACAAGGATCATTAAAGAAAGATATTCAATTTAAAGAACAAGATTATTCTTTTGACTTTAGAAGACCTCAAACACCTATAGCACCATTTCCGTACGAGAGTAAAGAACTGACATTCACTAATCCTAATACGGATTATATCTTTCACGGAACACTGACTTATCCAAAAGGTAAAGATAAATATCCTCTTGTTGTTTTAGTTTCAGGCAGTGGCTGTCAAAATAGAGATGAAGAGATTTTTGAACATAAACCTTTCTTTGTTATAGCAGATTTTCTTTCTCGTAACGGAGTTGCAGTATTTAGGTATGACGATAGAGGTTGGGGAGAAAAAGAAGAAAAAATGTACAAAGGCACTACTATGGATTTTGCCGAAGATACTCGTCAAGCTATTCAGAGGATAAAAAAAGAAGAGCTTATTGACACCAATCTTATAGGTATTATTGGACATAGTGAAGGCGGAATGATTGCACAGATACTTGCAAATGAAGTAAATTTCATTGTTATGTTGGCTGCTCCTGCTATCAAAGGTAAAGATATTCTTATTTCTCAAGGTGCAGACCTTAGTAACTATAATTTTGATACTACAAAAATAAATGACTATTGGTTGAAATATTTTTATGATTATGAACCTAAAGATAATTTAACTAAAATAACTGTTCCTACATTAGTACTTCAAGGGAGTAAAGATCATCAAGTTTTTGCTGAAGAGAATATCTCTCGTATGAAAGAACTACTTTCTCACTCCGTTAAAAGAGAGATAAAAGAATATCCTAATCTTAATCATCTGTTTCAAAATTGCGAAACAGGAGAAGTTAGAGAATATGCTCTAATAGAAGAAACCATTGATAAACAGGTTCTAAAAGATATTCTTGAATTCATAAAACTAATTAGAAATTAGTGTTTAGAAATTAGAAATTACACATAGCAACTAAATTTTTTTTAGCGTTAATTCGATAATTTCTAATTTCTAATTTCTAATTTCTAATTAAAATAGTATCTTTGCAGGATAAAACAATAAAAAATATTGATATGGAATTTAAAGCAGAACAAATAGCAGAGTTTCTCAAAGGAAGAGTAGAAGGGAATAAGGACGTTGTAGTCAGAGAACTTTGTAAAATAGAAGAAGGTAAAGCAGGTGCGTTGGCTTTTCTTGCTAATCCGAAATATACTCAATATATCTACACTACAGAAGCCTCTGTAGTTATTATTAATGAAGATTTTCATTTAGAACAACCTACAAAAGCAACCCTTATAAGAGTTAAAGACGCTTACTCTTCTTTTGCTACCTTATTGGAAATTTATAATCAATATAGGTTTATGCGTAGTGGTGTCAGCTCACTTGCATTCATTAATGAAAAAGCAACAGTAGGGCAAAACGTATATGTTGGTGAGTTTTCTGTGGTAGAAAAAGACGCTGTTATAGGAGATAATTGCAAGATATATCCTCAAGTGTTTATTGGAGAAAATGTTAAAATAGGTAATAATGTAACTATCTATGCTGGTGTTAAGATATATCATGATACTGTAATCGGAGATAACTGCATATTGCATAGCGGTTGTGTGTTAGGCGCTGATGGTTTTGGCTTTGCTCCTTTGGAAGATGGTTCATTTAAAAAGATACCACAAGTAGGTAATGTTATTATTGAAAGCGATGTGGAGATTGGAGCAAACACTTGTGTAGATCGCTCTACTATGGGTTCTACTATAATAAGTAAAGGAACTAAGTTAGATAATCTATGTCAGATTGCTCATAATGTAAAGGTTGGGAAAAATACTGCAATGTCTGCTATGACAGGAGTAGCAGGCTCAACCTCTATTGGAGATAACTGTTTCTTTGGTGGTCAAAGCGGTTTCGCTAATTCTTTGAAGATAGGTAATAGAGTTAAAGTAGGTGCAAAGACAGGTGTATTCAAAAATATGAAAGATGATTCTGTTTTGATGGGTTACCCTGCTTTTAACTTCAGAGAGTTTATGAAAAGTACAGCAATTTTCCAACACTTACCTGAATTGGAAAAAAGAGTACGCGACTTAGAAAAGAAACTCAAAGAAAAAGAGTAAACAAATTTGATTTAAATTTTGCAAAACTAAGTTTCGGTCGCGCCAAACTTGGTTTTCATAATGAAAAAAACTATTTTTTGACTAAAAAAATAGTTTTTTTTTATGCAAAAAATAGTTTTTGGGAGAACAAACTCTTGATTTGACAAAAGCAAAACGAAGAGTGGCGACAAGTAATTAGCAATTAGCGTATTAAATGTCTTTTTATAAAAATTCGGTTTTCATTCCTTGATGTTTCAAAGGAATACATACAACAGGAATCTTTGCAAAACGGACTATATCTTGAGCTCTTGGGTCAGCAGCAAAGTCTGTTGATTCATCTCTTCCCATAACCATGCAAAGATCTACGTGATTACTTTCGTCATTTATATATTTTATTACCTCATCAGCGTAATCTTTGCTTGTCTTTAGGCCTTCTAAGGTAACTATATCGCAATTTACTTCTTTGTCTAAAAGGAATTTCTGTACGCCTGAGCCTATTACTTTTATTTTTGTTAAGTCTTCGCTATCTTGTCCTTCCCATGTGCCTATCAATAAGGTAACCTTTGCACCAAATTCCTTAGCCCATTTGATAGCATAAGGAACTTTTTGACGAGAAGACAAATACAGTTCTATTGGAAGTACGATATTCTTTATAGGTTTTGGTTCAATAGCAATATTAACTGTCATAATTGGGTAATCAGTAGTACGAATAAGTCTGTGAGTATTTGCTCCTATAACATTAACACTTGTATTTGAAGTGCCGGCAACCATTAAATCAATATCAATTTCCTTTGCGAATAGATTGATTTGTTCAGTTACAGAACCTTTTCTTATATATGGTTTTACGTCAAGGTCGTAAAGTTTTTTGATATTCTTCTTTAATTCTTCCAATTGCAGTTCTTGGTACTCAGGAGCCTTTTCTTGTTGTCCCAAAAGGCGGGCGAAGAATCCAATTTGCTCACTTACATGCAACAGATAATACTCTGTTGTTAAGTCATTGAACATATATTTACAGAAACGTAAGCAAGCGTTCAAAGATAAATCATTGAAATCTGTTGTGATTAAAACTTTTTTCATAAGTCTCTATATCTATTTCTTAATATCGCTTAATTATTCCTTTAACTTTTGCAAAATTACACTAAAACATTGAATTAACAAAAAGAAAAAGAGGTTTTTATATAACCAAAGACTAACGTATTCTTCTTATGCTTTGCAAATAGTGAGAATATTCTCTTGTGTCGTGATCTATTATTCCTTTACTATCCACTATGTCAATTCTTACTCTACCGCTTGAATGAATGCAATATTGTTTTTCAAGAAAGATACCTACATGAGTGATATGTTGTTTGTTCTTGCCGAAAAATAATAGGTCGCCCTCTTTTGCTGTGCTTAGGTTTTTTACTTTCTTTCCTTGCAGACATTGTTTTGAGGCATCTCTTTCTAAGTTTATTCCAAAGATACTAAAAACCACTTGAGTAAAACCCGAACAATCTATACCCATTACGCTCTTTCCTCCCCAAAGATAAGGAGTATTCAAAAAAGGAAGCACTATTTCTCTTAGGTTTTCTTTGTTTAGAGGTTTTATTTCGCTTAGTTCGGTGTTTTTTACAGAGAAATGATGCCCTGCAATAGTGAAATCTTTGCTTATAATCTTAGAACCAAAAGGGATAGCAATGAGTTCTTTATCCATTTGGATATAAGAGAACATAGAGGTTGAGAAATACTTGTTTTTTCTCGTCCTTTGCAGAGGGAGAATGTTTCTATTGTCAATATATCCTTGGTAGTTGTCGCTGAGATTAGTAATCTTTGCCCAACCATTACTTTGTTCTGTAACTAAGACACAATCTCCAAACAAAAGTTGAGTAACTTGTTCGCTAAGACTTGTAGGTTCTTTTCTTACAGGACAAACACCAACAAAACAATAACCATATTTCATCTATCTAACATTTGTTATAGTTTGCCGTTATCTATACAATAGACTATGCGGTCTATCATTCTGTCTTCTTCGTTGTTCATTGGGTCAAAAGTAGTGTTGAGGTTGATACCCATAGCCTTGGTCGTAAGGTTAATGAACATCGTCTTTGTTCCTCCTGCGAAGTTTTTTATAAGAGAATAAGAACTTCTGCCTGTTTGTCTATGGATAAGTTTAACAAGAATCTTGCCTTGGCTTTTCTTTAGTTTTTTTATCTCACCAGAGAATTTGCTTTCTATGTCTTTCATCGCTTGTTTGCGAATCTTCTCTTTTTGTGAATCGTTTTGTGCATTAGCAATCAAGTTAGAATAACTATTTAATATACTCTCAACTCTTTTTGCGTAAGGATAAGCTTTTCTTACATCGCGTATAAGTTTTGCATATTGTGCCTGTTCTTGAGGAGTAAGGGGATTGATATAAGAAGTTACTAACACAGGGTCAAGATATGCCATTGGAATAGTGTCTCCTTGATATATAGTTCCAAAAACTGTTATTCCTCTTTCTGTTTGTGCTTTTACAAAGCCTAAAGATAGAACTAATATTATTACTAACAAAACTTTTTTCATGGCTGTTATTTTTTTATTTTCAATAGATTAGTATCTAAAACCTCTTGTGCATATTTCTTGGTTATGACAACCTCTTTGGTCTTCTTGTCAGTAGGGATAGAGAACATCAAATCGTTCATAACATTCTCCATAATAGAACGCAAACCTCTTGCTCCCAAAGAATAATCTAAAGCAGTTTGAACAAAATAGTCTAAAGCTTCTTCTTCAAAAGTTAGTTTTTTGTTATCCATTTCAAATAACTTTTGGTATTGTTTGGTTATAGCGTTCTTAGGTTCAACAAGAATTCTCTTTAAAGCTTTTGCGTCAAGTTTATCTAAAGAAGTCAGAACAGGGAAACGACCAATAAGCTCTGGTATAAGTCCAAACTTTTTAAGGTCCTGCGGTTGTGCATATTTGAGAAACTCGTCTGTGTCTATATTATCTCTTTGTTGTGATTCATTAAAGCCAATAGCGTAAGAATTCATACGAGAAGCAATGTTTCTTTCTATGCCGTCAAAAGCACCAGCAGCGATAAATAGAATATTTTTGGTATTTACTTGTATAAACTGCTGCTCAGGGTGTTTTCTTCCTCCCTCTGGTGGAACATTTACAAGAGTTCCTTCTAAAATCTTCAATAAAGATTGTTGCACACCCTCACCACTGACGTCACGGGTGATAGAAGGGTTATCTCCTTTGCGAGCAATCTTGTCTATTTCATCAATAAAGACAATACCTCTTTCAGCATTGGCTACGTCATAGTTAGCGTTCTGAAGAAGACGAGTAAGTATATTTTCTACATCTTCTCCTACATAGCCTGCTTGAGTAAGAGTTGTTGCATCGGCAATACAAAAAGGAACATTCAAAAGGTTTGCTATTGTACGAGCAAGAAGAGTTTTTCCTGTTCCTGTTTCTCCTATCATTATGATATTTGATTTGTCTAACTCAACATCATCAGTATTTTCTCCTTTTGCAAGATAATTCAAACGTTTATAATGATTATATACAGCTACAGAAAGTATTTTCTTAGCCCTGTCTTGTCCTATTACATATTGATTAAGAAAAGAAAATATTTCTTGAGGAGTCTTTAAGTCAAGAGAAGCTTTTTCAGATGAATGACCTGAATGTTGATGAGCTTTTGCCATGGCTTTATTAACCTGGCTTAAACATTCATCACAAATACCTAAGCCCTCAAACATAGAAGGAACAAAGACATTTAACTTATCTATTGGTCTGCCACAAAAAGCACAAATATCATTTATTTTTTTATTATTCATTTCTGATTATTTATTTTTGTTTTCCTACTTTGTAGCCTTTGATAGCGTAATACAAAATAAATAGGTAGCAAGGTAGGAATAATATATAAGGGATATGAGTGTTATGCAATAAATCTGATAATCCTCCATAAACTAATGGGATTAATGCACCTCCTACTATAGCCATTATCAATAAAGCTGAAGCAAAGGAAGTATTTTTCCCAAGTTTATCTATAGCTAAAGCCCATATAGCTCCCCACATAACAGCATTTGAGAATGAAAGCAGGATTAAAAAGATTAAGGAGGTAACACCTGTACTACACAAAGAAATAATAACAAATATCAAAGAAAGAACAGAACAATAAATAAGAGCTTTTCGTTGAGATAGATATTTTGGTATAAGTACAATAGTTGAAATATAGCCTAATAAAAGAGCAGCCAAAGCAAACATTCCTATCTTTGTGTAGATAGTATCAGGTAATCCTATTGATTTACTATAAGGTACAAGAGTATCTATAGCCATTACTTCTGCACCTTCATAAAAGAATAAAGCAAGAACACCTAACCATAGATAAAGAGGAAGTTTATGAGTCTGTTTTTCTTGATTATTATCGTCATCAGTTGAATTCACATCAGGTAGTTTTGCTAAATAAACCATAAGAGCAATAAGAACCAATCCACAAGCCATAACAATGTATGGTAAGATTATTCTATGTGCTAAGTCATTAAGTAATATTGTTTGAGCATCGCCTGTTACGTTGCTAATATTCTCAGATATAGAATCGAAATTAGATAACAAAGCCTTAGAAAAGATGTAAATACCTACAATGCCAGCGATTTTGTTAAACAAACCCATGATACACATTCTCTGAGTGGCAGATTCTATAGGTCCAAGTATGGTTACGTAAGGATTAGCAGCCGTTTGTAAGAGTGCTAAGCCTGTACCTTGAACAAATAATCCAATAAGGAAAACAATATAGTTTCTACTCAATGCTGCAGGTATAAATATCAGACAACCTAAAGCCATAACTAATAAACCAAATGACATTCCTTTGGCAAAACCTGTTTTCTTTAATATACCAGCGGAAGGTAAGGCCATAACGAAATAAGAAATGTAGAAAGCAAAGGTAACTAAGTAAGCTTGAGTGTCGGATAATTGACAAGCTGTTTTAAGGAAAGGTATCAATTGATTGTTTAGCCAAGTGATAAAACCAAAAACAAAGTACAGAATACCAATAATGGTAAGGCTAAAAGCATAACTATTTTTTTTCATATCTTCTCGTTTTTATTATCAGAATGCAAATTTACACAAAAAACTTATATTGTAGATTTCTTTACTATGTTTTCAATGATAGAAAGCAGGAGATACAATATTATTATCAGAGGCATAGAGTACAGACCTAAGAGAACAAGCATAAAGAAAGCACAAATCAAAAAGATAAATTTTATTTCATTACCATGCCAATCGAGTTTTTTGAACTTCAAAGAGAACAGAGGCAATTCACTAACCAAAAGTATAGCAAGAATAACAGAGATGATAAGTATAAAATAAGGATTATTCATTGTGCTAAACAAAAAACTATGTAGTTCATCAGAATTTATTCCCCAAAGATGTATGTTATTCGTGTGAAGATGGTTTATTATAGGAATGCTTAACCAAACTATTGCATTGGCAGGTGTAGGCAATCCAATAAAAGATAAGCTTTGTCTTTCGTCAATGTTGAATTTTGCCAAACGATAACAAGACATAATAGCCATAAACAAAGGAATATAACACACAAAACCTCCTAAGTAATTCAAAAAATCATAATTGCTTTTGTTTTCCAATAATAAGGAAGTAGCGATCAACGATGGTGCAACACCAAATGAAACAACATCAGCTAATGAGTCTAACTCCTTACCTATAGCTCCGCTAACTTTTAATGCTCTTGCTGTCAAACCATCACAAAAATCAAATAATGCACCGCAGATTATAAATAAAGAAGCAAGCAAAGGTTGTTTCCACAATAGAAGAGCTACAATAGATAACACTCCACAAAGGAAATTCATTAAGGTAATAGTGTTTGGTATCTGTTTTTTCATAAAATATAATGTTTAATGCTCAAAAATAAAATTAAAAAGTAAATATAATTACAAGATATAGTCTTTACGACAACGATTCTTTACTTCTTCGTCTGTAATAAAGTAGTCTTCCATGCTTGGATTAGCGATAAATGAAGACTCTTTCATCGCTTTTTCTATTATTTTTGGTATATCCAAAAACGATATGCTACCTTTTAAAAACTCCTCTACAGCTATCTCGTTTGCGGCGTTCATTATGCAAGGCATATTCCCACCTTTCTCTATTGCAGAAAAAGCAAGCGAAAGACAAGGGAAAGTTTCCATATCGGGTTTATAGAAATCTAAACTACCTATTTCAAATAAATTGAGTTCTTTTTGCTTTGTTGGAATACGGAAAGGATAGGACAGAGCATAAAGTATTGGCAAACGCATATCGGGTACAGACATTTGAGCCTTAATGCTTCCGTCTTCAAATTCAACCATTGAATGTATTATGCTTTGAGGGTGAATTATAGGAGTGATGTTTGAAGCCTCTACTCCAAAAAGCCACTTAGCTTCTATAACTTCCAATCCTTTATTCATAAGGGTAGCACTATCTATTGTTACTTTTTTCCCCATAGACCAATTAGGGTTTTGAAGTGCTTGCTTGACAGTTATATTTTCTAACTCATGTTTCTTCTTTCCTCTAAAAGCGCCTCCTGAAGCAGTAAGTAAAATCTTCTTTATTTTATTATGATATTCTCCTTGTAAGCATTGAAATATTGCAGAATGTTCACTATCTACAGGAAGTATAGGCACATTGTTTTCATTTGCAAGACGAGTAATCAAATCTCCGGCAACGACAAGCGTTTCTTTGTTAGATAAGGCTATGGTTTTCTTTGCTTTTATTGCAGAAAGAGTAGGCTTTAATCCAGCAAAACCAACTAAAGCTGTCAATACAATGTCTATGTCGTCAAACTCAACAACTTCTTCTATTGACTTTGAGCCAGCGAAAACTTTGATAAAAGTATCTTTTAAAGCTTGTTTTACTAACTCATATTTTGTTTGATCAGCTATAACAACAGCATTTGGTTCAAATTCTAATGCTTGTTGTATTAATAAATCTGCATTTGTTCCTGCAGTAAGCACCTCTACAACAAACTCATCTTTGTGTTCTCTAACAATATCCAAAGTTTGTGTTCCGATAGACCCAGTAGAACCAAGTAAAGCAATATGTTTCTTTTTCTGCATCGTGTTCAATAAGTTTAGTTTGCAAAGTTATAACTTTTTTGTGAAATAGATATGTTTATATATTCTTCTTTTCTTAGTGAAAAACATTATGGTTTTTATGTAAAAATCAAGACTTTTATTTATTATTCATCAATAAAAGAAACCAAATACTGTTTATTTCATAAAAAATGTGTAAATTTGCACTTGTAAGTAAGGAATAATAAAATACTAAATAAGATATGAATGCACAAATAAAAAATTTATTAGAAGAGACTTCTGTAGCTATGTCATCAGCAACAGATTTCTTAGAAAAAGATCTTAAAAAACTTAGAGCAGGAAAGGCCTCTCCACAGATGTTAGAAGGAGTTAAAGTCGATTATTACGGAACTCTTACACCAATAGAGCAAGTAGGAAACATAAATACTCCTGCTGCAAATCAAATAACAATACAACCTTGGGATAAATCCGCAATAGGACCTATAAACAAGGCTATTATTGATGCCAATCTTGGCTTTACTCCAAAAGTAGAAGCAGATTTACTAAGAATAACTCTTCCTCCTTTAACAGAAGAGAGAAGAAAAGATATAATGAAAAACGTCAAGAAATCTGCAGAAGACTCAAAAGTTTCAATAAGAAATATTCGTCGTAACTATATAGACAAAATAAAAAAGACTAAGGATAATAAAGAAAATCCTGCAACAGAAGACGAAATCAAACAAGCAGAAAAAGATGTTCAAGATTTAACAGATAAGTTTATTAAACAGGTAGATGATATTATTGCAAACAAAGAAAAAGAAGTAATGACTGTTTAAAAAGACTTAAATATATTTTAATCAAGGTTGTTTAAAAATAAAGTTAAACAACCTTGTTTTTTTAGAAAAATTTGTACTTTTGCAACCGAAGTATAAATAAAAATAGAATGCGTATGAAAAGGAATATAATTTTTGGCATTATTTCTTTAATGCTTTTTATAGTGGTTTTCTTGCCTCAAGTCTTAGCACAAAACGAATGTTGGCGATGGAAAACGTTTGAAGAAAATGGGAAATATGGTTTTAAGGATGCTTATGGCAAAGTAGTAATCAAACCTAAGTGGTTGTGGGCAAATGGTTTTAGTTCTCCTGAAGGATTGGCTTGTGTCAAAGGAGATGATGGAAGATATGGCTTCATAGATACAACTGGTAGAGTTGTTATTCCTATAAAATCTAAAGGTAATGGTCTATTTAGAGAAGGGTTAGCAAGTTTTACTGATGAATATAGTAAAGTCGGTTTTATAAATACAAAAGGTGTAATAGTTATTCCATGCCAATGGGGTTCAGTAGGCAATTTCCGTGATGGATTGGCAAGTGTTTATGATTATTCCAGGAAACCTGCTTCCGCAGGAGTCATTGATAAAAGAGGAAATCTGGTAATACCATATAAGTTTAAGCATATCAGTGAATTTAGTGAAGGACTTGCTGCAACTCAAGATGTGAATGAGAAGTGGGGGTATATTGATAAGACGGGTAAATATATTATACCTCCACAATATAAACGTACATATAATTTTTATAATGGTAAAGCAACAGTAGAGACTTTTGACGGAGAAAAAATAAAGATAAATCTTAGTGATTATGTTACTTCTCCTTTAGCAACAACAGAGTCAATAACAAAAGACAATACCGGTGATAAAGTGTTTTCATCTCCTAATAATCAAACTAAAAAAAGACAACCCGCAAGAATATATACTACAGAAGAATTGGCTAAATTAGAACTAAATCCTGTTAAAGAAGATGGATATTACGGATTTGAAACAAAAGATAAAGAATTAATTTTACCTTGTGTTTGGGAATATGTAGGATATTTTTCTGATGGTTTTGCATATGTAAAAAAAGATGGTAAATATGGTTTTATAGACAAAACAGGGAAAATAGTCATTCCTTGTAAATATGATAATGTTTGGCCTTTTTCTGAAGGTTTGGCAGCTGTTATAGATGAAAATCAAAAATGGGGGTTCATAGACAAAACAGGGAAAATAGTTCTTCCTTTTAAATGGACTGGAGCAGGAATTTTTTCTCAAGGATATTGTGCTGTTGCAGACAACGATGGTTACTATGGTTACATAGACAAAACAGGAAAAATAGTTATTCCTTGCAAATGGATGGATGCTAAACAATTTTCAGAGGGTTTAGCTCGAGTATATAATAACTTAAAAAAAGTTGGTTATATCAATAAAACAGGGAAACTCGTTGTCGCTTGTACTTGGAAAGATGGATTTAATTTTTCCGAAGGTTTGGTAGCAGTAAAAGGGGATAATAATCTTTGGGGATTTATTAATAAAAATGGTAAAATAGTGAGAAGTTGCCAATGGAAAACAGTTACTTCTTTTAAAGATGGTTGGGCTTGGGTTAGTACTGAAAATGATGAATATGATAAAATAAAGAATGTTCCAGAAGAAGAACTTTGGGAAGTTGTTTATAAAGATGGTCGTGCTGGATTTGAGAATGAAGAAGGAGAATTAGTTATTCCTATGAAATGGGTGAGTGTTTGGCCTTTTACAGAAGGAGTAGCAGGAGTAGAAAATGCACAGGGGAAATGGGGATTTATTAATAAGTCAGGTCAATTGGTTATCCCTTGTACTTTTGCTAATGCACGTCCCTTTTCAGAAGGTTTATCACGAGTAATAAATAATAATGGCAAGTGTGGTTATATAAACAAAAAGGGTACATTAGTTATCCCATTTAAGTATGAAGATGGAGATAATTTTAATGAAGGTTATGCTGCAGTGCAAAACATAGAAAACAAGTGGGGCTTTATTGATAAGACAGGAAAACTTATTGTAGGTTATAAATGGAAATTTGTTACTTGTTACTATCAGGGTGTTGCACCAGTAAAAAACTTTCAAGATAAATGGGGGCTTATTGACAAGAAAGGACAAATTGTTGTTATGTGTCAATACAAAGATATTTATTATAATTATACTGCTGAAACATATGTAGTTGAAACTTTTGATGGATATATAAAATCAATAGATATTAAAGGTAATTTTACAGGTAAAATAAACAAGAAGGCGAATTAAATAGTGGACAAAAAACAACTAAGAAAACAAATAAGAGAAAAGAAAAAAGAGTTTTCTCTATCTGAAAAAAGAGAACTGTCAAAACCTATCTTTGAAAAGATAAAGAAAGAAGACTTTTTTGAAAAAGCAAAAGTAATTCTATTGTATTATTCTATGGACGATGAGGTATATACTCATGATTTTGTAGAAGAGTATTATAAAAGTAAGACTATTCTTTTACCTTGTGTTGATGGTGATGACCTTATTCTAAGACAATATCTTGGAATAGAAAGTATGAAAGCCGGCGAACAGTTTGGTATACTTGAACCTATAGGCAAAGAGTTTTTGGATTTAGATAAAATAGACCTTATGATTATTCCTGGAGTTGCTTTTGATAAGGATAAAAACCGATTGGGAAGAGGAAGAGGTTTCTATGATAGATTATTGAAAACAGTTAATGCAACAAAAATAGGAGTTTGTTTTGATTTTCAGGTAGTAGAACATGTTCCAACAGAGGCTTTTGATGTAAAAATGGATATTGTAGTTTCCACAACAAATATTTATAGATAGATTTTTTATTATGACAAAAAAGAAATTATGGCTTTTGGCCTTGCTTTCTGGGCTTTTGCAATCATTGGCTTGGTTTCATACTATGTTGTTAGCTCCTGTTATGTTAATTGCTTTAGTACCTTTGTTGAAGATAGAGGATTATGTATTGCAAAATCAAGAGAAGTTTTCCAAAGGTGCTGTTTTTACATATACTTATCCTGCTTTCTTGTTATTTTCTCTTTCTCAGACATGGTGGATATGCAAATCAACGATGATAGGGCTTATAGTTCCTTTTTATGAAGCTTGTTTTATGTCCTTGGTTTTTTTGTCGTATCATTTTTGTAGAAAGGTCTCAAAATACAATGCTGGTTCTTATTTCTTCCTTATCTTGTTTTGGATTTTATTTGAGTTTGTTCAGTTCCGTTGGGACGTCAATTTCCCATGGCTAAATCTTGGAAACACGTTTGCATCTTATCCTTTATTTGTTCAATGGTATAGTGTAACAGGTATGGAAGGAGGTACAATATGGGTTCTTCTTTGCAATATAGTTATATATCTTTGCATTAAAAACAGAAGACAATATTTTATTCCTGCACTTATCACGTTTTTAGTTCCAATAACTTTGTCTATTGTTATGTGGTTTGCTTATAGCGATGATAATAAAAACAATACTACAGATGTTATAGCTGTTCAACCTAATCTTAACCCTTATACAGAACAATATGTTTTGCCTCCAAGACAGGTAGTAGAGAGAACACTAAACCTTATTGCTCCTTTGATGGACGATAAGGTAGATTATGTACTGATGCCAGAGAGTGCTATACAAGAGTATGCGTGGGAAGAATATATAGACAGCGTTCCAAGTGTTATAAGTCTTAATGCTTTTGTCAATAAGTATAAGAGAGCAGAAGTTATTGCAGGACTTTCTTCTCGGAGACTTTTACCTAAGGGAGTGAAAACAGAAGCAGCACGTGCTTTTGTTGATGCTCCAGATGAATATTTTGAGTCGTGTAATATAGCAATAGATATTCCTCGTAGTGGAAGAAAAGAAGATTTTCAAATACATCATAAATCTGTTTTAACTGTGGGTGTAGAGAAGATGCCTTTTAAAAAGTATCTTTCTTTTGTAGAAAAGTTTGCTTTGAACCTCGGAGGAACTATTGGAACATTAGGGATAGACACTAATGTTGTTGTTTTTCCATCTAAGACAAAGGATATTTGTATAGGTGTTGCTATCTGTTATGAGTCAGTAGATGGTAACTACATAAGGGAATTTGCAAACAATGGAGCTAATGTTCTTTTCATTATTACCAATGATGGTTGGTGGGGTAACACAGCAGGATATAAACAACATCTTGCTTTTTCACGACTTAGAGCAATAGAGAATCGTAGATATATTGCACGTTCTGCAAATACAGGTATCTCTGCTTTCATATCACCACGAGGAGAGATAATAAAGAAAACTCCTTATTGGCAACAAACAGCAATAAAACAGAGTATTCCTCTTCAAAGTTCTAAAACAATATTCACTAAATATGGAGATTTATTTAGCAAACCATTATCGTTCTTTGCTATTTTGTTGCTATTGTACTCTATTGTAACCAATATAATCAAGAAAAAAGAGGTAAAAAGTAATCTATAATAATATTATTCTTATTTTTGCAAAAATAAACAAATAAAAATAACAGATATGGCACAGTTTAATTTACCTGAGCTTCCTTTTGCAAAAAATGCTTTGGAACCTCATATTAGCGAAAGAACATTAGAATTTCATTATGGCAAACATCATCAAGCCTATGTAAATACTCTTAATACCTTAATAGAGGGTACTAATTATGAAAATAAATCTTTAGAAGAGATAATAAAATCTTCTGATGGAGGTATTTTCAATAATGCAGCACAAGTTTGGAATCATACTTTCTATTGGAACTGTCTTGCTCCTAAACACAAGGCTACACCTGAGGGAAGTTTGAAAAAAGCGATAGAAGAGGCTTTTGGCTCTTTTGATAACTTCAAAGATGAATTTACAAAGAAAAGCATTGGCTTGTTTGGTTCTGGTTGGTGTTGGTTAGTCAAAGACAATGAAGGAAAACTTTCTATTATCCAGAAATCAAATGCAGGTAATCCAATAACAGAAGGATTAACACCTATTATGGTTTGCGATGTTTGGGAACATGCTTACTATCTTGACAAACAAAACGCAAGACCAAAATATATGGAATCTTTTTGGGAACTTGTAAATTGGGACTTTGCAGAAAAACAATACTAATTCCTAAAGAATATCAAAAGTCTTCGTTAAATAGGAGTATTAAATACTAATCTTCTAATTCTTGAGCTAAGGTTTCCCATTGATTCATAAGAGATGAAAGTTGGTCTTTCTTTGCTTGATATTCGGAGTAAAAGTCATTGGCTTGTACTCCGCTTGAGAGTTTTTGTTCCATAATGCTGAGAGTACTTTCCAAGTCTTCTATCTCTTTTTCTATTTTTTGAAGATTGTTTTTCTTTTTTCTCAGTTCGCGCTCTTTCTCTTTATTTTGTTCAAATTGGCGTTTGTTGTCGCTAATGGTTTTTTCTTTCTCTTTCTTTGTGGAGTCAAGATTCATTTCATCTAACTGAGAGATTTTTTTCATTGCTAAGAAATCAAAGATATCACAATGATATTCTTTAATATTATGGTCTTTAAATTCATAAAGAATATCCGGTAATCCTTGTAAGAAATCTCTGTCATGGGAAACTAAAATACAAGTGCCGTCATATCTAAGCAAAGCATTTTTAAGAATATCCTTAGAATCCATATCCAAATGGTTAGTAGGCTCATCCAAAACCAAAAGATTGACTTCAGAAAGAAGTAGTTTTGCAAGTGCTAAACGAGTCTTCTCACCTCCAGAAAGAACTTTCACTTTTTTGTCAATATCTTCTTCATCAAAAAGAAAACTACCTAAGATAGTTCTTATCCTTGTTCTGACATCACCTTTTGCTATTTTGTCAATAGTTTCAAAAACAGTTTTTTCTCCATCTAAGAGTGCTGCTTGATTTTGAGCGAAATAACCTATGGAAACGTTGGCTCCAAGCGAACATTTGCCCTCATAGTCAGGTATTTCTCCAACAATGATTTTTGAAAGAGTGGATTTACCTTCTCCATTTCTTCCAATGAAAGCGACTTTCTTTCCTTTTTCGATTAATAAATCAATGTTTGAAAGAACATTATTTGTTCCGTATGATTTGGAAAGACCTTTTATATCTACAACTATTTTCCCGGAGTGAGGAGCAGGAGGAAACTGAAAATGGATAGAAGAAGTGTCAATATCATCTATGGTAATACGTTCCATCTTATCAAGCATCTTTATTTTGCTTTGAACTTGACGAGCCTTAGTTGCCTTGTAACGAAATCGTTCAATGAACTTTTCCACTTCAGCAATCTGCCTTTGCTGGTTTATCATTTGTGAGTTTTGGCTTTCTATTCTTTGTCTATGTAGTTCAACATAAGAAGAGTAATTTACTTTATAGTCATATATCTTACCAGCAGTTATTTCTATTGTTCGTTTTGTAATATTATCAAGAAAACATCTGTCGTGTGAAACCAAGACAACAGCTCCGTAGTACTGAATAAGAAAATCTTCTAACCAAGCAATAGACTCTATGTCTAAGTGGTTAGTAGGTTCGTCTAAAAGAATAAGGTTAGGTTTTCTGAGAAGTATCTTTGCTAATTCAACTCTCATCTGCCAACCACTGCTAAACTCAGTCATATTTCTGTTGAAGTCGCTGTGTTTAAATCCCAAACCAAGTAATACTTTTTCTGTTTGAGGTTGCGCATTGCTTTCATCTAATAAGATTAGTTTCTCGGTTAATTCATTTTGTTCTATGATGAGGTTTTCGTATTCTTTACTTTCATAATCTTCTCTTTGTGATAACTCTAAACCAATGTTTTCTATGCGTTGAGATATGTTTTTGATATCATCGAAAGCCTTCATAGCTTCCTGTAAAACGGTGGTAGAACAAGAGGGTATCATTTCTTGAGGCAGGTATCCTATTGTTTGACTTTTACTGCTGATTATTTCGCCTTTGTCTGCTTCTTGTCTCTTACAAAGAATCTTGAGCAAAGTAGATTTTCCAGCTCCGTTCTTGCCGACTAAGCCAATCCTATCTTTGTCACCAATAGTGAAAGAAACATTATCAAAGAGTTTGTTTCCATTAAAAGAAATAGAGAGATTATTTATTGTTATCATATCTTTGTGTGCTTTCTTGTTTTTTAAATATTAAAAAGACGAGAGCGTATTAACACGTTCCCGTCAAATTATTATTTATTTTCTCTTACCTTTGTACTTTTCTGTTTTATTGAAGGACAAATCTAACAGGTAAGTTAAATTGTTGTCTAACAGCTTTACCTCTTTGTTTTGCAGGTTTCCACTTAGGCATCATCTTTACAACTCTAATAGCTTCTTCACCACAACCAGAACCTATATCACGCAAAACCTTTATATCTGTGATGCTACCGTCTTTCTCAACAACGAATGTTACATAAACAATACCTTGAGTTCCTGTCTCTCTTGCTTGCGCAGGATATTTAATATTGGAAGCTAAAAACTCATTCAACTTAGCAACGCCACCAGGAAACTCACTTGATTGTTCAACAACAGTGAAGATAACTCTTTCAGAGTCGTCTTCTTCCTCCTCTTGTACCTTTACTTCTACTTTAGGAATATTAACTTCTGTGTTTCCTTCGTTTGCAAAATTATCCAAACTGAAAGCATTCTTCAATTCTTGATCATCATCAACAATTTCAAAGTCCATGCTTTGTTGTTGTTCAACTTCTTGTTGTGGAGGTTCAGGCTCATCTTGTTTTGTTTGAATAATCATTTCCTCAACCTGAGCAACGTTCTCTGTTATTTCAGCGACTTCCGCTTTTTTGTCGTATGTTTTCCACTCAAAAGCACAGATTATAATTGCAAGTGCAAGAATTAAACCAGCTTCGACAAACAAGCCTTTGGTCTTTTCCAAATTCGCTTTTTCAGATTTTTTTGCTTCCATTATATTTCGTTTTTTTACGTTATTATCTTAATATATTTCAGTTCGCTAAATTAGTATTTTTATACAACATTGCAAATATTTCACAAATATTTTTTTGTTCTTATGTAATTAAATATTTAAAAATAAGTATAATACGCTTTATTTTTCTTTTTCTCTTTGTGGAAGTTTTTAACAAACAACGCACATTTTAATAAGAAAAACTACTTCCGCCAAGAAATTCTCTCATTATTGAAGTAGGAGGAATGCTTTGACTTGAAATAGGAGTAAAGTTATCCAAAAATTGTTTTAATCTACGAGCATTTGCAAAGGCAGGAGAAGTTTGAGGGACTTGTACAAGCAAAGGATAACAATATGTTCTTAATACTCCAATCTCATACAATAAAGAAGAATTAAAAATACTGTCAGCATTTTCTTGATAAGGGAAGATATGTCTTTCTTCTCCGTTTCTTACATTATTCCACATCAAAAGAGTTCTCTCTGCAGAAGAACCTCTGTAGTTATAATCTCTAACTATCCTTCTGATTAAACGATTATCGCTTGTGCTTATTAAGTTTTGAGAATCTAAAGCAAGTTGAGTTAATGCAGAAACAAAGACAAGATATTTGTTTTTTCTACTTATTTGTTTGGAAAGTTTAGGATTTAAAGCATGTATGCCTTCTACAATAAGGATAGAATTGTCTGTAAGTTGTATCTTTTTATTGCTTTTTTCTCTTTGACCACTAACAAAGTTAAACCTTGGAAGTTCTATCTCTTTTCCGTCCAAAAGTTCTTGCATTTGTTGACCAAAAAATTCTAAATCTAAGGCTTCTAAACATTCAAAATCATAGTTACCATTTTCATCTTTTGGAGTATGTTCTCTGTCAAGAAAATAATCATCTAAAGAAATCATCAAAGGTTTTATTCCTAAGACAGCTAAATGCACAGCTATTCTTTTGCAAGATGTTGTTTTTCCAGAAGAAGAAGGACCAGCAAGAAAAACAAATTTTATATTATCCTTCTTTTTATAGATAGCATCAGCGATAGCAGCGTATTTCTTTTCGTGCAAGGCTTCGGAAACTTGGATTATTTGTTTTTCATAACCCTGTTTCACTGCTTCATTTAGTTTAGGGAGATAAGGTGTTTTTAAAATCTCAACCCAGTTCTTATGTTCCTGGAAGATAGAAAATAGTTTTGGTTGTAGATGTAAAGTAGTAGGTTCTTTGTAACCTTTTTCCGCATCGGGTAAAAGAAGAATAAATCCTTTTTCATAAACTTCAAGGTCAAAAACACTTAGGTAGGAAGTAGAAGGAACTTTTTCGGAGTACAAAACATCAATGGTTCCATCTAAAATATCCACATCTACATATAGTTTTTGTTTTGATTTGAATAGTTCTGCACTTGAAGTTAATCCCACTTTTGAAAACAGTTCTATTGCATCTGGTGTAGAATATGTTTTACTCTCAAAAGGAATATCCTTTTCAACAAGTTCTTTCATTCTCTTTTTAATAGAATCGCATAGGTCTTGTTGAGGGATCTCTATGTTTTGTAATTCTATATAGTAACCCCCTATCATAGAATGCTTTACTTTCATCTCTGCCTTTGGATACGAGTCTTTAACGGCTTTATACATTAACATAATAAGAGAAGAGACGTAGATCTTCATGCCAATAGAAGAACGAATGTCAAAGAACTCTATTCTCTTTGGGCTATAACACTTATAGTTAAGGTTACGTATCTTGTTATTTACATACGCTCCTAAGAATGTTTTGCTATCTTCTAATCCGGCATACTCTATTATTTGTTTCGCACTTGTAGAATAAGGAACAAGAAAAGTCTTGTCGTTATTTACACAATATATCTCTATCATTTCGTTTGTTATTAAATTAACTAACTCTTAGAACGCAAAAAAGACTATTTAATTGTAGAGAATGAGAGGACAATAATTCAAAAAAATTGTCAAACAATAATGTAGTGTATTATTTTTTTGTAAATTTGCACCTCAATATAAAATAATATCTGATATGAAAAGACAATTATTAACAATAGGTATTTTGTTTTTAAGTTTTGCATTGACTTCTTGTTCAAAGAGTGATGATTGCGAATGCGAAACAACTGATTACTTGTTCTATCAAGAAACAAAAACTGTTGAAGATGAAGAATCAGGAGAAGAATATGTTGATACTATAGACAGGTATAACCCAATATCAAGAAGAGATTTCTTATTTGAGGAATGGGGAGAAGACTGCAAAGATATAACTTTGCAAGATATTCCTGAGAATGCTAATTTGTTGTTTGCAGATTCTTGTAGTATAACTTGTAAAAGTAAATAAAATAAGTAATGAAAACAGTTGTAAAGAATATAAAAAGCCTTGTTCAAGTAGAGGACAAGGCTCGTAAGTTTGTACGTGGCAAAGAAATGTCTGAGGTTAAGACCATAGACAATGCTTATCTATTAATAGAAGACGATAAAATAGCAGACTTTGGTACAATGGACAATTGTCCAAAAGCAGACAAAGAAATAGATGCAACAGACAGAATGGTTTTGCCTGCTTTCTGTGATTCACATACTCATTTAGTTTATGCAGGAAGCAGAGAGATAGAATATATAGATAAGATTAAAGGCCTGTCATACGAAGAAATAGCAGAGAGAGGTGGAGGTATCATTAATTCAGCTTTGCGTTTGCAACAAACTTCGGAAGAAAAACTGTATGAAGATGCAATGCAAAGACTGAATACTATAATGAAATATGGTACAGGTGCTGTTGAGATAAAATCAGGCTATGGTTTCACAACAGAAGCAGAACTAAAGATGCTTAGAGTTATAAGACGTTTGAAAGAAAACTCTCCTCTTACAATCAAAGCTAACTTCCTTGGGGCTCACGGAATACCTTTGGAATACAAAAACAATGTTGATGCTTTTGTAGATAAGATAATAAATGAAATGATTCCAAAGGTTGCAGACGAAGGATTAGCAGACTTTATTGATGTATTCTGTGACAGAGGTTTCTTTACAGTAGAACAAACAGACAGAATGCTTGAGGCAGGAGTGAAACGTGGTTTAAAGCCAAAGATTCACGCTAATGAACTTGCAGCATCAGGCGGAATACAAGTAGGAGTAAAGTACGATGCTTTAAGTGTTGATCATTTAGAATACACAGGCGATGAAGAGATAAAATGTTTGCTTGATTCTAATACAATGCCAACAATACTTCCAGGAGCAGCCTTTTTCCTTAATATGCAATATGCTCCTGCAAGAAAGATGATAGAAGCTGGTTTGCCTATCGCTATGGCTTCTGATTATAATCCTGGTAGTAGTCCAAGCGGAAATATGCAGCTTGTACTTACTTTTGCATGCGTTAATTATAAACTATTACCACAAGAAGCTATAAATGCTACAACAATAAACACAGCATATGCTATGGACGTTGTGGATTGTTTAGGTTCTATATGCAGAGGCAAGAGAGCCAATTTCTATATCACAACAAAAATACCTACTTTAGAATATCTACCTTACGCATACGGAGAAAACAAAGTATATAAGACTTTCCTTAATGGGAAAGAAGTCGTTTGTTAATACAAGAACTAAAAGTATTTTACATAAAAAGGGGACAATCTAAATGATTATCCCCTTTGTTTTTATTCAGTGAAGGTTTAAACTATTCTATTATTAGTTTTTTGTTTGTATTGCCTATTCTGATATAATAAACACCAGAAGAAAATTCTGTAACATTTATTGTTATCTTATTATCTCCCTGATGTAAAACAGAAGTATAGCGTATTCTTCCAAACTCATCTACTATTGTTAGAGTTTCTTTTGCTTTAAGTCCCTGAGCAGATATTGATACATAGTCTTTTGCTGGGTTTGGTAAGATATTTACTACTATATCGTTCTTTAGCTCATTTAAAGAAGAAGTCCAATAATGATTATATATGGTTACAGTGCTATCACAACCATAGATACTTGACAATGTTAAGACAGTAGTGTCTATTTGCTCTGTATTACCTGATGAATAAGTAGTATCGTGTATAATTATATCATAAGTAGGCATAACATTAAGAGAAAGTATTATAATTGTGTCGCAAGCATTAGCATGTCGTATTGTATCATAATATACTCCTGTTTGAGTTTGTCCCATATATGATTCACCTTCACAAATTGTCTGCTCAATAGGAATAGTAACCACACAAGGATTGGATCCTGTGCTTGAAGTGTCTAATGTAGTGAAGGTTATTACTGCTGTTGGACCTTGAACTTCATTAGCATTGAATGGGAAGACATATACCTTGTATTCAGTGTTAGGAATCAGTTCTTCCATACTGAAGGACATTGGGTTGTAAGTTTTTGTCCAACCATTGTCCAAACAATATTGTAGAATTAAATTGTCATTTGTAAGTCCTAAGTTAGTAAAGGCTGTTGTTGAACCTTGAACTTCATAATAATAATTAGTTTGATCGTTTATAGTAATGCCAATATCTGCACTTGTTGTTGTTATGTTAGAAACATTAAGTGTTGCTATTGCAGTGCCTATTCCTCCTTGTGTTAATAAAATATTATAAGAAGTTTTTATAAACACTGTATCTCCGTAACCTATTGCCCATACGACAATTTCATAATCTGTATTTGGGTTTGTGTAATAAGCTACTGTATCGTTCTGTGTATATTCATCAATGTAGTTGTTCTGTATTAAATAACGCAAAACTTCATTCATAGACAAATTGTATTGATTTGCAAAATTCTCAATAGTATTATCTGCATAACGCGTTGCATAGTATTTTTGACAACTTTCATTCATAGTATAAGACCATTGAGAAACTAAAGAACCATTATAATAGAATGTATCCACATCTGATATTGTTACATAAGGAGCAGTTATTACTGAATCTAATGTTGTGAATGTTATATGATGAGGAGTACCCATTGTTCCGCTTGCGTTGAAAGGTATTGCCCAAAGAGTATATTCTCTGTTAGGTATCAAATCAGTCATACTTAAAGAAAGGTCATCGTATGTCTTTGCCCAATCATTGTCGATACAAAACTGAACAATATCTGTTGCTGTGGTAAGATTGTTGTTAGTAAAGGCTGTTGTTGTGCCTTGTATATAATAATAGTAAAACGTTTCACTGTTCTTTGTTACAGCAACATCTGCAGAAGTAGAGGTAATATTTGAAACGCTTATATTAGCGGTTGCAAGTCCTGTTCCTCCTTGACTAAATGGAATATTAAATGTTTGTTTAATAAATACTGTATCTCCATTTCCTATCGCCCAAATGATTATTTCGTAATCTGTATTATAGTCAGCATAGTAAGCAACAGTGTCATTTGCTGTTCTTTGTGTTATATAATTATGTTGGATTAAATAGTTTAACACCTCATTCGCCGTAAGGTTATTAGCAGAAGCGAAGTCTTCAATTACATTATCTTGATAGAAACCTGCATAATAACTTTGACAATTTTCATTCATAGTATAAGACCATTGAGCAACCAAAGAGTTGTTATAATAGAAAGTGTCTATAGTTGAAATATCTACATTTGGAGCGTAAGGGTTTGGAGCGATGAATGTCTTTGTGTAAATAACAGAGTCCCCTGCTGTAGTTATAACCATTAAATCCAATTCATATTCTTGTCCAACGGTTAAGTTAGACCACCACCAGTTCCATGTGTCCAAAGAAGTTATGTTACTATAAGAACCATTAACAAAGTAGTTCATAACATAAGGACGTGTCTCATCCCAATAAGTAGCATAGTCATTTAACCAATTAGGATACCAAAGATAACGAGTAAATTTACTCGCATTAGAGTAAGGAGTAAAATCAAAGTGGGTATAAACTGTTCCATCTTCTCCTATTGTTACGTAAGGCTCTGAAATATCCATAGCTCTTGTATTAACAGATTTGATAGAAGAAAGCATTAATGTTCCATCAACATAAGCAAAAGCACGATAGTAATATTTACCTGAACTTAGATTAGAGACCAGTACAGATATTTCTTCACCGTTGCTATTGTCATAAATGGCATTGTTACTATTAAAAGGACAAGACGCATTGGTTGAATAAACAATACCTTTGGAAGTAACATTATGAGAACCTACATTTTCTAAGTATCCTGTAGCAAGGAAACCATCAGGATAAGTATCTCCAGTAGGTGTTTCATTAACTTCTATTTCTAAATTAGAAGAATTGTAGTTAAACGCCATAGTATTATTAGAAGTATAATGAATACTTGTAACGCTGAGGTTAGGTATTAGTGTACCATCATTAAGTTGAGGAGCATTAGGCGAATTAGGAGAGAACGAATTAATATTAGATATAGAACCAAAAGGAGCGTATGCATTTGTGCCATCATTATAAACGCCTGTAGAAGGTTCAATAAACCAGCCTCTTTCACTTGGAGTAACGTTTATTGTATTGTTTCCGTATGTTAGCCAATTATTAATCTTTACCCTATCTCCATGATATATAAGCATACCTTCACCAGGTATAAATAAATCCCAGCCAGCTTTTTTTCTCATTTCAAAGATAAAGAACTCATCACTGTTAGGTACTCCCACATAATATCCTGTATCTGCTGTTCCATTTATTGCCCTAAGTCTTGCATTATCTCTTGGAGAAGAAAGAGTGTCAACAGTAACCCAATTGGTTATTATCTTTTCTCCAACAGAAAGATAAGGAGGAGTATCACCATTATTATTGTAAGAACCACTTGCCATTAAATCATAAGAACCTGTAGATACTGAGTTTCCGTTTGATCCTTCATAGTCTGTATCATAGTTGTCTGGAAAACCAAGAACATGACCAAATTCATGACACATTGTTCCTATTCCGTCCATTTGAGTAGAGTTTCTTTTCTCGGCAGAACATGAATAAGTCCAGATAAGAGTATTATCTTTATACACTTGATACATCCACAAAGCCCAACGATGAGGCCAAATTTCATCATCGTTACCTGTGGAAGATTCCGGAGTGCCTGCATAGATAATATGTATTCCATCAACTTCTCCATCATTATCATTATCAAAGTGAGAAAAATCTACATCTGGGTCCGCTAAATCTATAACATCTCTAACAAAATTTTGAAGGTTTTCATCTTCATTGACATTGCTTCCATAGTAAGCCATAGTGTTTGATAAAGTGTAAGGACCTACAACTCTAATAGCCATATTGAATTGATTGTTAGAGTTATCAAGATAGTAATCTCTTACACTTCCATAGCCATTGTAATTAGGTTGTGAAACCAAATTAACAAAGTTTTGGTTAGTATAAGTAAAAGGAACATCAGAAAAACCAACTAAAATAACCAAAAGACTATCTGTTCCAATAGAAGGAAAATTATTTGTTCTTAAAGGAGAGCCTTGAGGTGCATTCCATTGGTTTATTTTGTTTGTTATCTGAGTAGAAGAGAAACATAAATTCCTACTAATATTTGAAACAAAGGCTAATTCATTAGCATCTCTTTCTTCTGCATTACTTGCAAGAACAGAAGATGCGATCATATTACCTCTTTCATCTAAAACAGCATAAACAAAATCTCCATTAGCATTCTTTAAAAGAGAATAGCCATCAAGAGTTTTTGCCCAATGAACTTTTTCATCTCCTTGAAGAATAAAGGAAAGAGTCTTCCCATTGCTTTGTTTAACAGTTATTGCTTTTTGTTTTGCAGGAATAGCAAGAAGCGAAGATACGCTAAAAAGCAAAACCATGACAAACGTAAAAAATAATTTTGTTGTTTTCATTGTTACTTATTTTTTTATTTGTTTGCAAAGATAATATATTCAAGTGTAACACACTACTTTTTTGCAAAAAAGTTATTTAGTGATAATGTTTTCTGCACAGAGTTTGGCAGTAGAGAAAGCTATTTGCAGGTTGTAGCCTCCTGTGTCTGCGTCTAAGTCTATCACTTCTCCACAAAACGATAGGCCTTTTACTAATTTGCTCTGCATATTTTGAGGATTTATCTCCTTTAGGTTTATTCCTCCCATAGTGATAATAGCTTCTTTCCAACCCATATCGCCAACGATAATCTGTTTTCTTTCTTTCATATACCAAACAAGAGTGTTGTAGTCTTCTTCTTTTAGGTTCTTAGCCATTGATTTGCCATTGAATTTACATACTTGTAAAACGTCTTTAACCAAAGGCTTTGCGAACCATTTCCTTAATACTGAAGCTATATCTTCTGTTCTTCTTTGTGAGAAAACTTGGCGAATCTCCTGCAAAAGTTTTTCTTTACTTATTTTAGGTTTAAAGTCCAAACAGAGAAATAGTTTTGCTCCTCTGTTTAAGTCTTTTGCTACAATACGAGAAAGGGAAAGCATAACAGGACCGCTTAATCCATATTCATCTAAATAAACATCACCAAAAAGTTTGGCTACAAGTCTTTTTTTGTCATCGCTTATGCTTACCTCACAGTTTTTAACTAAAAAATCTTGTAACTCTCTTGGGTATCCATTAGATGTTCTTAGTCCAACCAAAGCAGGCAAAGGCTCAACAATACTATGTCCTAATTCTTCTGCAAGATAATAACCATCACCTGTTGAACCTGTAGAAGGATAGGTTGCCCCTCCTGTAGCCACAACAACATGTTCTCCAAAAAAACTTCCAATAGAAGTATTTACACCAACAACTCTATTTTTTCTAACTATAAGATGTTCTACCTCGCAATTCTTTTCTATATGGACAAGAGGACTCTCTTCCAAAGGTTTCAAAAGAGTGAGGAAAACATCTAAGGCTTTACCACTCTTAGGAAATATTCTTCCGCCTCTTTCTTCCACAAGTTCTAAACCTCTTTTTTCAAAAAAAGAAATTATGTCTTTATTTGTTAAAGAATCAAAAGCAGGTTCAAAAAACTTAGGCGAAGAGATATGTTGAAAATACTCTTGTTTTGCTTTTGAGTTAGTTATGTTGCAACGACCTTTACCTGTTATCCTAAGTTTTAGTCCCGCTTGATGTTTTTTCTCTAAAAGGATAACATTCTTGCCTCTTTGCATTAAGATATTAGAAGCAAAAAGACCTGCAGCACCTGCTCCGACTACTATTATGCTATTGTTGTTGGTATCCAAAGTGTTTTAAATCTTTAAGATTGTTTCGCCAATTCTCTTTAACTTTGACAAAGAGTTTAAGATAACATTTTTTATTGATAAACTTTTCTATGTCTTTTCTCGCCTCAGTGCCAAGTTTTTTTATCATCTGTCCTTGATGTCCGAGTATTATCCCTTTTTGACTCTCACGTTCTACATATATAACGGCAGAAATATAGTCGGTGTCTTCTTTCTCCTTGTATTCATCAATAGAAACCTCACAAGAATAAGGTATCTCTTTATTATAGTAAAGCAAAATTTTCTCTCTTATTATCTCAGAAGCAAAGAAACGCATGCTTTTATCAGTTAGCTCATCTTTAGGGAAGTAAGGAGGATTCTCGGGCAGAAGTTCCATTATTGTTTCAAATATCTTGTCTAAGTTGAACTTCTCTGTAGCAGAACAAGGTATAACCTTAGCTCTTGGAATAATATTCTGCCAATAAGATACCTTTTCGTTTATTCTCTCTTGCGAAGAAAGGTCTATCTTGTTTATTATTAAAATAACAGGAACTTTGGAATTAATGATGTATTCCAATGTCTTCTCATTCTTTAGGCTTTCTCCAACTTCGGTAACCAAAAGAAATATATCCGCATCTTTCAAAGCTGAAGAAACAAAAGCCATCATCTGCTCATGTAACTTATAATGAGGATTAACTATGCCAGGAGTATCAGAATAAACTATCTGAAAATCATCGCCATTGGCTATACCCATAATCCTATGTCTTGTGGTTTGAGCCTTGAATGTTGTTATTGAAAGGTTCTCCCCTACTAAAGCATTCATAAGAGTACTTTTGCCAACATTGGGATTGCCTATGATATTTACAAAACCAGCCTTATGCATAAATAAATATTATATTAAAACCTATAAAGGCTTCAAATCCTCAAAGGATTTTGAAGCCTTTTCCCCTAAGGGTACCTTGTGAGATTCGAACTCACGACCTTCGGAACCACAATCCGACGTTCTAACCAACTGAACTAAAGATACCATCTCTAAAATCAGTTTGCAAAATTATAAAGTTTTATTTAATTGACAAATTTTTTTCTCTTCTTTTTTAATAAATGGAGGAAATATTTTTTAATTACAAGGCTATTTTCTTTTGTTTTTATAAATTTTCTTCTCACTTTTTATTAATGAATATGAACATTTGATTATAAAAAATTAAAATCAACTCTTTTTAGCAAAAAGAGTTGATTCTAGAAAAATAAAACTTGATTTTAATTTATTAAAACTTGATTTTTTTTTTGAAGCTTAAAAGTCCGCATACATAATAATGATTTTCTTATAGGGGGAAATTATGTATGCGGATAACTTTTTGATTATCAGGTATAATAGAATTTTACTCGCATAAAGAAATATTTTTTTGAACTCAGTATATTATGTAATTGTTTTTTTAAAGTTAGTATTCTTTATATCAATACTTTACAAACGCTATCTATATTTATGCTATAGTCTGGCTTTATATTAAAGGTTTTAAAGAGATAAAAGATAAAATAACTTGAACTTTTTCCCTTTTGTTTTTTTTGTATAAAGATTTTAATTTATTAATAATCTGTAGTTGTCGTTCTTCATCTTAAGTATAGGATTTGTTAAGAATTGTTTTGAGATTGTATTATTAAATCTTCAGTAAGAACAACGATAATTTTTTTTATGCGGGTATATTTTTTATCTATAAGAGAATCAGTGTTTTGCTCGCATACATAATTTTCCCCTATAAGAGAATCATTATTATGTATGCGAGTGAATTTTTCTAAATTTTTAATAAATCTTGCAACAAAAAGTATTTTTTTAGTAATACAAGAAATAATTCTTCTGTCATTATATCCTTAAAAAAATGCAAAAAAATGTAAAATTTTCTTAGTGTAAATCAATAGGTTATAAAAAAATACAAAAAAAGTTTTATTTTTTCTGCGAACTTTTGAGTTTTTTGCGTATTAATAATATAGAATAGTATTATTACAACAAAAAGTAGATGTTTAAAAAGAAACAATATAGAGCAAAGGATTGGAGAAATGCGTTTTTATATCAAAATACACCTAATCCATTTAACCAAACAACAGAGATAAAATATTTTCTACCTGAAAACGTTAGTAATGCAAAGATATATGTATTTGATATGCAAGGAGCATTACAAATGACATTTTCTTTGACAGAAACAGGTTTTGGGATAATATCAATAAGTGCTTCACAACTAAATGCAGGAATGTATTTTTATACTCTTGTTGTAGATAATAAAGAAGTAGAAACTAAGAAAATGATACTAACAAATTAAAAAGAGAGTAATGTTTATGAAAAAAACAATAATGTTGATAGTTAGTATTATCTATCTTTCACCCTTTCTATTTGCTCAAGAACGTATAAAGTGTAACCTATCATTTTCAGGATACACCATAGATAGTGTAGTATTAGGAACATCTATCTATAGTACTGTTAGACTGGATAGCATAGAAAATACAATTGATGGAGGTTATCCTGAACTGCCTGTAAAATATGTGCGGTTGTTGTTGCCGAAAGGTACTACATTAAAAAATTTATCAACCAGGGTGGGAGAAGAGTCTACTCAAGTTTTACCATATACCATAAAAATAACAGAAACTCCTATAAGTATAGGTAGTGGCACTATTTCAGCAGACACATTAGACAACGCTTCGGATTCATATCCATCAAATAGAACAAAAATAATGAGTGTTGAACATTTTAGAGGTAATACTATAGTCACAATAGCAGTTTATCCAATACTTTATTTTCCTAAAACGAATACCATATCTTTTGTGAATAGACTCTCATTAGCATTGACTTATAGTAGGGAGGTAAAGTATAAACCTAATGATATGTATTTTGATGAGGAAGATAGATACGTATTATCGACAATGGTAGATAATGCAAGTAATGTATCTAATTTTTCTCCTCTTAATATTATTCCTCCTATAAGCACAAATAGTTGTGAGTATGTAATTGTTACCCAAAGACGATTTATTAAAGCATTTAATGAGTTTATGGATTGGAAAAGGAGAAAGGGAGTAAGTATTACTGCTATTGCTATTGAAGACATACTAAGCAACCCACTTTATAGTGGTGACTTGATTTCGGGAATTTATGATGATGCAGGAAAACTAAGACAATTTTTATATAATTCTTATCAAAATGGAATGAAGTATGTATTATTGGCTGGTGATAGTATACCAATAAGATTTGCTGATAGAAGATATAGTACAGATTCAATAGATAATCATAGAATAATTCCTGCAGATTTATATTTTTCGGAATTTGATGGTAATTGGGATTCTAATAATGATGGCTGGTATGGCACATCTACAGACAATGTGGATTTTACTTCTGAAGTCTATATTGGCAGAATTATGCCTCGTAATGAAAGGGAAGTAAAGAATTGGATTCGAAAAATATTTACCTATGAAATAAATCCAGGAAATGGAGATGGTGAATATTTAACAAGAATGTTTTTTACTCAAGCAGACCATATGCGGGAGAATGGTGGTGAAGTAGATCAATATTGGAAACCAAATATATCATGGATGAGTCCTAATGATTATACTGTATGGGATGAAATAGATAGTGAAGAATTACCTATTTCCCCTAAAGGATCAGAGGTGATAAATGAGTTTAATACTCATTATGGTGTTTCTTCTTTCTTGGCCCACGGAGGGGCTAATAATGTTGCTGTATCTACTGCAGGAGAGAATGATGATAGCAAACCAAAGTACAAAATAACTTCTTTTGATAGTGATTATTCTTTTCAAATAATACAAGAAGAAGGTAATGGCTTTGATAATATGACAAATTATTGCTATCCCACCATCTTTTATTCTATGTCCTGTACAACAATGCCATTTGATTATAGCACACCAGATATTTCAGATTTTCTCATTGATTCAAGAACTATGGGAGATGCTTATACTTGTGTGGTGAAGGGTGGTGGTCCTGCATATCTTGGTAATACAAGATATGGGCATGTTGTTTTATCATCTAATATGGCAGGTAAGTTTTTATCCGCTACTTCTATGAACTATTTTTATAATTTGGGGAAATTAGAAAGTTATTCGAAATCTAATACAAATGATAGTTTTATTAAATTTTCTCATAATCTTATGGGTTGTCCAGAGACGGAATTATGGACGGCAATACCAGAACAAATAAACAATCCCACTTGTTATTATGATGAAACAACAAACAAGTTATATCTTATATCTGGGACTTCGGGTGTTAAAGTTTGTGTTAAAAGTGCATTGGATAATGGTAACTCATATTATAATGTAGTAAATATGTCAAATAATTCATCCTTAATTCTAAATAATGTGCCTAAGTATTATAATGCTACATTTACCAAACATAACTATTTACCTTTTATTGTTAATCCTGAGAATATTTTCATACAAAATGTCACATGGAATGATGATAGAGTTATTAGTTCTGATAAATTTAGCATAGGTACTCAAGTGACAGATTTAGAACCGTATGGAGATGTTGTGATAGATTCTTCATCTAATATTTTATTAAAGATGGAAGACTATGTAGAAATATTTAATAATTTTGAAGTAAAATTAGGAGCAAATTTTGAAATAAAGAAAGGAGCAAACTATGAAATCAGTTGCGAATAAAATGATGTTATGTTTAGTGCTTGGCATACTATGTTTAAACCTTAAAGCACAAGATTATGAGTATAAACCATTAGTAAAGTCTAATGCTTATTGGGTATGGGATCAGAATAGTGGCAACAATGTATATTATCGTACTGTCAGAATTTTAGATGAAGATACAATTATAAATGATGTATCGTACAAAAAAGTTGTTTATTATGAATACGGTTGTAATTATTTCACAGGCAGCGTTATCAGAGAAGAAGAATATGCGCTTGGAATGAGAGAAGAAGATTCGAAAGTATATCGTACTTTTCCACATGGGGATGGAGAACAACTATTGTATGACTTTTCACTTTCTGTTGGTGATAGTATGGATATAGTTGAGAGTGAAGGCTTATTTTACTTACGTTTGGTATCTATTGAAGATACAATCTTAAACAACAACATATACAAACGTTTTAACTTTACTTATTGTTGCTCGGAGGAGGATTGTACTAACGATGTTATTGTTTGTTCTTGGATAGAAGGAATAGGTAATATTGACGGTCTTTTCTATAATCTGATATATTATGTCATTCCATCAGATGATGGAGGTAATTTGCGTTGTTATGAATATGATGGAGATTTGGTATATCATAATAGCGATTGGTATGATGGTTGCGAAAATTATTTAGAAATAAAAGGAGTAGAAGAAGATGAAATAGTTTTTTATCCAAATCCAGCAAAAGAGTACATAACTTTAGAAGCAGAAGATGATATATTTATTTTTAATTCTCTTGGGCAAGAAGTAAAGCAAGTAAGAGCTACAAAAGGAAAAATAACAATAAATATTTCAAATTTTCCACAAGGAATCTACTACCTAAAAGCAGGAAACAAAAGACAAAAACTTGTTAAACAATAAATCCTTAACAAAAAAGCGACTATTAAATAAAAATAGTCGCTTTTTTATATTTGATAACAGATTACTCTTGTGGAGTTAGGTTAAAACCTTCAGGGTGTTTTGCACTTATCCCTCTGTAAAAATTTTCTATAGCAACAAAATCTTCAGCGTAGTTGCCTGTAGGATATATAGGCGTTGGGTTTATACCACATTCTTTCTTCTTGTAGTCTATCCAAGCCATAAAGATAGGTTTATTGCTTTGTTGTGCTATAAAATAATATCCTTTCTTCCAATTATTAGTACGTTTTCTTGTACCCTCTGGAGTAAGGACAAGAGAGAAGTTTTTATTATCTTTCAGTTCTTTAATAATATCATCAAAGAAACCTTTGCCGTCTTTACCTCTATTTACAGGCACTGCACCTAAGCCTCTAAGCACAAAGCCAAGAGGAAAGAAAAATAACTCTTTCTTTATAAGGAAGTGGCAGTTTATACCTAAACCCCAAAGACCTGCTCTGCCAATAACAAAGTCCCACATAGAAGTATGAGGAGCTTCAATAATAACGGCGTTTTTCATCTTTACGTCAAAATCTCCATAAAGACGAAAACCGCCGAGTTTTAAAATAAATCTACCTAATCGTTTCATTATTTTGAAAGTTCGTAGGTGTCTTTTGCGATAACATATTCTTCATCTGTTGTTACAGAAAGAATCTTCACTGTACTTTCAGGTGTAGAGATAACGCCATCTTGTCCTGCCATTTGTTCATTAACTTTCTTGTCAATGATAGCACCAAGGAACTCTAAGCCATTGCAAATCTCTTGTCTTTGCCACCAAGCGTTTTCTCCGATGCCTCCTGTGAAAAGGATAATATCTACACCACCCATAGCAGCAGCATAAGCACCAATATATTTCTTTACTCTGTAAGCAAAGACATCAAAAGCATTGCTTTCTCTTTCTTTACCCTCTCGTTTAGCAGCCATAATATCTCTCATATCTACTACGCCACCTGTCAAACCTTTTAAACCACATTGTTTGTTAAGGAAGTTGTTAGTTTGTTTGTAATCCCAACCTTCTTTTTCTGCAATGTATAACAAAGCTCCAACATCTAAATCACCACAACGAGAACCCATAACCAAACCTTCCAATGGAGTAAATCCCATAGAAGTGTCTATACTTTCACCATTCTTTACTGCACATATAGAAGCACCACTACCAAGATGGCAAGAAATAATCTTAGCATTTTTTACGTCCATGCCAACCATTTTAGCTGCTTTTGGAGCAACAAAACGGTGTGATGTTCCGTGAAAACCGTATCTACGTATTCTGTCGTTTAGATAATATTCATAAGGAATACCATAAAGAAAAGCTTCTTTTGGCATAGTGTGATGGAAAGCTGTATCAAATACTGCTACCTGTGGTTTGCCAGGAAGAAGAGCTTGCATAGCTTCAATACCTGCAAGGTTGCCAGGAGTATGCAAAGGAGCCAAAGGAGTAAGTTCTCTGATGCTGTTCTTTACATCGTCATTAACAAGAACACTCTTAGTGAATTTTTCTCCACCATGTGCTACTCTATGTCCGCAAGCTTGAATCTCGTCCAAAGATTTGATAACTCCTAATTTTTCATCAGTAAGAGCCTTTAGAACAATGTTGATTCCTGCTTTGTGATCAGCGATAGGCAATTGTTCATAATGTTTTTCTCCATTGGCTTTGTGAGTAAATTCTCCCATCTCTAAGCCAATTCTTTCCAAAAGACCTTTTGCCAAAAGTTTTGACTCATTGTCATTGATAATATCTATCAACTGGTATTTGATAGATGAACTTCCGCAATTTAAAACAAGTATTTTCATTATCGTATTTTTTTTGATTTGTTTAATATTAAGGTTTCTAAACATTAAATCTGAAGTGCATTATATCGCCATCTTGAACAACATAATCTTTTCCTTCTATGGCTATCTTGCCAGCCTCTTTGCAAGCAGCCTCACTTCTATAATGTACATAGTCATCATACTTTATCACTTCTGCACGTATAAATCCTTTTTCAAAGTCAGAGTGTATTACTCCGGCACATTGAGGGGCTTTATCTCCCTTGTGGAAAGTCCAAGCACGAGTCTCTTTTGGTCCAGTGGTAAGAAAAGTCTCAAGGTTCAACATCTTGTAAGCAGATTTTATCAAACGATTTACTCCACTTTCTTTTAAACCTAACTCTTCTAAGAACATAAGTTTTTCTTCGTAAGTATCTAACTCAGCGATGTCTTCTTCTGTTTTGGCTGCTATGATAAGAACTTCTGCATGTTCTTTTTCTGCCATGGCTTTCACGCTATCAACGTAAGCATTGCCTTCTTTGCAACTTTTTTCATCAACATTGCAAACATATAATATAGGCTTTGCAGTAAGTAGGCATAGTTCTTTGGCTGCAAGTGTTAGATCTTTATTGTCAAAAGTTATCTCTCTTGCATTCTTTCCTTGTTCTAATATTTCTTTATATGCTTTGATAACTTCAAAACTATCTTTGGCTTTCTTATCTCCTCCAACCTTAGCAATCTTTTCTGTTTTTGCATAACGAGATTCTATTGTTTCCAAATCCTTAAGTTGAAGTTCCATATCTATTATTTCCTTATCTCTGATAGGATCAACACTTCCATCTACATGAACAATATTGTCATCGTCAAAACAACGTAAAACCTCTATTATAGCATCGCACTCTCTTATGTTTCCTAAGAATTTGTTTCCTAATCCTTCACCTTTGCTTGCTCCTTTAACCAAGCCAGCAATATCTACGATTTCTACTGTTGTAGGAACTATTTTTTCAGGTTTATCTATCTCAGCTAAGATATTCAAACGTTCGTCTGGTACGCTTATCATACCAACGTTTGGCTCAATAGTGCAGAAAGGAAAATTTGCAGACTGAGCCTTGGAGTTACTTAGACAATTAAATAAAGTTGATTTGCCTACATTAGGCAAACCAACTATACCACACTTTAATGACATATTAATAATGTATTATTTTTTATCAGATTTCTTTGCTGACTCATCGGCTTTTTGTACTTCTTTGATAAATTCGTCTGAATTTACTTTCTTAACATTTACAGAAGTCTTGTCTTTTAGTATTTGAGTCATTTGTCTGTCAAGTAAGAAATTATAAACTTGTTGAGTTTGTTCTCTCTCATTTAACATATCTTTTGCAATCTTGTCTAACCTTTGGTCAAACTCTTTCTGTTGTTCTTCTGTTTGGTCAGGCATAGGAGGGAAATAGTTAGGTAAAAGTTCTGTTTTATAATAATTGATTATATCTTCATCTTTTACTTTTATGTCGTTTTCCTCTATTATCTTACCCTCTATAAGTTGCCATTTAACACCATCAAGATATTTGTCAGCATCTTTTTCTATTGTTTCCTTAGTCATCTTACCTTCAGATGTCTCAACTAACCAACGTTTCAAAAATTCTTCAGGAAGATCTATCTTAGTATTCTTTACAAGCTGTTCACTAACTTTATTAAGGAAGTAGTTATCAGATTGTTGAGTGTATGTCTTGCAAATATCTTCTTTTGCTACTTGAACAAATTCTGCCTCAGTTTTAATATCTTTGTCTTTGTAAGCACGTTTAAAGAACTCTTCGTTCATTTCTGCCATATTCATTCTTTGAATATTGTCTATAGTGTATGAACAGTCTGAAGTAAATTCTTTGCATTCCTCTGCTGTCTTATGTAAAACAGTAGCAAGTTGATTAACGTCTTTGAATGCTTTGTGAGGTTTGAATGTTATTTTAGCATCTTTCTTTTTTCCAATGAATTTGTCTTTTATAGTCTTTAAAGCTATACGATCTACAAAGATAGTAGCGTTAGTGTCTATTCCGTTTTCTTTCTTTGTACCATCTTCTTCTAATTCCTCTAAATGACCATAAAGCATATCTTTTTCACCCACTGTTTCAGGATTTTCTAATTTACCATAACGTAAACGAATATCCTCAACAAACTTATTTAGGTTTTCTTCTGTAGGCTCTATTTCGAAAAGAGTTGTCTTTTCTTTCTTTAAATCAAGGGTGAATTCTGGTTGAACAGCAATATCAAAATAAAAAGCAAAAGTTGTATCAGTGTCCCAATCAATCTTTGGAGTCTTTTCATTGTTTGCCAATGGAGAACCTAATACCTTGATCTTATTGTCTGAAATATATTTGTAAAGATTATCAGACATTAGTCTTTCTACTTCTTGTGCCTTGATAGGAGTTTCATACATTTTCTTAACCATTGCTAAAGGCACTTGACCAGGACGGAAACCTGGCATATTTACTTTTTTTCTTTGATCTTTAAGTTGTTTTTCTACTTGCTCTCTATAGTCGCTCTCCTGTAATTCTATTTTCAAAGAGAAAGTTAAATCTCCTGTTTTTTCTTGACTTACGTTCATTGTATTAAAAATCTTTTATCTGTTTTATTATTTATCTTTTATTTTCGTGCAAAATTACAAAGAAATATTGTATTACAAAAAAATTATCTATTCAACAATGGTAATCACTTTCTTTAACTCTATCCAGAAACTGCTTGACACGTTTGATTGATTGATAACTTTAGAAGCTATATTTCTTGAAGCAAACAAACCATAACCATTACGGATATTAGAATACATAGGTTTGTAGTTCAAAGAAGTTTGAGCAGCATTGTTAGCAGACATATAATCTGCCATATCCTTGTTACTACCATATACCTTTATAACAAAGTTGTGTGTGGCTGTTGGCTTGATTTTAGTTTGACCTTTTTTATTTAGTTCTTCTTTTATTTTAAGAATAAGATCATTAATGGTTACACGGATAGAGTTATCTTGTTGTGTTGTTCCGCTTACTGCTCTTGACATTATAGGCATACTGACAGAATCTACAACGTTTGTTCCATCTTTGCCATAATAGAACACAATATCCATTTGAAAAAACTTTGCTTTGTTTAGTTCTGATGCACTATTATTACTGTAACCGGTCCAATGAATATCTTTGAAATCATCTAAATGATTAGGACTATTAACGTTCGCTACTTGAAATCTTAAATCTGAAGAAGTAATCTCAAACTCATTAACCATATAAGTAGAAGAGGAAACTGTTAATCCTGTTTTAAGGTTTTTTATTACAAGTTTATAGAAAGTATAGTTTTGCAATTCATTTTTAGTTACACAATAATATATAGGGCTGCTTCCGTTAGAATAAAACGTGCCATTGTTTTTTTCTCTTGTAGTATAAGAAAAAGAGAATGTTTTTTTTGCATTGTTAGTGTCGTCTAAGGTATAAGCATAAAGTTTTACATCTAAATCTCCATCTTGATAATAGATGCTATCTTTGTTACTCGCATATTCAACAGCATTACCTTTGCCAAGAAAACATCTTTCTATTCTTACAAATGTTGTATCTGAGTTTTTATCTAAAAGACAATAAACCATCATCTGTTCAGAATAATCTCCCTCCGGAGAGAACTCTGCTTCACAAGCTGCAAGAGTGAAGAGTATTAAAACCAAAGACAATGCAAAATAAAACTTTTTCATTTTTTCTTTATTTTTTACAATAAAATTTGTTACCAAATTATTCTTGTACCACAATCTTTATTACCAAGTTGTCCAGCTTCTGTGATGATACATTCTTTACCGCCATTTTTTACATAGTAAAGAGCTGCTCTTATCTTTGGAGCCATAGAACCTTCTCCAAATTGACCTTGTTCTAAATATTCTTCTGCTTGTTTAACAGTTATTGTGTCTAAGGCCATTTCTCCAGGTTTATTATAATTGATGTATACCTTTGGAACATCTGTTAAGATATAAAATTCATCTGCTCCTATCTCTACAGCAGTTAGAGCAGAAGCAAGGTCTTTGTCTATTACGGCTTCAACACCGCTTATTTTTCCATCTTTATCTATAACAGGAATACCACCACCACCAGCAGTAACAACAACATAACCTTCACAAGCAAGTTGTTTGGTTAGTTCTACGTTTTCTATTTTTATTGGAGCAGGAGAAGCAACAACTTTTCTCCAACCACCACGTTTAACATCTTCTTTAAATGTTGCACCAGTAGTTTTTATGTATTCGTCTTTTTGTTCTACAGTATAATAAGGTCCAACAGGTTTAGTAGGGTTTTTAAAACCATTATCGTCTTTATCAACCATAACTTGAGTAAGCAAAACAACAACCTCTTTTTGTATGTTTTCTTTTCTCATAACGTTTCTAAGACTTTGATCAATAAGGTATCCTATAGAACCTTGTGTTTGAGCTCCGCAATAATCCATAGGCATGCTTTCTACATTGAATTGTTTTTTGCCAGCTTCATTTTGCAAAAGAATATTTCCTACTTGAGGACCATTGCCATGAGCAATAACTATATTATAATCTTGTTTCAAAAGGTTTGTTATAGCATCACAAGTAGTCATAACATTTTTTATCTGTTCTGCATAAGTACCTTTTTCTTTACTTCTTATAAGAGCGTTACCACCGAGAGCAACTACTGCTAACTTTTTCATATCTTGCTATTAATATAATTCGATTTAAAAATAAGCGGCAAAAATACAAAAAAAATATATACTTACAAGTTTTGAGTACAAAAATCAACTCTTTTTCATAAGAATAACAAATTTTACCACAGATAAATACTTGTTTTTATTTTTGAATATATATCTAATTCGCATAAGAAAAGACTTCAATATTTTCTTATAACAATTTATTATTCAAATGTAGTGAAATGATTTTTGCATATCATAAATTAAGGTAAAACATAATTGTCAAAAACAAAACGAGGTGAAGAAAAACTAATCCCCACATAACTACACAGATAATAGGTTTGAATTTTATTTTAACCTTTTTTGCTATATAAATAAATATGTGTAACTTTGCAATTTAAAAATCTTAGAAAAAATAGAAAAATAATGAATAAATTTTGTACACAAATGAAAAAAGTGTTTGTTCTCGTACTAATAGCAATAGCTTTTTCTACTATTAGCGCTTGGGGACAGAATACAGCACCATTAACAGAAAGTTTTGAAAATGGAGTTCCGAATGATTGGACTGTTTTCGGAGTGACAGGAAATGATCCTGTAGAACTTTCTTCCGATTTTAGTAGAACAGGTGATTATTCCATGTATTTTGCTTATGATTGTGATAATGGAGGAGTAGAAGGATATTTAATTACTTCAAAACTATTTCCAACGGAAACCAATCATACGCTTTCTTTCTATGTATTGTCAGAATATCCCGAATATTCTGATGGAAATACATTTACAGTGAAGATTTCTACACAAGGAAGTTCAATAGCAGATTTTACTACTACTCTACAAACAATAACTTTGACAGATGATTGGGTACAAAAAACAATAGACTTATCTGCTTATGTTGGTCAAAATGTTTATATAGCATTTCACATGGTTGATGATTGTGGAGCAGGTGCTTATATTGATGACATTTCAGGTGTAGATTATGTTCTTCCAGATTGTTCTACTCCTGTTATCTCTTTAGGAAATATAACTGAAAATAGTGCTTCTCTTTCTTGGGAAGGAGATGCAGACTCATACACAGTAAAATATGGTAAATATGGTAGTAATGAATCGACATGGCAAGAGCAAACAGTTTCTATTAACACTATTACTTTGTCAGGTCTTGAACATTCTACACTATATGCTGTTAAAGTAATATCAAACTGTGAATCTGAACAAGAATTATCAGAAACAATAACATTCCGTACTTCATGTTCTACAATCACAAATTTCCCTTACACAGAAAATTTTGAAACAATGACAACTTCCGACGACTTTGGTTGTTGGACAGATGAAGTTGTTAGTGGCGCTTCTCATTGGGAAATAAAAGAATCTTCTTTAAGTGGAAAGGCTGCTTTCAGAACTTGGACTGCAGGAGCAAATAATAGACTCGTTTCTCCTGTATTTAATACTTTAAGTTTAACTAATCCACACCTTTCTTACAATTGGGAAGTTCATAAAGACAACAATTTGTTAGACTCTATGTATGTTTATTATAGAACATCTGCTGAGGGAGATTGGAATTTACTTGTAGCACATGGACCAAATTCAGAAGGTAGCACAGGTTATAATGCAACACAATTCAATGATATTACCTTACCTACAGATGCAATAAGTTCAACATTGCAAGTATCTTTCCTTGCAGTAGGTCATGGTGGTTATGGAATAGTTATAGATAATATAAGCATAGTCAACGTTGATTGCAATGCTCCTGCTAATGTTACTATAAATAATCCTGCTGGACATAGTGCAATTATTGCATGGGAAGGAGATGCTGATGTTTTAGAATATAAGACTGTTGGAACAGATACTTGGACAACAGATGCAAACTTTTCTATGGTTTCACCTTATACTCTTTCAGGTCTTACACCAGAAACAAATTATCTTATCAGAGTAGGTAAAATATGTAATTCCAATAGCATATCATATTATCCGCAAGTTTCATTTACTACAGATATCGCTTGTCCTACTCCTGTTATTAGTTTATCAAATCTTACTTCTCAGTCAGCAACAATCTCTTGGACAGGAGACGCAACAAGCTACAATTTAAAATACAAACAAGCAAATACAACAGAATACATTACAGAGACTGTTGTATCAGGAAATACTTATTCTTTCACAGATTTAACACCAACAACATCTTATTCAGTAGAACTACAAGCAAATTGTGGTGATGATGGTAATTCTCAAACAACAACATTTATTTTCTCAACAATGCAAATTTCTGAAACTTTACCTTATTATACAGATTTTGCAGAGAATTCAGATCGTGCTTGGTTATTCAACAATTATACAAGTCAAAACTATTGGACAATAGGTTCTCTTGGAGAAGATACCTATGCAATGTTTATAACCAACGATGGAACAACTTCAGCTTATACTATTTCTAATGCACCAACAAGAGTTTCAGCAGAGAAAACATTCAATGGAGTTCCTTCAGAACAAATACATGTAGAGTTTGATGTTAATATTGGTGGTGAAACCAACTGGGATTATTTGAAAGTATTTTTAACTCCTGCTACATGGTCATTCCCTGCATCAGCAACTGAGAATGAATATTCTACTGTTCTGTATGATATAAATGCTATGGACTTTTCTGATTATCTTTCTCAAACAGATGCTTCTTCTTATCCATTTAAACTAAACCTTACACGAGGAAATATATTACATATTTCAAAAGATATGACTAACCCAAGCCCTAATGAAGCAATTAAACTTACTTTTGTATGGAGAAATGACCAAAGCACAGGATCACAACCTGCAGCAGAAATATACAATGTTAGTGTAGTACCTGTTCTTTGTCCAACTCCTTCAGATACTGCCTTTGCTATTAATAATATTGTTGGACATTCTGCAAAAGTTGTAGTATCACCAACAGACCGTGAATATATTGCATCTTACAAACCAGAAAATTCTACTGAAGATACTTGGACAACAATAACGTTTAATAACGACGAAGCTATCATCGCAAATCTTTCTCCAGAAACAAGTTATATTGTAAGATTTGCTTATGATTGTGGAACATCAATTTCTGCATATAAAACAAAAACATTTACTACTACTGTTTCTTGTCCTGCTCCTGAAATAGAGGCTTCAAATATTACAGCAACTGAAGCGACTCTTACTTGGAGTGGTGAGGCAGAATCTTATACCCTATCTTACGGTATTTATAATACAGCCCAATCAACTTGGGCAACAACAAATACAACAGAAAATACTCTTGTTCTACAAAATCTTAACCCATCTTCAACATACGGAGTAAATATTGTTGCTAACTGTGGAACAGAGAATTCACAAGCAAGAACAACTATTTTCCGCACATCATGTGAAACAATAGTATTAAATAATCAAACTCCATTCAACGAAGATTTTGAAACTTATACTTCTTCTGATTTTGGTTGTTGGACAGATGAGGTTGTTTCAGGAGAGTCAAATTGGGTGATACAAACTTCATCAATAAGTGGTAAGGTAGCATATAGAAATTATAGTAATGGAGCAAAAAACAGACTTGTTTCTCCTGTTTTTGATATTACTGCCCTTACAGTACCATATCTTTCTTATAATTGGGAAGTACATAAAGATAACTCTCAATTGGACTCTATGTTTGTTTTCTATAGAACTTCGTTAAATGGAGAATGGACATTGCTTATGACACATGCACCTAATGCAAATGGAATTACAGGCTACAATCCTACACAATTCACCAGCATAGAATTACCAACAGAAGCAATAAGTTCTACATTCCAAATATCATTCTTGGCAGTAGGTCATGGTGGTTGGGGTATGTGTATAGATAATGTTTCTTTGCAAAACATTACTTGTCCTGCACCAACAGATGTTACTTTGAGTAACATTTCAGCAACTTCAGCAAATGTTTCTTGGCAGAATGAGGCAGAAAACTTTATCGTAGCTTATAAAACAGCAGAAGAAAATGCTGAATGGACAGAAATTACAAATATAACAGATTATACATATACAATTGCAGATCTTATTTCTCAAACTTCATACATAGTAAAAGTTGGTGCTGTTTGTGACAATGAAGTTTCTTGGTCAGTAGAAAAAACTTTTGCTACAGTTCAAGCTCCTGTTGATTTACCTTATTCAACAAACTTCTCTGGAGAAGGAGAGGCAGGAGATGTAAATTGGGTTATGTACAATGCTACAGGCTCAAATCATTGGACAATAGGATCTCTTGAAGCAGATGAAAATGAGCAAACAGAATATGGAATGTTTGTTACTTACAATGGTACAACTTCTAATTATAACATTTCTTCTTCATCTGTTGCAGGAACAGAAAAAGTATTCAATGCAACATCTGCAGGTCAAATACATGTAGAGTTTGATGTTGAAGTAGGAGGAGAAAGTTCAAGTACTGATGGATATTGCTACGACTATATGAAGGTATTTCTTTCACCAGCTACATGGTCATTTACAGATGTTCAAAATGCTTATGATTACAACTATTCTACATACGCATTAGATTTTTCAGACTATGCTTCTCTAAGTAATCATACTCATGCTATTCAAAGTCCATACAAGTTTAATCAAACTGATGGCTTTGTACATATTTCCAAGGATATGACAAATCCTAATCCAGAAGGACCGGTTAAACTTACTTTCCTTTGGAGAAATGATAATACAGCTGGTAGTCAACCTGCAGCAAAGATTAAAAACCTTGTTGTTTATATGGTATCATGTGCTGCTCCTATAGTTACTCTTACAGAGGTTACACCAGAGACTGCAACTATTAACGTAACTCCAGCAGATGCAACATACGATGCACAATACAAACCTACATCATCTACTGATGAGTCTTCATGGCTTCCATTGACATTAAATGCAGATGGTTCTGTAACAATTACCAACCTTATTCCTGCAACATCATACGATGTTAAAGTTGCAACAGTTTGTGATGAAGAAAATTCTATTTACACCAACCTTACATTTACTACTTCTTGTACAGATATAACAGAAGCAATGCTTCCAAGAACATGGGATTTTGAAACTGCTAACGTAGGAGGTACATACGTATATCCATTGCCTGCTTGCTGGAACAGAATATTTACATCTTATTTAGATGAACTTCCTTATGTTTATACAACAAACACTTCTGCCCATAGTGGTAATAAAGTTTTATCTTTTGAAGGATATATAACAAGTTATGCTGTCCTTCCAGTATTAAGTGAAGATTTGGATATAAATACTCTTCAATTAACATTCCAAGCAATGCATAATAATGGTGATTATGCAGACTTTTTGGAAATAGGAGTTATGACTTCTCCAACAGATACTAACACCTTTACTCTTGTTGCTACTACATCACCTTTGAGCCATTTAGCATATCAAGTAATAGATGTTCCTTTCTCATCTTACGAAGGTACAGGAAGATATATTGCTATTCGTAATAAAAATAACGGTTATTCTTATTCTCAAGTTTATATTGATGATGTTACTTTAGATCTAATACCTATTTGTTCTCGTCCTGTAATAACAAGTACAGAAACAACAACATCAACTGCAACTCTTACTTGGACTTCTTCCGCTTCTACATTTGATATATATTACAAAATAGTTGGTTCTGATGAAGAATATACTCTTTGGACAGGTGATGCTCCAACGCAAGTAGAAGATGCAGAAGAAACTTGGACAGTAACTTTAACAGGTTTACAACATTCTGAAGTATATGAATACTACATTTCAGCTATATGTTCAGCAGACAACACTCAGACAAGTAACACAGAAACTTTTGTAATGCGATGTGAGGCAGTAACAGATTTACCATACACTCAAAACTTTGATTTAGTTAGTGAGGGTAACTTGCCTAACTGTTGGTCTAAACTAATGGAGTATGATGGTTCTCCTGCAGTAGTATCAAATACTGCATATAATACTTACTCTAACAGTGGTTCAAATTCATTAAAGATGAATACTTATGCTTCTGAACAATATGCAATACTTCCTGCTTTTGCCGCAGATCTAAATACATTGCAGTTAGCCTTTGCAACAAAGAGAGAAGGTGCTTACTCAGGTACATTATATATAGGTTATATGACAGACCCAGAAAATGCTTCAACATTTACTTCTGTTTATACTATCTCAGCATCAGACTTAGGTGATGAAAACTATCATAACTATGAAATATCATTTGAAAATGTACAACTATCAGGAGAAGAAACTCCTTATATGGCATTCAAATATGTTTCAACTTATTCTTGGTTCTTCTTCATTGACGATGTTGAGGTCGGTCTTCTTCCAGAATGTTCTCGTCCTGTAATAACAAGTGTAGAACCAACATCTGAATCAGTAACTATTTCTTGGACATCAACAGGAACAAACTTTGAAGTTTATTATAAAGAGTCTTCTGCAACAGAGTATGGTACTCCTTTAACTTCTTATGAATCTTTAAGCGAAGATAATGCTTACACAATAACAATCAATAACCTTAACCCTGCAACAACTTATGACTATTATGTAAAGGTTACTTGTGGAGAAACTGTTCTTCAAAGTTTTGATGCTCATTTCTCTACAATACAACTTGTTGCAGATCTACCTTATTCAACAGATTTCTCTGGTGATGAACAAACAGGCGACACAGATTGGTTATTTGTTACAGGTTCAAATCAAAACTATTGGACAATAGGTTCTCTTGATTCTGAAACTTATGGATTGTTTGTAACCAATAATGGCACATCATCAGGTTATGATGTAACTTCTGCTTCAACTGTTGGTGCAGAAAAAACATTCAATGTAGGTTCTGAAGGTGAGATTCATATTGAGTTTGATGTTAATGTAGGTGGTGAAGGTTCTGCTTACTCAGCATACGACTATATGAAAGTATTCCTTTCTCCTGCTACATGGTCATTTACAGAAAGCAACAACTACTATTCAGAAACTTATTCTACCTATGCAATGGACTTCTCAGACTTTTTACCTCAAACATTATCTTCTTCTCATCCATATAAGTTTAACTTAACTAATGGCAATACAGTTCATATCTCTACAAACATGACAAATCCAGCACCAAATGAAACTATTAAACTTACATTCCTTTGGAGAAATGATAATACTGGTGGAACACAACCTGCTGTAGAGATAACTAATTTCTCTATATCAGCAGTAGAATGTTCAGCTCCAGCAGACTTTGTTGTCAATGTTACTTCTAATTCTGCATCAGCAGATTTACTTGAAGGTAACGAATATGTAGCAGACTATAAACTATCAAGTGAAGGTGATGATGCTTGGCAACCTGCAACAGTGGTAGGACAAAATATAACAATTACAGACCTTGAGCCTGCAACATCATACGATTTAAGAGTTGCTCTTATCTGTGGAGATATTTATTCACCATATAGAACACAAACATTCGTTACTCTTTGTGATGCTGTTATAGAATTCCCTTACTTAGTGGGCTTTGATGATCAAGCACAACTTACTTGTTGGTCAAAAGAGATAGCTTCAGGTACTAACGATTGGCAAACAACAACTATCAGTGGCAATAGTGTTGCCTACTCTACATATAGTGTAGGAAGAAGAAGACTTATCTCTCCTTTGATGAATATTACTTCTTTGAGTAATCCTTACTTATCATACGATTATGAGATAAGATCAGATGCTCCAACACAAAGAGACTCTATGTACGTATATTATAGAACAAACGTAGATGAAGAATGGACCCTTCTTGCACAATATGGACCAAATGGTACAGGTTCTTTCTCTGGCACTGAATTATCTCAACACGATTCTGTTGCTTTACCTGATGCTACCACAACATATCAAGTTATGTTTGAAGGTGTTGGTAACTATGGTTGGGGACAATATCTTGATAATGTACAGGTTTATACAGCAATAGAGACTACTGATCCAACAATAACAACTCTTGCAGCAACCGATATTACTGAAAATTCTGCAGTTCTTAATGGAGAAATTACAGATGAGGGTAACCAAACAATCAATTCTTATGGATTTGAATGGAGATTATCTTCAGAAACAAACTATACTGTTCTTCTATTAACAGGAGCAACAGAATTTACAACAACTCTTACAGACCTAACACCTAATACTTCTTATACTTATCGTGCATTTGCTCTTACTTCTAATGGTATTCACCGAGGAGAAGATGTTACTTTCACTACGTTAGTTCCTTGTACTCCTGTTGAGATGACTATCACAGAAACAGTTTGCTACGGTGAAACATATACATTCAACGGACAAACTTATAATACAACAGGAACATACTCTACAGTAGCTACTGGACAAAATGGAGATTGTGACACTAACTACACAATCAACTTAACTGTTCTTCCACAAAATACAGCAAGTGAGACAATCACAGTATGTGCTGGAGAGACAGCAACATTCAATGGACAAACACTTGTAGAGGGAGTAAATACAATAACAGTAGCTGGACAAGGTACAGATTGTGATACTCTTTATACAGTAACATTGATAGTTAAGCCAGTTTTAACAGAGAATATAGATGCTACAATTTGTGCTGGAGAAACATATTCATTCAATGGACAAACATACAATGCAACAGGAATATACACAGCAACAACTATAGGTTCTAACGGTTGTGATTCTACAGTTACATTGAACCTAACTGTTCGTCCAGCGAATACTCCAATCAATGATGAAGTAACTCTAAACAATGATGAACTTCCTTATACATATCATGGACAA
>JBGUWU010000006.1:0-5788 GCA_045221575.1 Bacteroidales bacterium
TAGTAATTAGTAATTACGCATAGCGACTAAATGTTTTTAAGCGTTAATCCGCCAATTACTAATTTCTCTTTTCTAATTTCTAATTAGTTTAAGTAATTTGGCTGTCTTCTTTGAAGCCACCCCAATTCCCTTGTAGCAATTTGGCTGTCTTCTTTGAAGCCACCCCAATTACTAATTTCTAATTACTAATTTCTCATTAGATGAAGATTTCTAATTAAATGAAAGTTTCTAATTACTAATTTCTAATTAAATAAAATAAAGAGTAGAAAATAACGTTTTCTTAGTTGATAAAAAAAATTAAACTATGGATATAACTGAACTTAATAGAGTAATAGAAAGAGAAAGTGCTTTTGTTAGAGTAATAACAGATGAAATAAGCAAGACAATTGTTGGGCAAAAGAATATGGTTGAGCGTTTGTTGATAGGGTTACTATCTGATGGACATATTCTTTTAGAAGGTGTGCCAGGATTAGCAAAAACTTTGGCAATATCTTCTCTTGCTAAGAGTATCAATGCAGATTTCTCACGTATTCAATTTACACCTGATTTATTGCCAGCAGATGTTGTTGGAACAATGATTTATAATCCACAGAAAAGTGGCTTTGATGTAAAGAAAGGACCTATCTTCTCTAATTTTGTTCTTGCAGATGAGATAAACAGAGCTCCTGCTAAAGTCCAATCTGCACTATTGGAGGCTATGCAAGAAAGACAGGTAACCATAGGAGATAATACTTATGCTTTGGAACATCCATTCCTTGTTCTTGCTACTCAAAACCCAATAGAACAAGAAGGAACTTATCCTTTGCCTGAAGCTCAATTAGACAGATTTATGCTTAAGGTTGTTGTAGATTATCCTTCTATAGAGGAAGAAAGAGAGATACTTAGACAAAAACTTGCTATGACACCAAATACTCTTTCTGCTGTGGTTAGCAAAGATGACATCATAAGAGCAAGGGAAGTTGTTAAATATGTATATATTGACCAAAAGATAATGAATTACATTACTGATATTGTTTTTGCTTCTCGTTATCCAGAACAATATAGAATAGAAAATCTAAAACATTTCATTTCTTTTGGAGGATCTCCTCGTGCTACAATATGTTTAGCTTTGGCAGCCAGAGCATATGCTTTCATTAATCATAGAGGTTATGTTATACCAGAAGATGTTATCGCTGTTTGTCCAGATGTAATGCGTCATAGAGTAGGATTAACTTACGAAGCGGAAGCAGAAAACATTACAAGTGTAGATATTATCAATGAGATAATAAATAGAGTAGATGTTCCATAATATACTATAATAAGCAATGAGTAATCCCAAATTTCTCATTACTAATTTCTAATTACTCATTACTAATTTCTAATTAATAATAAGCAATGGACTTGGATTTATTAAAAAAAGTCAGAAAGATAGAAATTCGTGCAAGAGGATTGTCAAGAGACGTTTTCTCAGGACAATATCGTAGTGCTTTCAAAGGGAGAGGAATGACTTTTTCAGAAGTGCGAGAGTATGCTTATGGTGATGAAGTTAGAAGCATAGATTGGAATGTGTCTGCAAAACTTAATCGTCCTTTTGTGAAGATATTTGAGGAAGAACGAGAGATGACAATTATGCTTATGATAGATGTTAGTGGTTCTACTGCTTTTGGCTCTATAGGTGAATTGAAATCTGAACGTATCACTGAGATAGCAGCAACTATTGCCTTTTCTGCAACTTCTAATAATGATAAAGTAGGTGCTATCCTTTTCTCAGATAAAGTTGAATTATTTATCCCACCTAAGAAAGGAACAACTCATTGTCTTAGAATAATAAGAGAAATGCTTTCTTTTAAAAGACAAGAGACGCCTACATCATATCAAGAACCTTTTGAATATATAAACAATGCTATAAAAAAGCGTTGCACTTGTTTTTTTATAACAGATGGTTTTGCTGACTTAGGAAAAGCTTTTAGCATATTCTCTCAAAAACATGATGTTTGTTCTATTATAGTTAATGATGCAGTAGAAACAGTCTTACCGAATATAGGTGTTGTTTTAATGAAAGATGCAGAAAGCGGTAGAAAACTTTGGCTTGATACATCTAATAAACAAATAAGAGACGATTTCTTTAGATATAGGAAAGAGAAAGAACGTGATTTTGAAACCAATTTAAAAAAACTTGGAATAGATTACATTTCTTTACTAACAACAGATGATTATACTAAAGCTCTGATAAAACTATTTGCAAAACGAGAGAGAATGTAGTTTTAATGAGAAATGAGAAAATAAAAATTAGAAATGAGAAGAGTATATATATTGTTTATTGTTCTTTGTTTTGTTGAGACACTTTCTGCCCAGCAAGTTTTGACAGGAAGAACTGATGGCAACAAAGCAGAATATATGATAGGAGATAGAATAGATTATTCTTTTTCTGTTCCTAAACAAAAATTTGGAACAGTTCTTTCAACAGAATATTCTTTTTCTGATACCTTAACTCTAGTTTCTCAAACTATTGACACAACAGACAAAGAGTTTATTTATCGTTTTGTGTTCTCTTCTTTTGTTGATGGACAAATAACCTTACCTGTTTATTCTATTTATCGTCAAAGTACAACAGAAAAACTTTATTCTATATCATCTCCTACGATAAAAATAACTATTCCTCAAATAGATACAGTCAATATAGAGGTTAAGGAATTAAAGAGTATTGAAAAAGTACCTATAACTTTTAAAGAAATATTGCCAATAGGAATTACTGTAATCATAGTTGCAGCTCTTGTTATTGCTATTATTTATATGATAAAGTATATCCGAAAAAGAAAAGAAGAGAAATTAACAGCTCCTAAACCAATAGAACTTGTGCCAGAAGATATTGAAGCTTTAAAGTCCTTAGAAGTACTTCAACAAGCACATTATATTGAAAACAATCAAACCAAACAACATTATATATTACTGACAGATATTGTTTGGAAATATATTTTTAGACGTTTTGATATTAATGCTTTTGAAATGACATCAAAACAAATCATTGATGCTTTACAACAAGAACAGATAAATATGGAGAGTGTAGAGAGATTGCGTTATCTTTTTTCTGTTGCCGACTTAGTTAAATTTGCAAAACATCAGCCATCAATCAATGAAAATCTTTCGACAATGCAATCTTCCAAAGATTTTATTCTTGCTACAAAACGTGTTACAGATAATGAGAAATCAGATAAAGAGGAGGTAAAACAATGATAATATCTTTTTCTTATCCATATTTGCTTTTATTACTTGGACTTATTCCATTTCTTATTTACTTTGTATTAAAGAAAGATAAGAAACGTCATGCTTATATAAAGTATTCAGACTTTACACAGATTAGTAGAGCAAAAAAAACTTGGAAAGTACGTCTTAGATTGCTGCCTGATTGGTTAAGAATAGTTGTTTTTACGTTACTTATCATAGCTATTGCTCGTCCTCATTCGTCTTTATCAAAACATAATAAAGATATAATGGGAATAGATATTGTTTTAGCATTAGATGTTTCACCTTCTATGTTAGCCGAAGACTTTAAACCTAATCGTTTAGAATGTGCTAAAGATGTAGCAAGAGATTTTATTCAAAATAGAAAAAGTGATGAGATTGGTTTAGTTGTTTTCTCCGGAGAAGCTTTTACTCAATGTCCTCCAACAATAGATCATAATGTACTAATAGACCTTCTTTCTACAACAAAAACAGGAGAGTTGGCAGACGGAACAGCAATCGGCGACGGATTAAGTGTTTCTGTTAATAGAATAAAAGACTCCAAAACAAAAAGTAAGACAATAATTCTTATAACTGATGGAGTTAATAACACAGGACAAATAGATCCAGAGTCAGCAGCTCTATTTGCTAAAAAATATGGAATAAGAGTTTATACAATAGGTATAGGTTCAGAAGGTAAAGCAATGATTTCTATTCCTACTCCTCAAGGCGTACAACGACAAACAATAGATGCTCAAATAGATGAAACCCTTTTAAAGAAAATAGCAGATGAAACAGGAGGAAAATATTTCCGTAGTAAAAAGAATTCATCTTTAAAAGACATCTTTGAAGAAATAGATAAATTAGAAAAAAGTATTATCAAAGTATCTTCTTATGAGCAGAACAACGATATAGGAGATTTGTTGGTGTATTATGCTTTAATACTATTGCTTGTTGAATGTGTTTTAAGATATGGAGTAATAAGAATTAAATATTAAAGAAATGTTTAGATTTGAGTTCCCTAATATATTATTTTTTCTTTTGGCTGTACCTATAGGTTTGGCTTTGTTTCTTTTCTCTCAATACTTGGAAAGCAAACGTTTAAATTCCACAATAGATATTCATATACAAGATGAGGTTATTCCTTTGTTGTCTTTTGGAAAGCAAAGATTTAAGTTTATCCTTATGGGTGTAGCATACGTTTTTCTTGTTTTAGCGGCAAGTAACCCACAATTAGCTTCCTCTGTTGATAAAAAAGAAAGAAAAGGTTGCGACGTTATAGTTTGCTTAGATGTCTCTAACTCTATGCTTGCAGAAGATTTATCACCAAACCGTTTAGAGAGAGCTAAATTAGCTCTAACTCAACTTATATCTCAAATGCAAGATGATAGAATAGGCATAGTTCTTTTTGCAGGTTCAGCTTATACTTATCTACCTCTTACTTACGATTATGCAACAGCAAGAATGTTTTGCGATATTATTGATACCAAACTAATAGACTATCAAGGTACTGATATTAATCAGGCTTTAAGTATAGCATCTCAAAGTTTTGGAGAAACATCAAGCAAAGATCGTTCTAAGGCAATAATACTTATTTCCGATGGAGAAGATAATCAGCCTCAAGCAGAGCAAGTTGCTAAATCAATAGCAAAACAAGGAACAGTGATAAACTGCGTCGGAATAGGTAATGCTCAAGGTGTTAGAATACCAATAAAAGATCGTTCTGGTAATGTTGAATATAAAAAAGATAAGAATGGTAATATAGTTATTACTCGTCTCAATGAACAAACACTTAAAAACATTGCCTCAGAAGGTAAAGGAACTTACGTAAGAGCAAGCAATATGTCTTTAGGTCTTAACTCTGTTATGAAATCAATAAACCGTATGGATAAAAAAGAATACACATCTTTGGCTTATAGAGATTACAATACAGTGTTCTATATATTTGCTTTGATAGGATTAATTATCCTTTTACTTGACTTTTTTATCTTTAATGCAAAACATAAATTGATTAACCGTAATTTCTTCTTCGGTAAGAAATAAATTTTCTTGGTCATCGTTGTTTTTTTATTTTTCTTTTCTATAGAAGAAAATAGAACCAAAAGAAGTATTCTTTTTCCTAAGAAGAACCCAAGAAGAGTCGCTTATGGGAATTATTTCTTAGAGATGAGAATACACCACACGCTTTATTTGTTAGAGAGAAGCATTGACTTTGTGTAGATTATTTTAATATTTTTCTCTTATTTCCTTTGTTATTTCAAAATAATTTCATAACTTTGCCGCATTAATAATCAAAAGCAATACATTATGAGAAAAAAAATTAATCTTCTTTATATGTTTAGCACTATGTCTGCAAACTACAGCCTTTGCACAAATGCAAGGACTGATAAGTTATATTAGTGAAAGATATTCAAGAAATATTCAGCCTAAGTCAAAGACAGTAAAGGTTGAAGTCTATGATGAAAAAAATATTATTACACTTTGTAGGGATAATTATTATATTGTAGCCGGTAAATACAAAAATACAGGTTCATTGTATTGGTTTGACAGAGAACATACTCTACAGAACAATAATGGTGGTTGTTAT
>JBGUWU010000007.1:0-40766 GCA_045221575.1 Bacteroidales bacterium
CTTGTACCTGCAATATTACCAACAGTTATTGCATTTTCCCATTCTGTATCTGTTGCTAATGTATATTGAACATTTGCAGGAGCGTCTATATTAACATCACTATTTACCCAACTAACTGTTGCAGTTGAAGAAGTAATATCATTTATTGCAATTCCATTAGGAGTTACACATGCAGGAGCGATATAATCTACACCAGAGACATCATCAATAAATGCTGAAGTACCACACCCATCTACATAGTGAAAAGCAATATAGATTGGTTGTCCGATATAGGCTGATAAATCCACTGTTCTTTCTTCCCATTCGTTCCCCTCACCAGGAAATGTTATTCCAGCAATGGAGGTGAAATCACTTGCAGAAGTTCCTGTTGTAGAAACCTCTATAGTGAAGGTGGTATTAGCAGCATCTTCAGGATAATCATTCGCTAAGTAGAATGACAATGTATGATTACCATCCGAAGGCAATAGCTGAGGAGTTATCAAATAAGTCTCAGTACCGCCGTCACAATCCCACGATTTTGCTACAACATAATCGCCGGTGTGACTGAGACCCATGATTACCCAACTATCACCGTTGCCACTGGCAATATCAAGGACAGTCCAAGTACTTGGTATACCATCCTCGAAACCTTCATTCAAAGGCGCTGTGTTTTGTGCCGTAACTGTTCCCGTACCGATACATATACAACATATCAGTGCCAGAAAGACGGCGAGCCAATTTTTAATTTTTCGTTTCATGATAAATTTAATTTAGTTAAACATATGTTAATTTTAAATTATATATTTTCAATATAATACTATATAATCAACCGCCAAATTTACAAAATTTTTCTTATATCGCAAATTTTTTCCATCTTTTTTTACTCCTAAGCTATAAATAGCTTAATAAACGAAGAGTTTAAAAGAAACAAAAACACCATCTTAACATCAAAAAAATCTTCGTTTTTTTTCAAAAAGATTTGATTTTAATAAAAAAAGTCTTAGTCTTAGCAAAAAAAGACTTGATTTTCTCGCACCAAAATCAAGTCTTTTTTCTCCACAAACAAGAAAAAAAAATAATCACGGACAATTTACAGACAATTTACGGACTGTCCGCGGACTGCCCAATAAAAACATATTATCCCATAAAGTAAAACTTTATAATAAAACGATAACAATCTCAAAAACAAAAATATTAAACACAAACTATATCTCTACAATAATGACATAATTTTTAATAATTTTCAATAATTTTTAAGACAAAAAAAATTTTTAATACATCCAAAAAACATACATAATATATATACTATAGTATATATATTATGTATGTTTTCAAGGTTTTGTATTAAACCCTCAAAATCAAAAGATTAACGTTTTATATTTTTCAACATCATAATAAACCATATTATGCAAAAATTATTACATATAAATCAACCCAAAATTAATGTTTCTAAACACTAAAATTAACCTAAAATTAGTGTTTCCAAACACTAAAATATTCTATTCACTAAACTAAAAGAAAAGAAATTATTTTTTTTGATTTTTATAATGCTTATTATTTAAACAAGTCTGCGTGCGAACCTGTGCGACTAAAAAGCATTATCATTTCATCATCATGAGATTCCCACACCATAAGCCAATCGGGGCGTATATGACATTCCCATTTCCCCGCATAATTACCTGTCAGTTTATGAGGACGGTATTGTGCTGGCAAGGAGCCTGTTTGGGCAAGCAAACGCATAGCCTCACGAAGCAATAACATATTGTAGCCTCTGCGTTTGCATAGTTGTGCATCTTTAACAAAACGCTTTGTAACGCGGATAGTATAACTCATAACAGATTATGTGCTGTAAAGAAATCATCTACATTATTATATGTTTCCACATTACCTATCTTTTCATCACGTATAGCCTCTTCTAAATCAAGACTACGTTCATGAAAAATATCAAGCGAACGGATAAGTGCTACAACCTTTTGAGCCACTTCATTTGTTGGATCGTAATCAAATATCATTGTACTTTCCATATCAACGTAATTTTGTTATAATAATTATTTGGCAAATATATACGCTTTTTTTGATATATCAAAATTAATATTCCTAAATATTATTTTTTAACCCAAAATTAGTGTTTCCAAACACTAAAATATTCTATTCACTAAACTAAAAGAAAGAAAAGGCAGAAAATAAATATCCTTACAATCAATTAATTGCATACTCTCACTTTCGAAACCGCCTGCAAGGATAATACTTTTTTCAAAACAATAGATTTATGTTATAATTTTTTATAATCCAAACTTATTTTAAACCAAAAAAAACGGAGATAAGTTTTTGTATTTATCTCCGTTTTGTGTTATATGGTTTTTATTACGTTCTTGTTTATTTTATCATTATAACAAGGAACTTACTTCTTGACCAGAACTTGTTAGGGTCTATAATTGTAAGTTGAGTAGGTCTTTCTGCTGCATCAAAAGAATAAGAAGCACTTGGGTGAGAAGTCATCAACTGAACTTTCTTTCCTGGTAAAGGTATTTTCTTTAATCTTCTTGCATCTACCTCTGTGTATTTGTTAAGGTCTGCATCAGAAGAAACATTTGTTTTCTTACCCATACCTAAGAAACCACCTTTTGAATTGATAACACCTTTTTGTATCAACTCTTTCTTTGTTCCTACGATATAATAAACAGTGTTTCTTTCGTCTTCAACCTTTACTATATGGTCGTCTTTCTCTTTGTTTTGACGTGATAGTTCGTCAAGGTTTTTGTTCAAAGAATTGATGATGATGTTCTTCTTTTGCAACTCGGTAGTAAGAAGTTGTATCTCTTCTTCCTGTTCAAGTATTCTTTGTTGCAACTTCTCTATAAAAGCAGTCAATTCTTTGTTGTTTGATTTTGATTTCTGTAGTTCCTTAGTCAAAGAATTTATCTTTTGTTTATTCTGACTAAGTATTTCATTGATGTCTTGTATTTGAGATTGAATTCTTGAACGATTAGTTTGATTAAGTTCTGCTGAAGAATTTCTTATAGCCTCCACATTAGAGTATTTAGAAGTAACAGCATTAAGATTTTCTTCTATCTCGTTCAACTGAGAGAATAAATCCTCCATTTCAGCATTCTTTGCGTCCAAAGCAGCCTGTATAGAGTCTTGCATTGCTTTTTCATTTACTATTTTCTGTTCCATCTCTTTCTTTCCGCAAGAGAAGAATAGCAATGTACTTATTATGCCTATAGCAAACAAAATCCGTTTCATTTCTTTTTCTGTATTTGTTAGTTATTAGATTTATTACAATTATAATAACGCAATGTATTTTGAATTATTTTATCCTAAAGAAAAAAAAGATTATTCGTATAACTGTTTTTTCTCATTTCGGCAGATCACTCCTGTTATGAAAGCAACCAATATACCCATTATCATGTTCAGCACCATTCCCCACGCAACCAAGTAAGGCATCTCTGGAAGAACAACTTTATCTATATCTATGTTTTCTGAGCGTGCTATTGATCTTGTCATAACGTCAATAGTTCTATCGTGGAAAGAATCTAAGCCGTTGTCTATATACAGTGTATAACCATACATAAACACAGCATAAATAGCACAAGCCACCAAACAAGAATAGAATGAAACAAGAAAGGCTTCCTTAAAACTTATCTTCCTTTCTATTAGGTTTCTTCTATAATGAAAGACTAACATCAAACTCATCAATAAAAGACCTAAAAAAACTACCCATGTTTCATCTTTAGCAATAGGAGCATTAGCAGGGTGTCCTACAACGTATCTAAGGAAAAGAAAAACACAAAGACCCGCCGCCATTACTATTCCATACTTTACGCCAGCCAACTTATAGTTGCCATGCATTACTGATTTGTACCTTGTAATTATTTTACCCATAATAATTTGTTTTATATTACTACTATTTTTTATTATATATTCTGTTGTTCAAAGTCATAAACAAAGAGATAAGCAAGATATACATCATATTGTTAAAGATGCTTACCAAAAAATTAGCAAAAATGTATGAGACTTTGAGTACAGGTAGTAATGATGGGTTACTCATGTCAATATTATATGACTTCATTGACTGTTCCACTATCGAAACAATATTGTATATCATAAAAGGGTCTAAGACCATTATCCTTACAAACAAATAAGCGGAGATAAAGAAAGAAATAACAACACATGCCACAAAGCCTATTGTCATATATCGCCAAAACTTGACTTTGTTATCTTGCATTTTACGATACTTCACCATCATTGCAATCAACATAACTACGGTGATAAAGAAGTATATGTTGTCATATAGGAAGGTGTGCTTTTCCAATTCAGTATAAAAGCCCAACAAGTAATAGACAAAACTAATAAAGCCTATTATTGTTCCGTATCTAAAAGCGTGTTGCAAATATGTTTTCTTTTCTTCTGTCATTATCGTTTAACAAGGTATTGAAAAATGTTTAAAATTTATTTAATAATTATCTCATCTAAGAATATCCATGATTTATTTGTATAGGAAGCATGCCAAGATGGAAGAGTCTTTGTTCCCTCTATTTGAAATCTCACATAACGGAACTTATCTTTTATACTAAATGAATATTCTTGTATTGCCGGATTGTTTCTGTTGTTGCCATTGCCGTTTTTCTCTCCTACCTTAGTAAAGTTCTTACCGTCTAAAGAAACAAGGCAAACAACTTTCAAAGGGTGAAGTATCCAAGCATGAGGCAAAGCAAGAGAAGATATTGTTGCAGTACGATTAGAATATGTTTTTTCCACATCAACCGTTACTGTTGCATCTTTTCCCCACCAACCTATCCAACTCATCTTGAAATCTGCTGGACCTCGTGTTCCATCTGTTAAAGTATTAGGATCACCTTTGCAATAGTTTGGTGCAGGCATAGGATCACATGTTACTTGTTTTTGAAAAGCAATATTATCTTCCGCAAAATTCTCTATAGAACGTTTAAGTGCTTTATAATAAGTGTCGGGTTTTAATCCGTTTTCGTTTAAAGACTCCACTCCCGCTCGCTTACATATATCATAAAACGTTTCTATTCTTTGAGCCATATCTTCTTTTAATTCCCATGTGTTTTTATTCTTTTTAAAGAAACCTCTCTCACCATAAACATCTGCCTTGGCTATCTCTAAGATAGCATAATGAACAGGAAGATGAGCCGTTTGAACTCTAAGAAAGGCTTTCTTATCTTTCTTTGTCATCTCTTCTGCTTGGTAGAGTATGCTATCGTATCGTTGTAGGTTTTCTTCGCTAAGGATATTGTCTTTGTAATTTGTTGGAGGTCCATATATATCTAAGACAACGCTTGACTTATAACTTATGGCGACATTCTCTAAATCGTCCATATATTGTCTAACCTTCTTTGCTCCCGAACCATAATAATTACGCATAAACTCGTTAATGATTGAGTCTTGCTTCTCATTAGGATTCCACAAAAGTTTTGCTAAAAGATAGTTCTTCAGTTCTGCAAACTCATGTCCTTTGTTGCAGTTAGCCTGTTGAAACTGCATATTTGCACCGTTCTTTACAAAGTATTTGATATTTGGCTGTAAGACGTGCATATTTGGGAAAGGACACATATAATGAGCAAAATCACATTCATAATCCCAAAGAAAAATATTACTACTTACCTTTGCCCAATCTTCTAAATCTTTTGCAAAGGAAGAAGTAGGATTTTTTTGTTTTTCTTCCTCTATGGTTATATTTCTGTTTGCTTCTATGGTGCAAAGCATTATTTGAACATTCTTTTCTGGCTTTAAGGTCTTAGGACATTTTCTTGAATATTGATAAGCCAAAGTGGATATTAACTTATTAGGAAATGCTTTTGCCATACGATTAACAAATGCAATGATAGGTGCAGCAGGAGAGCCTTCCTTATCAATCAAAGCCTTACATTTACTGCATTGACAATATGTTGGGTTGTCGTTCTGAGAAACACTCCACCAATCACACTCCGGTTGCAAAAGCATGGCTTGTCTAAGATTTTCTTTCATTATTTTGAAGACATCTTCGTTTGACCAACAGACTTGGTCTCTCACTCTCTGTCCATTTACTAAAGCAAAATATTCCGGGTGTGTTTTAAAATAATCTTTGTCGGAACATAGTTTAGAAGCTGTATGAACAAAAAATCCTTTAGCAAAGGTTTCTGTATAAAGGTCGGTTTTCAACCATTTTTGAAAGTCTTTGTCTCTCTTTGTATAGTTGGAATTAACTTCTCTGAAGACATTAGGGGAACGGAAAGAATAAGATAAATTTTTGCTTAGATATAAATCTTTTGTTTTAGGATAAACATTGCAATCTACAGCATATTTTCTAATGCCTAACTCTCTTTCCAAAAAATCTACAACAGAATAATACGCATTTGAACCATTAAATATTAGTTTTCCGTCTTTCATTGCATAGGAAGACATTGCAGGATTATTCTTGTTAAAATCTTTTATAAAACCACGTGCAGAACCGATGATAAATTCTTCGTTCTGTCTTGGATATGTATCATTGACTATAGGAAGTTTTACATTGCAAGTCTTTTGAAAACCTTCTTGCAAAAGCATAGCGGCTTGCTTCTCGTCTTGTTTGGCATTCTTTGGTATTATAATAATATACTTACTCTTAGAATTTCTAACTATCTCCACTTTATCCTTAGGAATCTGAGCAGGAACATTCTTCTGAGCATTAGCACAAAATAGCATAAATAAGCAACTAAAAAACGTCAAAAATCTTCTCATAAAAAAAGCCTCTTTAAGTACGAATGCACAAAAATATAAAAATATTTTTAAATAAACAAGTTTTCGCATTATTTTTTTGTTGAATTTCTCAAGAATAAGATAATATTTTGTAACTTTGCAACCTGTTTTTCCCCCATTTACTAAAAGGTTAAGAGATATGTATATTGTTGATGAGGAATTAGAACGTAAGGAAATACTTTATAGATATAAGAGAATATTGTCTGCTGTTTATAACAGAACAACAAAGCAAGAGCGTATTATGATACGCAAAGCTTTTACTATTGCCAACAATGCTCATAGCGGAGTGAGAAGAAAAAGCGGAGAACCTTATATTTATCACCCTTTGGAAGTTGCTCGCATTGCTGCAGAAGATTTAGGTTTAGGTTATATCTCTTTATGCTGTGCCTTGTTGCACGATGTGGTAGAAGATACTGAATACACCTTAGAAGATATACACAACATCTTTGGAGAAAAAGTTGCTTATATTGTTGATGGATTAACAAAAATACAAGATGTTTTTGACTACAACACCCAAAGCATACAATCCGAAAACTTCAAGAAGATACTTATTTCCATGGGTGATGATGTAAGAGTAATACTTCTTAAACTTTGCGACAGACTACATAATATGAGGACTCTTGACTCTATGCCTGAGAAAAAACAACTAAAGATTGCCTCAGAGACTCAGTTCCTTTATGTTCCTTTAGCTCACAGATTAGGTTTATATAAGATAAAAAGTGAATTAGAAGACCTTGCAACAAAATACATCAATCCAAAAGCATACTACACCATTCAAGAAAAACTAAAAGATACTGAAGAAGAAAGACAGGCTTTTATCTCTGACTTTTGCAAACCAATAAATGAAAAACTAAAAGAAAAAGGATATAACTTTACACTCTCTTATCGTGTTAAGAGCATAACATCTATTCTTGGCAAGATAGAAAAAAAGAATGTTAAATTTGAAGAGATATACGACATCTTTGCTATTAGAATAATATTAAACGTTCCTTATGAGATAGAGAAAAGCAGTTGTTATGATGTTTATGGGCTTATCGTTTCTATGTACGAGGAAAGAAAAGACCGTTATAGAAACTGGCTAACCAAACCTAAAACCAATGGTTACGAAGCCCTGCATACAACAGTTATGAGTAATGCGGGAAAATGGGTGGAAGTACAGATACGTTCCTCACGTATGGACGAAGTGGCAGAGAAAGGTTTGGCTGCTCACTATCTTTACAAAGAAGTAGAAGAAGGTGAATTGGATCCAGGTATGGATTCTTGGCTAAGTAAGATACGCGACCTTTTAGACAACCCAACAACATCTGCCATAGAGTTTGTCAATGATTTTAAAATGAATATCATTGCAGACGAGATAACAGTCTTTACTCCTAAGGGTAAAAGTATTACTCTTCCTTACGGTTCTTCTGTTCTTGACTTTGCTTTCAATATTCACACAGAATTAGGATTAAAATGTATTGGAGCAAAAGTTAATTATAAAGTGGTGCCTATTGACTACAAACTGCACGCTGCTGACCAAGTAGAGATAATAACCTCATCTATTGCTCAACCTGAAGAAAGTTGGTTAAACTTTGTCCGCACTCCAAAAGCAATACAAGAAATACGTAGAGCAATAAAAACATATAAAGAACAATTTAAACAAGAGGGAGAAGAACAACTAAAACAACTATTTGCCAAAGAAAAGATTGAATACAAGAAAGACAATATCATTAAACTGCAACGATACATCAGTTGCGATAATCCTATTGACTTATTTTATAAGGTTCATACCAAAGAGATTGACAAATATATCATTCAATCTTGTTTTAATAAAGGAGAAAAGAAATCTTCTTTCATATTCTTAAAGAATCCATTAAAGAAACAAAAAAGCAACGCAACTCTTAGCGAACAAATATCTCAAACCATACAAGAAAATCCAGAGAAGGTCTTATTAAATCAAGACGTGGAGACATTGCCTTATGTTACCGCTAAGTGTTGTAATCCTCTACCGGGAGATGATATTGTTGGATTGATAAAAGATGGTTGCATAGATGTTCATCGTACTTCTTGTCCTAAGGCTGTAGATGAAATGAGTAAATACGGTAATCATATCATCAAAGCAAAATGGAGAGAAAACGAAAAGATAACATTCCTTGCCGGTATAAAAATTCAAGGTATTGACCGCAAAGGATTATTGCAAGAATTAGCAAGAGTTATTTCTGAAGTTTGGAGTATCAATATGCGTTCTTTGGCTATGGAAAGTAGTGAAGGAGTATTTGAAGGTTCTATTATGATGTATATTTCCAATGCAGAAAGTCTTAATCAACTAATGGATAATATTTCTAAGATAGACGGTATTGAAAGTGTTAAAAGAATGTAAGGAAGAGACAAAACTAAAAGTTGGAATGGTTTTTGAGGTTAAGAAAGCATGAAAAAATTTAAATACTTATTTACTGTTGCAATCCTATCGTTTATTTGTGCATCTAATCTAACAGCACAAAACACTGTAGTAACAGGCACGATAACAGATAAAAAAACAGGCGAGAGTCTGCCATACGTTAATATAACGGTGAATAAAACCTCTACTCACTTTACAGGAACAATGTCAGACGACAAAGGATATTATTCTATAAAAACCTCTGTGGCATTTGACACAATAATATTTCAATTTGTCGGCTATGAGACTTTAAAAGTAAAGGTAAAACCACGTCAAATACAAAAGCTTAATGTTGCTCTTATTCCAACAGTTACCACTTTGCAAGAAACAAAAATTGTTGCAAAAAAAGAGAAATATCATCGCAAAAACAATCCTGCTGTAATACTGATGGAGAATGTTATTGCCCACAAAAAACAAAATGGAATAACTTCTCAAGAATATTATCAATATCGTTCTCATGAGAAGACAGAACTTTCTCTTTTGGGAATTAATGACTCTTTAAGAAATAAAGCGGCATTTAAAAAACTTGGCTTTATGTTTGACAACCTGCAACAAAGCGAGTTTGATGATAGAAAATATATGCCTATTTACTTTATGGAGAACCTTTATGAGAACTACTACAGAAAAAGTCCCACTTGCTCAAAGACTATGTTGATAGGACAAAAAGAATTATCATTCTCTAAGTTTATAGAGCCTCAATCTATGGAGTTTATGCTTAATGATGCTTTCGGAAATGTTGATGTTTATTCTTCCTCTATAAAGATGTTCAGCAATGAATTAATCTCTCCATTATCTTCCTATGGAACAAGGTTCTACCAATTTTTCTTAACCGATACAATAGAATATAAAGGCGACTCTTGTATTGTTCTTGCATTTAACCCCGCTAATTTGAGAGATATTGGATTTAGTGGTAAGTTGTGGATAACAAAAGACTCTCTATATGCTGTAAAAAAAATATACTTAGACTTCCCTAAAAAAAGTAGTATAAACTTTGTAAAAAACCTTTCTATCTGGCAAGAGTATGAAAGAATAGATGGGCAACTATGCTTAGTAGAAGACAAAACCATATTAGATGGTACTTTCTATGGTGCTAATATGTATGGTAAAAGAGAAAACTTTTATTCTAATTATGTCTTCAATAAACCTCTGGCTGAAAGTTTTTACAACAACAATGACATAACAACAAGAGTGGAGGGTTTCAACAAACGTAGTAACTCTTGGTGGGAAGAAAACAGAATAGATCCTTTAACACAAAGCGAACAAAACACATACGATATTCCTTCAAAACTAAACAACATCTCTGGATACAAAATAATAATGAACACTGCAATGGCATTTATCTCGGGTTATGTTGATTTAGGTTGGTTTGATTATGGTCCTGTTGAAAATACTCTTTCTTGGAACTCTGTAGAAGGTGCGAGATTAAGAGTTGGAGGAAAGACTAATGTTAAGTTTCATAAACATTTATTCCTTAATGGTTTTGTAGCCTATGGAACTAAAGACGAAACAGTAAAATATAATGCAGAAGTGATGTATTCTTTTGCAGATAAACTATATCATCAATGGGAGTTTCCTATTAACTTGCTTACCCTTGGTATAGAAAAGAACACCGATATACCAGGACAACACTTGGAAATGGGTTCTTATGACAGATTTTTCCTTTCTTTCTCAAGAGGAGATATTGATATGATGACACTTAACAAAAAAATTTATGCTGAATATCAATATGAGACTATGTCGCAATTTTCTACTAAATTACGAACAGAATATATGGAAATGCAACCTTTAGCTTCTCTTAACTTCACTTCTTTGGACGGAACAAAAACATTTGACCCTATAACTACAACATCTTTTAACGTAGAACTAAGATATGCCAAGAATGAACAGTTCTATCAATCCCAACGTTTTCGTATGACAATGAATTCAACATCTCCAATCTACACATTAAAATATTCTTATCACTCCCCTTTGTTTAACTCGGATTTTGAGTTTCATAAATTGGAGGCAACAATATATAAACGCTGGTTTATTCTTTCTTTTGGTTTTGCAGATATTACCATCAAAGGAGGTCAAGTATTTGGAAAGACTGCATACCCTCTTTTGTTTGTTCATCAAGCAAATCAAAATTGGGCTTATCAAGATGAGAGTTTTAACCTAATGAATTACTTTGAATTTGTTAGTGATAGATATGTTCAAGGTATATTAAACTATAACTTCAATGGATTTATCTTTAATCGTATTCCTCTTCTAAATCGTTTGAAATGGAGAGAAGTTTTTGCAGTAAAAGCCATTTGGGGAGAAATAACTAAAGACAATATGCCTAATGCTAAAAATCCTGACTTGATAGACTTTGCAAAAAACGATAAAGGACAATACAAAACATATACCTTAGAAGATGGTCCATACATTGAGGCTAATGTCGGAATAGATAATATTTTCAAGGTAATGAGAATAGACTATGTTAGGCGTTTTACTTATTTAAACAATCCTGATATAGCTAAGTGGGGAATAAGATTTAGATTCCGTTTCACATTCTAACAGAAAAAGAATACAGATAATGAATTACGCAATAATAGCAGCAGGAGAAGGTTCTCGTTTAAGAAAAGAAGGGTTTAAAAGTGTAAAGCCTTTAGTCAAAGTTTGCGGAGAATATCTAATAGAGAGACTTATCCGTATTTTCAAAAACAATGATGCTGAACAAATATCTATAATCATAAACGAAGAAAGCGAAGATTTACAACAATTTCTCAACAGTAAAGACTTTGGAGTAAAAATCAACCTCATCGTAAAATCTACTCCGTCTTCTTTACACAGTTTTTGGAACATAATACACAACTCTAATTTTGAAGAATGTTGTCTTACTACTGTTGATACTATTTTTAATGAGAGAGATTTTCAACAATATATATCTTGTTTTCAACAAAACAAAGACTATGACGCTCTTATGGGTATAACAGGTTATATTGATGACGAAAAACCCTTATACGTAAAAACAAAAGAAAATAAAGTCTTAGCCTATTTAGACAGACAGGAAGACGAAAGCATAAACACTGTTTCAGCAGGTATTTATTGTCTAAGAAAAGAGGCTTTAAAAGTTGTTGATTCCACAATAGAAAAAGGCATCTCCCGTATGCGTAACTATCAACGGGCTTTGCTGGAAAACAATCTTAATGTTCAATCTTTTCTTTTTGGTAAAGTAATAGATATAGACCACGTAGAAGATATAAAAAAAGCGGAAGGATTATTAAATCTTTGGACTGAGAAACAAAAGACAATCCTTGCTTTATATAGACAGAAAGAGTTCTCTCCTAATTCTGAAGATAAAGACACATTAATACTCAATGCCGTTGTAGAAGAGCTAAAACAAAAAGGCTACAATGTAAATTGCATCAACGAAACAGATTTCTCAGAAAAAGATAACGGATATTCGCTTGTTGTTTCTATGGCAAGAGGAGAAAAAACAATAAAACTTCTCTCATCTTTAGAAGAAAAAGGAACAAAGGTTATCAACTCTACCCTATCAATAGAGAATTGCTTCAGAGAAAAACAAACTGAAACACTTCAACACAACAATATATCTATTCCAAAGACTATAATCATTGATACTGACAAATATGATATAAAAGATATTAAACAATTTAACGAAGGAAGTTTTTGGATAAAGCGTGCAGACTTTCAAACAATAGAAGAACAAGATGTTTGTCGTCCAAAAAGTTTTGAACAAGCACAAGCCATACTACTTAACTACAAAGAAAGAGGAATACAAAAAGCACTTATCAGCGAACATATAGAAGGAGATGTCATTAAGTTCTATGGTGTAAGAAATACTGACTTCTTTTCTTTCTCATATCCGAAGGAAGATAAGTTTCATAATAAAATAAATATCTCTGAAGATAGAATATCTTTTAATACTCCTTCGTTTATTAAGAACGTGAATAAAGCAATTAATCTTTTGGATTTGGATATTTACGGAGGTGATGCAGTTATAGACAAACAAGGACAATATTATATAATCGATATTAATGATTTTCCTTCTTTTTCTGCTTGTAGACCGCAGGCTGCAACAGAAATAACAGGTATCATAACAACATATTTAAGCAATAACCAATATTAGAATATGGAAACAGGAAAGCAAAAACTCAACATAGAAGATTCTTTAAAATCAAAAGACACAGAAGAATGGCTTGATATTCATTTTACTCGTAAGGTTGGTTTTCTTTGGGCTAAAATTGCGATACCTTTGCATATCACTCCTAATATGATTACTATTGCAAGTATCTTTATTGGTGCTTTTGGCTCTTTTCTTTTCTATTATGAAGACCTTAAACTTAATGTTATAGGTATGCTTTGCTTGGTCTTAGCCAACACTTTTGATAGTGCAGATGGACAACTTGCACGACTAACTAACAACAAAACAAAACTTGGCAGAATACTTGATGGTTTAGCAGGTGATATTTGGTTTATTATTATTTATTTGGCTTTAACTTTCAGAATAATAAACACAGGAGAGTTCCCTTCTGTTTTGGTTTGGATTATTGCCGTTTGTGCAGGTGTTTCTCATATACTTGCCGCAGCAATGGCAGATTATTATAGAAACGTTCATCTATTCTTTGTTGATAATAAACATGGTAATGAACACGATACTTATAAAGCAGTAAAAGAAGAGTTTAAAAATATTAAATTCTCTAAAGAACCTTTTAAAAAAGTATCTATGTTTTTCTATTCTAACTACACCAAACAACAAGAAATGCTCTCTCCAAAGGTACAAAAATTCTTCTCCACCTTGTTTATGATGTATCCAAATGCCACTCCTAAGGATTTAAGCGAAGAGATAAGAATGAAAAACAAGCGTTTTATGCCTTTAACTAATATCCTTCAGTTTAACACAAGAGTAATCTTCCTTTTCTTTACAATATTTATCAATGAAGTTTGGTTGTATTTTTGTTTTGACCTTATTGTTATGAATGCGATATTGGTGTATCTTATTATAGGAGAAGAAAAACTTTTTTCTTCTTACGATAAAGAACTACAACATCTTAACAATCTAAAACACTAAAACAAGTGAATAAAAAACATATCAGTATATTGCTTTTCCTTATTGGTGTCATAATAATTGTTGTTATGATATACAATCTTGGCTGGCAGGAAATAGTCAATGATATTAAGAACGTGGGTTGGTGGATTATTCCCATCGTTCTTTCTCGGCTTTTAATGTATCCTTTGAATACTCTATCGTGGCGTGAGGTTACTTTTTACAACAAAGAAGAAAGAAAAAAAGTTTCTTATCTTAGAATGTTCCGTTTAACTATTAGCGGTTATGCTATCAACTATATTACTCCTGTTATGGCTTTGGGAGGAGAGCCTTACAGAATAATGGCTATGAAAAAAGATATAGGAACAAAGCGTGCCGCTTCTTCTGTTTTGACATACGCTATGATGCATATTCTTTCTCATTTTGTTTTTTGGATAATAGGCTTTATTCTTTTGTTTATCTTTTTTCTTTATAGCGGTTTGGAGATAAACTCTTTCAGACGTATAATACTTACTTGCGGAATGGTATTTATTGTTATTAGTATCATCGCTATAATTTTTATCATTCGTGCGTATAAATATGGAGTCATAAAAAGATTTTTCTCTTTCTTGCAACGAATACCTATATTGAAAAACATTGTAAGAAAGAAACTCACCTCTGAAAGACAACAATCCATAGCAGAAACTGACCAACAATTTACAGAACTTTTTAACAATCATCGGTCTGCGTTTTATAAATCTCTGTTTTATGAAACATTATCTCGTATAATGTCTTGCACGGAAATAATGTTAGTTATGTGGGCAATAGCAGGCGTTAATTCTGTTTCCTTTGTTGGTGCAATAATAATAACTACTCTTACCTCTTTGATTGCAAATATAGTCTTTATCTTTCCTATGCAAGTGGGAATTAGAGAAGGTGGTCTTTCCGCTTCTTTGGCTTGCATAAGTTCTTTAGGGAAACAAGGTGTTTTTGTAGGTATGATTCTAAGAATAAGCGAACTTATATGGATTATTATTGGTATGGGTATGATAAAAATAAAACGTTTTAACAACAAACAAACATTTGAATATGAACAAACAAACAATAATATTTGATTTTGGTGCAACACTGGATACCAATGGCATACATTGGTACTATGTCTTTAAACAAGAACATCTTAAATTCAATTCTTTCCTTAGCGATGAGCAATTAAGAGATGCCTATGTTTATGCTGAACAGACAATTGCAAAACAACATCTTGTAAAAAAAGAAGACAACTTTCATCAAACTCTTATCATAAAAGTAGGTCTGCAATATGATAGACTTTATGAACAAGGTGCAATACTAAAAGAAATGTACCACATCAAAGAAGTTGCAGAGAATTGTTATCTTTATGCAAAAAATAATATTGAACAAGTAAAGCCTATGCTTGAAGAACTATCAAAAGAGTATAGACTTGCTATTGTTTCAAACTTCTATGGTAATTTAGAAAGCGTATTACAAGACTATGGAATAAGAGAAAAGTTTGAAACAGTCATTGAAAGTGCCACAATAGGTGTTTCAAAACCTGATAAGAAACTTCTGCTTACTTGTTTTCAACATATGGATATAAAACCAGAACAAGCTCTTGTTGTTGGAGATTCTTATAAAAAAGACATAGCTCCTGCAAAACAATTAGGTACAAAAACTCTTTGGCTAAAAGGAAAAGGTTGGAAAGAAGCTCCAACATCTACTCCTTTGGCAGATATAACAATAACCGATATATTACAACTAAAATCAATGATTTAAATTTAAAATTAAACAATATGAAAATCTTAAAAATAATAGTTATATGCTTAGTTTTATGTCTTGTATGTTTTGCATGCAAAGACAATAAACAGACAGAAGAAAATAGCAACCAACAAGAAATTAACAAAGATTTAGTTTCTGAACTAAACAGTGAGGATTTTCTTACTAAGGTATTGGACATCTCACCTTTTAAAGAGGGTAAGCCTTTGAAGTTTAAGGGAGATAAGCCCATTATCGTTGATTTCTATGCTACATGGTGTGGTCCTTGCAAAAGACAAGCTCCTATCATGGAAGAGATTGCAAGAAAATATAAAGGGAAAATTGATGTATATAAATTAGATGTTGATAAAGCACAAGACATTGCACAATTTTTCCACGTTAGAAGTATCCCTACTATTCTATTTGTGCCCAAAGGAGGAGAATTATTCTTTAATGCAGGTCTAACTCCTAAGGAAGATATTGAAGAAATGGTAGAAACAATGCTACTTGCTTCCCCAGACACTCTGAAATAAAAAAGATTCCATATAAAAGGGAAAAGAACGAACTTGTGAAAATAAATTTTTATAAAAAAAACGCCGTTTTTGATTTTGAAAACGGCGTTCTATTTTAGTTAAACTAAGTATAAAGAAAATTAAAACGAGTTTTTATCTCTTTATCTATTTTATTTTGTTTTTATCTTTGCTTTATTGCATCAGACATAAGTCTTATTGCATCAATATATTTAGGACTATAAGCAGTAAGTAAATTCATATCTAAACCAACAAGTTTATTATTCTTACTTGCTGATAGTTCGGAATAAGGTTTTGTATTCGCAAAAGCCCCAACCATTTTTCTATCCATGAAAATAAACTCTGGGTCTGCCATTACTATGCTATCACGGTGAAATATCATATCTCCGTTGTTTTTTGCTACGTTTTCTATTCCTGCAATTTCCATTAGGTTTCCTATAATATGACTACCTGAAGCAACAACATCTTCTCCGTTTCTATCGTTGAACCTTATAGAAAAATAACCTTGAGGTTTCTCTTTAGAATTTTGTTTTTCAAGTGTTTCTATTTGTTTTTTATATTTTGCAATGGCATCATCTGTTTTACTTTTCTCGTTAAGTATCTCTCCTATTATGTTTAATGCTTTATAAGTGTCAGTTATTTTTGTTGGATAGGCAAAAAATACAAGGCTTATGTCGTTTTGTTCTAACCAATGCCAAATATCTTTATCTAAAGTAGTCATTGCAAAAACACAATCTGGCTTTATTTCTTTTAAGGCATTAGTATCCATACTGAAAATACTACCAACAACAGGAATTTTTTCTGTTCCTTCTATTGTTTTGCAATCTCCTCCTATACCGACAAGCTTATCTTGTAAAGAAAGTTTGTTCATCCATTCTACTAAACCAGGAATAAGACATATAACTTTTTGTGCTTCTTTTTTTATGGTAACTTCTCTATTTACCATATCTTTAACCTTTTTGTCTTGCTTTGTACAAGAGAAACTTATAATCATAACTAACAAGACAAGAACTAATAATAATTTTTTCATCACTTTATTTTTTTTATAAAATCCACATAATAACGCAAGAATAGATAAAAAAAGTATATAAAATTCTTGTTAATAAAATAAAAAATGTATTTTTGCAAACTCTAAAAAGAAACGTAAATAATAAAAAAATAGTAAAATAATGGAAAAGAAAGATTTATTACAACAGACAATCAAACACGTTGATATAAAGGAAATAGATTCCACCCCTATTATTAACGCAATGAGAGAAATGTCTTTTGCTTCAAGAGAGACTGCTAATGCAGCAGATATTTTTGAAAGTATGATAGAGGACAAAGAATGTTCTACTATATTGACTCTTGCTGGTTCTACCTCTGCAGGTGGTTGTATGCAAGTTTATGTTGATATGGTAAAAAACAATATGATTGATGCTGTTGTTTCTACTGGTGCTTCCATAATAGACATGGACCTATTTGAAGCCTTAGGTTTTAAACATTACAAAGGCTCTCAATTTATGGACGACATGACTTTAAGAGACAACTATGTAGATAGAATCTATGACACTTATATTGATGAAGAAGAATTGCAAATATGTGATAAAACAGTTAAAGAGATTGCTGACCAATTGGAACCTCGCCCGTATTCTTCTCGTGAGTTTATCTATGAAATAGGCAAATGGCTTGCTAATGGTAACGCAAAAAAGAAAGATTCTTTGATTCAAGCTTGTTATGAGAACAATGTACCTATCTTCTGTCCTGCTTTCTCTGATTGTAGTGCAGGCTTTGGTCTTGTTATGCATCAAGTTGCTAACCCAGAAAAACATGTTAGCATAGATTCTGTAAAAGATTTCCTTGAATTAACAAATATCAAAATAGCAGCAGGAACAACAGGTTTGTTTATGATTGGCGGTGGTACTCCAAAGAACTTTGCTCAAGATACAGTTGTTTGTGCTGAAGTCTTAGGACACGAAGTTGATATGCACAAATATGCTGTTCAAATAACTGTTGCTGATGTTAGAGATGGAGCATGCTCTTCTTCTACTTTGAAAGAAGCAGGCTCTTGGGGAAAAGTTTCTCCTAAGTATGAACAAATGGTTTATGCTGAAGCTACAACAGTTCTTCCTCTTATAGCTTCTTATGTTTATCATAAAGGAGAATGGAAAAACAGAAAGAAAAGAGAATTCCAAAAACTTTTTAAATAGAAAAAATAAAAAGAACTTGAAGAACGGTACAATGTATCGTTCTTTTTTTTTGCAAAAATAGAGATTATGAGATTATTTTTTTTATTGAAAGTTTGGCTTTTCAAAGATTTTTTATAAATTTGCAAATTATAATAGACAAGAATTAAGAACAAAACATAATAAAACGATGAGAAGAAACATAGTAGCAGGCAATTGGAAAATGAATAAAAACTTTGCCGAAGCAGATGATTTGATTAATTCCATAGAAGAAACCCTTAGACAATATGATACTACAGATGTAGATATTATCGTTTGTCCTCCTTTCCCTTATTTGGAATTAGTTAGCGATGTTAGTGAAGATTCCAATTTCTTTGTTGGAGCTCAAAATGTTGCGAAGTTTGATAATGGAGCATATACAGGCGAAGTATCTGCTTCTATGCTAAAAAGCATGGCTGTAGATTATTGTATTGTAGGTCATAGCGAAAGAAGAAAATATTTCTTTGAAACAAACCAAGACATTGCTCAAAAGATAGACCTTCTTTTGCAACAAGACATAACTCCAATAATGTGTGTTGGAGAAAGCCTTGAGGAAAGAGAAGCAGGCAAGCACTTTGACGTTATCAGAAAACAAGTAGAGGAAGGTATATTCCACCTTAAAGCAGAAGATATGCAAAGATGTATAATAGCATACGAACCTGTTTGGGCTATAGGAACGGGAAAAACCGCTACAAAAGAACAAGCACAAGAAATACATGCTTTTATCCGCAAACTTATTGTAGAAAAATACAACGATGATGTTGCTCAAGAAGTTTCTATCCTTTATGGTGGAAGTTGCAATCCAAAGAATGCTCAAGAGTTATTCTCTATGGAAGATGTTGATGGAGGACTTATTGGAGGAGCATCTTTAAAAGCTAATGACTTTATTCAAATAGCATGCAGTTTTAATTAATCATAAAGTAATAATCATTAACTATACTAAGGTCAAATACAAAATTGATAAACATTATCTTGTTTGACCTTAGTTTTTTGTTATCCTTATAAATCAACAACAATAGAAAAAAAATAATGAACTATATTAAGGTAACATTTTCTTTGAATAACGAATCAGATTGGAAGATTGACTTGTTTAAAGACTCTTTATTAGAAGTAGGCTTTGACAGTTTTGTTGATAATGAAGAAGGCTTTGAAGCCTATGCTCCAGAAAATGATTTTCAAAAAGAAAAAATTCCAGAGATAATTAAACAATCTGCATTGGATAATAAAGAGTCTGTAAAATACGATATTGATTTTATAGCTGACCAAAATTGGAACTATGTTTGGGAACAAAGTTCTCCGTGTGTGCAATTTGGCAATCTCTGTTTGATTCGTAAGTCTTCTCAAGAAAAACAAAATACTTTGTACGATATAATCATAAATCCTAAACAAAGTTTTGGTACTGCAACTCACCCAACTACCTATATGATTATAGAATATTTATTATCTTTGAATATGGAGAACAAATATGTTATGGATATGGGCTGTGGTACAGGTGTTTTAGGTATTCTTTCAAAAAAAATGGGTGCTGAATATGTAGAATCTATAGATATTGATTCTTGGGCTAAAGAAAATACAGAAGAAAATGCTCAAGAGAATAACGTTTGTTTAAATATCAAACAAGGAGGTGCTGAAAAAATAAGCAAAGATAAACGTTTTGATATTTTTATCGCAAATATTAATCTTAATATTCTAAAAGACAATATCCCAACTTACACAAAGTATATAAACAAAGGAGGGTCTCTAATCCTTAGTGGTTTTTATCAAGAAGATATAAAGGAATTATTGGATAATGTTACACCTTTAGGATATAAATTAAAATCTTCTTCAAATAAAGACAATTGGGCTTTAGTTGTATTAGAAAAACAATAAAATCAAAATCATTAAACATCATAAAAACTTTACAAACGAACTACTAATTCTTGTATAGAATAAAAGTTCGTTTGTAAAGATTATGTTATCAATCAAAGACAGTAAAATTTCGCAACTCTTACCTTTGCTTATATGCACTTGGCGTTAAATTGAGAAAAAAGTTTGTTAGTTTCTCAAAAAGATGTAAATTTGCACGAAAATATATACTTATAAGAAATGTTTTCATACACTGACAAGATTATTGGAGAGGGACTAACTTATGACGATGTACTTTTAGTACCATCTTATTCTGAAATAATCCCCAAAGAAGTTACGGTTCAGAGCCGTTTTTCAAGAAATATTAATGTGAATATACCTATAGTAGCAGCAGCAATGGACACTGTTACTGAAGCACCTATGGCTATTGCTATGGCTCAAGAAGGTGGCATAGGAGTACTTCACAAGAATATGTCTATAGAACATCAAGCAGAAGAAGTTCTTAAAGTAAAACGTAGTGAAAATGGTATGATTACCAACCCAACTACTTTGCACAAAGATGCAGTTGTAGAAGATGCTCTAAAAATGATGAGAGAGTTCTCTATAGGTGGTATTCCAATAGTTGATGAACAAAATAGACTTATAGGTATTGTTACTAATAGAGACCTTAGATTTGAAAAAGATATTCGCCGTCCTTTGTGCGAAATAATGACAAAAAATGTTATTAGCACCAATCAGGGTACAACATTTGCACAAGCAGCAGAAATTCTACAACAACATAGAATAGAAAAATTACCTGTCATTGATAATGAAGGACATCTTATTGGTTTGATTACATACCGAGATATAATCAAAGTAAAACAAAGACCTATGGCTTGCAAAGATGATATGGGAAGACTTAGAGTCGCTGCTGGTATAGGTATTACTAAGGATATGTACGACAGAATAGATGCTGTAATCAATGCAGGTGTTGATGCTATTGTTGTAGATACTGCTCATGGTCATTCAAAGAATGTTGTTAATGCTTTAAAAGAGATAAAGAAAAAATACAAAGATGTTGATGTTGTCGTAGGAAATATTGCAACACCAGAAGCAGCAACATTATTAGCTGAGGCAGGTGCTGATGCTGTTAAAGTAGGTATTGGACCTGGTAGTATTTGTACCACCAGAGTTGTTGCTGGTATAGGAATGCCACAGCTAACAGCAGTACTTAGAGTTTGCAATGCTTTGAAAGATAAAAACGTCCCTGTTATTGCAGATGGAGGTATTAGATATTCAGGAGATATTGTTAAGGCTCTTGCCGCCGGTGCTTCAACAATTATGGCAGGTTCTTTGTTAGCTGGAACAGAAGAAAGTCCTGGAGATACAATTATCTTAGAAGGAAGAAAATATAAAGCTTACAGAGGAATGGGTTCTTTAGATGCTATGCAAAACGGCAGTAAAGATCGTTATTTCCAATCTGACGAAAAAGACCTTAAGAAACTTGTTCCAGAAGGCATCGTAGGACGTGTTCCTTATAAAGGAAGTGTTACAGAGGTTATATATCAACTTGTTGGTGGTTTAAAAGCTGGTATGGGCTACACTGGCTCTCAAAATTTAGAGATGTTACGACAAGCTAAATTCATAAAAATAACTAACGCTGGATTTATTGAAGGACACCCTCATGATATAACAATAACAAAAGAAGCCCCTAATTATTCACGATGAAAAAGATTTTTATTTTAACACTTACGCTTATATTATCTTCATTTGTGCTTAATGCTCAAAATGATAATGATATTGTTTTAGAAATTCAAGGTGAGAAAATAACAAAGGCTGAGTTTTTAAAAATGTATAATAGAAATAGTGTAGCTTCTTCTACCATAAACAAAGAAGACCTCAACAACTATTTGGATTTATACATCAACTATAAACTAAAACTTTTGCAAGCGAAACTAGAAGGTCTTGACACTACTAAAACATACTTAGAAGAGGTTGATAATTATAGAAAACAGATGATACAACCGTATATCAACGATGTATCAATAACTGATTCTCTTATAAAGGAAGCGTATGAAAGAGAAAAGGAATTCATTAGAGCTTCACATATCCTTATTAGCGTACCTGCAAATGCAACTCCTGCAGATACCTTAGAAGCATATAAAAAAGCTTTGATGATAAGAGATAAAGCATTGAAAGGAGAGGACTTTTCTAAGCTTGCTATTGAATACTCTGATGATCCTTCTGCCAAAGGACGTGAAGCAACAGAAGAACAGGCTGCTATCTTAGGTAATGGTGGAGATTTGGGCTATTTTACTTCTATGACTATGGTTTATCCTTTTGAAAGTGCTTGCTATTCTTTGAAAAAAGGAGATGTTTCAATGCCGATAAAAACAACTTTCGGTTATCATATTATAAAACTTACTGACAGAATACCTGCTCCTTTCTTTACATGTAACATAAAACATGTGTGGATTAACACTCAAAAACATTCTGAACAAGAAGCAAAGCAACTTATAGAAGAAGCTTATTCCCATGTCAGTGAATGGAAAATAGATTCTGTAGCAAGAGCTTATTCTGATGATTCTTATTCAGCACAAAACAATGGTTGGCTTATGAAACAAAAACCGAATACACTTCCTGCTGAATATATAGAACTAATAAAAGACATGCAAATAGAAGAGCTTTCTCCTATAATTAAGACACGTTATGGTTGGCATTTCTTTAAACTAATGAACATTCAACCACTACAATCTTTGGAAGAAAGAAAACCACAAATAACACAGAGAATTAGTCGTGATGTTCGTGCTTATAAAACAATAGAAAGTTTTATTCAAAAGAGCAAAGTTTTCTATAACTTTACTGAAAACAAGAAGAGTCTTACTGAATTAAATTCTTTAATAACTGATAGTATTTTTGCTGGCACTTGGCAAATACCTGAAAACTTTGTTGGTGATAAAGTTTTGTTCTCTATCGGTGATACTTCTTTTACTCAAAGAGATTTTCTTGAAGAAATATACACAACTCAACGCAAACAAACACCAGAATATATTCCTTTGTTCTTAGAAAAAATGTTTAATAGCGTAGCAGATAAAAAAGTTTTGGAATACGCAGACAGTAAATTAGAAGAACGTTTCCCTGAGTTAAAAGAAACGATGGACGCATTTAGAGAAGGAATACTTATCTTTGCTATAACAGATAAGGAAGTTTGGAACAAAAGTCTTATTGATTCTGTTGGCTTGGCTGATTTCTATGAAAAGCATAAAGATGAATATATTTGGCAAGATAGAGCTGATGTTACAACATGGAACATAGACAAAAGCATAGACCTAAAAAAGGCAACTAAGATAATTGCAAAGTATAACAAGAAAAACAGAACAAACGACCAAACAAGAGAATACTTATTAAAGAAATTTTCTATAACAGAAAAGCCTGATAAATATTTTTCTTACTCTTGGGGTAGATATGAAAAAGGAGCAAATAAAAATATAGATAAACTTATTTGGAATACTTCTTTAGCAAATAATTTAAAACAAGAGAACGTTGTCCTTTCAGATACTACTCTTATGACAAATAAAAACAATGTTTTTGTTCTTAAGCGTTTTGTTGCTCCTCAAACAAAAACTTTAGATGAGTGTAAAGGAGTTGTTACTTCTCAATATCAAGAGGTATTGGAAAAGAATTGGATAGAAACTCTTAGAAGAAAATACACTTACACTGTTAATTACGATGTCTTTAATTCTATAAAGTAAATGAAAACTACAAAAAATATATTATTTGCGTTATTATTATTTTTCTCCTCTATAGCTTCCGCTCAAACTTTAGTAGATGAGGTTATTGCTATAGTAGGACAGAATATGATAAAATACTCTGAATTAGAAACTAATTATATTCAATCGCGTTCAAACTCTAACAACGCTAATCAAACACGTTGTGATGTCTTAGATAATATGCTTTTGAATAAACTGTTTTTACATCAAGCTGATATAGATTCCTTGGAAATTTCAGACAACGACTTAGACCAAGAAATGGACTCTCGTATTAGATATATGATTCAAATCTACGGTTCTCAAGAAAGAATGGAACGTCAAATGCAAAAGTCTTTGTCTGAAATACGCTCACAGTATAGAGATATTATAAAAGAGAATATGCTTATTCAACAGGAACAAAACAAACTTACAGGAGATTTAAAAATAACTCCTCAAGAAGTTGTAGATTTCTATAAAAGCATTCCTCAAGACTCTTTGCCAACAATAGAAGAAGAATATGAATTAACTCAAATAGTAAAGATTCCTGTTGTATCTGCTGAAGAAAAAGAACTTGTGAAACAAAAACTTAACAGTTATAGAGATAGAATTCTTAAAGGAGATAAATTTTCTACCATTGCCACTCTATATTCTGATGACGAAGCTTCTGCTCGTAAAGGTGGAGATTTAGGTTTCTTTACACGAGGCACAATGGTTGGAGAATTCGAAAGTATCGCTTTTTCTTTACAACCTGGAGAAATATCTCCTGTATTTGAAACTAAGTTTGGTTTTCATATTGTTCAGATGATAGAACGCCGAGGTGATCAAATAAATTGCAGACATATACTTCTACAACCAAAAGTTTCTGCTCTTTCTCTTTACAATGCTAAACAATTTTTGGATAGCATAAAATCTATGATTGATAGTGGACAAATATCTTTTGAAGACGCTATAGTAAAATACTCTGATGATGATAGTAAAATAAATGGAGGTCTTATAATAAACAAAAACACGGCTTCTTCTCGTCTTTTAAAAGATGCTATAAATGAAACAATAGACAACGTAGATAAAGTTGATTTTAATTCAATGAAACAAGGAGATATTACTTCTGCTGTTGAATTTAAATCTGAACTATCCAACGCTTATCGTCTAATAAAAGTAAAACGTAAAGTTGAGAAACATACTGTCAATCTTGAAAACGACTTTGACCGCCTACAACAGATTGCTCTTTCAGATAAAAAACTAAAGATTATAAGAAAGTGGGCAGAAAATCTTATCACTAAGACTTATATCAGAATAGACGAAAAATATACTGATTGTGATTTTTCAATTAATTGGCTCAATAGTGTTAATAAAAACAGATAATTTTAAATGTCAGAAGTAGAACAACTAAATACATTAATAGAACGTTGCAATATTCTTAAGAAAGAAATAGGCAAGGTTATCATCGGACAAGAAGACATAATAAATAAAGTTCTTATCTCTATGTTTTCCTCTGGTCATTGCCTTTTAGTTGGTGTTCCTGGCTTAGCAAAAACTCTTTTGGTTAATACTATTTCAAGGGTTCTTGGTCTTTCTTACAATAGAATACAATTTACTCCAGACCTTATGCCTTCTGATATAACAGGTAGTGAGATATTAGACTCTAACAGAGAGTTCCGTTTTATAAAAGGACCTATATTTTCTAATATCGTTCTTGCTGATGAAATAAACCGTACTTCTCCTAAAACTCAGTCTGCTTTGTTAGAAGCTATGCAAGAGCATTCTGTTACCATTGCAGGAAAAACTTATCCTTTGCCTGAACCTTTTTTTGTGCTTGCTACTCAAAATCCAATAGAACAAGAAGGCACTTATCCTTTACCTGAAGCACAATTAGATAGGTTTATGTTTAATCTAAAGTTAGACTACCCTTCTTTTGAAGAAGAAATAGAGATACTTAAAAACACAACCACCGGAAAATCTGTTGATGTTTCAGCTGTCCTTTCTGCAGAAGATATTACAACTTTACAACAGATAATAAAACGAATACCGGTTAATGATAATATATATAGATACGTGGTTTCTTTATCAGAAAAAACACGTCTAAATAAAGAAGAAAACTCTTTAGCAAAACGTTATCTTTCTTGGGGAGCTGGTCCAAGAGCTTCTCAATATCTTATTATGGGAGCAAAATGTTCTGCCGCTTTAAAAGGCAAATATTCCCCAGATATTGAAGATGTAAAAGATGTCGCTACTTCTGTTCTTCGTCATAGAATAGTTCTTAATTATTCTGCACAAGCGGAAGGTCTTAATGCTGAAGATATAATTAATATGATAATAGATGAAATAAAATAAAGCCATGAAGAGAATATCTGTTTTTGCAGTAATGCTACTATGCGTTGTTTGTCTTGTTGCTCAAACCAACAAAACAAACACTAATCGTAAGGAAAAAACAAATAATGTTGTCTTAGTTCCTACCTATATAGACAACAACAATGTTATTCTTGCTCCTCAAGCTCAAAAGAAAAAACGTGGAGATAAAACGACTCAAACCTCTCAAGAGAATGTTTTTCCTGAAAGAGTAGAAGCTTATATCAATTTTGATAAAGGTAATGCTTACTACACCAAAGGAGGATTAAACACTTTGGATAGTCTATATATGATGACTTTCTCTAACAATAACAACCGTTTTTACAAGATGACTATCATTGGATATGATGATGGCGAACCTATCACCGAAGAGTCTTCTTCTTTAGCAAGAGATAGGGCTGTTATGATATTCAAATATTTCTCTTCTCGTGAAGAAACAGAATATATAATCAAACGTACTCCAAGTTCTTACACTCAACTTTGTGTTGGAGAAGTACCTTATTACATAAAATATAAAATGCCTTTTGATTTTAAATGGATAAATCTTTATAGTCTTCCTGCTGAAGAAAGAACAGAAAATAATATATCTCTTTCTGGTAAAGCACATATAATCATAGAAGATGATCCTGAAGATTGTTTGGGCGAATATTATAACTATGATTGGCCAGCACACGACACTGTTCTCCAAGCGAACTACGCAATAGTTAAAATACCTCAAGGTTCATTAGATTATATACATCACACTAAAGATACTATCACATATAAATGTCCTATTGCATACAGAGAAGTAATGTCTTTTGAACAACTTACCTCAAACTATTTCCTTGTTCCTCATAAAAAACAATATATTCTTAATGCCGGTTATATTGTTATTTCTCCTGAAAGAAAGCCAGACTATTCTTCTTGTGCAAATAAAGAAAGCATAGAAGCAACTATTCAAATAGATGTTCCTATTGAAGCTCAACAACAATCTGCTGGACTTAAATTCTATGGCAAGACCTATAAACCAAATGGAGAAGTCGTTTATAAATCAATATCCACTAAAAAGATAAAAGATAAAGACACTAAACAACAAACATTGGAATGCTTTATTACTCCTTTCCAATTTGATACAATATTTCTTGGTAAAAAGATAGAAGAGAAAGAAATGTCTAACTACTTCTACCCTGCTAAAGAAGGAGAACCTGGAGCTTTTGAAGCAATGGGAGGCTGGTTAAAACCTTTCAAACTTGATAAACGAGGTGAATACATAATAAAAGAACCTATGCAAGCCATACTAAGAAAGCCAAATACTCCTTTCTATAACGGCAACTAAGAAAAAAAAATCAAGTTTTTTTTTTACAAGACTTGATTTTTTTTTTACAGTAATCAAAAACTATTAATCATTTAAAAATCGTTCCTTTTCTTATATCAAGTTTGCGTTAAAAAAGAGTTGATTTCAGTGAAACAAAATCAAGTTTTAATTCAACAAAACGAAGATTTAATAAATTAAAACGAAGACTTATTACAAGAAAATAAAGTTTTCGTTTTTATTTTTGAAATATTGCTGTTGCTCTTTGGAATATTCCATTAACATAGCTGATAGTCATTCCGTAATTGGTTATTGCTATATTTTTTTCTATGAAAGGAAGCAACCTATTTTGCATCTGTTTCTTAGTAGCCATGCAACCTCCACATTGAATTACAAGCTGATATTTTTCTATCTCATCAAAGTCATTAGATAGACCTGCTGAAAATACAAAGTTAAGGTTCTTTCCTGTATATTTTTTCAACATGTTAGGCAGTTTTACTCTTCCTATATCTTCACAAGTAGGAGTATGTGTGCAAGACTCCAATATTAAAATATTATCACCTTCTTTAAGCCTATCTATTTGGGAAGTTCCCTTTAAATACTGTTCAAAGTTTCCCTTCTCTTTTGCTAATATGATAGAAAAACTTGTAAGCGATATATCCTTAGGAACTATACTATCTACCTTTTTAAAGACTTGACTATCTGTAATTACTAATTTTATTTTTTCTTTACCTAAAAGATTTATCGTCTGATCAAGTTCTGTCTCTTGTATTGTTATTGCTATAGCTTTTTGATCTATTATTTCTCTTATTGTCTTTACTTGAGGAAGAATAAGCCTACCTTTGGGAGCAGAAGAATCTATTGGCGTAACCAAAACAACTATATCTCCTTGCTCAATTATCTCATTCAACAAAGGATTTTGTTGTTGAGAAGATAATTTGCTTATCTCCTGTTTTAATATCTGATGTAATTTTTCTCTTGTTGCTCTATCTTCTTTGCTAAGGACAAGAGAAACTTTTGATTTCAATTCTTCTTTAATTGGAGAAACATCTTCTTTGTTATAAACAATAATATATGGTGTTGAATACTTTTTACACTCATCTAAAATAAATTGTTCATAATCTCCAAATCTGTTTTCCGTAATAATTAACACTGCAAAATCAATCTGAGAAAAAGCATTCAATGTCTTCTTCTTTCTTTCTTCTCCTAAGACACTTTCATCGTCAATACCAGCAGTGTCTATCAGAACCACTTGTCCTATATCTGTGAGTTCTATCGTTTTTTTTACGGTGTCGGTTGTTGTGCCTGAATATTCAGAGACTATGGATATATCCTGTCCAACAAGAGTATTAATCAAGGTACTCTTGCCTACATTACATCTTCCGAAGAAACCTATATGTAATTTGTTTTCTCTATGTTGCATGGTCAATTTGCTCTTTTTTCTTTAAAAAATTCTTTAATAATAGTTGAGCATTCTTCTTTTAAAACGCCCTCTACTATCTGTGTTTTGGGGTGATACAACGAACCAAAGAGTGATGCTCCTCGTTTTTCGTCCTTCGCTCCATAAACAATCTTTGAGATCTGAGTTAAATACAAAGCTCCTGCACACATAACACAAGGTTCAAGAGTTACATATAAAGTACAATCTCTCAGATACTTGCTTTGCAAGAAAGCCTCTGCTGAGGTTATGGCTATGATTTCAGCATGTGAAGTACTATCATGTAGTTTTTCGGTCATATTATAACCTTTTGCGATTATTTTATCTCCACATACAACCACACAACCAACAGGCACTTCTCCTTCTTGCTCTGCAAGATATGCCTGCTCTAAAGCTTTGTGCATAAAGTACTCATCATTGTATTCTATTATAGGCATCTCTCTTATTTTTATGAATTGTGCAAAAGTAAAAAATATATCAAAAATAATAACTATCTTTGCAAAAAATTTTAGAACGAGAAAATGAAACAATACGATTTTGATTGTGAGACATTCTTCCACGAAAAACAAATACAGATGCGTTTTGCTGATCTTGATGCTATGAACCATGTTAATAATGGTTTCCAAATGCACTACTTTGACGTAGGAAGAATATATTATTTTTCTGATATTTTGCATAGAGAAGTAGATTGGACTAACGATTTCTTAGTTCTTGTACATTTGGAACTTGATTTTATTGCACCAATAGAAATGGGTATGGATATATATGTGCAAACAAAAACCATAAGTTTTGGAAACAAAAGTATGAAGATGTTTCAGCGTATAATAGACAAAAAAACAGGTGCAGTAAAATCTACTTGTTTTTCAATTCTTTCAGGTTATAATAGAGAAAAACAATGTTCTGTAGGTTTGCCAGAAGAATATGTGAACACATTCTTATCTTTTGAAAAACAAACAAAATAAGAAACGATTATGAATGCAAGTGATATAGAAATAATGGCTCCTGTTGGAAGTTATGAAAGCCTTATGGCTGCCATAGATGCAGGTGCTAACAGTGTATATTTCGGAGTAGGACAATTGAATATGAGGTCTGCTTCTGCCAATAACTTCACTTTGGAGGATTTAAAGCAGATTTGTGATATTGCAAAACAGCACAACGTAAAAACATACCTTACTGTAAATACTGTTATCTACGATGATGAAATAGAATATATGCACCAAGTAGTAGATTGTGCAAAGGTTAATGGCATCTCTGCTATTATTGCTTCCGATATGGCTGTTATCTCATACGCAAATAGCATAGGTATGGAGATACATCTTTCTACTCAATGCAATATCACTAATTACGAAGCAGTAAAATATTATTCTAAATTTGCAGATGTCATTGTTACCGCAAGAGAACTTTCCTTGGATAAAGTAAAAGCAATAATAGATAGGATAAAACAAGAAGACCTTAAGGGTAAAGGCGGAGACCTTCTGAGAATAGAATGTTTTGTTCATGGTGCTTTATGTATGGCTGTCAGCGGAAAATGTTATATTAGTTTAGATAATGCTAACAGAAGTGCAAACAGAGGAGCCTGCTTACAGTTCTGCCGAAGACCATATAAAGTTACTGATATGGACGGAGGAACAGAGCTAATGGTGGATAATCAATACATAATGTCGCCTAAGGATTTGAAGACTTTGGATTTTATTGGCAAGATAATAGATGCAGGGGTAAGAGTTTTTAAAATAGAAGGTAGAGGCCGTTCGCCTGAATATGTAAAAATAGTAACTCGTACCTACAGAGAGGCTGTTGATTGTTGGTGCAATGGCACTTGGAACGAAGAAAAACTACAACAATGGAACGAAAACCTAAAACGAGTCTATAATAGAGATTTCTGGGACGGGTATTATCTTGGTCAAAAAGTAGGAGAATGGTCTGGTAAATATGGAAGTAAAGCCACAACAACTAAAATATTTGTTGGAACAATAACTAACTATTTCAAAAACCTTGGTGTTGCTGAAATAAAAATGGAAACAGGTGAACTGAAACTTGGAGATGAGATTTATATCATAGGACCTACAACTGGAGTATATGAAGGAAAAGTTGAAGAAATAAGAGTTGATTTAAAAAATGTTGAAAAGACTGTAAAAGGAGAACTTTTCTCTATGCCTACTTCTTCTCTTGTAAGACGCAACGATAAACTTTATCTAATACAACACAATGATTAAAACAAACTATCACAGCCACTCTTTGTTTTGTGACGGAAAAAGTAGCATGGAAGCTATTGTCGTTTCTGCCATAGAGAAAGGATTTACTCATTGGGGCTTTTCTGCTCATGCTCCTGTGCCTTTTGAAAACACTTTCGCTATAAGAAAAGAAGACGTTCCTGCTTATATAGAAGAATATAAAAGACTCAAAAAAAGATACTCTAACAATATCAGTCTTTTTGTTGGTATGGAGATGGATTTTATCAGTGATTTACAAGAGAACATACAAGAGCAAGCTAAAGATTATGGTTTAGAATATATCATTGGTAGCGTTCATCAAGTAAAGGAACACAACAACAGTCAAGATTCGTGGTTTATTGATGGACACGACCCTAAGATTTATGATAAAGGCTTAGAAGAATTATTTGACAACGATATAAAACGAGCTGCGGAGACATATTTTTCTCAACAAATAGAAATGATGCAGAAAAACAAAATAGACGTCATCGCTCATCTTGATAAAATAACTATGCATAACAAAGGCAGGTTTTTCAATAACGAGACTCCTTGGTATAAAGATATGGTTATTGCCTTATTAGAAGAAGTAGGAAAGCATGATGTTATTTGTGAAATAAACTCACGTGGCTTATATAAAAAAAGACACGATGATTTCTATCCTTCTCAGTATTGGTGGAAGATAATGAAAGAAAAGAATATACGTATATGCTTAGCCTCTGACTGTCACAAAGACGATGAAACAGATCTTTACTTTAATACTGCTGAAGAAATTTTAAGAAACCTCAACTATACCACTCTCTGCTATTACGACAACGAATGGAAAGAATATAGCATCAAAATTTAAAGTAAAAACCAATTCATAACAAATTAAAAGTGAGTTGTATTGGACAAACTATCTTCCCAACGTTTTTTGTATTTATCTAAGTCAATATCTTTAACGCTTGAGGCTTTTCCATTATTATTCTCATCAGCATTTTCTATTTGAGATTCTTCCGTTTGATTAAGACTTTCAACCCAACCTTTAAGATATTTGTCCATATTTTTATTTTGGGCTTTTACTCCAAATTTTTCATAAGTCTCTTCTGCCAAGCCTTGTTCTACAAAGTCTTTTTGTTCTATGTAAGACTTGAGGAAAACAAACTCACTCTTTTTTCTACGTATTCTGTATACTCTTACTGCTACGATAAGAACAACTAACAATCCAACGGCAACGCTTATAAGAATTATATTTTCCAATAAAAATCTCTTATACAATGAAGGTATGATAAATATTCCACCCCTTATTATATCTACAAATACTTTTAACAAAATAAGCAAGAAGAGTAGTACTATAGGTATTATATTTATTTTTTCATCGTCCTGTTCTTCTATTTCTTCTGCTATACCTCTATATTTTACAACAAAACGTTTGCACATGACAAAACTTGTAAATAAGAACAACAAAACAACGTTAGTCATTTCGCAAATTGATCGTCTTGTTATGTTATAGAAAATAATAAATACGCTACCTATTAACACAGGAAAGAATATCGAAGAAATTAAATTGTTGATACGATTTGCGAAGTAGGGATTGAAAAGGAATTTTATTTGATTACTCATAAACTTAAAAGAGAAATAAAGTATCCCTAACATAATTACAACAAAAGCATACTTAAGAAAAACAGATGTTGTAATATATAGAAAATCCGTAACCAAATTCCATTGCCAAATATTTAAAGTGTTTCCAAACAAAGCCCCAACCACATAGTTACCACAAATCCTTACGCTACTGCACACAATCAACCAAAACAAAAACCTCCTAACATTCAAACGGTCAGTATTCCATTTGCAAAGAAATATTATTGCAACGATGATAAGAATAGTAAGCATTACCACTGGAGTCCAGAAGATGTTTATAATATTGTCAGCATCACTCCAAATTTGCACATCAGAAGAAGCAGTATTTACTGAATTAAAATCTATCTCAGATGTATAAATAATCATTTTCGCTCCAATAGAAAAAGCTGGCACTATTGTAAAAAACTGAAATATCCAAAAAACACTAAACCAAGCTAACAAAAAAAGCACGGTGCTATTGACGACAGCAGGTATATCTATTTTTGCAAAAGCGAATTTATCATATATGTTTCGTAAATCACGAAATGTTTTATACATAAATAATCTCCTAACTTCAAAACAACTTCACACAGTAATGATAACGCAAAATTAAGTCTTTTTATTGTATTTATATTAATTTAATTGTGAAAATCAAAAAAAAACCTTTTAAGTTTGATTGTTTTAAAAAGAAAATTGTATCTTTGCAACCTATAAAACATTGTGTATAACAAATAAAATCTAATAATTATGAGTATTGTTAAAGAATTCAAAGAGTTTGCTATGCGTGGCAACGTTGTTGATATGGCTGTCGGTGTTATCATCGGAGGTGCTTTCGGCAAAATAGTTTCATCTTTAGTTGATGATGTGATAATGCCTATAATTGGAATGATAACAGGTGGCATTGATTTCACCGGATTAAAAGCAACAATAGGAGAATCAAGTATAACATACGGTAATTTTATTCAAAACGTGGTTGATTTCTTAATCATTGCATTATGTATCTTTTTAATGATTAAAGGATTGAACAAAATTTCTAAGAAAAAAGAAGAAAAACCTGCAGAACCTCCTGCTCCAAGCAAAGAAGAAATCTTGCTTACTGAGATAAGAGACCTTTTAAAAGAAAATAAATAAACATTATTTTTTCAATACTTTATTAAGATTGCTTACATCTAAAGCAATCTTAATAAATTTTAAATAACTTTTACAATGTTAGAAGAAAAAGTACAAAAAAATTTTTTAGAAGAGATTATTGAGAACGATCTTAAAGAAGGCAAAGTAACTGCTATTCAAACTCGTTTCCCTCCAGAACCTAATGGTTATTTACATATAGGACACGCAAAAAGTATTTGCATCAATTTTGGTTTAGCTAAAAAATACGGCGGCAAAACCAACTTGAGATTTGATGACACCAACCCTGTAAAAGAAGACACAGAGTACGTTGATTCCATAAAAGAAGATATTAAATGGTTAGGTTTCAATTGGGCTATTGAAAGATATGCCTCTGATTATTTTGAACAATTATATCAATGGGCTGTTGAATTAATCAAGAAAGGTAAAGCTTATGTTGATGACCAAACAAATGAAGAGATTCGTTTAAATCGAGGTACTGTTACTTCTCCGGGAAAAGATTCTCCTTATAGAAATCGTAGCGTAGAAGAGAATCTATTGCTCTTTGAACAAATGAGAGAAGGAAAGTTCGCTGATGGAGAAAAAACACTTAGAGCAAAAATAGACATGGCTCACCCTAACATGAACATGAGAGACCCTATTATGTATAGAATTATACATACGTCTCACCACCGCACAGGAGATAAATGGTGTATTTATCCTATGTATGACTATGCTCATGGAGAAAGTGATAGCATTGAAAACATAACTCACTCCATTTGTACTTTAGAATTTGACATTCACAGACCATTATACGATTGGTTTATTGAACAATTAGGAATATTCCCTTCTCATCAATATGAGTTTGCTCGCTTGAACATAACTAATACTGTAATGAGTAAAAGAAAACTTCTTCAACTTGTCAAAGAAGGTTACGTAAAAGGTTGGGACGATCCACGTATGCCGACTATCTGTGGACTAAGAAGAAGAGGTTACACACCAGAGAGTATTAGAAACTTCTGTGAAGACATAGGTGTTGCAAAAAGAGATAATCTTATAGACTATTCTCGTTTAGAAGGTTCTTTAAGAGACGACCTTAACAAACGTGCAGACAGAGTTATGGGAGTACTTCACCCTATAAAACTGATAATAGATAATTGTCCTGATGATTTCGTTGATGAGTTAGATGCTGTAAATAATCCTGAAGACGAATCCAAAGGAACACGAAAAATAACTTTCTCTAACACTTTATACATAGAGGAAGACGATTTCATGGAAGATGCTCCTAAAAAATATTTCCGTCTTACTCCTGGTCAAGAAGTGCGTTTAAGATATGCTTATATTGTTAAATGTACTCATTGCGATAAAGATGAAAATGGAAAAGTTATTGCTGTACACTGCACATACGACCCTGATTCTCGTGGAGGTAATGCTACAGATGGAAGAAAAATCAAAGGAACCATACATTGGGTTAATGCAAAAGATTGTGTTGATGCTGAGGTTAGACTGTTTGACCGTTTGTTTGAAGCCGAGCTACCAGATAAAGTAGAAGAAGGCAAAACTTTCCTTGACAATCTTAATCCAAACTCTTTAACAGTTTTAAAGAACTGCAAGATGGAAAAAGCTGTTAAGGGAGCAGAACACTTAAAGAAATATCAATTTGAGCGTTTGGGTTATTTCTCTGTTGATTACGATAGCACAGAAGATAACTTGGTATTCAACCGTACTTGTACATTGAAAGATTCTTGGGCTAAACAAAAATAAAAAGTTTATAATTATGAAGAAGATACTTTATTTGTCCATAATACTTTTGTGTTTATCTATTACTGATTCATTTTCTCAGAATAGACACAGATTAACAGGAGGAGAACCTTATGATGTTTTCTTTTCTTTAAGAGGACACTATCTTATGACACAAGATAATTTTAAAGACAACTACCAATGGGGAGCTGGCGGAGATTTCCAAGTAGAGTTCCAATATCAAGAGATAAAGCTTTCTTGGGGACTTTCTTTAGGCTATGATAGATTTCAACCTGAGACTGCAAAAATACAATACTTACCAACAAAACAAAACTTTGCTGCTTGGCAAGTGCCTTTAACTGTATTCTGTAACTATTACTTCTTTAACGAAAAAATAAAACCATACGTTGGCATCGGTTTAGGTACTGTTTATGGCAGATACGACTTTTCTCTTTCAAAAGAAAACTTCAATGACTATTACTACAGAGATTTTGAAGGACAATCAGGTATAAAATTTGGATATATGCCAAGAGTTGGTTGTATGTTCTCTTTAAACCACAAAAATGGCTTTGGTTTAGAGTTTGGAATGCAGAGTTACTTTAAAAACAAAAAACTTGAAAAACAGACAACTTTCTCTGCTACTCTACAATACACATACATAATAGACTAATTCGCAATGAAAATACTTGTTACCGGCGGTTTAGGTCAGTTAGGTAATAGTCTAAAAAAAATAAGCAAGGACTATGACTTGGATTTTGTCTTCACTGATGTAGAAAACTTAGACATAACTGATAGGAAACAAGTAGATGATTTTCTTTCCAACAATGATTTTTCTTTTGTTATCAATTCTGCTGCTTATACTGCTGTTGATAATGCAGAAAAAGACCAAGAGAAATGTTATCTTATCAATAACATTGCAGTAGAAAATCTTGCTAAGTCGTGCAAAAAGAACAATGTCTTTCTTATCCACGTTTCTACTGACTATGTCTTTGATGGCGAACAAGCGCGTCCCTACTCTCCTTTTGACAAAACCAATCCATTAGGCTTTTACGGTAAAACCAAACTCTTAGGAGAAGAAAAAGCATTACAGTATTGCGAAAATAGTATAATAGTTCGCACAAGTGGATTATATAGCGAGTTTGGTAGAAACTTTGTTAAAACAATGCTTAACCTATGTTCAACAAAAGAAACAATAGGTGTTGTTTTTGATCAAACAATATCTCCTTGTTATGCTACTTCTTTGGCAAAAATGCTTATGAAGACAGTGGAAAAAATAACAAAAGAAAAAACCATTGACAACAAATACAGGATACTTCACTTCTCTAATGAGGGAGTGCTTTCTTGGTACGACTTTGCAAAAAAGATTAACGAACTTGCAGGATTACATTGTAATATAAAACCTATACGTTCTTTTGAATATCCAACGCTTGCTACTCGTCCTGCATATTCAGTATTAGATAAAAGCCTAACAAAAAAATATCTGTCTATCTCTATTCCTTATTGGGAAAATGATTTAAAAGAATGTTTAAACCAATTATTATAAAATCTCTTAATTATGAAAAAGTTTTACACAAGAATATTATTCGTTGCATTTGTTTGCTTGTTATTATCAAGTTGTTCTGGATTACAAAGAATAAACAAACCTAACGCTAAAAAGCCAACAACAGAAAAACCAAGCACAAACACCAATACAGCAAAAGATATTTACGCTAAATCAAAAGCAGAGCTTAACAGTTATGGTTCTTCTTTAACAGATTATTGTATCTCTTGGGTTGGTACTCCTTATCGTTCTGGTGGAACAACAAAACAAGGAGTGGATTGTTCCGGCTTTGTTGGTAATGTATATAAAGACGTTTATCAAATCACCCTACCAAGACGTAGCGGAGATATACAAAAAGCAGTTGATATTCTCAGCGATACTAAAAAAATGAAAGAGGGCGACCTTGTTTTCTTTGGAAAAGGAAACGTTAATCACGTAGGAATATTTTTACGTAACGATAAGTTTATTCACGCTTCTACATCTAAAGGAGTTATCGTTTCATCTTTAGAAGAAAAATATTGGAAAGAAAGATTTCACTCCTGCGGACATCACCCAGACAGAAAATAAAAACATCATTAGATTTTATATAAATACTTTACTAACAAATAAGATATAACTTTGTGAAATGTTTAAAACCTTTCCATTTTACAAACAGTTAGATGCTATGGACTGCGGGGCAACGTGTCTAAGAATGATAGCCAAATATTATGGCAAGGGTTATTCTTTGGATACTTTGCGACAAAGAGGAGTTGATACTTCACGATTTGGAATGTAAAGATAAACAAACAAAAAAATATTCTCATCATTTTCATTTTTAATGATGAGAATATTTTTTTTGTCTTAACGTATCAATATCTTTTTACTTTACAAAGTAGTTTATTGTAGAAACAACTCTAACCTTTACTTTTAAAGGGTCGTCTGTTGAAGTTATTTCAAACTGTCCTTGATAAGCAGATTTGATATTCTTTATTTTAGAATCAGAAGATTGTGCAAACTCATCGGCTGCTTTCCTTGCATTCTTTATACTTTCTTTTATCATATCTGGCTTTATATCGTTGAGTTTGGTAAATGAATATGTTCTGTTATAATCTCCGTCATAGTAATAATCATTCTTTATTAGATTCACACCCTCTTTAAACAAATCAAATTGATTCATTTCTATATCTCTTACAATACTAACCTTATTACTAATAAGAGTAATCTTCACAGTAGCATAATAACGATAGGTAATATTGTATTCATTACCATACTCTTGATTTCTCTTATCTTTAATATTAGGAACGTTTATCGATATTTCTTTTTCTGTTAAACCTTTAGCAATAACAAAATCCTTTACCTTTTTATTATTGCGTTCTATTTCTTTTAACACTTCGCTCATCTCGTTACCACCAACAGCGTATGAGATAACAAGATTAGCATCATCAACATCTACTATCCTTTCTGACAATCCTCTAACAGTAACTATTCTTTCTTTATCTGCAAAAGAACGTAAGCCTTTGTAGATAAAAAATCCTGCAATAACTATCGCCACCGCAAGAGAAACAACCGAGATTTTTAAACTTAATTCTTTCATCTTTGTATTCTTTTTATTATTAAACAACACAAAAAGAACCGCAAATTCTATTCCTAATATTGCATAAAGAACAAGAAATATTAAATATTAAATCAAAATCATAGGAAACATCACAGGGGACAGGAACTTTTATCCACGCTAAAGTTAAAGCATAGCATCATTATTTCAATAATTCATTTTAGTTAGTCTAAATAACACTAACGTAGGTCATTATATTGTATCAAAGTTCTTGTCCCCTTGATTTAATTTTAAAAATACTCCCTCACAGCAAAGTCAAACTGATCTATGAATATATGCTTAAAAGCATACAGATTGTTCTGCTCGTAAAAGATGAGCATCGCCTTCTTGTAATCCATAGAATCAACTGAACGAAAGCTCAGCGGGCAGTAGCCGTTGGCTATCAGAATAGCATTGCTGATGATGCGGGCTGTCCGCTTATTACCGTCAGAAAAAGCCTGAATATACGACAGAAGTACCAATGCTAGTAGCGCCTTCTCGAACACGTTATCCTTGTTGTTTATCAAGTCACAGGTATCACGCATGGCCTCGCGAATCTGAAACTCATTATCCAGCGGACGATAGTTAGTACCCGTAATACCTACACGACGATGACGGATACCCCTATCCACCGACAACTCCTTAGTCAGCAGTTGGTGAATGTCCTCAATGTGGCTCACCGTCAATTGCTGCAGATAATCAGGATTATCCAATACAAATCGCAATGCATCCTTATGATTCAGTAGCATCACCGCCTCTTCCTTTGTCTTGCCGTCGGCTGTTTTGCTCTCACGTAGCAGTCGCTCCGTCTCCAATAGCGAATAGGTATTACCCTCTATCTGAGCCGATTTCCAACTCAAGTCAATACCCAACCGTTCCATCTCCTTGCGATACTCATTATCCGTCATCTCGCTCACATGCTGGCGAAATTCTGTCTGTAACGCATTCAGATGTTCCATCTCCTCGTCAGAAAACAAGCGTACGGTAGGCAACTGATAACGTATTAAGTTGAAGTTGAACAATGTCTGCACCTCACGTTCGTCAACATCTTGTGCGAAGTAAGTATCCAGATTCAACGGCATCAGCAGATGAGCTTGGTTTGACAGCCTGTACTTTGTAGCACGCGCCTTACCTTCCATTACCACATCTCCCTTAGCCACAGCCGTAGCAAGCAGACGCTTCATGGTAGCATCGCTACCTTCGAATGCTGTTCCACGGACTATCTCGTCACGCGATGACAATTGGTGATAATGTAGAAACTGCAGAATTGCTCTTGATATATCCATACTTTTACTATTTTAATCGGTGCAAAGATAGAGATATTTTTTAAATTATCGGATCATTTTGAACTAAAAATTACATTATATAGAATTCTTTTTGAGCCGATACTATTATTACAAAATAACATAGAGATACAAAATCAAAATCACAGGGGACAGGAATCACAGAGAACAGAAACCTTTATCCACGCTAAAGCGTAGTATTAATATCCTCTTAATTCATTTTAATTAATCTAAATAACACTAACGTAGGTCAATATCTTGTATATTGGGTAAATGTATAAAAGTTTCTGTCCCCTTGATTTTAAGAAAAGAAACATTTCCAAATAAACAGCATAAAAAAAAGAGAAGACAACATAAAGTTATCTTCTCTTTGTAGTAATTGGCGGCGACCTACTTTTCCACATACTTGTTGCAGTATCAT
>JBGUWU010000008.1:0-17334 GCA_045221575.1 Bacteroidales bacterium
TTCAGCAAACAAATTGTGTAACAATACCGATGAACACACAATTTGGAGGTTTATACATGATGTTGCAGCTGGATTAAGTTATCTTCATAAAAACAGTATCATTCACCAAGATATTAAACCCGATAATGTTCTTATTAACTCACAAGGTGATTTTGTTATAACCGTTTTGGTATCTCTTATAAGGTAAGGACAACAATGCGTAAGCAATCTGGTCGTTTAGGTAATAGTGGCACTGTTGCTTATATGGGACCAGAACGTTTTAAGAGCGACCCACAACTTATAACCGCAAGTGATACCTGGTCTTTGGGAGCATCTATCTATGAGTTAGCCACAGGCGATTTGCCTTTCAATGGCTTAGGTGGTGGAATGATGCTTTCGGGTGCAGAACTGCCTAACCTACCACAAAAGTTTTCAAGAGAACTAAATGAAATAATGCGTCAATGTCTAAGCAAAGAGCCTTGGGATAGACCTCTGCCAGAAACATTAGAGAAGATAGCCATAAAAAAACTTAACGGAGAAACAATAGACTCTTATATCCCAAAACAAAAAACGCAAACATATAACAATAATAACCAAAGAGCAGAGAAGTATAACCGCAATAATAACCAAAGAACAGAAATTTATAATACAAACAATCAAGAGAAAGAACCAAAGAGATGAGAAAAAGAACAAGAAAACCTTCAACCAAAGGAAAATGATAAACTTATTATATCAATTATTTTAGGCATTATTGCTATTGCTGCAGGTATTATAATTTTTAGTAAAATATCAAATAATGTAGGTTATGATAAAGCAACTACAGAAGAACAAAATAATACTGTAGCAAAAGAGTATGAAACATTTACAGTAAATGGCGTAGAATTTACGATGGTTTATGTAGAAGGCGGAATATTTACTATGGGAGCTACATCGGAACAAGGCTTTGATGCTTGGAATGATGAAAAACCTATACATCAAGTTACACTATCTTCTTATTATATAGGGGAGACAGAAGTTACGCAAGCCCTTTGGCAAGCCGTTATGGGAAATAATCCATCTCGTTTTAAAGGTGATAATCTTCCTGTGGAGATGGTAAGTTACAAAGATATTGAAGAATTTATTACAAAACTAAATCAAAAGACAGGCAAAACATTTCGTCTTCCGACAGAAGCGGAGTGGGAGTATGCTGCACGAGGAGGGAATAAAAGCAAAGGATATAAATATTCAGGAAGCAATAATATCGAAGACGTTGCTTGGTATAGGGATAACGCAAATAAAAAAACGCATATAGTAAAGACAAAGCAGGCGAATGAATTAGGACTATATGATATGAGTGGTAATGTATGGGAATGGTGCTCTGATAGGTATGGATATTATAGTAGCAGTTCACAGACAAATCCTAAAGGACCTAACAGTGGCTCTGACCGTGTCTTGCGTGGTGGCAGTTGGAACTACGATGCGAGGTATTGCCGCGTGTCCCTTCGCTACATCGACAATCCGTCCATCAGGGGCAGCCATAGCGGATTCCGCCTCGCCTTTGCCCATTAGCTTATAAGTCTGTTCCAAAAAAGGAAAAGAAAAAAAGAAATTCGGTTTATTAAAATGGAGCGAAGCAAGGAGCAGAACGGAGTGAAGCGACAAGCAAGCGGAATAATAATAAACTGCTGAAAAAATATTTTTTTGTGAAAAAGAAAAAGTATTTAGAATAAATCGGAATGAGTTCCTGTGTCAAGAAGCAGTAACGTAAGTTGTGTGTCGTTTTGTTCCCACACAAGTAACCAATCGTTTTCAATATGACATTCCCATGTCATATTGCCTTTGAACCCTAATAATTTATGCGGACGATATTCGCGTGGCAATGTGCCATTCTCTGCTAATAATTTGATAACCTTAGTTAGTTTTGGAATAGATAAACCTCGTTTGCTACATAAACGCAACGATTTCTCAAATCTATTAGAGTATCTTATAGTGTATTTCATTCCTCTGCAAGTATGTGGTTAATCATATCATCTATTTCTCCGTGCCATTCAGTAACTCGTCCAGCTTCTACATCTTCGTAGGCTAACTCTATACCACTCTTGCGCTGAGCTTTTGCTGGCGTTTCAGTGATTTTGAAAAAATCAAGCGAGCGGAGAATCTCCACAATACCACGGGCAGTTTTGTTTCGTCCGTCATAGGTTATTGTCATTGTTGCCATGATACTTTGTTTAAGATTTTTGTTAGAATAACGATATATATTAACATTTATTGCATATATACAATAATTATTTCCTATCTACTCAATGAAATATATATTTTGTTTGAAAGGAAAATTTTTATTGCCTGAGAACATTAGCGTCAATAATTTTATTTTGTTAGATAGTATAACGATAAAGAATAGAAGAAAACAAAAACGGTGAAGTTTTATTTACTTCACCGTTTTATTAGTGTTTGTGGAGAAATATTAAAGTTCTATTTTTTCTCCATTTGTGGAAATAAATGCATACTGGTTAAGTGCATAATCATTAGATGATTCTATCTTTAGTCTCACTCCGTAGTCTTTTTCCCATTTGCGATAAGGTTTCTTGAAAAATCCTTTGGTAAGGTAGGCTTGAACAAATGGATGTGTGATTAGTCTAAGTCTTTTCTCATTTTGTTCGCCTGAAAGGTATTTTATATCATTACCAATATCGTTTATAACATTTACAGAGGACTTTATTTTGCCACTACCGTTACAAGTAGGGCAGACTTCTGAAACTTCAACGTCTATTACCGGTCTTATTCTTTGTCTTGTGATTTGCATAAGACAGAATTTACTTAAAGGAAGAATGGTATGACGTGCTTGGTCTTTCTGCATTTCGGCATACATAGTATCAAAAAGTTTCTTTCTATTGATTGCTTTGTCCATATCAATGAAATCTATTACTATGATACCACCCATATCTCTTAATCTTAACTGTCGTGCTATCTCTATAGCCGCTTCGGTATTAACCATAAGAGCATTTTCTTCTTGGTCTTGAGAAGATTTTGTACGATTGCCAGAATTGACATCAATAACAGCCATTGCCTCTGTCTGTTCTATAACTAAATATATTCCGCTTCTTATGGTAACAATCTTTCCAAAAGAACTACGTATTTGATTTTCTACTCCAAATTGTTCAAAAATTGGTGTTTGAAGTTTATATAATTTAAGAATGTCTTCTTTTTGAGGATAAATCTTTTTTATGTAGTCCTTTAATTCTTCGTGAAGTTTTTCACTGTTTACGTAGATGTTGTTGAACTCTGCAGAAAGGAAATCTCTTAGCATAACAACAGAAGCATCTTCTTCAGAAGCCATCTTCATAGGAGGAATAGCCGCTTTTAATTTCTTTTGAATTGACTCCCATTTTGAAACAAGAGTTTTTAGTTCTTCATCTAATTCTGCTGCTTGTACTCCTTCTGCTGCTGTACGAATGATAAGTCCAACGTTTTCTGGTTTTATGCTAACAAGAAGACGTCTAAGTCTTTTTCTTTCATCTACGCTTTTTATCTTCTGTGATACAGAAATCTTTTTGCCAAAGGGAACCAAAACAATATATCTTCCAGCAAAGGAAATCTCTCCGCTAAGTCTTGGACCTTTTGTAGATATGGGTTCTTTGATTATTTGTACAAGAACCAGTTGTCCCTGTTTTAGAGTATCACTAATAAGTCCGTTTTTATCTAATTCAGGAAACTCTTTTTTGTTTGTTTTTAAAGCTTCAGTATTACCAGAGATACATTTTGAAACAAGGTTCTGCATTTGCAAGAAATTATGCCCCAAGTCCAAATAATGTAAGAAACCATCTTTGCCTGCACCTACATCAACGAACACAGAGTTTAACCCAGCCATTATTTTTTTTACCTGACCAAGATAAACATCGCCCGCTGTGTAAGATGCATTAGGAAATTCTCTGTGTAGTTCAACTAAACGCTTATCTTCCAGTAATGCAATCTCCACTCCATCTTCTTTCTGGTTTATTATTAAATCTTTGTTCATGTTGGAGTAAAGTTTTTGTTGTTTTTCTAAAAAATATTGCGAAACCACACCTTTTGTTTTAGTTTCGCAATATTCTTTTCTATCTAAATGAGAAGAAAATTTCTCTCATTTACCATAAGATTTTATTTATTCTTATGTCTATTCTTACGCAAACGTTTTTTACGCTTGTGAGTAGCCATCTTGTGGCCTTTTCTCTTTTTTCCGCTTGGCATTTTACTAATGATTTTTATTATTTAACATTACTTTTTACTTCCTCAACAAAAGTTTTAGAAGGTTTGAAAGCAGGAATATTGTGTGCAGGTATTATTATAGTAGTGTTTTTTGAAATATTTCTACCTGTTTTTTCTGCTCTTTTCTTTATTATAAAAGAACCAAATCCTCTAAGATAAACATTTTCTCCGTCCTTCAAAGAACCTTTTAATACGTTCATAAATTCTTCAATAGTCTCTTGAATATTTACTTTTTCCATTCCAGTTCTTTGTGCTATTTCAGCAACTATTTCAGCTTTTGTCATTGTATTTTAAATTAATTTGTTAATAAAAATATTATATTGTTCTATTTTTTTTGGGTTTGCAAAATTATAAAAAAAATCTTTTACACAAAAATTTAGACTATGTTTTTTTATTTTTTATAATTTGTAAGCAGTAAATTCTCCTACCATATTAGCATCACCAGTTATTATGCTCCATAAACTAGTTGCACTTAAACTACTAAGGTTGCTGATAGAAATAGCAACACCAGAGAATGTACCTTTAATTTTTGTGCTTGAAGAAGATGTTACATTACAAGTACCACCTACAATCATATATTTTTCATCTCCTCCAAAAGGATAGAAAACAACAGTGTTGCTTAGGTTTTCATAATTTAGGCCACCACTAATAAAATTTGTTATAGCGTCCATACTTTGACCAACACCTAATCTGTAAGTTCCAACTGCAGAACCTTCAAGAGTAATAGTTACTGCACCTTCTGAACTACCTGTAGCAACAATACATTTTCCTGCTCTGTCTGTCATTACTGCACCAGTGTAATGAAATGCTTGACCTTCAAGAGTGAATTTAATAGTTCCTGTTAATTCATCTGTTAAATCATTTTCATCGCAACTCCAAAACATAAGAGGAGCTACAGCAAGAGCTAATAATAAGAATAATTTTTTCATGTCTTCTTTCTATTTTTAGTTACACGTATGATTAAAATTTTTGCAAAATTATATTAATTATTAAAAATCACAAAATTATTTGTTGTTTTTTTAATTTTAGGCACTTAAGTTCTCAAAGTAAAAGACAAAATGTTATAAAAATAGTCAATTGTAAAATGATACTCTAAAAACATTTAATAAAGTAACGCTAATTTGTTAAGCAAACTTAGTTATAAAGCCATGCTAAAGAGTAGATTTTAAAATAAATTAGTAAAAACTTTTGCTAATAAAAATAAAACAAGTAATTTTGCAAAACTTTTTTCACAAATCAAACAAATCAAAATTAGTTATTAACAAATTAAAAAAAACAAAAGAATGAAGACAGTATCAATGAGCGGTTCTCTTAGAGAGAACGTAGGGAAAAAGGATACTAAAGCCTTGAGAAAAGAAGGAAAGGTGCCTTGTGTTCTTTATGGTGGAAAAGAAGAACAAATAAAATTCTGCGTTTCAAGTAGAGATTTTATTCCATTGCTTTTCACTCCAGATACAAACTATGTAAAAATAGTTATAGACGGAAAAGAACATAATGCTATTCTTCAAGACATTCAGTATCACCCTGTAAATGATGAGGTGTTGCACGCAGATTTCTTAAGAATATTTGATGATAAACCTATCACTATTGCCGTTCCTGTTAAAACTACAGGTACTGCTCCTGGTGTTCTACAAGGCGGTAAGTTAAATCTTAAGATGCGTAAAATAAGACTTTGCGGTTTGCCAAACAATATTCCTCAAGAGGTTGTTTTGGATATTAGCAAATTGAATATAGGTCAAAATATAAAAGTATCTGAAATTTCTATACCTGATGTAGAGTGTATGGAAGTTAAATCTTCAGTTGTTGTTGCTGTTAAGGCTACAAGAAATGCAGTTGCAGCTACAGAAGAAACAGAAGAAACAGCAGCAGAAGCTCCTGCAGCAGAATAATACTTTTTAAATATTAGGTTAAGGGCATTAAGGTCTTTAATGACTTTAAGGTCCTTAACTTTTTTAATACAAAGCAACAATGGAAAAATATCTTATAGTTGGTTTAGGTAATCCTGATAAAGAATACGAAGGAACACGACATAATATTGGCTACAGAGTAGTAGATAACTATTTGCAAAAAATAAATGAAAAACAAGAAGAAAAGTTTTCTTTTACTTCCGATAGATATGCTTTTATGTGTAAATCTAAACTAAAAGGTCGCACAGTTATTCTTCTAAAACCAACAACATATATGAACCTTTCTGGTAAAGCTATAAGATATTGGTTAGAAAAAGAAAAAATACCTATGGAAAATATGCTTATTATTGTTGATGATTTAGCAATTCCATTAGGTTCGCTTAGACTTAGATACAAAGGTAGCGATGGAGGTCATAACGGCTTAAAAAACATTATAGAACTTTTGGGAACTTCTTCTTTTAATAGATTGAGGTTTGGAATAGGAAGCGATTTTCACCGAGGAGGACAGATAGATTTTGTACTTGGTACATTATCCCAAGAAGAAGAAGAGGTTGTTGCTCCTCAAGTAGAAAAAACATTTGAAATTATAAAATCTTTTGTGCTTATAGGAATGGAAAAAACTATGAGCCAATTTAATGGTAAGTAATCCTACTTTTTTGTGGTTTTTATTTTCTTCTTTCTGTCTATAAGAAATAACCACAAATACCACATAGAAAAGATAATTACATACATTAAAGGTCTTGTTACCCAATCGTGAATAGAGTCAAACCTTTCTGGGTTTGTTACAGATATGTTGGTAATGATAACTATTCTAATTATGTTTGCTAATAATATCATTATACAACCAGCAAAGTAGTAAAGTAGTTTTTTTATCCATTTTCCTCTACACAATATCATTATTAAAGCCCATTGCAAAAGTTGTTTTATTCCTGAACAATCGTGTATGATTTGCATAGTAGAATCATAAATAATAGTTCCGTCAGGCAAAGTAGAATAAAAATAAAGAGAAGTATCTTGCATAATAAAAGGCTTATCAATGAAAATAGAACATAGCGGAGCGGAAGCTTTATAAGCGAGTAAAGTAAAGAAGTCAAAAATATTATCAGTAAAAGGACCAAATATCCATAAGTTCATATCAGTATTCCAATACAAAATATGAAATACAATAGTTGCAACAAAGAATAATAATGTGTCTTTGATAAATCTTTTGTTGCTTTCTATTGCCCAAATGGATTGTATTTCTTTTTTTATGTTTTCTATTATTTTTATCAAAATTACGTCCAAATATTATTGCAAAGGTAGTAAAAGATTTGATAATATTTCATAATTAAAGATAATTTTATTTTATAATTCTCTGAATGCAAGAAAATTTTTATAATTTTGCAAATTAAAACAATAGAAATTATTATGACGACAAGTATTATAATAAGTGTAGTAGCTCTTTCAGTATTGTCTTTGGCGGTAGTAGGATATTATTTTCTACATGTTGTTAAAGAGTTTGTTGTTAATGAACAAAAGAAGACTATACTTGAAATTCAAAAAATATCAGAAACAGAAACTCGTAAGGTAGTAACCCCAATTCAACTGCAAGCATACGAACGTTTGGTATTGTTTCTAGAGAGAATGAAACCAGATAATTTGGTTCTAAGATGTTATCAAGCAGGAATGAATACTCAACTGCTAAGAGATGTTATGATAAAAAATATAACGGACGAATATGAACATAATCTTTCACAGCAATTGTATATTTCTACAGAGAGTTGGCTTAGAATAAAGAATGCTAAGGAAGAAATAATAAACGTGCTAAACTCTTTAACACCAAAGGAAAACGAAAACGTATTGCCTTTGAACTTTGCAGGAGAATTATTTGAAAGGTTATCACAAGGCAATAATCAAATAGACACTGCACAAGATTTCCTAAAAAAAGAAATACAAGAAAGGTTTAAATAAATAATAGCAATATACAAGGATATTGATTATTTTTGTATTTTTGCACGCTAAAAAATATATAAAATAAACGAATATAATGGAGAATAAGCTAAGTACAAAAAATAGTTGGACTTTTATAAAAAGAAATAAAAAAACACTAATAATAACATTTATTGCTTCTGCTGTTGTTTCCGCAGTAGTATCTTTATTTCTTCCTAATTATTACAAATCGCAAGTGTTGTTTTTGCCAAGTGCAGTAAATTCTATGTCAAAAGCAATACTAAACACAGGAGATAAATTAGACCCTTATCTTTTCGGAACAGAAAAAGAGAGCGAATATATCTTAGAGATGTTAGGTAGTGGAGAGATTATTGGTAAAACTGTTGCCAAGTTTAACCTAAAAGAACACTATGGTATAAAAGATAAAGGTGGTTTAGGAGAACAATTAGTAAGACTTAAATTAGCAAAAAACATAGAAATAAAACGTTCAGAGTTTCTTGGAGTTCGCTTATCTGTTTGGGATAAAGATCCAAAGGTTGCTTCTGGTATCGCTAATTATATGACAGAACAATTAGAAGAGTTGCGTTACCAGATGAAGAAAGCAAAAGCAGATAGTATTAAATCTTGCTTAGAAAAAAGCAAACAGAGAGTAGAAAATGAATTAAAAAGATATATGGATTCTGCAAGCGTTGTTATGGAAGAAAGCAATATCTACAGTCCTGAAACATCTGCAGATCGTATCATGCAAGAAATGTCTAAACAAATTGCAGCAGGAAACACCGCTGGTGTTCAACGTTTGGAAAATAAAATGGCTACTCTTATAAAGTATGGTCCTACGATAAGAAGATTTGTAGATATTTATAATGCTGAGTTGGAATTAATAGAAAAGTGGAACGATTCTTATGAACAAGCTGTTGTTGATGTTGAAGCAAACATACCTACAGACTATGTTGTGGAATATGCTACTCCTTCCGAAACAAAAGATAGACCAAAACGTAGTATCATCGTACTTATATCGGCGCTACTATGTACTCTTATTGCAGCAGAAGTTATAATCATAAGAGAAAAAAACAATTCCTCAGTTAAGGAAAATGACGAGTCTGTTCAAGCATAATACAATTACTTCAGTCATAATAGGAATTACTTGTTTCATATTCATCTTAGTTGGATATGTGGCGGTGGAATATGGTATAAATTGGTATGCTTTTGTTCCTTTGCTTGCTTTAGCTTTTATGTTTATGATAATGCAATTTCATTATACCATGTTTGCAGTTGCATTATTTACTCCATTTAGTCTTTTTACCAAATATGAGGTTGTTTCGGTTACTCTTCCTACAGAACCGATGTTATTGTTTATGATGGTTGTCTTTTTGTTTGAACTATCATTACAAAAACATATAGACAAGAAGATATTTACTCACCCTGTTTCTTTATGTGTTATTGCTTCTATTGTATGGATAGTAATCAGCAGTTGTTTTAGTACCGATTTGTTTGTTTCTTTTAAACATATATTAGCAAGACTATGGTTTGTAATACCTTGCTACTTTATGGCGTTATTCATATTTAAAGACTCAAAAAAAATACTATGGTTTATTGCTTGCTATGGTTTTTCTTTGAGTGTTGTTATCATTATTTCCACAATAAAATATGCACTTAAAGGTTTTGACCACGATTATGCAGACTATATAATGATGCCTTTCTACAACGACCACACCGCTTACGGTGCTGCAATAGGCTTGTTGTTGCCTATATCTTTATACTATCTTTTTGCAAAGAAAACATTATACAATAATATATATATAAGAGTTCTTTTTGCTTTTATTGCTATTTGCTTAATTGTTGGTTTTGTTTTTTCTTATGCAAGAGCAACGTGGATAAGTGTAGTTGTGGCAGGAGGAATATTGTTACTTATTAAACTAAAACTGAAAAAAAGAACACTTATCGGCTTAGGTGTTGTTGGAGTATTGCTTCTGTTTCTTTCTTGGAATTTTATTTTAAGTAAGATGTCAGAAAACTCTCAAGACTCCTCCGGTAATATATCTGAGCATATTCAATCAATGAGTAATATAAGTACAGATGCTTCCAATACGGAAAGACTTAACCGTTGGGCTTGTGCTTTACAAATGGCAAAAGAAAGACCTTTGGTAGGTTGGGGCTTTGGCACTTATCAATTTGAATATGGACGATTTCAGAAGTCAAAAGATTTAACGATTATTTCAACCAATGAAGGTACGTTGGGTAATGCACATAGTGAGTATTTGGGGCCTTTGTGTGAAACAGGAGTATTTGGAATGATTACAATGATGATGATTTTTGGCTTTACCATATATATAGGTATAAGATCATATTATAGAATAAAAGATAGAGGCTTGGCTAACCTTTGTTTGTTAATTACTATTAGCCTTATTACTTATTATATTCATGGAGTGATGAATAATTTTTTGGATACAGATAAATTAGCTATACCATTTTGGGCGATGACTTCTATGGTGGTAGCCTTAGACTTGTATTCACTTAAACAGGAAAAAGAAGATAAATTGATTAATAATACCAAAAAAGAAAAAAACATATAATGAAAAATTTTTTAACAGCATTATTTGGAAACAAATCGCAAAGAGATTTAAAGGAAATAAATCCTAAACTTAAATTATGTCTTGCTGCTTATGATAATATTCAGCATCTTTCTAATGATGAACTTAGAGCTAAGACAATAGAGTTTCGTAACCTTATACAATCAAATGTAAAGGCAGAAGAAGAAGAAAAACAAAGTATACAAAATCGTTTAGATACAGATTTTGATATGCCTGTTGAAGAGAAACAAAAATTATATGAACATATAGAGTCTTTAGATAAGAAGATATACGAGAAAACACAAAACACTTTGCAGGAGATTCTTCCAGAAGCTTTTGCTGTAGTTAAGGAAACAGCTAAACGTTTCTTTGACAATGAAGAAGTAGAAGTAACTGCGACAGATTTTGATAGACATCTTTCTGCAACCAAAGATGCTATTCGTATAGAGGGCGACAAAGCTTATTATAAGAACGAATGGATGGCAGGTGGTTCAATGATTCATTGGGATATGGTTCATTACGATGTCCAACTTATAGGAGGTATAGTTCTTCACGAAGGTAAAATAGCTGAAATGGCTACTGGAGAAGGTAAAACCCTTGTAGCAACACTACCTATTTATCTTAATGCTTTACCAGGTAAAGGTGTTCATGTTGTAACTGTTAATGATTATCTTGCAAAACGTGATAGCGAATGGATGGGACGTTTGTTTGAGTTTCATGGTTTAAGTGTTGATTGTATAGATAAACATGAACCAAACTCTGAAAGCAGACGTAAGGCTTATAACTGTGATATAACATACGGTACTAACAACGAGTTCGGCTTTGACTACTTGAGAGATAACATGTGTAACAACACTAACGAGATAGTACAAAGAGAACATAACTACGCTATTGTCGATGAGGTGGATAGTGTCCTTATAGATGATGCACGTACTCCTTTAATTATTTCTGGTCCTACACCTAAGGGAGAAGATCAAGAGTTTGAACGTTTTTGTCCTATAATAGAAAGACTATACAATGCACAACGTCAGTTTGTAACTCAAGTTATAGCAGACGCAAGAAATATACTTAACAAAGAAAACAGAACTAAGGAAGATGTTGCAGAGGGTAGTAAATTATTACTTAGAGCTCATCATGGTTTGCCAAAGAACAAAGCATTGATTAAGTTGCTTTCTGAGCAAGGTATGAAACAACTTATGCTTAATGCTGAGAACTTCTACATGCAAGACCAAGCGAAAGAAATGCACGTTGTAGATGATGAACTTTACTTTGTAATAGAAGAACAGCACAATACGATAGAACTAACAGAGAAAGGTATGGACTTCCTTTCAAAGTTAGGAGAAGATCCTAAGTTTTATATTCTGCCAGATGTCGGCTCTCAGATAGCAGAACTTGAAAAAGAAGAACTGTCTGCAGAGGAAAAAACACAGAAGAAAGCAGAAATAATGCAGACCTTTGCAGTTCAAAGCGATAGAGTACATACTATTAACCAACTGTTAAAAGCATACGCTTTATTTGAAAACAATGTTGAATACATCGTTGTTAATGACCAAGTAAAGATTGTTGATGAGCAAACAGGTCGTATTATGGAGGGTAGAAGATATTCAGACGGTTTGCATCAAGCAATAGAAGCGAAAGAAAAGGTAAAGGTTCAAGCAGCAACTCAAACTTATGCTACTATCACTCTTCAAAACTATTTCCGTATGTACAAAAAACTTGCAGGTATGACCGGTACAGCAGAAACAGAGGCTGGCGAGTTTTGGAATATCTACAAGTTAGACGTTGTAACTATACCAACCAATCGTCCTGTTGTCCGCATTGACCACGAAGACCTTATATATAAAACAAAGAGAGAAAAGTTCGCTGCTGTTATTGCAGAGGTTGAAGCAATAAGAGACGCAGGAAGACCTGTTTTAATTGGTACAGTAGATGTAGAAACATCTGAGTTGCTTAGCAAGATGTTAAAGCTAAGACGTATTCCACACCAAGTATTGAATGCTAAACTTCACCAAAAAGAAGCTGAGGTTGTAGCACTTGCCGGTAGAGCAGGAGCAGTAACCATAGCAACAAATATGGCCGGTCGTGGTACCGACATTAAGCTTGGAGAAGGAGTAAAAGAAGCAGGTGGTCTCGCTATTATTGGTACAGAAAGACACGAGAGCCGAAGAGTTGATAGACAGTTAAGAGGACGTGCCGGAAGACAAGGTGATCCAGGAAGTAGCCAGTTCTTTGTTTCTTTGGAAGATAAACTGATGCGTTTGTTTGGCTCAGAGAGAATGGTGAAAATGATGGACAGACTTGGCATTAAAGAGGGTGAAGTTATTCAACATCCAATGATGACTCGTAGTATAGAGAGAGCCCAAAAGAAAGTAGAGGAAAACAACTTCGGTATTCGTAAGCGTTTGTTGGAATATGATGACGTTATGAATAATCAACGTACTGTCATCTATTCTAAACGACACAACGCTCTTTATGGAGATAAGCTTGCTATTGATATATCTAATATGATATACGACTGTATTGCAGTCCTTATAGATAGAAACGAAGACAATTACGAAGAATTACATTCTCAGTTTATGATGACCTTTGGCTTTGAACTTCCTATTGATGAAGAAACATTCAACAAAGGCAGACACAATCAAATCAAAGATGATATCTATGATGCTGTTTATAAGTTCTACAAAGATCGTATGGACAAGATAGCTTTTCTTGCATTCCCATTTGTAAAACATTTGGTGGAGACCAATTCTTCACGTTTTGAGAATGTCGCTTTCCCTATCACAGACGGAATAAAGACTATCAATGCTATTGCTCCAATCAAGAAGAGCTACGAAAGCGAAGGTAAAGAAATAGCATTATCAGTAGAAAAGAGTATTACTCTTCAAATTATAGATAACGCTTGGAAAGAACATCTTAGAAACTTAGACGATTTACGTCAAAATGTACAAAATGCTTCTTACGAACAAAAAGACCCTCTTGTTATTTACAAGTTAGAAAGCTACAACTTGTTTGAAGATATGCTTATAGATATTAATAGAGACATCGCTTCTTTCCTTTGTCGTGCCACTCTTCCTATCGCAACTAACAACATACGCGAAACAGAAGAACCTAAGACAGACAGAAAAGGAATGAAGACTTCAAGAGAGGAGACACAACTTTCTACCAATTCAACACAAGAACAAAAACGTCAGCCTATTCATGTAGAGAAGAAAGTAGGAAGAAACGATCCTTGTCCTTGTGGTTCTGGCAAGAAGTATAAAAACTGTCATGGTAGAAACGTAAGTGAATAGTATTTTAATTAATCTTTAAAGAATACAACTTAATATGAAAATAATAGCATTGTTGCTCAGCCTGTCTTTTCTTGTTATCATACATGAGTTTGGACACTATTGCTTTGCAAGAATATTTAAGACAAGAGTAGAGAAGTTTTATCTTTTCTTCAATCCTTACTTCTCTCTTCTTAGAGCAAAGAAATATAAAGGCAAATGGCATTTCTCCTTTTTCTCAAAGAAAAGTCCTAAAGAGTTTGAACAATATCCCGACAATACTGAATGGGGTATTGGTTGGTTACCTTTTGGCGGTTATTGTTCTATTGCTGGCATGGTAGATGAAACTCATACTTCATCAGATGCTTTAAACAAAGAACCAGAACATTGGGAATATCGTTCAAAAAAAGCATGGCAAAGATTACTCATTGTTTCTGGTGGTGTTATAGTTAATTTCGTTGCTGCTCTTGTTATCTATTCCCTTATTATGTTTGTATGGGGAACAGAACATCTACCGATACAGAACACACCATACGGATACGATTACAATCAAACAGCACTTAAGTATGGTTTTCAAAATGGTGACAAAATCATATCTGTTAATGGCAAAAAGGCTTGGGAGATAAAAGATGCGGTAAATGAGATACTGTTAAACAATGGTAAAGATGTTGTTGTAGACAGACAAGGTGAGAAGAAAACGATACACTTGCCTGAAACGTTTGGCAAGGAAATGATAGGCAATGGGGAAAAACAGTTCGCAGTTCCTCGCTTTCCTTTTGTTGTAGGAGGATTTGTTGATAACTCTTTAGCACAAAAAGCTGGAATGCGTATAGGAGATAGTATTGTCGCTCTTAATGATAAACCTACTCTTTCTTTCTCTGAGTTTGCGAATATGGTTACTCGTAATGCAGGAAGAAAGGTTAATGTTTCTTTTTATCGTGACGGTATTCTTCAAACTGTTGCCATTCAACTTAATTCTGAGGGTAAGATAGGGGCATATCAAAAAGATTATTCTTCAGAAGTAAAGACAATACACAAAGACTATGGCTTTTTTGAGTCTATACCAAAAGGTATATCTCAAGGTGTAAGCACTTTGGTTTCATACGTAAAACAATTCAAATACGTATTCTCAAAAGAAGGTGCAACACAGATAGGAGGTTTTGGAGCAATAGGCTCTCTATTCCCTTCTGTTTGGGATTGGCATCTGTTTTGGAATATGACTGCATTCCTATCTATTATTCTTGCTTTTATGAATATTCTTCCTATTCCGGCATTAGATGGAGGTCATGTTATGTTTACTCTTTGGGAGATGATAACACGAAGAAAGCCGAGCGAGAAGTTTATGGAACGTGCTCAAATGGTTGGCATGATTCTTTTATTTGCACTGTTGATATATGCAAATGGCAATGATTTATTCCGTTGGCTAACGGGTAAGTTCTAAAAGACAAAACCGATGAAAAAACGAATATACCTGCTGCCTGTTTCTCTTATTTGTTTGGTTTTGGGTTTAGTGATAGGTTCTATTATTCCCAAAATGTCGGACAGTAAAACCGATGCTTTTTCCGACAAGCTTAACTATGTGATAAACCTTATCTCAAATCAATATGTTGATGAGGTGGATAGAGATAGTTTAACCAATAAAGCAATTTCTCTTTTGTTAGATGAATTGGATCCTCATTCCTTATATCTAACCAAAGAGGAAGTCCAAAAAGAGAACGAAAGCCTTAGAGGAAATTTTGACGGCATAGGTGTTCAGTTTCGTATCGTTGAAGATAGCATTGTCGTTGTTCGCACCATAAAAGGAGGTCCTTCCGAAAAAGTAGGCATCATGGCAGGCGACCGTATCGTTAAAGTTGATGGCAAAAACCTTACTAAAAACGTTACTAACGACACTGTGCTACACTATCTTAAAGGTAAGCGAGGTTCAAAGGTTAAACTCGGAGTATATAGACGAGGAGTTAAAAATCTTATTTCTTTTGTAGTAACACGTGATAAGATAGAAACCAAAGCTGTTGCCTATTTTGGTATGTTAGACAAAACAATAGGTTATATAAAATTAGATGAGTTTTCCGCTAATTCTTATACCGAAGTGCATAACGCCTTACAATATCTAACTAATCAAGGTATGCAGGAGTTAGTCTTTGATCTTAGAGGTAATGGAGGAGGTTTTCTTGATCAAGCAATAAATATTGCAGATGAGTTTATAACTAAGGGCGATCTTATTGTTTATACTCAAGGTAAGAACAGACCAAGAAAAGATTTCTATGCAACAGGTGGAGGATTATTTGAGCAAGGCAGAATGACAGTTCTTATTGATGAGTTGTCAGCAAGTGCTTCTGAAATCGTCAGTGGCTGTATTCAAGACAACGACCGAGGAACTGTTATAGGCAGAAGAACTTTTGGCAAAGGATTAGTTCAAGAGCAGAAAGACTTACCAGACCAAAGTGCAATAAGACTTACTGTTGCAAGATACTACACACCTTCCGGCAGATGTATTCAAAGACCTTATGTTAATGGTGATGCTGAAAAATACTATGAAGACTTTATTGAGCGATATAATAATATGGAGACCAATTCTGACACCATAAGTCATAGCGATAAATATAAATATAAAACAAAAAAAGGCCGTATTGTTTATGGCGGAGGTGGCATAGAACCAGATATTACTCTTCCTTTTTCATACACTAAGAATAGTGAATACTATAAAAACCTTATTCGCCAAGGCTTTATCTTTAAGTATTGTTTTGATTATGTGGATAGAAATCGTAAAGTCTTTGCTAAGTATTCTGGTGGTGATGATTTTCTAAAACACTACTTTGTTACGAATGCAGAACTTAATAATATGCTTGTCTCAGCACAGAATGGCGGATTAAAAAAACAAAGCCTACCTCTTTCGGAACAAGCAGAAATAAAACAACTGATGAAAGCTTATATAGCACAAAACCTCTATGAAGACAAATACTTCTATTCTATTTATGTGACCTTAGATAAGGAGCTTCAAACCGCTCTAAAGAAAATCCACAAACAATAGTTTAGGAAATAAAATATTGAAAAATACTTAAACAAAAGTATTAAAAACTCATTCTTTCCTCTTTTTCTTTTACAGTAAGAAAAATACATAAAAGATAATTTGTATATTTCAAAAAAATGTATTATCTTTGCATAAAATAATCGGTGGTTTTAGGTAAAGTTTTTGCAAAAACTATTTACTTACCTTAAACCATTATTTGAAAAGCAAAGACTATAATAGTGTCTTTTGACAATTGAGATAAAACTTAAAGCCATTGGATTATTTTTTTTGTTTATAAGGCTAAAAAACGCCGTTTTTAATTTCAAAAACGCCGTTTTCTGTGTATAAAAACCAGGTTTTCACACACAAAAACCAAGTCTTTGAAAAAGAAAACCAAGTCTTTTTATACGAAAACGAAGATTTAACCAAAAACAGCCTTATCCCCTCCT
>JBGUWU010000009.1:0-33547 GCA_045221575.1 Bacteroidales bacterium
AAAAAGATCAACTCTTTTTTCACAAAGACTTGGTTTTTATAAACAAAAACGGCGTTTTCGTATTTAAAAAGCTCGTTTTTGAACAAGGAATGCCTTATCTCCTTTTAGAAAAACTTGATTTCTAAGAGGCAGTTTTTTATTACCATAATCAAAACTTTAATTTTTACAATAAATCAACCCTATTCTTTTTACCAACAGACGTTTATTCTATAAAAGAATTAGTGATGAGAAATTACATCTAATTAGAAATTAGGAATTAGAAATTAGAAAATATTGAAAAATTTTTGTATTTTTGCACGGAACAAAATAAAAAGACTATGAGAAAGGTTGTGTTTATTTTATTACTTATGTTTAGTCTTAGACTTATGGCTCAGATGGAGTGCGAAGTGCAGATAACACCTAATGATACTACATTTTATACTAATAATGACACAACAATAACCTTATCATTAAGTGAAGAGGGGACAATTCAGCCTTATCTTATATCTTGGCAGACCAATGGAGAGAATACCTTAAACACTTCAGATTCTTTGCACCCTACTTTGTTAATTCATCAATCTTCTACTGCTATTGTAGAAGTAGATGCTACCTTTTTAGGTGGAGAGAACTTAGTACCTAATGGAGATTTTGAGTTAGGTAATACAGGTTTTTATTCCGCTTTACAATATGTTGGAACAACAGGAAATAGAGCTCTGTGGAATGAAGGTACTTATGCGGTGGGAACCAATCCTCATAATTATCATGAATCTTGGATAAACGCTACTCATGACGGAAAAATGCTTATAGCAAATGGTGCAACTGACCCTGGAAGAATAGTATATCAAACTACTATAAATGTAAGCCCTTATACTGATTATGTGGTTAAATTTCAAGGTGCTAACGCAGATAATGGAGCAACAAGTGCTAATGTTGCAAGGTTTCAGTTCTCTATTGATGGACAGATGGTAGGAGATATATTCTCACTTTCTCAAACTGTGTTTGAATGGCATGAATATTATCAAATTTGGACAAGCGGTGCAAACACTACTGCTACTATAACGATAGTTAATCAAAATATTACCGGAGGAGGTAATGATTTTGCTATAGATAATGTGGAGGTAAGAGAACTGTGTAATGCTTACGATATGATAACTATCAATTCTATTGCAACTAATTATGATACTATAATAGAGAATATATGTGAAGGAGAAGTGTATGAGTTTAGAGGTATAACGTTTGATGCATCTGTTGTCTATAATGATACAATAATGGAAGAAAACACTTGCAATATTACTACATTGATACTTACTGTTAATCCATTAAACATAAAGACAATAAAAGACAGTATTTGTAGAGGCGAAAAATTAGTGTTTTATGATCAACTTCTAACAACTCCAGGTACATATACATATATAAAACATAATGATAATGAATGTGATAGTTTGATAACGTTAAATCTTACTGTTTTAGCAACCTTTGTGGATACTGTGATTGCAGAGATATGTGAGGGCGAAGTTTATAAGGATAATAATTTTAGTGAAAATAAGAGTGGATTATATACCAAAGAGTATCTCTCTGCTGACGGTTGTCCAAGTTCTGTTACATTAGACTTAACTGTTAATCCTGCATATCATATAGAATATAAAGAAATATCTACAACGGAAGAACCATACACAGAACATGGTTTTTATGCAGAACAGACAGGAACATACGTTCAAGAACTGCAAACAGTTAAAGGTTGTGATAGTATTCTCACATTATATTATAAAGTAGATAGGCCTTTGATAATATATACCGAGAACGCTTTTATGCCTATGAATGATAATGAACAGATAAACAGATTTAGGATTATCCCGAATAGTGAAGATGTTCAAATATATAGGTTTCAAATCTTTGATAGGTGGGGAACGCTTATGTATGAGAGTGATGATATAACAGAAGGTTGGGACGGTAAGTATAAGAATCAATTTTGTCCTCAAGGTGTTTATGTTTATCATTTGTTATATTACTCTAAGTTTGACCCTACATACGTCAAAGATTATACAGGAGAGTTTATGTTGATTTATTAATAAAAAAAGATGAAAAAGATATTATTTCTATTAAGTTTCTTTGCATTGTCTGTCAGTGCTATGGCTCAGGTAGATGTGTTGCATTATGATATTAATCTTAATGTAGATAATCAGATAAGTAAGCATCATATAGGTTATACCGATATAAAGATGTTAGCTTTGGAGAATGGTAATATGGTGGCTTTGATGCTGAAGAATCATAATGTAGATTCTATTGTTAATATGAATAATGGCAGTCTTATTATGTATGATTATGATAATCTAAATCTTAATCTAAACCTTAGTTATACAGCAGGCGATACATTGAATATTAGAATATATTATAATGGTGGGCAAGTAGTAGAACGATGGGGAGGAATACATTATGATGCTAACCTAATATATACTATAGGAGTAGCTTTTGAAGATTATCCTCATTCATACGCTCGTAGTTGGTTTCCTGTTAAAGAAGTTTTTGATGACAAAGCAACATATAATCTGAATATATCTGTGTCTAATGATAGACAGGCAAGATGTACAGGAATGTTAGATAGTCTTACAAATGCAAGTGATTTTACTACATATTATTATTCAGTTAGTCAAGAGATAGCACCTTATTTAGTATCTATGACTATAGCAGATTTTTATGAATATAGTTCAACAATACATTCTGTTTATGGTGATATTCCACTTACTGTTCATTATCTAAACCCATCAACAAGTAATATTATAGAAGAGATGTTTGATAGGGTGCCTTTGGCTTTTGACACATTAGAAAAAAGTTTTGGCAGGTTTGCCTTTAATAGAGTAGGTTATTGCGTTACTCCTATAGGTAGTATGGAACATGTAGATAATATCTCTTTATCTTCTGGAGCAGTAACAGGAGAAATAAACGGTATGTCTAATGTTATTCATGAATTAGCACACTCTTGGTTTGGTAATAATATAACATGTAAGACAGCAAGAGATATGTGGATCAATGAAGGTTGGACAAGCTTTACTACACGCCTTTCTTTATCTAAGATATATGGAGAACAAACAGCAAGAGATTTTTTTAGAGCAAAGCATGAACAAGTACTTACAGATGTGGTAAGAACAGAAGGTTACTTCCCTATAGCAGAACCAGACAGCACTCAGACTTATAGTTCTACTGTATATGATAAAGGTGCTGAGGTTACATTGTCTTTAAAAGAATATATTGGTGATGAAGACTTCTTTGCAGCAGTAAGAGCTATGATAGATAGTTTTCATTTCTCTAACCTTACAAGTGAGATGTTAAGAGATTATCTTTCTGAACGTACGGGCATAGACTTAACGTCTTTCTTTGATTGTATGGTATTCTCTGCTTCTACTCCTCATTATGAGATAACACATAAGGAGTTTTTGGGTAGAGATGCTATAATAACTATAAAGCAAAGAGCTTATCCAGATAGTACTAAAACAATAGCAACTTCACGTATTCCTGTTACTTTCTTTGATGATGAATACCATAGTATAAAAGATTATGTAGTTTTTAATGGTAGTGAAGCAACGTTGCATATTGATAATCTGCCTTTTGAACCTACTAATGCTATGATAGATTATGATGAAGAGTTTATGGATCTTACTACTGACTATGCTCAAATGATTAAAACATCTGACACTACTTATATTTTCCCTAATACTTATTTTAGACTAAAGACAGACAATATAAATGATAGTAGTTTAGTTAGAGCAACATTGCATTGGATAGGACAAGAAGAACAACAATTGCCTCAGGGAGTTAATCGTTTATCTAATCAACACTATTGGACTATTGAAGGATTGAATATGAATAGTGAGAATATGCACGGATTATTTAGATATGAGGTTGCAAGTTATTCTTCTGCTTTTGACACTACCTTAGCACAAGAATATACTCAAAGAGATTCCTTGATACTACTATACAGAAGAGATAAAAACTCTGCTTGGACACATATTCCTTGCTCACCTATAACAAGTAATAAAGGATATATGAAGACTAATTTTTTGTTTGAAGGAGAATATACTATGGCTATGGGAGATATTAACGCAGTAGGATTGAATGATATTAACACTAATCCTGTAAAAGTATATCCTAATCCAACTAATAATATATGTAATGTGGAATGTAAATACTCAACAGATGCTATACTATATAATATAGATGGAAAACTATTAAAACAATATAAATTAAAAAAAGGTGCAAATAGTTTAAATCTTTCTGAGTTTAAAGATAAAACCTTTATAATCAAGTTGTATAATAAAAAAACAGATAGTTATTCTTCTAAGATATTATTCAAGAAATAAAAAAAATCAAAAAAAAGTTTAGAAATCTATTTACCTTTTACTATAAAAAATTGTTTATATATATAGATGAACAATGAAGATTTACTAAATATAGTATCACTTTGCAAGAAAGGTAATACAGAAGCTCAAAAAAAACTCTTTTACCTCTATAACAAACAAATGATGTTTGTCTGTAGGAGGTACTTATCCACTAATGAAGAATGCAATGATATACTAACAGACAGTTTTATACTTATTTTTCAATCACTTTCTTCATATAAGTTTATCAATGAAAAGACTCTCTATTCATGGATTAGAACCATAGTAACTAACCAATGTATTAACTATGTTAAAAAGAAGCAGAGAGAGAGACAAATAGTAGATATAGAACAATATGAATTATTAGTAAATAAAATAGATGACAAGAAAGAAGAATATGAATATAGTCAAGAAGATTTGATGCAATGCTTAAATAATATACCTGAAAGGTTGAGACTTATATTTAATATGTATGTTATTGAAGAGTATTCTATTAAGGAAATAGCTATAAGATTGGAAACAACAGCAAATACAATTAAAACTTCACTGTCTCAAGCAAGGCTTATGTTAAAACAACAACTTGTTCAGATTAAAAATAAAACGTGTTAGGGAAGTATGGATATAGATAAATTATTTAGAGATAATGTTTATGAAGGTCAATCACCTGTAGAAGATAACTTGTGGAGTAATATAGAAACTAAAATATCATCTACTCCGAGTAGTTCTACTTCTGCCCAAACAACAGGTGCAAAGTCTTTTGTTTCTCAAACATGGAATGCTATGTCAATAGGTGCTAAGGTTGTTACTTCTATTGTTAGTGTAGCCTTAATTTCTACTGTTGCTGTGCTGATAGTTAATAATATTGATAATACATCTTCTGATACAAATAATTCTAATAATGAGAATAATATAGTTCAAGTAATACAAGATACTACCGCTTCAACTACTATAAATAACATAGATACAACTAATAAAAATACTAAAGAAAATAATGCCTCGGATATTAATTTTGAAACCAACGATGAAGAGGTGATGCCATATAATATAGACGATGCTTATAGTCCTAATCCTCCATCTAAGATAGAGAATAATACAACTCCTTCTTCTAATGTTAATCCAAAGAAAACAGATAAGAAAAATGATATACCTAATAAGGTTGAGAATATATCTCATATAGAAGACACAAATAAAAAAGTAGATATAATGATACCTAATTATATTACTCCTAATGCTGACGGAATAAATGATTGTTTTCTTATAAGGAATATAGATAAATATCCTGATAACACCTTAATAATAAAAGACAGAAAAGGTAAAGTAGTGTTTAAACAAAGTCATTATAATGGTTCATTCTGTGGAGAAAACTGCGTGGTAGGAACATATTTCTATATACTTAGTGTTAAGAATGGCTCATCGGTAAAACAATTTACAGGAGTTGTGGAGATACTAAGATAAAAGGATATTTCTATCTGTTTATTTATTAGTTATTTAATAAAATGTTTGTATTTTTTTTGTAAAATTAACGTACAACTAAAAAAATCTTATTAATATTGCAAAAAATTTTTAGGTAATAGCGTTATGAAAGATACAACAAAAAATACTACAACAAAGAAAACTACTACGAGTAAGACTATCGAGAAGAAAACCACTAAAACTACGACTAAGAAAGCCTCTAAAACTACTACTAAGAAAATCACGACAAAGACTACTAAAAAATCTGAATCTGCTCCAAAAGTAGAAAAGAAAAGACTTATTGTTTCATATAAGAATCTTCAAGAAAAGGATATGGAGTTGTTTAATACTACGTATGCAGAGGGCTTTATGGATTATATTCAAAGGGTAGAAAAACCAGATGGTACTCCTATGTTTTTAGTTCCATTGGAGACTCAAGAGGCGTACTTGATGGTTAAAGTTGAGGTTAGAGTGGAAGAAAATATTGCTGAAGATGACTTTGATAAAGATTATGATGACAAAGAAGAAGAGACAACATTAGATGATATAGAGAATGGTAAAAACAATCAAAACTTTAAGTTGATACATGGTGATTATTCAACTGAAGATAGATTAGTAGAGGAACAAGCTAATAAGGATATGAGTGAGGAAGAAAGTATGCATATGGAAGATGTTGATGAGGTAGATGTTATAGACCCAGACACAATCGATTAATTAGAAATTAGTAATTAGAAATTAGAAATTGGGGTGGCTTTAAAGAAGACAGCCAAATTACTGTAAAAAATTAGTAATTAGAAATTAGAAGTTAAAAGTTTGGATTAACGATTTAGAAGTAAAATTTAAAAGTTAGTAAAAGAAATTAATAAATTGTTGTTCGCCGTTTCAGTAAAATGATTCGGCGTTCTTTTTATTTAATTACTAATTTTCTAATTCGTTTGAGTGTATTTTCTCCATCTATCTAATACGTTTGACATATCTTCTGGAAGATTGGAGGTAAAGAATACTTCTTTTTTTGTAGTAGGGTGAGTAAAACCAAGAGTAGTAGCATGCAAAGCTTGACGTGGTAGAATATCAAAACAGTTAAGTATAAACTGTTTATATTTAGAAAATGTAGTGCCTTTAAGTATTCTATATCCTCCGTATGTAGCATCGTTAAATAGAGGATGTCCTATGGAAGAAAGATGAACTCTTATCTGATGGGTACGACCTGTTTCTAAGTTGCATTGAATAAGAGTGGTGTAACCAAATCGTTCTAATACTTTCCAATGAGTTATAGCACGCTTACCTATTTCACTGTCTTCGTATGTGGCCATACGTTTTCTGTCTTTAATATCTCTTGCAACGTTTTTATTTATAGTACCATAATCTTCTTTCATGTCTCCCCATATTAAAGCAGTGTAGGTTCGTTCTATAGTATGGTCGTAAAACTGTTTTGCAAGTAAGGTCTGTGCTGTTTCATTCTTAGCTATAACAAGTAATCCTGTAGTGTCTTTATCTATACGATGTACTAATAATGGGTGTGTATCTGTTTGGTTAGTATGTTGAAAATAGTATTCAAGAGCATTAACTAAAGTTTTATCATAGTTGCCGTAAGCAGGGTGAACTACCATACCCATAGGTTTATTAACTATTAATAAATCGGAATCTTCATACACTATATCAAGAGGAATATCTTGTGGTATTATTTCAATCTCTCTTGGTTCTGTTGTAAGAAAGACCTGTATAATATCATTAGGTTTAACCTTGTAATTCGGTTTAACAGGTTTGGAATTAACTTTAATACATTCTGCTTTTGCCGCCTGTTGTATCTTATTACGTGAAGCATTTTCTATTCTCACCATAAGGTATTTATCTATTCTCAATGGTGATTGACCTTTATCTACTACTACACGATAATTCTCAAATAATTCTTCTGTGTTTATTTCGTTAGTCATTTAGTATTCGATATTAAAGTGCAAAAATACAATATTTTTTCAAAAAAATCTGTAATAATTTATTTAATGATAAAAATATTATGTACTTTTGCAACTCACTAAGTAATGTAATTTAATAGAATATAAAAAAGATAAAACTATGACAAAAGTTAGAGCATTTAGAGGATTTCGTCCTCCAGTGGAAATTGCAGAACAATTGCAAGCACAACCATACGACGTAATAAATAGTGAAGAAGCAAGAGAATTGGCTAAAAATAATCCTTATTCTTTACTTCATATTACCAAGGCAGAAATAGATTTAAAAGAGGGTACAGCAAGTAATGCTCCTGAGGTATTTGAGCAAGCTGCTAAAACTTATGAAGATTTTAAAGCTAAAGGTTGGTTAGTTCAAGATAAAGAGCCTAAACTTTATATCTATGCTCAAACAATGGATGGTAGAACTCAATATGGTATTGTAGGCTGCGCATACGCAGAAGACTATGTTGAAGGTAAGATAAAAAAACATGAATTAACATTAAAGAAAAAAGAAGCAGAAAGACAAGTTATTATTGATGTAACTAACTCTAATCTTGAGCCAGTTTTCTTTGCTTATCCTGATAATAAAGAAATAGATGAAATAGTTAATAGTATTGTTAAAAATGAAAAACCTGTATATGATTATGTAGCTAAAGAAGATGGCTTTGGACATACATTCTGGGTAATAAATGACAATGCAAAAATAAAGAGAATAGAAGAGATATTTGATAAAGACATACCTGCATTATATATAGCAGACGGACATCATAGAAGTGCCGCTGGTGCAAACGTAGGTATGGAAAGAAAAGCTAAGAACCCTAACCATACAGGTAATGAAGAATATAATTACTTTATGGCTGTTATCTTTCCTGCTTCTCAACTACATATCATAGACTATAACCGTGTAGTTAAAGATTTAAATGGTTTAAGTGAGGCTGATTTTATTAAGAAAATAGAAGAAAACTTCACTGTAGAAAATATGGGAAAAGAGATATACAAACCTGCTAAGTTGCACGAATATTCAATGTACTTGAATGGTGAATGGTATCGCTTAACTGCTAAAGAAGGAACATTTAATGCTAATGATCCTATAGGTGTATTAGATGTTAGTATTTTGTCTGATAATCTATTAGATAAAGTTCTTGGTATTAAAGATTTAAGAACAGATAAGAGAATAGACTTTGTTGGAGGTATTAGAGGTTTAGGTGAATTAAAACGTAGAGTAGATAACGGAGAAATGAAGGTTGCTTTTGCTCTTTATCCAGTTAGTATGAATCAACTTATGGAAATAGCAGATACGGGTAACATTATGCCTCCTAAATCAACTTGGTTTGAACCAAAACTTCGTTCAGGTTTAGTAATACATGAATTACAATAAGTAATATATTCACAAATTAAGTGATAATTTTCTTTTCATGAAAAACAACACTCTGTGAAGAGTGTTGTTTTTTTTAGAACTTTTTTTTATGAAAATATTTGTTAGATAAAAAAAATGTTATACTTTTGCAAATCGAAAGACGCATCTGTGGCGGAATGGTAGACGCGATAGACTCAAAATCTGTTGTCAGCAATGGCGTGAGGGTTCAACTCCCTCCAGATGTACAAAAAGAAAATATTTTGATAGACTAAGGTGTTAATCTTAGTCTTTTTTTTTATAAATTTTATAGTAAAATTTTCGTAGTTAGAATAAAAACATTAAATTTGCACCTCGCTTTTTAGAATAAAATAATATAAACAATATAAATCAAAATGAAAATATACAATACTTCACAGATTAGAAATATCGCCTTAGTTGGTGGTAATAAAGCAGGTAAAACTACATTGGCAGAGGCTATAGGCTTTAATGCAGGTGTGATTAACAGAAGAGGAACAATAGAAGATGGTAACACTCTTTCAGATTATAGAGATATAGAAATAGAAAGAAAAGGTAGTGTGATTTCTACTGTTGTTTCTGTTGAAAATGGTGATAAAAAAGTTAATGTAATAGACGTACCAGGCTTTACAGATTTACAAGGTGAATTAATGAGTGCTTTACCTGTTTGTGAAGCAGCAGTTGTGGTAGTTAATGCTCAAAGTGGAATAGAAGTAGGAACAGAGGTAGCTCTTAGATATGCTAATCGTTTAAATACTCCTATTATCTTTGCTATGAATCAACTTGATGCTGAAAAAGCAAATTTTGATGAATACACAAGAGAGTTACAAGAAGAATTTGGTGAAAAAGTAACATTAGTTCAATATCCTATTAATGCTGGTTTAGGTTTTGATTCTTTTATAGACCTTATTACTCAAAAGATGTATAAATATCCAAAGGGTGGTGGTAAAGCAACTATAGAAGATATACCAGCAAGTGAAAGCGATAAGGTAGAAGAACTAAGAATGAAACTTGTAGAAAATGCTGCTACAGGTGATGATAGTTTGATGGAGAAATACTTTGAAGAAGGTGATTTATCATTGGAAGACATACGTAAAGGTTTAAAGATGGGTATAGCAAGCAGAAGTGTATTCCCTGTTGTATGTGTTTCTGCTAAAGAAGATATGGGTATAGACAGAATGATAGAGTTTATCTGCAATAATGTACCTGCTCCAAACGAAGCAACTAATACTTTAAACTATGATGGTGGTGAAAAACCTACTTACGATGCAAGTAAAGATACTGTTGTATATGTATTCAAAGCTGCGAATGAATCACATGTTGGAGAAATTACCTTTATGAAGGTTATTGAAGGTGAAGTTGCTGCAAGTGCTGACTTAGTAAATTCAAGAGACGCAAGTAAAGAAAGATTTTCTCAAATAAGTGTTAATACAGGTAAGAATCGTACAACTGTTGATAAAGCAGTTGCAGGTGATATTATTTCTACTATCAAACTTAAAGCTGTTAAGGTTGGTGATACTCTTACAGGAGCTAAGAACCAAGGTGTTAAAATGGAAAAAGTAGAATATCCAGAACCTATTTATACTACTGCTATTAAGGCTGTTGATTCTACAGAAGAAGAAAAACTTGGTGCTTCATTGAATGACTTTACTGCTCACGATCCAGCTCTTAGATATGAAATAGCAAGAGAAAGTAAACAAACTATCGTAGGTGGTATGGGTGAATTCCATATCAATATACTAAAATGGTACTTAGACAACGTATATAAAGTAAAGACAGAGTTCTATACTCAAAAGATACCTTATAGAGAAACTATTACTAAAGATGCTGAAGCATCATATAGACATAAAAAACAATCTGGTGGTGCAGGTCAATTTGGTGAAGTATATCTATATATTCAACCATATACAGAAGGAATGGCTAAGCAAACTAAGTATCCTATCCGTGGCACAGAAGAGCATGAACTACCTTGGGGTGGAAAACTTATATTCAATAACTGTATCGTAGGTGGTGCTATTGATGCAAGATTTATGCCTGCTATCCTTAAAGGTATAATGGAAAAAATGGAAGAAGGTCCATTAACTGGTTCATACGCAAGAGATATTGTTGTTAATGTATTTGACGGTAAAATGCACCCAGTAGATAGTAATGAAATGGCATTCAAACTTGCAGGTAGAAACGCTTTTAAAGAAGCTTTCAAGAATGCAGGTCCTAAGATTTTGGAACCTATCTATGACCTTACAGTTACTGTTCCTGCTGACCTTATGGGAGGTGTTATGACTGACTTACAAGGAAGAAGAGCAATAGTTATGGGTATGGATTCAGAAGGCAAACATCAAGTAATTAAGGCTAAGGCTCCTTTAGCTGAAATGAACAGATATTCTACTGCACTTTCTTCATTAACTTCTGGTAGAGGTATGTTTACAATGAAGTATGCAGAATATCAAGCTGTTCCTACTGATGTTCAAAATGAACTATTGAAAGCTTACGAAGAAGAAAGCAAAGACGAAGATTAATTTGCTTTTTAATAAAACGCTTATTTATTTAGCGACCTGTACGAAAATACAGGTCGTTTTTCTATATGTATTAATAGATAGATATGTCCTTAAGTAACTACTGTAAAATTAGAATCAACTTTTCGTAAAATAAAATCAACTCTTCGTAAATTAGAATCAACTCTTCGTAAATCAAAATCAACTCTTTGTAAATTAAAATCAAGATTTATTTAAATGAATTGAAGAATTAATGGTTGAATTTATATGTCTAAATATAAATTTCTATTCAATATTTGTAGATTATAGAATAAAATTTACTAACTTTGCAAAAAATATAACACACCATGATTCAAGTATTGTTACAACAAGATATTTCAAAAACTATTAATGAATTATATTCACTAAATACAGAACCTAAGGATATTGTGCTTCAGCCAACAAAAAAAGAATTTGAAGGCGATTATACCTTAGTTGTATTCCCATACGTTAAAATTGCTAAGAAATCTCCTGAACAAGTTGCTGAGGATATAGCAAAAAAAACTATGGAACACTCCACTATAATAACAGGCTATAATATAATTAAAGGTTTTCTTAACTTTGTATGTGATAAAGCATATTGGAATACATTTTTAGATAAAAATAAATGCAATCAAACTTTTGGTTATCACGCATCTAAGAATGAAAGTCCTATAGTTATAGAATATTCTTCACCAAATACTAACAAACCTTTACATCTTGGACATATAAGAAACAATCTTTTAGGTTGGTCTGTAGCAGAGATACTAAAAGCTAATGGATATGATGTGAAGAAGGTTAATCTTGTGAATGACAGAGGAGTACATATCTGTAAAAGTATGGTGGCATGGCTTAGATATGCTAACGGAGAAACACCAGAAAGTAGTGGAGAAAAAGGTGATCATTTAGTTGGTAAATATTATGTTGTGTTTGATAAGCATTATAAAGAAGAGATAGCTGAACTTGTTAGCAAAGGTATGAGTGAAGAAGAGGCTAAGAAGTCTGCTCCTATTATGCAAGAGGCTCAAAATATGCTTGTTAAATGGGAACAAAAAGACCCTGAAGTTAGACAATTATGGGAGAAAATGAACTCTTGGGTTTATGAAGGCTTTGATGCAACATATAAACGTTTGGGTGTTGATTTTGATAAGATATACTATGAAAGTCAAACATATCTTTTGGGTAAAGATTTAGTTAAAGAAGGCTTAGATAAAGGTGTATTCTATAAAAGAGAAGATGGTAGCGTTTGGATAAATCTTACAGATGAAGGTTTAGATGAAAAACTTTTACTCAGAAAAGATGGAACAAGTGTATATATGACTCAAGACCTTGGTACAGCATGCTTAAGACATAGCGACTTTAAATCTGATAGACTTGTATATGTTGTTGGTAATGAGCAAATATATCATTTTCAGGTGTTAAAAAAAGTTATGCAACGTTTAGGTTTTGATTGGGCTAAGGATTTGTATCATCTTTCTTATGGTATGGTTGAGTTACCTAATGGAAAAATGAAGTCACGTGAGGGTACTGTTGTTGATGCAGATGATTTAATGCAAGAAATGTATGAAGTAGCAAAACAGCAGACTCTTGAAAAAGGAAAACAGCAAGATTTAACTGCAGAACAGGCTGATAAACTATATAATACATTGTCTTTGGGTGCATTAAAGTACTTTATATTAAAAGTAGATCCTACTAAAACGATGTTATTCAATCCTCAAGAGAGTATAGATTTTAACGGCAACACAGGACCTTTTGTCCAATATACGTATGCTCGTATTCAGTCTATTGTTCGTAAGGCTCAAGAAGAGAAAAATGTTAAAGTAGAAGATGTTAAAATAAATAAGGATATAACTCTTAATGATAAAGAAATAGATGTTTTAAAAACTATATCAACATTTCCAGATGTAGTAAAACAAGCAGGTGAAAACTATTCTCCATCATTGATTGCTAACTTTGTATATTCTTTAGCAAAAGCTTTTAATACTTTCTATCAAGATTGTAGCATACTTAGAGAAGAAAATATTGATATTATGCAACAAAGAGTATGTCTTGCGTACTTTACAGGAGAGGTTATAAAGAGAGCAATGCATTTGTTAGGTATAGATGTTCCTCAAAGAATGTAAAATGTTAAAAATATGGGTAATTATTTTGAACAAACTGAAGAAAGAACGTGCTTTGCAGACATAGAAGAAGGTGGTAATGAACTTATTGTATTTAATGATGATGTTCATACCTTTGATTATGTTATAGATTGTTTGGAAACTATATGTAAGCTAAGCAAAGAACAAGCAGTATCTTGTACAAATATTATCCATTACAAAGGTCTTTGTGCTGTAAGACATGGTTCTTATGATGTGTTAAAACCTATGTGTATAGCATTAGAACATAAAGAATTAAAAGCAGAAGTGCGTTAAAATATATTGTAGTTTATAAATTATAAAAAAAATAATTAAAGTATTATGGATTTGTTATTTATTATATTATTATTGGTATGCGGAATGGCTTTAATAGTACTTGAACTTGTTGCTATTCCAGGTACAACAATAGCAGGCTTAAGTGGTGTAGGCCTTTCTATTTGGGGTATATACAAAGTGTTTGTTGAATATGGTTCTTTTTGGGGTGGTATAGTAATAGTTTTTGATGTATTAATATGTGTCGTTCTTCTTATTTGGTCGTTGAAAACTAAAGTGTGGAAACGTTTCGCTCAAAATGAAGAAATATCATCAAAAGTTAATGAGATAAAAACTACTGTCAATGTAGGAGATAAAGGAAAGACTATTACACGTTTAGCACCTATGGGTACTGCACTCATTAATAATGAAAGAATGGAAGTATATACTTCTACTTCTTTTCTTGATCCTGAAACAGATATAGTAGTAGAAGAAGTAAGTGGTAGTAAAATAAGAGTAAATAAAATTAATTAATAATCATAAAAATTTAACAATTATGTCTTATACAATTATTGCAGTAATAGCGGTATTAGGATTTGTATTATTATCAATATTCTTTTATCTAATACCAGTAAATCTATGGTTTCAATGTGTATTAAATGGAGTAAGAATATCATTGCTTCAACTTATGTTTATGCGCTGGCGTAAAGTGCCACCTGCTATTATTGTTAATGCTATGATAAATAGTAAAAAAGCAGGCTTAGATCTTAGCAGTGATTTATTAGAAGCTCATTATTTAGCAGGAGGTCATGTTCAAAGAGTTGTTAATGCTTTAATATCTGCTGATAAAGCAAATATAGCATTAGACTTTAAAGCAGCAACAGCTATAGACCTTGCAGGTAGAGATGTGTTTGAAGCTGTTCAAATGAGTGTAAATCCTAAGGTTATAGATACTCCTTCTGTTGCAGCTGTAGCAAGAAATGGTATTCAACTTATAGTAAAAGCCAGAGTAACAGTTCGTGCTAACATCAATCAATTAGTCGGTGGAGCAGGAGAAGAAACAATACTTGCTCGTGTTGGTGAAGGTATTGTAACATCTATTGGTAGTGCAGAATCTCATGCTTTTGTATTAGAAAATCCAGATTCTATTTCTAAGGTTGTGCTTGCTAAAGGTTTGGATACAGGTACTGCTTTTGAAATTCTTTCTATTGATATTGCAGATATAGATGTAGGAAAGAATATTGGAGCAGAACTTCAAATGGATCAAGCAAATGCAGATAAGAATATAGCACAAGCAAAAGCAGAAGAAAGAAGAAGTATGGCTATTGCAGCTGAACAAGAAATGAAAGCAGAAGCACAAAAGATGCGTGCTAAAGTTATTGAAGCAGAAGCAGAAGTGCCTCTTGCAATGGCAGAAGCCTTCCGTAAAGGTAATCTTGGAATAATGGATTATTATAAAATGAAGAATATTCAAGCTGATACTGAAATGAGAGATGCTATAAGCAAACAATAAAAACATTTAAATCAAACTAAAAGCACTTAATCCTTTAGGTTAAGTGCTTTTTTTTATTTGTATAATTATTATTTTGATTACTTGTTTATAGATAACTTTTTACATCGTTGAGAGTTATTGTTTTATCAGATAGAATAGTAAGTCGTTCTATTATGTTTCTTAGTTGTCTTATATTGCCTTTATAGTCATAATTCATAAGAAATTTCATAGCATCTTTTTCTATAATACTTTTTTCTGTATTATTCTCTGTTGCAATAAGATTAAGAAAATGTTCTGCAAGTAAAGGTATATCTTCTCTTCTTTCATTTAGTGAAGGAACTTTTATTTCTATTACATTGATTCTGTGATATAAATCTTCTCTAAAACGGCCTTCATCTATTTCTTGTCTAAGTGTTTTATTAGTAGCAGAAAGAATACGCACATTTACTTGAATTTCTTTTTCACTACCAACAGGCAGAATTTTCTTTTCTTGTATAGCTTGAAGTACTTTGCTTTGAGTGTTTAAAGACATATCACCTATTTCATCTAAAAACAGAGTACCTGTATCAGCAAGTTGAAACTTACCTTTTTGTTTTGCAATAGCAGAAGTAAAAGAACCTTTTTCGTGTCCAAATAATTCGCTTTCTATTAATTCATTAGGTATTGCAGCACAGTTAAGTTCAACAAAAGGATTCTTATATCTTAAACTTTTTTCGTGCAACATTTTAGCAACAAGTTCCTTGCCAGTTCCATTATCTCCTGTTATAAGTACTTTAGCGTCAGTTGGAGCAACCTTGTCAATAAGAGCCAACATTTGTTTTACCTTTAAAGACTCTCCTATAATAACAGTTGAAGAAGTATTAGATATAGGCTTGGCTTTTTTTACAGAAGGTTTTTGATTAAGGGTTATACCTTCTTTGGCTTTCTGTATCTGTTGTTTAACGCAAGTAAGTATTCTATTTAAATCTAAAGGTTTTTCTATGTAATCTGAAGCACCATTTTTTAAACATTCCACAGCAGTTGCTATAGTACCATGACCAGAAATCATAACAATAGGAGTAGAAGAAAGTTCTTTAGCTTTTGAAAGAAAATCTATACCGTCCATCTTAGGCATCTTTATATCGCAAAAGATAACATCAAAAACTCTTTGCTTTAACGCATCTAATCCTTCTCTACCATCTGCAGCTTCTACAACCTCATAGTTTTCAAACTCAAGGATTTCCCTCATGGCTCTTCTTATAGCCCTTTCGTCATCAACAATTAAAATAGTGTTCATTATTATATTAGTTTAAGAATGATTAGTGTAGGGTTATAGATTCATTTTATTATAAGCAATAAGCCAACGAATAGGAACTTGTCCATTCATTGCCGCAACATAATCTTCATAAAGACAAGGAACAATATAATGTCGTAGGTATTTATACTTAGATTCTCCTGAACAAGGAACTTCTACCCACCAACGAGAAGATTTCTTACTCTTATAGAACACAACATCTCCACCTTCTTCTTCCATCTGAACGTTGAACTTTAAATAGTTTTCTTTATCCTTATAAGGAAAGTCTTGTTTTCTCCATAAATATCCATCAATCAAATAGTAAATAGCATGAGCAACAATTTGAGCAGAACGGTCTTGAGAATCTTTTATAGGGTTTAAACCAGTAAAACAAACGGAAGTAAGTTTATCACTCATTCCTGCATAATTAACAATCTTACAAAATTCTTCACCATACAAACCATGAGGTGAAGAAGAAGCAGGTGAATCAGATGCTCTTATTGCTTCAAGGTCTAAAAGTAACATATCTGCATCTCTTATCATTGGTTCAACATCTTCTATTTTGCGTTGAACTTCTCCCAAACGTTTGTATTCAAATCTAAGACTATCTAATAACTCTAAGGCTTTTTTATCAACAAAATATGATTGGTAAGCTAAGTGTGTGTAGTCAAATAGATAGTTAGGTTCATTGCATAATAAACGATGAATAAAATTTTCATCAGTAACGTCTGTTTCTTCACTGACTAAGTCTAAATGAGAATCAACATTGAGAATATTAATTATTTGAGCAAGCTTTACGTAAGCCATATAAACACCAATAGATATATCGTTACTACCTCCAATAACAATAGGAATAATGCCATATTCAAGCAGTTTGCTTACTACTTCAGAGATTGCAAAATAAGTATCGTTGATAGTAGCACCCGGTTTTATATCTCCTATATCTATTATTTTTATATTCTCATCTTGAGGCATAAGTTGATAGAAGAAAGAACGTACCCTATTTGGAGCAAAAGCACAACCTTTGTTATTTACAGAAGCTCTGTCTTCAGGAACTCCAATAATAGCCATATTTACATTGTTATCTATCTTAGGGAAAGGCTTCCCATTAAGATATATTTCTATTCTATCTCCCCAAGTTTCAAAACGTTCTTTTTCAAAATCAAATTCAATATTTGCTAAGTCTATTGTTTGTAAATATTTTTCTATTTCTGTCATATTGTTTTATGTATTATAATAATCGGTATTAGTTTATTCTTTCTATTTCAGCACCTATATTGTTAAGACGAGTATCTATATTTTGATAGCCTCTATCTATTTGTTCTATATTATCTATTATGCTTATTCCCTCTGCACTTAAAGCAGCAATCAAAAGAGCAACACCCGCCCTTATATCTGGAGAAGACATACGTATTCCTCTTAATGGGTATTTTCGTTCATTACCTATAACTGTAGCACGATGAGGATCGCAAAGTATTATTTTTGCTCCCATATCTATTAGTTTATCTACAAAGAACAAACGGCTTTCAAACATCTTTTGATGAATTAATACAGAACCTTTGGCCATAGTAGAAACAACCAAAGCAATACTAATCAAATCAGGAGTAAATCCAGGCCAAGGAGCATCGGAAATATGCATAATAGAACCGTCCATAAATTTCTCTATTTCATATATTTCTTGAGGAGGAATGAGCATATCATCGTTTTCTTTCTCTATTTTTATACCCAAACGTGAAAAAATCTCAGGTATAATTCCAAGATGTTGCCAATGAACGTCTTTCAGTCTTATATTGCTTCGTGTCATTGCTGCCAAACCGATAAAACTACCGACTTCAATCATATCTGGCAATAAGGTATGTTCTGTTCCTTTTAATTCAGATACTCCTTCTATGGTTAAAAGATTGCTACCTACTCCAGATATTTTAGCTCCCATTCTGTTTAACATACTACATAGTTGGTATAGATAAGGTTCGCAGGCAGCATTGAATATTGTTGTTGTTCCTTCTGCAAAAATACTTGCCATAATAGCATTAGCCGTACCTGTTATAGAAGCTTCATCTAAAAGCATATAAGCACCTTTTAGATTTTTACCTTCAACTTCGTACGACATTGTTTCAAAGTTATAAGAAACTCTTGCTCCAAGTTTCTCAAAACTATTGAAGTGAGTGTCTAATCTTCTTCTACCAATTTTATCTCCTCCAGGTGTAGGTATATGAGCTTTATGAAATCTTGAAAGCATAGGGCCTATAAGCATAACACTTCCTCTTAAAGCTCTTGTCTTTTGTCTGCATTCTTCGGTATACATCTTATCAACGTCAATATCATCACATTGAAAAGAATAAGAGCCTACGCCTTCTTGTTTTACTTTACAGCCTAAAAACTCCATTAGAGATATAAGATTATTGACATCTCTAATGTTTGGAATATTATGAATAGTAATTTTTTCTTTGCTTAATAGTGTAGCACAAATAACCTGTAGAGCCTCGTTTTTAGCACCTTGTATTACTAAGTCGCCGCTCAAATGTTTGCCACCTGTGATTCTAAATGATGCCATATAGTTTTTGTTTTACTTTGAGTGTTGCAAAGATAGTATTTTTTGTAATTCTAACAACAAAAACTCAAGACTTTTTACAAAATAGCACAGACATAATAACAAAACGCCATTTCCTTTCCAAGAAACAGCGTTTTAATACTAATAAATCTTCGTTTTAATTTACGGAAATCAAATTCTAATTTATTAAGAGTTGATTTTAAATTTTTAAAAGTTGATCTTTGTATGCAAAAGAGTTGATTTTAATTTCTTAGAAGTTGATTTTTTTTTATTAAGAGTTGATTCTATTTTACTACTTCAAACTTAAACGAAAATCGCTAAGGATATTCATATAATTTGTATAAGCCTCGTATGGAGAAGAGTAATGGTTGAAGTATTTATGCACATCTCCGTCTGAGAACCATTTGGTGCACATATAATAGAAGTTGTCAGATGTCTGTAGATGTCGCCAAACATTTAACAAATCTTTATTTTTAGTCTTTTTAACCTGTTCTTCCAAGTCATAGATTTGATCGAAGGCATCGTTTTGTATATCATTACCTAACCAAGCACTAATATCTCTCTCCTCATCTGCCCAAGAAACAGGAGAAACGGTAGAAAGAACATCTTTAGCAGTTAGATTATCAGCAAGAAAACTTGGAGTCTCAAATCCAAAATCACTATCAGAGAATACTCTTTCAGGCAAGTATCTCATAAAATCAAATATTCCTGTTTCTTTCCATTGATGTTCCCCAAATGTTTCATAATCCATAAACAAGTTAATACATTCTGGATTATCAACAGCATTTAGCCAATGAACATATTTTTCAGTAGTTAAAGGGAATTCAGCCCAAGAAGATTGAGAAAAACGAAAAGCTATATCATCTGAAAGTTGAAAGTTTTTGCAAAGTAGTTTTAATCCATTATGATCTCTATGCTCGTATACATAGTTAGGACTTCGCCATGCTAACATTTGTTTAGCTCCTTCAATACATTGTGCTTTGAATCCCAGACGCCGAACCATTCTACCAATTTCATCAGAATATATTAACTCTGTATTTCTGAATACCTTAGGACTTACTCCAAATACATCATTCATTAGTTTGGTGTGCATCTTTACTTGAGATGCAAACTCTTCTTCACTTTTTAAAGCAGCAAGAGAGTGCATGTATGTTTCTCCTAAAAGTTCTACACAACCTGTGTTTACTAATGCTTTGAAAGAATCTACAACCTCTGGAGTATATTCCATAAACTGTTCTAATGCAGTTCCTGTAATAGAAAAAGCTACTTTAAATTTTCCTTGATGTTTTTCTATTAGTTCCAACAAAAGAGCATTCATTGGTAGATAACATTTATCGGCGATACGTCTGCAAAGCCAACGATTTTGAATGTCATCATAATAGTTATGACTTTCTCCAATGTCAAAGAAACGATAAGGTCTTAATCTAAAAGGTTGATGTACCTGAAAATAAAAACAAATATTCTTCATATCATTAAACTATTTTACATGGTTATATACTTCTATTAATTCTTTTGCTGCTTTATCCCAATTTATTTTATGTAATTCGGCAGAAGCATTTTTTGTTATCATATTACTGATTGCAGGATAGTGAGTAAGAGAATAAATAGCATCAGCCATAGCATCAATATCCCAAAAATCAACTTTCATTGCATAAGAAACGACCTCAGCAACTCCACTTTGTTTGCTTATGATACTTGGAACACCTTCTCTCATTGCTTCTAAAGGAGAAATGCCAAAAGGTTCGCTAACAGAAGGCATAACATAAACATCGCTCATTCTAAACATTCTTTCTACATCTTTACCACGTAGAAAACCTGTAAAGAAGAAATTTTCTGAAATACGTTTCTTTCCGACCAAAGCAATTATACGATTAAGCATATCTCCACTGCCTGCAAGAACAAAGATAATGTTTTTATCTTTTTTTATTACCTTTTCCGCTGCTTCAATAAAGTAATCTGGTCCTTTTTGAAACGTAACTCTACCAAGGAATGTTACTATTTTTTTACCGAAAGGATTAGGTACTTTACGTATATTAGCATCTTGTTCTTCTATTCCATTATATACTGTTGTAATCTTATCTAAAGGTTGTCCGTAACGATTTACAACAATACGTTTTGTGTAATTGCTAACAGTTACAATATGATCAGCAGCTGTCATTCCTTCTCTTTCTATGTTATATACAACTTGATTGACATTTTCTCCGCTTCTGTCAAATTCCGTTGCATGAACATGTATAACAAGAGGCTTGCCACTAACTTGTTTTGCAACAATGCCAGCACGGTATGTTAGCCAATCATGAGCGTGAATAACATCAAAATCATAGTCTTTGGCTATTTGAGAAGCAACTAATGCATATTTATCTACTTCGTCTAAAAGATTTTCTCCATATCCTCCAGAAAAATCAAAAGAACGGAACAAAGAATGACTGTCTGTTACGGTTTGATGTTGATAATTATGATTTGTTATATTATAATAATCTCTTTGCCCTACATAAGGTATAAGTTGAGAATCTACCTCAATAAAAGAAATGTTTTTACAATATTTTTTAAGTACAGGAGAAAAGATATTAAACTTTACTTCGTTGGCTCCTATTATACGAGAACCGTTTTCTCTTTCGTCCTCAAATCTATGAGGGACAACAAAGAGAATCTCAGCATTCTGTTTTACTAAAGCTTCAGTCATACGAAAACAAGCAGTACCCAAACCTCCTGAAATATGTGGAGGAAATTCCCAACCAAACATCAATACTTTCATATCTATTCTCTCCTTTTGTTTTATTAGTTTATATTAAAGTAAATAAAAACGTTAGCTATTTATAGTTGTCTAACAAATATTTTATTCTTATTAATTCAGCAACACTCCATGCTTGAGAAATACTTCCTCCCGCTTTAAATGGAGGATTGCCGTCATATACCTCTGCAATACTACCAACACAATAATCACATAATACGTCTTCAAAGCCACGATATATCTTTTCAACAAAATGTAAGCCTTCTTTTTCATACATTTTTAAATATGCTTCACAAAAAGCACCTAAAAGCCAAGGCCAAACTGTTCCATTGTGATATGCTCTATCTCTTTGAGCTTGATTACCGAAGTAGTGTCCTATGTACTTTTCATCTTTTGGCGAAAGAGTGTTAAGACCACGAGGAGTAAGCAATTCACTTTTTACTTTTTCTATTATAAGTTGTCTGATTTTTTCACTTAAAGGAGAATATTCCAAAGAAGCAACAAAAATCATATTAGGACGAACAGAAAAATCTTTTCTTATACCATCGCAACAGTCTGCAAGGTATCCTCTTTCTTTAGACCAAAACATTTCTTTGAAAGCAGTAGGAAAAGCAATTGCGAAATCGTCCCATTGTCTAAGAAACGCGTCATCACAATATTTTTCTGCCAATGAACGAGTAAACATTACTGCATTATACCACAAAGCATTTATTTCAACAGCGTAACCCTTTCTTTGTGTAACAGGATTGCCGTCAATCACAGCGTCCATCCAAGTTAATGCTTTGCCACTTTCACCTTGCCAAAGTAGATAGTTGCTTTCCATTCTAACGTTTGTGGTTCCTTGTTCAAAGGTTTTGATGATAGATTTCATTATCTTTGAATACTTTTTCCAAATCTTAGCATCATCACCTGTTATCTTAATATATTGTTGTAAGCACCAGAAGAACCATAAAGGAGTGTCAGCACTATTGTATGCAGCATTCACACCTCTACCTATATTAGGGAATAACCCATCTCTGTAGTCTTTAAGCATAGTATCTGTTACAGAAAGCAGAAGATTCATGTCATCTACTCCTAAACATAATCCAGGAAGACTAATAAATGTATCTCTTCCCCAACGACCAAACCAAGGGAAACCTGCAACAATATTTGTTTCCATGCCTTGACGACAGAAAAACATACGAGCAGCACGTTTTAATACATCTTCCATACATGTTATATCAAAACGATTGTTCGCTTCACGTTTAAAATCTCTGCTAAGTAATAGAGGATTACTACCTTCTTCTATACCACAAGAAATATAAAATGTCTCTCCTGGTTTCATTTCAATAGAGAAAGTTCCAGGTACAAGTAAATCTTCTAAATAATCATAACCTCTTTCTTTTTCTTGTATGTATTCAAAATCATAATACCAATCAGGTTTATGTTCGTATGTAAAATGTTTAGAAAATTGAATAAATAAAGGTGTATATTCTTTATACAATTGAAAACTTATTCCGTTTTCAACTTTAGAGCAAGAAGTATCAGCTAAGTCGTTCCTATAAGAAAGTTTATGTACTTGACGAAAAGCTAAGAAAGGTTGTAGTTGTAAAGTTATATTTACGGGAGATTGTTGTAGAGTGTATTTGATAAGGAGTCTATCTCTACGTTGTTGTACTTGCATTTCTTTTGTTAAAATTATATCTCCAATAGCGTAAGTAGTTATAGGAAGATTTTTAAGATAATAAGAATCTAAATACTTATGTCCTTTTGGATAATAGATACCTCCTTTGTATCTGTGTAAAGCTAAATGAAAATCTTCGTTATTTATTCTCACAGTTTCGTCCAAAGAAGAGAGGAGTACATGGTTGTCGCTGTCTATTTTTGGTTGAGGTACTATTAGTAAGCCATGATATTTTCTTGTATTACAACCCGCAAGTGTTGTGCAAGCGTATGCATTGGACATGTTAGCGCGCAGAATCTCTCTGTTTAGAGAAAATTCCAAATTAAGTAGTTCTTCTTTTTTAAACAAAATCTCTTTCATTGTTCTAAAATTACTAAAATTTTGCCAAAATTATAATAATAAAATATAAAAACCAAAAAAAATGAGCTTTTTTTTGCGAAAAGTTGATTTTTATAGGAAAAACTAAGATTTTTTATAAAAATACCAAGTTTTTTAGATAAAATATGACGTATTTTTTAGTTGTTGTTTTTGATTTTTTTTGTAATTTTGCACCCTATTTTTAAAGAGTATTATAAGAAATGGATAAAAACACTAATAATAGCAATTATACAGCAGCGAATATTAACGTTCTTGAAGGTTTAGAGGCCGTAAGAAAAAGACCTGCAATGTATATTGGAGATGTTAATACTAATGGACTACATCATTTGGTTTATGAAGTTGTAGATAATTCCATAGATGAAGCTTTAGCTGGATATTGTGATAATGTAGATGTACGTATTTTAGAGAATAACGCAATAAGAGTAGAAGATAATGGTAGAGGTATTCCTGTAGATATGCATGAAAAAGAACATCGTTCAGCATTAGAAGTTGTTATGACTGTATTGCATGCAGGAGGTAAGTTTGATAAAGGAAGTTATAAGGTTTCTGGAGGTTTGCACGGAGTAGGTGTAAGTTGCGTTAATGCTTTAAGTATGCACACTCATGTAACTGTTTATAGAGATGGTAAGGTGTATGAACAAGAATATAAAAGAGGACATCCTTTATATGCAGTTAGAGAAATAGGAACTACAACAAAAAGAGGAACTGTTGTTGAATTTTTACCAGATGATGAAATATTTACTACAACAGTTTATGATTATGATACTCTTGCTACACGTCTTAGAGAATTAGCTTTCTTAAATAAAGGTTTAACTCTTACAATAACAGATGAGAGAAATGCAGATGAAAATGGTAACTTTAAAACAGAAACTTTTTATTCTGCAGAAGGATTGAAAGATTTTATTAATTATATAGACGGAAGTAAAGAAAAACTTACTCCAGAACCTATTCACATAGAAGGAGAAAAAAATGGTATTCCTATTGAAATAGCGATGGAATACAATACTACATTTACAGAAAATCTACATTCATACGTAAATAATATCAATACTCACGAAGGCGGAACACATCTTCAAGGTTTTCGCCAAGGAATGACAAGAACACTTAAGAATTATGCAGAGAAAGAAGGTATGCTTGATAAACTTAAGTTTGAAATTTCTGGCGATGATTTTCGTGAAGGATTAACTGCAGTTATATCTGTTAAGGTTTCTGAACCACAATTTGAAGGACAAACTAAAACTAAACTTGGAAATAGTGAAGTGGTTAGTGCAGTTTCTCAAATGATAGCAGATAAACTCAATGTTTATTTAGAAGAGCACCCAAAAGAATCCAAACAAATAGTAGATAAAGTTATTCTTGCAGCAACAGCACGTCATGCAGCACGAAAAGCAAGAGAGTTAGTTCAAAGACAAACTATTCTTGGAGTTGCAGGCTTGCCAGGAAAGTTAGCAGATTGTTCAAGTAATGATCCAGAAGTTTGTGAGTTGTTCCTTGTTGAGGGAGATTCGGCAGGTGGAACAGCAAAGCAAGGAAGAGATAGAGAACATCAAGCAATACTTCCTTTAAGAGGAAAAATCCTTAACGTTGAAAAAGCAATGACTCATAAAGTATTGGATTCAGAATCTATTAAGAATATTTACACTGCTTTAGGAGTATCAATAGGAACAACAGAGGATAGTAAAGCTCTTAATATGGAAAAGATACGTTATCATAAGGTGATAATTATGACAGATGCTGATGTAGATGGTTCTCACATTGCAACACTTATACTTACTTTCTTCTTCCGTTATATGAGAGAGTTAATAGATGCTGGTTATGTTTACATAGCAACTCCTCCATTGTATCTTATAGAGAAAGGTAAATCATTTAGGAAATATTGTTGGACAGATGAAGAGCGAGCAGCAATAATAGAAGAACTTGGAGGAAGCAAAGGAGTAAGTATTCAACGTTACAAAGGTTTGGGAGAAATGAATGAAGATCAACTTTGGTCAACTACAATGGACCCAGAACAAAGAATACTTAGACATGTAACTATTAACGATGCAGCAGAAGCAGATAGAATATTTTCTATGCTTATGGGTGATGATGTCGCACCAAGAAGAGAATTTATTGAAGCAAATGCATCTTATGCTAATATAGATGCATAATATTGGTTATTAATAATAATTTTCCTTTGTAGGAGTAAAAAATGCTCCTACATTTTTTTATTTTTAAGTTTTGGCATTAATTTTGATATATAAATAAAAAGAAATGTTTAACCTTTTAAAACTTTATTACTATGAAAAAAATGAATTTAATTTTAGGTTTGATAGTTGGAATAAGTTCTTTATGTCTTGTTTCTTGTGTAACTACTTCTACAGCAAATAATGATGTAAATACAAATTATTATACTTCTTCTTACTCTTATTCTAAACGTCAAGCAAAAAACACCATAGCACAAACTTCTTACGTTATAAATCAAGCATACGAAATTTCAACATACTATTCATATTGGGTAAATAATCGCTTGTCAAAAGCAATGTATTACAATGACTATGCACGTAGACTTTATTCAAGACATAAATATCGTTCTGCAATTAACTATTCTTTATTAGCAAGAGATTATGCTTTAGATGTTATAGATGGTTGCGATGATTATTGGGAAACATTCTACTATACTTATTTTGGTTGGAGTAATAGATACGGATATAATTCAAGTTTTGCTTACAGAAATGGTTATAGAGATGGTTATTACGATGGTTATTATGCTGCATATTGTGCAAGACATCATCACGATTATAGAAAAGACCCTTATCACAATCTTCATAATGATTGGTATAGTAACGAAAGATATGATAGATTAATAACAAATGCTTCTAATCAATCAATGAGAAATCAATCTCACTCAGGTGGAACAAATACAAATAATAATAGAGGTACAGGATTTAGAAATATCAATCGTAACGAATATTATACAGCAGAAGAGAATAATATGAGTGGTAATGTTCCAGACGAAAAAGAAATGGAAACAGATTTTAAGAAAGAAAATCCAAATGTCGAAATAAGTGATGAAAACTTAAGAAAAGATAATAATGTAATAACAAGAAATAGAGAAAATAGTGAAAGTTTCTCAACCAATAAAAGAAATACTAATGTAGTAAATAACACTCGTTTGGAAAAACCTACAAGAGTAACAACAAAAAGACCAACTGAAGAGAAAAAAGAAGAAAAAACTATAACTCCTACAAGAAAAGATAACATTGAGAAAAAAGATAATCTTGAGAGAAAAGATAATAAAGAAAATGTTATTCCAGAAAGGGAGATTGATAAAGAAAGAAATAAAGAAATTACTCCTATAAAAATAGAAAATAAAGAAGAAAAAATAAACACTGATAGTACTAAGAAAAGAAACTACGATACAGAGAAAAAGACTGATGATAAATCAACTAATATAAACAGAGATAATACTCGCAAAAGAAATACAGATGTAAAAACTAACACTCGTAAAAAAGGAACTAATACAAAAACAGATTCAAACAAAAGAAATAAAAACAATAGTTCAACTAATAGGAGTAATACAAGAAATAGAAGATAAATTTAAGTTTATACAAAATATTTGATGTTTGGCAAGAGCAATTCTAAAGAGATTTAGATTGCTCTTTTTTTAGGACTTAAAAAAGCTTTTAACTATCTTTTAGATATATGGAAAAAAAATACTATATTTGCAACTTAAAATAAAGACTTAAAAGATAGTTATGAATCCTAATTTAGACCCAGATAACAATAGGCTTACAAATCAAGAGAAAGACTATGAAAAAGCCCTTAGACCGTTAGGGTTTAATGATTTTACAGGACAAGAGCGTATAAAAGAAAATCTTAATATTTTTGTTCAGGCAGCTAAAGAAAGAGGAGAAGCTTTAGATCATGTTCTTTTGCATGGACCTCCAGGACTTGGTAAAACAACTCTTTCTTATATTATTGCTAATGAATTAGGAGTAAATGTAAAGATGACATCTGGTCCTGTGTTGGATAAACCCGGAGAATTAGCAGGAATACTTACCAATTTAGAGAAAAACGATGTTCTTTTTATAGATGAAATACACAGACTTTCACCTATAGTAGAGGAATATCTTTATTCTGCTATGGAAGATTATAAAATAGATATTCTTATAGAAAGTGGTCCAAATGCAAAGAGCGTAGAAATTTCTCTTAATCCTTTTACTCTTATTGGAGCAACAACAAGAAGTGGTTTGCTTACCGCTCCTTTACGTTCAAGATTTGGAATAACTTGCCGACTTACATATTATAACCACGAAACTTTATGTGCTATAGTTAAACGTTCTTGTCGCATACTTAACACACCAATAACCGACCAAGCAGCGTTAGAAATAGCTTCTCGTTCAAGAGGTACACCTCGTATTGCAAATTTACTTTTAAGGCGAGTAAGAGATTTTGCTCAAATAAAAGGTGATGGAAAGATAACTATGGATATAGCAAAGATGGCTTTAGAAGCACTTAATGTTGATAAGAATGGTTTAGACGAAATGGATAACAGAATACTTACTGCTATAATAGATAAATTTAAAGGAGGACCTGTTGGATTAACTACTATTGCTACGGCTGTCGGTGAAGATGCTGGAACTGTTGAAGAAGTATATGAACCATTTCTTATTCAAGAAGGTTTTCTTATGCGGACTTCAAGAGGGCGAGAAGCAACACTTAGAGCTTATCAACATTTAGGAAAAGATATTACAACAAAGAAAAATAACCAAAATACTCTTTTTGATTAAGGTGTATATTTCATTTTTTTATAGGTGAAAATGAGAAGTTGTTGCAACTTTTAATAAAAAAAATAAAAAAAGTTAGTATTTTTATTTACCTTTGCACCTTGAAAATTGTTTATATATATAAGGAGTGTTTGAGAAAAATAAAATGCTCAAATAAATATAGAGATAATAATAAATATAAAATAAAATGAAGAGGTTATATTTTAAATGTTTATTCTTGATAGTGTTTGCTTTGCTTGGCAATGTTTATGCTCAAACAACAGTAAAGTTAGATGCTACAACAAATGGTACAACTAAAACAGGTTGTAACTTTAATTTTGTTGATAATGGAGGAGCAAGCGGAAAGTATGCTAATAGTCAAGATAGAACAATTACATTCTGTCCTTCTGGTGCATTACAAAGAGTTACAGCAGAGTTTGAAGACTTTGATTTAGGTGCAGGAGATGAAATGCAAATATTTTACGGTGAAAATACATCTGCTCCTGCTATAGTAAATGATAATGATGGAAGTACAAGTTTTTATGAAATGGAGCTTGCAGGAGCTGTTATAACTCCTCCTCCAACAGATGTTTCAGGTTGTCTTACCTTTAGATTTGTTGCAGATGATGCAGGAAATTCTGCAGGTTGGAAAGCAAAAATAACTTGTGAAGACTTATGTCAGGATGTGGTCGCTGCTCTTGATACTTTTTATTCAAGAATAGACTCTTTAGGAGTAAGACATGATTTACCATTGAATATAGAATATGATACAACTTTAGTCACTGCAAAGAAACATGATGCAGAAGGAAATCTTATTTATGATACAATTATAGATGGAGATACTTTGGCTTATAGTATAATAGATTTTTATGCTTTGAATATGTGTTTAGGTGATTCTCTTATGATAATTAATGCAAAGCCAGAATTTCCTTTCAGTGATTATTCTATACAAGTGCAAAAATACTTACCAGATAGCACTATCTATATGGTGGATTCTGTTGTAGGATATACTCAAACACCTGGAAATTGTGTTTATTATTGGACTTATGGTGATGAAGAAAGAGATACCATTTATGGTAATCCTATGACTGAACACCATTATCCATTTTTACAAGGTTATAATCTAAACCTTATAATTGTAGATACAACAGACGGACACCATTGTTCAAGTAAGAATGCTATTTCTGCTCGTGTTCGTGTAGCACAAAATCCTATTAAAACAGTTGCAAACCTTCCTGATATGTGTTCTGGTGATAAACAATCTATTTTTGTAGGTTATTCTGCTAACTCAAACATTATTATGGATACTATAGCCTTTTCTCAAGCAGCGAGAGAGGAATATAATACTACAACATTTATACCTGACGGAGGTGCTCAGCCTGGAGGTATGGGTTGTTATGAATCTCCTGTTACATTTACTACTTTTTCTCCAGGAGCAATGATAGAAGATGCAGATGAAGTTTTAGATATATGTATAAGTATGGAACATAGTTTTATAGGTGACTTAGGTTTCTTTATAGAATGTCCTAATGGACAAGTAGTAACCTTAAAATACAATACTCACCAAAATGGAGCAGACTTAGGTATATCTAATTCTGGAACAGCAATGGGAACTTGTTGGACTTATTGTTTTTCTAATCAATATTTAACAGGAGCCAAAGGTGTTATCGGAGCTGGTTCAAGTAGTCCTTCTCCTTTAGATTCTACTCACTATTGGACAGATACTATTGAGTTCTATCAAACTCCTACCCAGAATATTCAAGGAAGTACATCTTATAACAGTGCTTGTGATGTTGTTGATTTAACAGGATTTAATGCATTGGTTGGTTGTGAATTAAATGGAGAATGGAAACTTAGAGTCTGTGATAACTGGGGAGCTGACGACGGTTGGGTTTGTTCTTGGTGGATGGACTTAGGTAAAACATCAGCAACAGATTGGCAGTATCAAGTTCCTTTGGATACAGTTATTTGGGAAGGTCCTTATATATCATCTTCCGCTTATAATACTGGTTTGATTGCTCCACCTATTGATGCAGAAGGAATGGTAACGTACAGTATAAGTATTGTAGATGCTTTTGGTTGTCCTTGGGATACAGTAACTCACTTAAATATTGTTCGTACTCCTGTTGTAGATTTGGGAGCAGATACTGCTTTCTGTGAAGGAGGAACAATGACATTAGATGCAGGAAATGATGGTGCGTTTGCTTATGATTGGGAACCTACAGGAGAAACAACGAGAACGATATTAGTAGATTTGCCAGAAAATGTAAATGGAAATCAAGAATATATTGTCCAAGTAACAAATTATAATGGAATTCTATACTGCTATGGCTTAGATACAATAAATATACTTGTTAATCCTGCTGGTTTAGCTTCATTTACTTCTGACTTAGAATATATGGAAGGTTGCGAACCATTACAACTTCAATTAAGAAGTACTTCTTCCAATGCAATTAGTCATTATTGGATAGTAGGAGACCAAATATCAACAGACCCTAATCCTTATTTTGAATTTACAAGTGGAACTTATGATTTAATGCTTGCTATTGAAACAGCAAATGGTTGTAAGGACACAATAAGATATGATGATTTAATCAATGTGTTTAAGAATCCTGTGGCAGATTTTGGTTGGGATCCTGCTTTGCCATACGCTTCCAATCCAACAATTCATATGATTAATCTTACAACTCCAGATATTTCAACAAATCGTTATCATTGGCAATATCAAACAAATAAAAATGACGAAAGTTCTATTGAAAACGTGATGGGATATGATCCTACTTACACATGGACTCCACAAGCAGGAGAAAGTGTTGCTGGAGAATATAAAGTATTGTTAGATGCTTACACATATAATCAATCGCCTTCAGGAAGAATATACGAATGTCACGACACTATTAGTAAACTGATAACAATTATTAATGATAATATAATGTTTCCTACTGTTATTACACCTAATGGAGATGGAATTAATGATGTGTTTGCTATTCATAACCTTATAGATGGTCAAGCATTTCCAGATAATGAACTTGCTATCTACAATAGATATGGAAAGAGAATATACTTTGTTCAAGACCTTAGAAATCCTGAAGATTTCTGGGACCCAGATAAAACTAATTCTCCAACAGGAACCTATTTCTACAGATTTATTGGTAGAGGACCTATACGTAATGTAGAATTTAAGGGAAGTGTAGAAGTTCTTAGAGATAAATAAAATGAATATTATATGAACTAAAAAGTTGAATAGATTGGCAGGTGCTGTTGAAGTACCTGTCTTTTTATTAGGATGTACTTTTAGATAACTGCCTAAACAGAAGCGAAAATATATCCACTCGCTACGCTCGTTAAAGAAAAACATTGTCTTTGTGTAGATTATTTTAATATTTCTTTCTATTTATTTTGTTATTTGAAAATAATTTCCTAACTTTGCAATATCATTAATCAAAACAAATTAATATGAGATGGAAATTAATATTATTTATCTGCTTAGCAGTATTTTTGCAAACTATAGCCTTTGCTCAGATGCAAGGAGTTATAACAAATAGTAGCGAGAGGTTTTCACGTGCTATTCAACCAGAAGTTAATACTATAAAGGTAGAAAAACTTGATAATGAAAATATTATCACACTCTGTAGAGAGAGTAATATTTCTTACTTTTGTAAGACAACTTTAAATAGTTCTACAGTTGATTACGGTATAATTCCTCAAAATCTTGATGTTTTTGATTTTAAGATATACAATGAAGAATACATAATAATGTGCGGCCAATATAGTGGTTATGGATTTATAGGAAAAATAAAGATAAGTGACCTTTTTGCCGGTGTCGGACAATTGGAATACTATTCTGTACCTGTTGTTTCTGTACTATATAAAATTGATTATTATTTAGACCACGAGCATCTAAAAGTTGCTACACTTGGTCATGATGGTTTGTCCTATTATTTTGTTGACTACGATTTATCAGATATATCTATTCCATACTATTATTACAAGACAGATTATACTTTGTATGATTTAACACAAACACAAAATTATATTTCAATAGTTTTTTCAAAACCAGTGCTACATGAATTTGGGATAATGAGACATGATAAAACAAATATATTTAACTGCCAAAGTCAGATGTGGGCTTTTGCAGGAGGTGCAGCCTTTGAATATACTTGTGGTGCAAGGAAACCAGAAAAGCAAGATCCTTGTTATTTAATAGAGAACGTTGATAACAGCAATGATGTTTTTGTAGCAGTTGCTTTGCAGGATCATCCATACGAATCTACGGGTCATTCTATTGTGGTATATGATATAAAAGTGAGTTCTTGGTTTTTATCATTCACGCAGATAATACAAACCGCAGGTAAACCAAAACTAAAAGATATGGAGTATTGTCCTATAGATAATAGTCTTAATATTGTAAGCAATGTAAATATAGACAATAATACTAATAATTATCCTATAAGTAATGGCTATAGTGGCAGATCGGATATAGATGTAATACATAAACTGAGAAGATATGTTACGGGCAATATAGAATTAATCGTACCTTCTAATAGTGCAGATATGAATAACTGCTTAAATAGCATAGCAAAGTATGGGGATAATTATTACATTGTAGCCGGTAAATACAAAAATACAGGTTCATTGTATTGGTTTGACAGAGAACATACTCTACAGAACAATAATGGTGGTTGTTAT
>JBGUWU010000010.1:0-95926 GCA_045221575.1 Bacteroidales bacterium
TGAAATAATAAATAGTATAGAACTTTTAAATCCATTGGGCAAAGTTCTATTAGAAAAAGAAGTTAATGCCTATAACTATCAGATAAACCTTAACCCTCTTCCACAAGGAACATACTTTGTAAAAGTAATAACCAACAGCGGACAAACCGTCAAGAAAATAATTAGAAATTAGAAATTAGTAATTAGAAATTGGGGTGGCTTCAAAGAAGACAGCCAAATTGCTTCAAGTAATTACGGATTAACGATTAAAAACCTTTTAGTCGCTATGCATAATTACTAATTTCTAATTACTAATTTCTAATTAAATGAAAATTTCTAATTTTTTTTTAGTAATTTTGCATTTTATTTAATAACAGCAATGGTTTATTATGAGATTATATACCGAATCTGTAGTAAAAAAGTATAAGAAAAGAACAGTCGTTAATAATGTCTCCATAGAGGTTAATCAAGGAGAAATAGTTGGACTTTTGGGACCTAATGGAGCGGGAAAGACAACAACTTTCTACATGATAGTTGGAATGATACAACCTTTTTCGGGCAAAGTCTTTTTAGATGATAAAGATTTGACGGATATGCCTATGTATAAGAGGGCTCAGAATGGAATAGGTTATCTTCCTCAAGAAGCTTCTGTATTTAGAAATATGAGTGTAGAGGATAATATTATGTCTATCTTGGAATTTCAACCTTATACTCCGCAACAGAGAGTGGAGAAGTTAGAAGCCTTGCTCAATGAGTTTTCTTTACAGAAGATAAGAAAAAGTCATGGTAACCAACTTTCAGGAGGAGAGAGAAGAAGAACCGAAATAGCAAGAGCATTAGCTTCTGACCCTAAGTTTATTCTTTTAGATGAACCTTTTGCTGGTGTTGATCCTATTGCAGTGCAAGATATTCAAACTATAGTTGCTACATTAAAAGAAAAAAATATTGGAGTCTTGATAACAGACCATAATGTTCATGAAACACTAAGTATAACTGATAGAGCATATCTGTTAATAGAGGGAGTGGTATTTAAAGCTGGTTCTCCAAGAGAGTTAGCTGACGACCCAGAAGTTAGAAGAAAGTATTTAGGAGATAACTTTGAACTTAGATAATATGCTTGTAATTTATATAGATAAACAAACAAACAGGTTAGGTTATACCATAAATTTTATTTTTAAAGACCTACTAAAGACAAATTTTATGGTAACCACAAGCAAGGAAACTTTTATTGCAGAAAAAGGTGCGAAACTATCTTATAGTAAAGAATCCATATATGATGAGTTGCATATTTCTCCTGTTGGTTTGTTGTATGAAACGGATATATCTAATATAGAAGTAGATTTCTTTGAGGAAAATAATATTCCTTATATATTCAGAACATACAACAAAGAAGATGTGCTGAATTTTGATGTGTTTGCAGCTGTTTTTTATATGATTTCAAGATATGAAGAATATCTGCCTTTTATTTCTGATAAACATTCAAGATTTTCTTCTGAAGATTCTTTGGCATATCAGAAACATTTTCTAAAAAAGCCTGTAGTTGATATTTGGGCGAACATTTTAAAAGAAAAGATTTTAGAAAAGTATCCAGATACTGTTTTTCAATCTAAGAAATTTTCCTTCCTTAATACAATAGATGTTGATATGGCTTTCTATTATAAAGGTAAAGGATTATATAGAAGTGTTGGAGGTTTTTTTAGAGACTTGTTGAATAGAGATTTCTCTGCTTGCATGGAAAGAATAAAGATAGATCTCTTTGGTAAAACAGATCCTTATAATTGTTTTCCTTTTCTTCAAAATTCCATAACACGTAATTCTCTGAATACACTAATGTTTTATTTAATATCTTTAAGTACTGATTATGACAAATCTATTTCTCCGTATAATAATAGATTTCAGTTGTCAATAAAAGATATGGCTGATTATGCAGAAGTAGGAATACACCCTTCTTATTATATATATGAAGAACCAGAAAGATTTTCTTATCAAATACAAATACTAAAAGATATTGTACATAAAAGTATAACCAAGTCAAGATTTCATTATCTAAGGTTTCGTCTGCCTAACTCGTATAGAAATCTTATTGAGAATGAAATAACAGATGATTATTCTATGGGCTATTCTGATAAGATAGGTTTTAGAGCAGGTACTTGTTCCTCATTTCAGTTTTATGATTTAGATAAAGACTGTGAGACTAAACTAAGAATACATCCTTTTGCTTTTATGGACGTTGCTCTTAAAAATGGAATGCAATTAAATACAGAACAAGCAAAAAAAGAAATCATAACTCTAATAGATGAAGTAAAACAGGTAGGAGGCGAATTTATTAGCGTTTGGCATAATGAATCATTGTCTGATTATAAAGAGTGGAAAGGTTGGAGAGAGGTTTATGAAACACAGATAGAATATATAAACAAATAAAATAAAACAATGAAAGTAATAACAGGCGTTGCAGGATTTATAGGTAGTTGTATGCTATCTCGTCTTAATCAAGAGGGAATAGAAGATGTTGTTATAGTAGATGATTTTAGTAAAGAAGAAAGAAAGGCAAACTATAAAGATAAAAAGTACCAATTGGCTATAGATAGAGATGAATTTCTTTTGTGGTTTAAGAATAATGCAGATAAAGTTGATTTTGTTATTCATCTTGGAGCAAGAAGCGATACAACAGAAAGAGATTGGAATGTTTTTCTTAAACTTAACTTAGATTATTCTAAAACGCTGTGGCAAATATGCTCTGAAAATAACATACCAATGATATATGCTTCTTCGGCAGCAACGTACGGAGGAGGAGAAAATGGTTATTCTGATGATTTAGCAATAATAAATAAACTGCAACCGCTTAATCTTTATGGTAAATCTAAACAAGATTTTGATATTTGGCAACTACAACAAGAAAAAAGACCTCCGTTTTGGGCAGGCTTAAAATTTTTTAATGTATATGGCCCAAATGAATATCATAAAGGAAGAATGGCTTCTGTTGTTATGCATGCTTATAATCAAATAAAAGAAAAGGGTAGGGTAGCATTGTTTAAATCACATAAAGAGGGAGTAAAAGATGGAGAACAATTAAGAGATTTTGTTTATGTGAAAGATGTTGTTGATGCTATATTCTTCCTTATGCAAAAACAACCAAAAAGCGATATATATAACATAGGTGCAGGACAAGCACGTTCTTTTTATGATTTGGTTAAGAACATATTTGTTGCATTAGATAAAGATGTTGCTGTTGATTTTATACAAATGCCGATGGATATAAGAGATAAATATCAATATTATACTTGTGCAAATATAGATAAACTTAAAGCTGTAGGATATACAAAACCATTTTCTTCTATAGAAGAAGGTGTAAAAGACTATGTTTTGAATTATTTGAGAGAACATAAATATTTTTAATCTTTTGTCTTATGAATTATAAAGTTAAACTACACGATATTAAAGCATTTGTTTTTGACTATGATGGTGTTATGACAGATGGAATGATATACACCACCAAAGATGATATAATAATGAGAAATGGCAACGTCAAAGATGGGTACGCTATACAGTATGCTCTTAAACTTGGTTACAAAATAGCGATTCTTTCTGGTGGAAGTGGAGAAAGCATAGAAAGAAGACTTAAAATGTTAGGCGTAACAGATGTTTTTATAGGGGCAAAAGAAAAGTTGTCAGTGTATAAAAACTATTTGGAATGTAACCATTTGACGAAAGCTAACGTATTATACATGGGTGACGATATACCTGACTATGACATTATGCTTAATGTTGGTGTCGCGACTTGTCCTAACGATGCAGCCGAGGAAATAAAGCAAGTCGCTGATTACATTTCTAATAAAAAAGGAGGAGAAGGTTGTGTTAGAGATGTAATAGAGCAAGTCCTAAGACTGCAAGGACGATGGTTTAACGAAAAAGCTAAAGAATGGTAAAAACAAAAAGTCGTTATATAATAATATGTTTAATAGTTGTTATGTCTTTGATGAACTATTCGTCGTTAGCACAACAAAGACGAACTACAACAATCAAGGCAACTTATTATCACGATAGGTTTAATAATAGAAAAACTTCAAGTGGAGAGAAATTTTCTCAAAAATTATACACAGCAGCACATAAAACACTTCCTTTTAATACAATTGTTAAGATAACAAATCCTAAAACTTTGCGTTCTGTTCTTGTAAAAATAAATGACAGATGTAGAAGGGCGGGAATAGTTGATTTATCTAAGACAGCAGCACATAAAATAGATTTGCTCACTCATGGAATTATAAATGTAACCTTAGAGATTATGCCAGACGATTATATGGTTTTATGGGAACAACAAGAAAATATCTATGCTATGTTTGATTCTTTGGAAATGTCAAAAGAAATGCAGATAAGATATTTGGATTCTTTGTATAACACAATAACAAACAAGCCAGTGTTCTCTATTAACTACTTTGTTAAAGTAGCAACTGTGGAAAATGAAAATGAAGCGCAGCAAATTTTATATACTATCCCGGAAAAATATAGATTACAATCAAAATACGAAAAAGTATATAAAGAAAATTTCTTTGATGTGACTATTGGACCATTTATAACAAAAGAAATGGCGACTGTTGTTCTTTCGGAGATGAGAAATCGTTATCCAACTTCACATTTAATAAAGAAATAAAAAGAAATAAAAAAAAAGTAATATAACTTACTGAAAAATAAAAAACTAAATAAAAATTAAAACTTTGTTTTGAAAAAAAAATAAAAAAAACTAATAATAATGTTCATTTTGTGAGAAAAAAACTATACTTTTGCAACTGTTTCTGTTAAGGCAGAAAATGTAGAAAAGGCACTACTTAAAATTTATGAATAGAGGAAATAAAAAATATTTTATACTATCTTTTTTAACTGCTTTCTTGCTGATTTGTACTAATATTGCAAAGGCGCAACAAGAGCCTCAGTTTACACAGTATATGTTTAATAGATTGTCTTATAATCCTGCGTATGCTGGTAGTAATGGTGCTATATGTTTTACTGCATTCTTTAGAAGTCAATGGATGGGACTTTCTTTAACAGATCCAAATGGAAATAGTACAGGAGCATCTTCAGGAGAAACAATGAATATTTCTTTTGATATGCCTGTTAAGTTTTTACATGGAGGTATAGGCGCAACAATTATTTCAGATAAGATAGGTTTTTGGAATAATACTCATGCTAAAATAGATTATGCTTTTAGAGTGCAATTACCAACAGGTAATCTTGCTTTCGGTATAGAAGCACAATTGTTTAATGCAAGTTTAGATGCTTCTAAGCTTATTGGTTATGACCAATTCAATGAAAATGATGATATAGGACAAACTACAGACCCATTAATAATGAAAGATAAAACAGATGATATGTTGTTTGATTTGGGTTTAGGCGTTTATTATCAGATACCAGGAAGACTTTATTTAGGCTTTGGAGCAAGTAAGTTAATGCAAACTCAAAGCGATAAATTACATTGGGATAATAGAAGATTTTATTATATTCTTGCAGGATATGAATGGACTGTTCCAGATTATCCTTCTATTCGTATATTGCCATCTGCTTTATTGAAGACTGATTTTGCTTCTGGTTCTGCATATCAATTAGATGCTTCTGTTTTAGCAGAGTATGAGCATAAGTTCTGGGGTGGTTTATCTTATAGAGTTCAAGATGCTTTAATGATACTTGCAGGTTTTTCTGTTAGAGATTTCAAGATTGGTATGTCTTATGATATTCCTACTTCAAGAATATCTACTCAAGCAGCAGGTTCATTTGAAGTTTTTGCAAGATATTGTTTCAAGATAGAAACGCAGCCTAATCCTCCTACAATATATAGAAATACTATTAAGATGTAGAGCAAAGGAAGTGATAAAATTCTTTATGTTTCAAAAAAAATAACAAAAAATGAAACAAAAGAAAAGAAATAACGTAAAACGATAAATAAAGAAACAAAAAAACTTAGAATATAAAATGAAAAAATTAGTTTTGTTAGTAGCAACGGCTCTTGTAATGTTTAGTTGCGGTAGTTCAGATAAGGGAGAACTTATAGGTGTTCAAGACAGACCAACTGTTTTGGATATGCAACCTTATGGAATGGTAGACGTTCCTCAAGGTAGTTTTACTATGGGTTCTGCAGATGAGGACATTTATCATTCTTATAAGTATGAACCAAAAACTATTCAGGTTCAATCTTTCTGGATGGACGAAACAGAAATAACCAATAATGAATACAGACAATTTGTTTATTGGGTAAGAGATTCTCTTGCATATAGATTATTAGGAGAAGTTCATCCTGAAACTTATCTTATAGAAGCAGATCAATGGGGACAAGATTTGGAAACACCGTTGATTAATTGGAAAGCAAAAATCAATTGGAATAGTAAAGATGAAGAAGAAAGAGAAGCTCTTTCTCAATTATATATAAAACAAGATGAACGTTTTTATGGAAAATCTCAATTAGACGCTGCTCAAATGGTGTATGAATATTCTTGGATTGATTATCATGCAGCTGCTCAAAAAGATTTTTCTTCAGAACAAGCTAACAAAGAATACAGAGGTTCTCAGTTCAATAACCGTCCTGAAGCATTAGCAGGAGGAAGAAAACGTTTAACAACAACAGAAAGAATAAATATTTACCCAGATACTCTTTGCTGGATTCACGATTTTGCATATTCTTACAATGATGCAGCAACACGTTCTTATTTTGATCACCCAAGATATGACCATTATCCAGTTGTTGGCGTAAGTTATGTTCAAGCAAAAGCATTCTCTGTTTGGAGAACTTTACAAATGAATAACTACTTAGAAAAATCATCATACGCTCGTTACGAAGATTTCCGTCTTCCAACTGAAGCAGAATGGGAATATGCTGCAAGAGGTGGAGTTGATGGTTCTCCATATCCTTGGGGAGGTCCATACGTAAATAATGGTAGAGGTTGTTTCCTTGCTAACTATAAACCATTAAGAGGAGCTTATGACGGAGATGGTGGAGCAACAACAGTTGTAGTAGCACACTATGCACCAAACGATTTTGGTCTATATGATATGGCAGGAAATGTATCTGAATGGTGTGAAGATGCTTTTGATGAATCAACTTATAACTTTGCTCACGATCTTAATCAATATAATGTTTATCGTGCTACTGATGATGATGATCAAATAATGAAACGTAAGGTTATTCGTGGAGGTTCTTGGAAAGATAGCAAACATTTTATCCAAACAGCAACACGTAGTTATGAATACCAAGATTCTGGTAAGAGTTATATAGGATTCCGTTGCGTTCAATCTTATCTTGGACGTGTAAGAGGAGATAATCCAAAAACATCTTCAAACGTTTATAGACTATAATTTGAAAATTGCAAATAAATAATATCGGACGAAGAATGCAAATTGTGTTCTTCGTCCTTTTTTATAGTGTTTATAATAATATTGATTTGATTACGTTATAATTAAGTATAAATAAAAATAAAAATATGAAAAAAATATTTAAAAGTATTTTAATGCTATTTTTAGCAATGGGTCTGTCATTTTGTTTCTCTACCTGTTCAGATGATGACGATGATAATACAGAACTATCACAAAAGAATGAAACTTTTAATATTGATGGTGTAAAATTTACAATGGTTTATGTAGAAGGTGGAACATTTACTATGGGAGCTACATCTGAACAAGGTTCTGAATTTGTTGATAATGACGAAAAACCTACACATCAAGTTACACTTTCATCTTATTATATAGGAGAAACAGAAGTTACGCAAGCGCTTTGGCAAGCAGTGATGGGTAATAATCCATCTTATTATGAGGGTGATAATCTTCCTGTAGAGAGCATAAGTTACGAAGATATACAAGGATTTATCGCAAAGTTAAATCAAAAGACAGGTAAAAAATTTAGATTTCCAACAGAAGCGGAGTGGGAGTATGCCGCACGAGGAGGTAATAAAAGTGAAGGATTTAAATATAGCGGAAGTAATAACGCTAATAATGTTGCATGGTATGATGAAAATTCTAATTATAAAACACACACAGTAAAGACAAAACAAGCGAATGAATTGGGATTATATGATATGAGTGGCAATATATGGGAATGGTGCTCTGATTGGTATGGAGATTATAGTAGCAGTTCTCAAACAAATCCTTCGGGTGCTAATAGTGGTTCTCACCGTGTCTTGCGTGGTGGAGCTTGGAACTATAGTGCGAGGTACTGTCGCGTATCCGATCGTGACTTTGATTTTTCATACAGTAGAAATAACTTTAATGGCTTCCGTCTTGCTCTTTCTCGATAGTTTATAAGTCTGTTCTCAAAAAAATAAGAGATAAAAAGAAGTTTTACAAAAAAATGCGAAATAGCGAGCGAAGAGGAACGAGTGAGTAATAAGCATTTTAATGTAAAACTTCTAAAAGGGAAAAATTGACAAAATAAAATTAAATTTTGTGTAAATAAAAAATTTTACAATTCCGATAATATCGGGAGAAAAGAAAAATATTGACGAATATATAATCAGATAAAATCAATTAACTATGAAAAAACTCACATTACTTATCTTACTACTTATTTGTTGTAGTAGTGTTGCTTTTTCACAGAAAGAGGAAGCAATAAAGCAAACTTTTACCGTTGATGGTGTGGAATTTACAATGGTTTATGTAGAAGGCGGAACATTTACTATGGGAGCGACATCGGAACAAGGTTCTGATGTTTACGATAGGGAGAAACCAGCACATCAAGTTACACTATCTTCTTATTATATAGGTGAGACAGAAGTTACGCAAGAACTTTGGCAAGCCGTGATGGGAAATAATCCATCTGATAATAAAGGAGATAATCTTCCTGTAGAGCGAGTAAGTTACAATGATGTACAGGAATTTATTGCAAAACTAAATCAAAAGACAGGTAAAACATTTCGTCTTCCAACAGAAGCGGAGTGGGAGTATGCCGCACGAGGAGGTAATAAAAGCAAAGGCTATAAATATTCTGGCAGTAATAATGTCGAAGACGTTGCTTGGTATTGGGATAACGCAAATACAAAAACGTATCCAGTAAAGACAAAGCAAGCGAATGAATTGGGATTATATGATATGAGTGGTAATGTATATGAATGGTGTTCTGATTGGTATGGAGGTTATAGTAGCAGTTCGCAGACAAATCCGCAAGGGCCTAACAGTGGTTCTAACCGTGTCTTGCGCGGTGGCGGTTGGAACAACGGTGCGAGGGGCTGCAGTGTGTCCTATCGTGGCAGCATCAGTCCGTCCTACAGGAACTTCAATGGCGGATTCCGCCTCGCCTTCGCCCGTTAGTTTATAAGTCTGTTCCAAAAAAGAAAAAGGAGAATCAAAATTCGGTTTATTATAATGGAGCGAAGCAAGGAGCAGAACGGAGTGAAGCGACAAGCAAGCGGAATAATAATAAACTGCAAAAAGACAAATTTCAAAAACATCAAAATCTAAGAGAAAAAGAGTTGATTTTAATTTCTTAGAAGTTGATCTTTTTATATAAAAGAGTTGATGTTCTTTTATCAAAACTTAGTTCTAATAAAAATAAAGTATAAGTTGTTCTTTGGAAACTAAGAAATATCACAAAAAATACTGTTTTTAGATAAAATAATTGTACTTTTGCAATGTAATAAATAGATAAACTATGCAGAAGATTAATCTTATTTCTTTGGGTTGCTCAAAAAATACAGTGGATAGCGAAGGGTTGGCTGGAGAATTATCTAAAAATGGTTTTGTTGTGGAGTTTGATTCCAAAGATACTGACTTTGATTACGTGCTTATCAATACATGTGGCTTTATTGACAAGGCCAAGGAAGAGTCTATAAATACTATACTTTCATACGTCAGTTTTCGCAAGGCTAAAAGGAAAAAGTTTAATATTATAGTCTTTGGTTGTTTGGCACAAAGGTATAAGGAAGAGTTGCAAAAAGAGATTCCCGAAATAGATAAAGTTTTTGGGCTTATGCAACAAAAAGATATTGTTTCCTATATTAAGCAAAACTCATTATCAAACACTGTCATTCAAAGACAACTTTCAACACCTAAACATTATGCTTATCTAAAAATTTCTGAAGGTTGTGATAGACATTGTTCTTTTTGTGCAATTCCTTTGATAAGAGGAAAACATATTTCTCGTCCTATTGAAGATATAGTAGGTGAAGCCAAAGACTTAGTAAAACAAGGAGTAAAAGAGTTGATACTTATTGCTCAAGATACTTCTTATTATGGCTTAGATCTATATAAAGAGCGCAAGCTATATACCTTACTTGAAGAACTATGCAAGACAGATGTTCATTGGATACGTTTGCAATATTCTTATCCTAATCAATTTCCAAAACAAGTGCTGGATTTAATGAATAAGGAAAAGAAGATTTGTCATTATTTGGATATGCCTTTACAACATATTAACAATAGGCTGTTGGAGAGTATGAACCGTTGTATTACTGATGTGGAAGTTAAATCTCTTATAAAGGAGATAAGACAAAAAGTTCCAGATATAGCTTTGCGTACTACTCTTATTATAGGTTATCCAAGTGAAAAGAAGTCTGAGTTTTTGGAACTTAAAGATTTTGTGGAACAGGTGAAGTTTGACCGTATGGGTGCTTTCACATATTCAAAAGAAGAAGGAACAAAGGCAGGCAAGATGAGAGACTCTGTTCCAATGAAAGAAAAACAAAGACGTTTAGATGAACTTTCTGCACTGCAACAAGATATTTCTCTTTCTTTAAATCAAAACAAGGTCGGTAAAGTATTTGAAGTTCTTGTGGATAGAAAAGAGAATGATTATTTTGTTGGCAGGACGCAATATGATTCTCCTGAAGTTGATAATGAAGTATTGATACCTGTGAAGAATAATCCTAAACTTAAGGTTGGAGAGTTTTATAATGTTCGGATAAGTTCTGCTGAGGATTTTGATTTATATGGAGATGTGATTTAGAAAGGGAAAGATTATGAACAAAAGAGTATTTGTTTCGGGTTGTTATGATATGTTGCATAGTGGGCATGTTGCTTTCTTTAAGGAGGCTTCTCAATATGGTGATTTATATGTTGGTATTGGTAGTGATAAGACAATATTAGAACTAAAGAACAGAAGAACAATAAACTCAGAACAAGAAAGACTATATATGGTTAAAGCTATTCGCTATGTTAAAGATGCTTGCATTAATACAGGTAGCGGAATGATGGATTTTATAGAAAGTGTGGATAGATTTAAACCAGATATTTTTGTTGTTAATAGCGATGGTCTTACTAAAGAAAAGGAAGAGTTTTGCAAACAAAGAGGTCTCAAACTCGTCGTCTTAGAACGTTTGCCCGAAGATGGCTTAGAGGCAAGAAGTACTACTGCTTTGCGTAATAATATTAAATCTCAATTGCCATACCGTTTAGATTTAGCTGGAACATGGATAGACCAGCCTTTTGTTTCTTCTTTTCATTCCGGTTGGGCTTTAACCATATCCTTAGAACCTACAATAGAGTTTAACGAAAGAAGTGGTATGAGTACTTCAACTCGTAATGCCATAAAGAAGATATTTCCTTATCATCTGCCATATTATGACCCAGAACGATTAGCAAAACTAATTTTTTGTTTTGAAAATGAACCAAGTACAAAACAATATGTTTCAGGTGCTCAGGATTCAATAGGTATATGTATGCCGGGATTAGTTAGGCATTTTTATGAAGGAAAGTATTGGCCAAGTAAAATAGAGAGTTGTCTTGATGAAAGTATTCTTTCCTGGTTGGAAGAACATATTTGTATGGTTCATACTTTTGATAGAAAAGAAGATACAAAGGTTGATACCAATATAAATATTACCAAGCAGGGCGTTGAAAGGCTAAGCATGGCAGCAGAAAACTGTTGGCAGGCAATAATGAATAAGGATTTAGATGCTTTTGCCAAGAGTTTTCAACAGTCTTTTGAAGCACAAGTTGCTATGTTTCCTAATATGATACCAGAGGAATTGAAACCATACTTAGATAAATATTCTTCTAAGTCGTTAGCCCTTAAACTGTCAGGTGCTGGTGGAGGAGGTTATATTGCTATGGTTGTGGATAAACCTTTGGAAGATTCCGTAAGAATAAAGATAAGAAGAAAAGATAATATGTAATTTAACTATGAAACGATATTGTCAAACCTTAGAACTAAAAAATGATAAAACCTTAATAGAACAATATGTTAAGGTGCATAGAAATGTATGGCAAGAAGTTAAAGACGGACAAAGGGAAGTAGGTATATTGGATATGCAAATATATATTTATGAAAACAAACTTTTTATGATTTGCGATACTGTTGATAGTTTTGATTGGGAAAAGGATATGGAACGACTGTCAGAACTTCCTCGTCAAAAAGAATGGGAAGCCTTTGTTTCAAAGTTTCAAGGTTGTAGTCCAGATGCGAGTTCAAAAGACAAATGGCAACTAATGGATAAGATATTTCAACTTTGATTTCTTTCCTTAGTGCGAGTTTGAAAACATTTATAAGTTAAAAAATAAGTAGATTGATAAATTTTTGTACTTTTGCAAGCACTTTATAAAACAGAAAAAATTAACCTTAAAAAAGAAATAAGTCAATGTTTAAAATACTTCAAAGAGAGCAACTAACAGAAAACATAGTGCTCTTAAAGGTCAAAGCACCTAACGTTGCAAAGAAATGCCAACCTGGTCAATTTGTTATAGTAGTGGAAGATGAAAAAGATGAAAGACTGCCTTTCACTATCTGTGATTTTGATAGAGAAGAAGAGACCATTACATTAGTGATTCAAATAGTTGGAGATGGCTCTAAAAAACTTTGTCAAAAGCAAGCTGGAGAATATCTTAGAGATATTGCAGGACCATTAGGTAATGCGAGTGAAATGCTTGAGCAAATAGAAGAACTAAAAGATAAAAACATCGTTTTTGTTGCAGGAGGTTTGGGAACAGCTCCTGTTTATCCTCAAGCAAAATGGGCTAAGCAAAATGGAATAAAACACGATGTTATCATCGGAACAAAATCTCACTCTACTCTTATCTATGAAAAAGAAATGCAAGAGGTAAGTGACAATCTTTATGTTTGTACAGATGATGGTAGTTATGGCTTTCATGGAATGGTAACCAACTGTTTGGAAGACTTAGTGAAAAATCAGGGAAAACATTATGACCTTTGTATTGCAATAGGTCCTATGATAATGATGAAATTCGTTTGCTTGATGACACAAAAGTTGGGTATTAAAACAATAGTTTCACTTAATTCTCTTATGGTTGATGGAACAGGAATGTGTGGTGCGTGTAGAGTAAGCGTAGGTGGAGAGATGAAGTTCGCTTGCATTGATGGACCAGAATTTGATGGTCATAAAGTAGATTTTGATGAGGCTATGAAGCGTCAAAGAATGTTTCCTCCTCACAAAATAGCTTTCAATACAGAAGAACATAAATGTAATCTTACTGCAGCAGTAGAACAATCTTTGGCAGAGTTTGATAAAAAGAAACGTGTTCCTGTTCGTGAGCAAGAACCAGAAGTAAGAAATAAAAACTTTGAAGAAGTTTGCTTTGGTTATAATGATGAGGAAGCGAAACTTGAAGCTTCTCGTTGTTTAAACTGTAAAGTTCCTCAATGTGTTAAGGCTTGTCCTGTAAATATTAATATTCCTGCTTTTATACAACAAATAAAAGAAGGTAACAATGCTGAGTCTATAAAAATAATACATGAAAGCAGTACTCTGCCTGCTATTTGTGGTAGAGTATGTCCTCAAGAAAGCCAATGTGAAGGCTCTTGTATAATGGGTAAAAAGAATGATCCTGTCGCAATAGGTAAGTTGGAGAGATACGTTGCTGATTGGGCAAGAGAAAACAACGTAACAGAAGAAGTTAATATAAAGAAAAACGGTGTTAAGATAGCCGTTGTGGGTTCAGGTCCTTCTTCTTTGGCTTGTAGTAGTGACTTAGCTAAGATGGGATATGAGGTTACTATCTTTGAGGCTTTGCATAGAAGCGGCGGAGTGTTGAGCTATGGTATTCCAGAGTTCCGTTTGCCTAAGTCAAAGGTTGTAGAAAAAGAGATAGAGGAAGTAACCAAACTTGGAGTTGAGATAAAATGCGACGTTCTTATTGGAAAGAGTGTAACCATAGACGATTTGTTTGATATGGGATACAAAGCTGTATATATAGCTTCAGGTGCTGGTACTCCTAAGTTTATGAATATCGGTGGTATTAATCTTAACGGTGTTGTATCTGCTAATGAGTTCTTAACAAGAGTAAATCTTATGAAAGCATATCGTGCAGACTATGAAACACCTGTTTTTGTTGGTAAGAAGACTGTTGTTGTTGGTGGTGGTAATGTTGCTATGGACGGAGCAAGAAGTGCTAAACGTCTTGGAAGTGATGTTACTATTGTTTATAGACGTACAATGGACGAAATGCCTGCAAGAAAAGAAGAAGTACATCATGCAGTTGAAGAAGGAATACATTTTAAGACATTAACAAACCCTGTAGAAATATTATCAGATGAAAATGGCTGGGTAAGAGGAATAAAATGTATAGAAATGGAACTTGGAGAACCAGATGAAAGTGGAAGAAGAAGACCAATAGAAAAGAAAGGCTCTGAGTTTGAAATTGAATGTGATTGTGTTATTATGGCTTTGGGAACAGACGCAAATAAACTTATCACTTCAACAACTGATAATCTTGAGACAAACAAAAGAGGTAACATAGTAGCAGATGATAAACAAGCAACATCTCGTCCTGGAGTATTTGCGGGAGGTGATATTGTTTCAGGTGCTGCAACAGTTATTCTTGCAATGGGAGCAGGTAAGGTTGCTGCAAAGAGCATTGACGAATATATTAAGTCATTATAATCTTTGAGGACTTTAACTCTGAGCGAGAAAACGAAAAAGAGACTAAGCATAATGCTTAGTCCCTTTTTTTTATAATAATTGTTTGTATATATTACTTTATAATCTTGGTGCTACGTTTTATAAATTCGTCTAACTCTTCACCTTTTAATAAGCCTTGAGAAAGTAAAGCAAGGTCTTTTAGTTGAGAAATGACTTCTTTTTGATGCTCTGTATCGTCAGAATGAAGTATATCCCAAATCAAAGGGTGATTAGTGTTGATGACAAGATTATAATTTTCTGGCATGTCTCCGTATAATCCCATCATAACGCCACCACCTATTTCAGACATTTCTTTCATTCTTCTCATAAACTCGTTTTGAGTTATGGTTACAGGCTGTGAAGTCTCTTCTAAAGAGTCTGTTTGTGTGGTGAATTTCTTTGTGTCTAAGTTTTGCTCAAATAGTTCTTTAATCTTCTTTGTTTCATCTTCGGAAAGCTTAGATGGTATCTTCTCGTCTTTTTCTATCAGTTTAGTGATAACGTCAGAGTCTATTCTAACAAATCTTGCACCTGAGAACTTTTGCTCTAACATATTAATAAAGTGAGAATCCAAAATGCCGTCCATCAACAAAACATCATAGCCTTTATCTTTTGCTGCTTGAATATACGCATATTGTTCTTCCTTATTCTTTGCATAAAGATAGATAAGAGTTTTGTTCTTGTCAGTCTGCAAAGGCTCTATTTTCTTTTTGTAATCTTCAAAGTTAAAGAACTCACCGTCTATGTTTTTCAACTGATATACTTTCTCCATACGTTCATAGAACTTTTCATCGGAGAGCATACCATATTCAATAAACACTTTTAAATCGTCCCACTTCTTTAAGAAATCCTCTCTGTCGTTTTTGGATATTTCTTCCAGCTTGTCGGCTACTTTCTTAGAGATATGAGAAGAAATCTTCTTTACATTGCTGTCGCTTTGTAGGTAAGAACGCGATACATTCAAAGGAATATCAGGAGAATCCAAAACTCCACGCAATAACATCATATATTGTGGAACAACACCCTCTACACTGTCTGTAACAAACACTTGATTGCAATACAATTGTATCTTTTCAAGAGTAGGGTCTATATTACGTTTTACTTTAGGGAAGTAAAGGATACCTGTCAGATTAAATGGATAATCAACATTCAAATGAATATGGAACAATGGATCTTCAAAGTTCATAGGATACAAGTCATGATAGAACTTGTTATAGTCCTCATCTTTTAAATCGTTAGGTTTGCGTTTCCATAAAGGATTAGTGTCGTTGATTATCCTATCTTGCTCTTTTTCTACACGTTTAGGGTTGCTGTCTTTATCTTTCTCTGTTTCGCTATCCACCCATACTTTTTCTTTTCCGAAACGAATAGGTATAGGCATAAACTTACAGTATTTCTTTAGCAGACCTAAAACTTTGCTTTCTTCCAAAAACTCCTCGCAGTCTTCGGAAATATGCATTACTATCTCTGTGCCACGCTCTTTTTTATCATAATCCTCTATTGTGTATTCAGTATCTCCATCGCAAGTCCAATGAACAGCAGGTGTGTCTTGGTAAGACTTAGTAAATATCTCCACTTGTTTTGAAACCATAAAAGCAGAGAAGAAGCCTAAACCGAAATGACCTATCAAAGCGTTAGCTTCTGCTTCGCTCTTGCCTTTAAAATTCTCTAAAAACTCTTCAGCACCTGAGAAAGCTATCTGTGTGATATATTTTTCCACCTCATCTTTACTCATACCGATACCTCTGTCTATAACTTTCAAGGTCTTTTCGTTCTTATCTACTAAAACATCTATTGTTAGGTCGCCTAACTCACCTTTTACTTGACCAAGAGAAGAAAGAGTTTTAAGCTTTTGTGAAGCATCTACAGCATTTGAAACTATCTCCCTAAGAAAAATCTCATGATCTGAGTATAAAAACTTCTTAATAACCGGAAATATGTTCTCCGTCTTTACATTAATTTGTCCTTTCATCTTTATCGTATTTTTATTATTGTTATTTTCTGTATAAAAGCATAAAGTATTAATCAAAAGATATTCCATTAAGTTATTTATGACAAAATGTCATAATTTATTTTTTGATTATAAAAAATAAAACCAACTCTTTTTACTAAAAAGACTTGATTTTAATTTACCAAGAGTTGATTTTAATTTATTAAAAGTTGATTTTTTGGGGAGTATTAAAAGTCCGCATACATAATAATGATTTTCTTATAGGGGAAAATTATGTATGCGGGTAACTTATTGATTATCAAATGTAATAAAATTCTACTCGCATAAAGAAATAATTTTTTGAATTCAGTATATTATGTAATTGTTTTTTTTATGTTATTATTCTTTATATTAATACGTTATAAATGTTACCTATATTTATGCTATAGTTTAGCTTTATATTAAAGGTTTTGAAGAGATAAAAGATAAAATAACTTGAACTTTTTCCCTTTTGTTTTTTTTTGTATAAAGATTTTAATTTATTAATAATCTGTTGTTTTTGTTATTTATCTTAAGTATAGGATTTGTTAAGAATTGTTTTGAGATTATATTATTAAATCTTCAGTAAGAACAACGATAATTTTTTTATGCGGGTATATTTTTTATCTATAAGAGAATCAGTGTTTTACTCGCATACATAATTTTTCCCTATAAGAGAATCATTATTATGTATGCGAGTGGATTTTTCTAAATTTTTAATAAATCTTGCAACAAAAAGTATTTTTTAGTAATACAAGAAATCATTCTTCTGCATTCTATTTTAGAAAAACAAAGAAAGAATATTAAAAAATGCGAACAGTAGTTAAATAAAAGAAAGAGAAGAAAATAAAAACAGACTTATTATCAAAAACTTGTTAAAGTATAAATTTAGGTTATAATATATAAAGTAAGTACAAGTTATTGTACTTCTTTTCTTTTTATAAATAATAAAGTATATGATTTTACGTTATAGATTTTAGGAATAAAAACAAATAGCAAAACGATGAAAAAGATTACTAATTATTTATTGATAGTTTGTTGTGTAGCTTTGATTTCTTCATGCAACAACAAAAAAGAACAAGCGTTAAGAGAACAACATCTTAAGGATTCTTTTAATAATTTGATTACTGCACAAAAGAACGAGATTGAAACAATGTTTGCGCAGATGAAAGATATAGATAACAACCTTAATGATATTGCTTCGCAGTATAAAGAACTTAATAAACTTACTAACACAGCAAGAGAGGTAGATGAAAACACTGCTAAAAGCATTGGAACAAAGATAAATGCTATGGCAGATTTGATAGCAAAGGATAAGCAACGACTAATAGCTTTGCAAAACAATTTAAGCAAACAAAAGAACTCACTTGTAGAGAATGCACGTTTGCAAGAGCAATTAGTTCTTATCAACAATAGACTTAGAGAAAGAGAGACAGAGATTGCTGACCTTACATCTCAACTAAAAGAGAAAAATATTAAGATAGACAACTTAAACTCTCAGGTTACTAAATTGGAAGCAGAGGTGAAGAAAAACAAGTCAGAGTTAAGCAAAATGGAAGACGAACAATATACTGCATACTTCATTGTAGGTACTAAGAATGAGTTGAAGAAAGCAGGAGTAATAGATGCTAAAGGAGGTTTTATTGGCTTAGGTAAGACTTTAACATTAGCTTCTAATAGTAATGTTGAAAATATGCAAAAGATAGATATAAGAAATGTTAGTGAGATTCCTCTTGTTGGTAAGAAATCTAAGTTGATAACTCCTCACCCAACAGGTTCTTATACTCTTATAGGAGGAGAGAATAAAGCATCTTCAATAAAGATTGAATCTGCTTCAGCTTTTTGGAAAAATTCTCGCTTGTTGGTTATAATGGTTAAATAACATACACAACAAAGAGTAGGATAAAATACTAAACATTGAGTATTGTGTAGATGTAAATGTTGAAGTAATTTTGCAAAGTAAAGAAAATAATGTCATACATATATTTTTAAGGTTAATACTTCAAAAAGGGACTTAGGAAAGAGAACTAAGCCTCTTTTTTTTGTTCAACTTTTTTTATATAAAAAAAAAGTATTAATTTTGCGAGTTGAAAATAATAAATAATAACATATTAAAAAATAATAAAACGATGCAAAAGAAAGGTAATAAGTACGGTACTCACCGTGTAATTGAGCCAAAGGGAGTTCTTCCTCAACCAGCAAACAAAATAGATAACAATATGGATGAAATCTATGATAATGAAATCCTTATTGATGTACAAACTCTTAACATAGATTCAGCTTCTTTCACAGATATTCACGAGTATGCTAAACAACAAGCTGGTGAAGGTGCTTCTGAAGAAAAAGTTATGGAAGAAATAAAAAAAGAAATGCTTCTAAACGTTGAACTTCAAGGCAAACACAGAAATAGAAGAACAGGTTCAGGCGGTATGCTTTTGGGTAAAGTAGAAAAAATAGGTGATGCACTTAAAGGTAAAATAGATTTAAAAGAGGGCGATAGAATAGCTACTTTAGTTAGCCTTTCTCTTACTCCTTTACGTATAGATGAAATCATAAAGATAAAAGCAGACGTAGATCAAGTTGATATTAAAGGTAAGGCTATATTATTTGAGAGCGGTATATATGCAAAAATACCAGATGATATGCCAGAAAAACTTGCTCTTTCAGCATTAGACGTTGCTGGTGCTCCTGCTCAAACTGCTAAACTTTGTCAATACGGACAAAATGTAGTTATTCTTGGAGCTGGTGGTAAGAGCGGTATGCTTTGCTGCTACGAAGCTAAGAAACGTGTTGGAGTTACAGGTAAGGTTATTGGTTTAACTAATTCAATGAAATCAACAAATCGTCTTAAAGACTTAGAATTCTGTGATGTTGTTGTTTCTGTTGCAGGTAAAACTCCTGTTGAGATATATGAATTAGTTAGCGAACTAACTAATGGTAAAATGGCAGATGTAACTATTAACTGTGTTAATGTTCCAGATCAAGAAATGACAGCTGTTCTTTGTACAAAAGATGATGGTGTTGTTTATTTCTTCTCAATGGCTACAAGTTTCACAAAAGCTTCTTTAGGAGCAGAAGGTATAGGTTCAGATGTTAATATGATTATGGGTAATGGTTACACTAAAGGTCATGCTGAATTTACACTACAAGAACTTAGAGAAAGTCCTAAATTGAGAAAAATATTTGAAGAATTATATGCTTAATATATAATTATTCACATAATCTACTAAAAACCTTTGAGAGTAATTTAACTTTCAAAGGTTTTTTTTATGATTTTTTGTGAAATATTATTTGTAGAATAAAAAATATTTATATTTTTGCAAAATAATTAGATAAGAGCGTTCTGCTTTTACAATTTTCCCGATAAATAATAAGATAAACCTAAAAACAGACATAGTCTGTGACTATAAATAAATAATAATATTATATGTATAACAAAACAAGTTTGGAGACAAAGACCATGGAGGAACTTACCTCTATAGCAAAGTCCATGAACATTGCAAAAATCAAACGATTAAACGAACAAGAACTTATTTATAAGATATTAGACTATCAAGCTATGCACCCTGATGAAGAAACATTAGAAAACGAACAACCAATAAAAAAGAAAAGAGGTCGTCCTCCTAAGAATACTGCACAAAAAAACAACACAGTATTAAAACAAGAAGATAAAACGGAAGAGAATAATAAACAACAAAGAACACATCTGCGTCAAAGAGTAGAAACACCTTCTCAAAAGATGGCAAGTTCAAAACAGTTCAATTCTTCTATGTCTAAGGATAATAGAAAACCTTTGGTACAAGACTTAAATACACAAAAAATACCAGAAATACCTTCTATTGAAAATATAGTTATACCAGATTTTCAACCAAAAAGAATAGTAAATACTTCGATAGAACTTCAAAAAACAGAATCTCCTAAACCAATACAAGAACAACAACAGGATAATACTCCTAAAAAAACAGCAGGAAGGCCAAGAAAAGTACTTTCAGAACAAGAGATTATTAACAAAGTAGCAAAGACTAATCTTTTCCCTGTTGATAACCCACAAAAACAAGAAGAAGTAAAAGAAACTCCTAAACAAGCACAGCAACCTCAAACCAATAACAACCAAAATAATAATAACCAGAATAATAATCGTAACAACTATAATACTACTGTTGATTTAACAGGTATGGTTGAAGCTGAGGGTGTTTTGGAAATTATGCAAGATGGTTATGGTTTTTTACGTTCATCAGATTATAACTATTTAAATTCTCCAGATGATATATATATATCACAATCACAGATAAAGTTTTTTGCTCTTAAAACAGGAGATACTCTTCAAGGATATATTCGTCCTCCTAAGGATAATGAAAAGTATTTTCCTATGGTTAAGTTAGAATCTGTTAATGGAAGAAAACCAGAGAGCATAAGAGATAGAATTCCTTTTGATTATCTGACGCCTTTATTTCCTGAAGAAAAATTCCGTCTTACAGGGCATAAAGCAGAAACCCTTTCTACACGTATAGTAGATTTATTTACTCCTATAGGTAAAGGACAAAGAGCTCTAATAGTTGCACCTCCTAAAACAGGAAAGACTATACTGTTAAAAGAAGTTGCCAATGCTATTGCGGCTAATCACCCAGATGTTTATTTAATAGTTTTGCTTATAGATGAAAGACCTGAAGAGGTAACAGATATGCAAAGAACAGTAAATGCAGAGGTTATTGCTTCTACTTTTGATGAGCCAGCAGAAAGACATGTGAAGATTGCTAATATTGTTTTAGAAAAAGCAAAACGAATGACAGAGTGTGGACATGATGTTGTTATTGTCTTGGATAGTATAACAAGGTTAGCACGTGCTTATAATACTGTTGCTCCTGCAAGTGGTAAGGTTTTGAGTGGTGGTGTTGAAGCAAATGCACTTCAAAAACCTAAACGTTTCTTTGGAGCCGCAAGAAATATAGAAAATGGAGGCTCTTTAACTATTATTGCTACAGCTTTGATAGAAACAGGTTCAAAGATGGATGAGGTAATATTTGAAGAATTTAAAGGAACAGGTAATATGGAATTGCAGTTAGATAGAAAATTAGCTAATAAGAGAATCTATCCTGCTGTTGATTTAGTTGCTTCTTCTACTCGTAGAGATGATTTATTATTAACGGATAATGTCCTTTCTCGTATGCTTATACTTAGAAATTATATCGCAGATATGAATCCATTGGAAGCTATGCAACTGATAAAAGACCGTATGAGTGTAACTCGTACAAATGAAGAATTTTTGTTGAATATGAATTCGTAAAATAAATAAACAGTAATTATACAAGGAGAAATAATTATGGCAAACACAGAAGATTTTTTCAAAAAGATAACATCACACGCCAAAGAATATGGCTTTGTATTTCAGTCAAGTGAATTGTATGATGGACTTTCAGCAGTATATGATTACGGTCCAAATGGTGTAGAATTAAAAAATAATATCAAGAACTATTGGTGGAAATCAATGACACAAATGCATGAAAACATAGTTGGTATTGATTCAGCTGTGTTTATGCACCCAAAGATTTGGAAAGCAAGTGGTCATGTTGATGCTTTTAATGATCCTTTGATAGATAATAAGGATAGTAAAAAACGTTATCGTGCTGATGTCCTTATAGAAGATCATATAGCAAAGATAGAAGAAAAAATAACTAAAGAAATAGCGAAGGCAAAGAAACGTTTTGGTGATAGTTTTAATGAAGAACAATTTCTTGCTACAAGTGAAAGAGTAAAAGGTTATAAAGCACAAGCAGAAGAGATACATCAACGTTTTGCAGATTTGATGAATGCAAATGATTTGAAAGGTTTGCGTGATTTAATCATTGAGTTAGAAATTGCATGCCCTATTTCAGGAACAAGAAATTGGACTGATGTTCGTCAATTCAATCTTATGTTTGCAACAAAGATGGGAAGTGTAAGTGATGATAGCGATACTATTTATCTTCGTCCAGAAACAGCACAAGGTATTTTTGTAAATTATCTTAATGTTCAAAAGACAGGAAGAATGAAGATTCCTTTTGGTATTGCTCAAATAGGAAAAGCATTCAGAAATGAAATAGTTGCTCGTCAGTTTATCTTTAGAATGAGAGAGTTTGAACAAATGGAAATGGAATTCTTCTGCCGTCCAGGTACAGAGATGCAATGGTTTGAATATTGGAAACAAGAAAGATTGAATTGGCATTTGGCATTAGGTATTCCAAAAGAAAAATATCGTTATCATGATCATGAGAAGTTAGCACACTATGCTAATGCCGCAACAGATATTGAGTTTGAATTTCCATTTGGTTTTAAAGAGTTAGAGGGAATACACTCTCGTACAGATTTTGATCTAAAACGTCATCAAGAATTTTCTGGTAAAAAGATACAATATTTTGATAGTGAAATAAACGAAAGTTATATTCCTTATTGCGTAGAGACATCTATAGGTTTGGATAGAACATTCCTTGCAGTGCTTTCTTATGCTTTCACAGAAGAAACTTTGGAAGATGGTTCTCAACGTGTTGTTCTAAAACTTCCAAAGATGCTTGCTCCTTATCGTTGTGCCGTTCTTCCATTAGTTAATAAAGATGGTTTGCCAGAAAAAGCAAAACAAATAGTAGAAGATTTACGTTGGTCTTTCCGTACTCATTATGAAGAAAAAGATACAATAGGTAAGAGATACAGAAGACATGATGCAATAGGAACTCCTTTCTGTATTACCGTTGATACTCAAACAATGCAGGACAACACAGTAACAATAAGAGAAAGAGATACTATGCAACAAGAAAGAATAAATATAGACAATGTTAAATCTTATATTTTAGCACATTAACCACAGAATTAACATTAAATGATATTAACTCCTTATCTTTATAATAAGATAGGGAGTTTTTTTTTGATGACTTTTTGTCGTTGAATATATATAAAATAGCGACTTTTTGTCAATAGTTGCTCTTTTGCATAATTTTTGAGAAGGTGCGTTTTAGATAATTTATAAAATAAAAATAATTATGGAAAATACAAATAATAATATGATGAACAGTAAGTATTCTAACTTGGAACGTTTTGCCATTAATCTTATAGACAAAGCCAAGGATAATAAACTTGACCCTGTTATCGGAAGAGATGAAGAAATACGAAGAGTCTTACAAATACTATCTCGTAGAACTAAGAATAATCCTGTTCTTGTAGGTGAGCCTGGAGTTGGAAAAACAGCCATAGCAGAAGGTTTGGCTCAAAGAATATTTCATAATGATGTTCCTGAAAATCTAAAACAAAAGAAACTCTATTCATTAGATATGGGAGCATTGGTAGCAGGAGCAAAATATAAGGGAGAGTTTGAAGAACGTTTGAAGGGAGTGGTAAATGATGTTGTTAAATCTAACGGAGATGTGATACTTTTTATAGATGAGATACATACTCTTGTTGGTGCTGGAGGAGGAGAAGGAGCAATGGATGCTGCAAATATTTTAAAGCCTGCTCTTGCCAGAGGAGATTTGCGTGCAATAGGTGCAACAACATTAGATGAGTATCAAAAATACTTTGAAAAAGATAAAGCATTGGAAAGACGTTTTCAAATGGTTATGATAGATGAGCCTACTGTTGAAGATACTATTTCAATACTTAGAGGCTTGAAAGAAAAATATGAGATACATCATCATGTAAGGATAAAAGATGCTGCTATAATTGCTGCGACAGAAATGTCTAATCGTTATATAACCAATCGTTTTTTACCTGATAAAGCAATAGATTTAATAGATGAAGCTGCTTCAAAACTAAGAATGGAGATAGATTCTTCACCAGAAGAGTTAGATGAGGTAGAAAGAAAATTGCGTCAGTTGGAAATAGAACGTGTGGCTATTAAGAAAGAGAAAGATGAACAGAAAGTAGCACAACTAACCAAAGAGATTGATGAACTAAAACAAGAGAAAGACAACTTGTCTGCACAGTGGAAGAATGAGAAAGTTCTTGTTGATGCAATATCTGAAGAAGTGAAAAAGATAGAAAATTATAAAACTCTTGCAGAACGAGCAGAACGCGATGGAGATTATGGAAAGGTGGCTGAGTTGCGTTATTCTAAAATACCTACAGCAGAAAAAGATTTGAAAGATTATCAAGATAAACTAAAAAATCTTCAAAATGGTAATGCAATGATAACCGAAGAAGTAGATGAAAACCATATAGCAGAAGTTGTTTCTCGTTGGACAGGAATACCTGTAACTCGTATGATGACAAGTGAAAAGGAAAAACTTCTTAAACTTGAAGATGAATTAAAAAAACGAGTAATAGGACAAGAGCAAGCAATAGAAGCTATTTCTAATGCTATAAGAAGAAGCCGTTCAGGACTTAATGATCCTAAGAAACCTATAGGTTCATTCGCTTTTCTTGGTTCAACAGGTGTGGGAAAAACAGAGTTAGCACGAGCTTTGGCAGAACTATTGTTTGATGATGAGAACTTAATGATAAGAATAGATATGTCGGAGTATCAAGAACGTTATTCTGTTTCTCGTCTAATAGGAGCTCCTCCAGGATATGTTGGTTATGAAGAAGGAGGACAATTAACCGAAGCTGTAAGAAGAAAACCTTATTCTATAGTTCTATTAGACGAAATAGAAAAAGCACATCCAGATGTATTCAATATTCTTCTGCAGGTATTAGAAGATGGACGTTTAACCGATGGAAAGGGTAGGGTAGTAGATTTTAAGAATACAATAATCATAATGACTTCAAATCTTGGTAGCGAATATTTGCAAGATGCTATCAATGAAGGTAAAGATAGTTTTGATTCTTCTTGGGCTACTGCTGAAAAACAAGTAAGAGAATTGCTGAAAAAGACCATACGTCCAGAGTTCTTGAATCGTATAGATGAGATAGTCGTGTTCCGTCCTCTGTTTGCAGAACAAATAAGAGAAATAGTGAAATTGCAAATGCAAAGATTATTAAACACATTGCAGGAAAAACATATTACTTTAGAATATACTACAGAAGCATTAGACTATCTTGCAACAGAAGGCTATGATCCTCTTTTAGGAGCAAGACCGGTTAAACGAGCGATACAAAAACTTGTTACTAATCGTTTGAGTATGCTATTGATTGATGATAAACTCGTAAATAATAATACAATTTTAATGAATTGCATAAACAACCAGTTGGTATTTAGAATCAAATAAGTAATAAATTAGTATATAATAAATTAGGAGATGAATATGTTTTTCATCTCCTTTTGTTTTTTAGTAAGGTGTAAATATTTTTTTTATTTTTTGCGATTTATGAATAACTTAATAAAAAGAAAATTCTTATATTTGCAAATTCTTAAGAATAAATGGATATGAAGAAAAAACATATAGTAATTTTTATTTTCGTAGGGCTTTTGTTGTTCAATTTAAATGCTCAACGTTATAATCCAGATGCGATTAAACTATCTCCAACAAAACAGCAGATACGTATAGGTTTGAGAGCAGGACTTAATCTTAGTGATTTAACTTCTGCTGATGGCTTGGATATTTGGAATGGTTTAGCATATTATAATGAAGCAAACGAATACATAGGTTTAACAGATACAAAACCATTTAAATTAGGATTTAATTTTGGTCTTGTAGCACAAGGTAATCTAACAGGTAATTGGTGGTGGCAAGGAAGTTTTATTTTTACAACAAAAGGATATAAACTAAGTACTCAAAATCTTGATATAAAAGCAACTGCAGGATATATGCAAATACCTTTAGAAATAATGTATAAGTTTCCTATTAAGAATACAAATCTTTTGGTATCTGCTGGAGTTTTTGCTGGTATAGGTGTGTATGGTTTTACTTCTTTTGAAGATCATTATGGAGAAGAACAATCTCCTCGTTTGCATCATACTTTTCAACCTACACCAACTATAACGGGAATAGAAGAATCTAATGAATTAATAGCTTGTGATATAACAGTACATGGAGCAAATGACTATTGGAAAGATGAAGATGATACTTTCGCTTCAGATGGCACATGGATATTTGATGGAGGTTTTCAATTAGGATTAGGTTTTGAATGGTGGAGATTCCAATTTATGCTAACTTATCAATATTCCCTAACTCCTTTCTATGATTATGATTACGATTATTCTTATCGTTACAAACCAAAGGGAATGGATACTAAGAACTCTTTTGATTACTTTGGAATAAAAGATATTACTTCTCCTCGCCAACAGATGATTTCTTTCACAATTTCTTATTTCTTTGACAACTTGAAGCATGATATAAGATTATAATGCAAAGGTATATTTACATATTGTTAGCTTGTTTGTTGTCTTTTTCAAACTTAGAAGCACAGAATGATAACTTTCTTCTAAACGATAAAGACTCTGTTTCGTTTGAAATAGAAAAAGATTGGCTTTCTTTTCATACTTCAGCTTTCTTTGGTAAAACATTTTTCAATGAAAATATATTTGCTACAAACTATGGTTTTGATTATTCTCATCAAATAAATAAGAAAAGCAGACTTTTTGTTGGTATAGATATAATGAATACCGATGTTAAGCCAAGAGATCTTGCACCAAGAAGAACAAAAACAAGTGCTTCTGCTTATATCGGCTTACAATATGATTTCAATGATAAGTTATCTTTAGCTGGCTCTGTTTTCTACGATTCTTTTTGCAATACTTTAGGAGCAGATATAGATGTTATGTATAAATTCAATGAAGACACATATTTCAATTTTTATGCGATGTTTTCTAAATCATTAGATGATCATTCTTTTAGACCAGATTTTTAGAATGATGTTTCTTAATCTCCTTACAGAGTATATTGATTATTTCAATAATTTAAGCCTTTGTTCGTTATAGATACTGATTAAATTTATTAAGAATGACTAATAGACTAAGATGGATAGTGTTGTTTTTTCTTCTGTTTGTTGGACCTGTTGTTATGGCTCAACAAATAAAGGGTAGTGTAAAAGACAGCAAAAACAAAACTATAGAAAACGTTAGCATAGGTACTCTTAATCTTAAAAATCCAATAGGAACATCGTCAAATAACAAAGGGGAATATTCTTTAAAACTAACTCCCGATAGAGAGTATATAATAAGATTTTCATGTATTGGATACAAAGACTTTGATACAATAGTAAAGATAGAAGACAAACAAACGTTAATACTTGATGTTGTTCTTCAAAATGCAAGCACAACGCTTGAAGGAGTAGAAATCAAAGGCGATTATTCTCGTGAAGAAGGAGTAACACGAATATCTTCTGATTGGGCAAAAACAACAGCAGGTCCAACAGGAGGAGTGGAAAATGTGATAAAAACAATAGAGGGTGTCTCTTCTAATAATGAACTATCATCGCAGTATTCTGTAAGAGGAGGAAATTTTGATGAAAACCTTGTATATGTTAATGATATAGAAATATTCCGTCCTATACTTGTAAGAAGTGGGCAACAAGAGGGCTTATCTTTTATTAATACTGATATGATTAGTGATATTCAATTCTCTTCTGGTGGTTTTGCTTCGGAATATGGAGATAAGATGTCTTCTGTTTTGGATATAAAGTACAGAAAACCTACTGAGTTCTCAGGTAATGTCTCTATGGGTTTATTGGGAGGTAGTATTTATTTAGCAGACAAAGTAAAAGATAAATTTACTTATCAACTATCTTACAGAAACAAAACAACACAATACTTGCTTAACTCTTTGGAAACATCGGGAGATTATAATACAACTTTTCATGATATTCAGGCATATCTTACTTGGGATATAAATGAAAAAGTTGATTTATCTTTTATTGGTAACCTTTCTGATAATACTTATAAGTTTAAACCAAAAGACAGAGAGACAGACTTTGGAGACATAAACAACCCATTGAAGTTTAAGGTCTATTTTGACGGAGAAGAGAAAGATAAGTTTTCTTCTTTGTTCGGAGCTTTGAAACTAAATTACAAAGCGAAGCAAGATTTACACCTAAAATTTATTGCTTCTGCATTCTCTACTACAGAGAAAGAAACCTATGATATTCAAGGTCAGTATTGGTTGAGTGAATCTTCTGGTGTGGCAAGTGAAGAAGACTTTGATTTAGGTATAGGTACTTATCTTGAACATGCAAGAAATAATCTTGATGCTCGTTTGTTCAACCTTGAACATAAAGGAGAGAAATACTATGATAATGGTCTTTTGTCTTGGGGTATTAAATACCAAAGAGAGATAACTTCTGATAAAATCAACGAATGGAAAATGGTTGATTCTGCAGACTATTCACAGCCATCTAATCCAGATGAGATAGGTGTTGTTGATGGTCCTTCAGCTCCAATATTACAAAATTGGTATCATAGTAAGAATGATATAAACAGCAACCGTTTTACTTTCTTTGTTCAACGACATATCTCTTGGGAAAAAGAAAAGGGAACATATTTTATTAATGCAGGAATTAGAGGACACTATTGGGATTTTAATAAAGAGTTTTTCCCATCTCCAAGAGTGAGTTTTTCTTATAAACCAAATATAAAACAAGATATATTGTTTCGCTTTGCTACCGGGCTTTATGCTCAGTATCCTTTCTATAGAGAATACAGAAACCAAGTAGGCGAGATAAACAAAGATGTAAAAAGTCAAAAATCTCTTCATTTTGTGCTTTCTTCTGATTGGAATTTTAAGATAAGAACAAGAAACTTTAAACTTACATCTTCTCTATATTATAAACATCTTTGGGATTTAATACCTTATTATATGGATAACCTTCGCCTAAGATATACTGCAGAAAACAATGCTAAAGGTTATGCAACAGGATTAGATATCAAACTCTTTGGAGAATTTATAAAAGGCATAGACTCTTGGTTTACTCTATCTATTATGCAGACTAAACAAGATATTGAAGATGATGACAGAGGTTATATTCCTCGTCCAACAGACCAGTTAGTAAATATGAGCGTTAGTTTCCAAGATTATCTACCTTCAATGCCTTGGATGAGAGTTTATCTTAACTTTAATTATGGTAGTGGTTATCCATTCTTTGTTCCAAATACTAATATTGTTCTTTCTCGTCCTAATTATCTGAGAGCAGACCTCGCTTTCACCTTTAGAATAAAAGATGAAGAAGATTCTTGGGCAAACAAAAACTTTCTTAAAGTTATAAAACGAATGTGGTTGAATATTGAATGGCTTAACGTGTTTAACAACAAAAATATCATCTCCTATACATTTATAAAAGATAATAACAATATTACTTATCCTGTTCCGAACTACCTTACACCATCTATGCTTAACGCAAAACTAACCTTTGAATTTTAGAAATAGAGAGTTATTTTAATAGCAAGAAAAAAGAAATTGTTCTGTATTTTATTGATAGAGAGCAAGAATTTATTTTTTTTCTTTGTTGTTAATAAATTTTTGTATTTTTGCATTTCGGTAATCATCGGATTATCATTAGACATAAAAAGCGTTTATTAAAAACTTAAAAAAATGAAAAAATTAGTACAAAAACAATTAAAAAAATATGTCGCAGTTGTCTTTGCGATAATGATGTGTGCAGATGTCTTCGCATACGATTTTCAAGTAGATGGAATTTATTATTATATAGGAGCTAGTGGAACATATGTAGGTGTAACTTATAAGGATTCATATTATAATTCTTATTCTGGTTCAGTTTTTATCCCTGACTCAGTTACTTACAATGGTACAAAATATAGAGTTACAAATATAGGCACTGCTGCTTTTTCTGAGTGTAGCGGCTTAACGTCTGTAACAATATCAAATGGTATTACAGAAATTTCGGACGATGCTTTTTATAATTGTGTAAGTTTGACATCTATAACAATACCAAATAGTGTTACAAGATTTGGAGAACGTGCTTTTTTTAATTGTACAAGTTTAACTTCAATAACAATACCAAATAATATTTATTTTGACGGCATAGCATTATATACTTTTGCTAATTGTACGAGTTTAACATCAATTACTCTACCAAGGAAAATTATTGCTCTTGAAGACGGGGCATTTTATGGATGTACTGCACTAAATACTATTGATTGTAAAGCAGAAAATCCTCCAACATTGTATAACGATGTTTTTGGAGGAATAAATAAAGATGAGGTTATAGTAATTGTTCCTTGTGAAAAAAGTTCATTATATCAAAATGCAACAGGTTGGAATTTATTTAATAATATTGTAGAGGATTGTGAGAGTTCTATAGATGTTGTAGAAGAAAATCAAATATTTGTTTATCCAAATCCTGCAAAAGATAATATTACATTAGAAGCAGATGAGGATATATTTATCTTTAATAATCTTGGACAGATAGTTAAACAGGTAAATAATCCAAAAGGAAAGATAATAATATCTGTTGCAGACCTACCAAAAGGAACTTACTACCTAAAAGCAGGTGAAAAGAAACAAAAACTCATTATAAATATTAGTAATTAGAAATTAGAAATTGCGAATTGGCGATTGTTATGTTAGTCGCTATGTGTTATTGCCGGCAGGGGCTTGTCTGCGATTTCTAATTAATAAAATAAAATCAAATCTTAATTTGCTAAGATTTGATTTTCTTTTGCTAAGATTTGATTTTGTGAAATTAAAAGTTGATATTTTTTTTACAAAGAGTTGATCTTTTTTTCCTTAGGTAGTCAAGTTTGAAAATATTAAGCAAAAATGCGTAGTTTCTATAAAAAGTCGCTATAAAAAATGTGATTTTTTGTAAAAAGTCGCTATGAAAAATGTGGTTTTTCGTAAAAAGTGGCTATAAAAAATGTAATTTCTATTGTTAATTTCAATGTTTTTTATTGTGTATCTGTATTTTAATGTAATGGAATAGTTGAAGAGTTAATAAAAGGCATGATAACTGAAATAATTTCTGTAAACGACAAGGGTAAAAATGAAAACAATGTCAAACAAATAGGATATTTTAAAAGCATTAGGTGGAGTTTTAGAGTTGAAAATCTAAAAAAAATAGATTTAAGGACCGTATATTTGAAAATTTTATTTTACTTTTGCAAATTGAATATTAGTGTAATGCTAAAAAAGTATAAGAAAAGAATATTAACGAAATTTTTATAAAAGAAGGATGAAAATAGTAGTTTTAGCAAAACAAGTACCTGATACAAGGAATGTTGGTAAAGATGCCATGACTCCAGAAGGTACAGTAAACAGACAAGCCTTGCCAGCAATTTTTAATCCAGAGGATTTAAATGCATTGGAAATGGCTTTAGAAATCAAGGATAGAGTGCCTGGTACAGAGATAACCGTAGTAACTATGGGTCCTTCTCGTGCCGCTGAAATAATAAGAGATTCTATGTTTAGAGGAGCAGACAAAGGAGTTGTTTTGTCTGATAGAAAACTTGCTGCAAGTGATACTTTGGCTACTTCATACGCTATTTCTCAAGCAGTAAAGAAAACAGGTAAGTTTGATATAGTGTTTGGCGGAAGACAAGCTATAGATGGTGATACAGCACAGGTTGGTCCTCAGACAGCAGAAAAACTTGAAATACCTCAGATAACATACGCAGAAGAGTTAATAGATGTTAATGAAAACAATATTACTATTAAACGTCGTTTGGAAAGAGGTGTTGAAATAGTGAAATCTCAATTCCCTCTTTTGATTACAGTGCATTCTTCAGCAAAACCTTGCAGATTCTATAATGCAAAACGTGTTATGAAATACAAACACGCTTTCTCTCCTTCAGAAGCAAAAGAACAAAACCTTGACACAAATATTTGGAATAACTTCCCTTATTTGAAGATAGAGGAGTGGAGTGCTGCTGATGTAGAGGCAGAAGACAATAGAATAGGTCTTGCTGGTTCTCCTACAAAGGTTAAGAAAATAGATAACGTTGTCTTAACTCAAAAAGAAAATGTTACTATAGAACCAACAGAAGAGAACTTAGACAATTTAGTAAAGAACTTAATAGATACACATATAATAGGATAAGGATATGAATAATGTATTTGTTTACTGTGAAATAACAGAAGAAAATCATATTGCAGACGTTAGCCTTGAGCTTATTAGTAAGGCGAGAAAACTTGCAGATGAATTAAAAGTAAAGGTTGAAGCTATAGTTGCTGGAAACAATGTTATAGATTTGGAAGAAAGTCTTTATCCTTATGGTGTAGATGTTATCAACTATGCAGAGGATAAACGTTTATTCCCTTATCAAACATTGCCTCATTTCTCTATTGTTACCAAACTGATAAAAGAGAAACAACCTCAGATAGCTTTGTTTGGTGCAACAAGTGTTGGTAGAGATTTAGCTCCAAGAGTTGCTTCTTACTTGCGTTGTGGTTTAACTGCAGACTGTACTTCATTAGAGATAGGAGAATATGAAGATAAGAAAGAAGGAAAAGTAATAGAAAATCTTCTTTATCAAATACGTCCTGCTTTTGGAGGAAACATTATTGCAACTATTGTTAATCCAAACACACGTCCTCAGATGGCAACAGTACGTGAGGGAGTTATGAAGAAAGAAGTATTCAATGCAAACCATAAAGGAGAAATCAATAAACTTGAAGTTAGTAAATATGTTGAAGATTCAGACTTCTGTATAGAGGTTTTAGAAAGACATATTGAACAACAAAAAGTAAATATAAAAGGTGCTCAGATAATTGTTTGTGGAGGTTATGGTATGGCTTCAAAACCTGATGGCTTTAAACTTCTACACGAGTTAGCAGAGACCTTAGGCGGAGAAGTTGGTGCAACACGTGCAGCTGTTGATGCTGGAATGACAGAACATGAACGTCAAGTTGGTCAAACAGGAGTAACAGTAAGACCTAAGTTATATATAGGTTGTGGTGTTAGTGGCGCTGTTCAACATCGTGCTGGTATGCAGGAGAGTTCTAAGATAATAAGTATTAACACCGATGTTAATGCTCCTTTGAATTCAATAGCAGACTACACTATAACAGGTGATGCTTTTGAGATTATACCAAAGTTGATAAAGTATTATAAGAAGAATAGTAAATAATTTGTAAAAGAATAAATAATCAAAATAATATGGCTAATTTTTTTGATGACAACAAAGGTTTGCAGTTCCAGTTAGATAATCCTATGATGAAAGAAATCATAAGATTAAAAGAAAGAGATTATGCAGACTATGGCAAATACGATTATGCACCAAAGGATTTTGAAGATGCAAAAGATTCTTATCGTAGAGTGCTTTCTCTTATTGGAGAGATAACAGGAGAAGTACTTGCCAACAATGCTGAGAGCGTAGATAATCAAGGCGTAAGAATAGAAGATAATGCAATAATATATGCTGACGGCACAAAAGAAAATCATAAAGTTTTAACAGATGCAGGCGTGTATGGTTTAAGCCTTCCAAGACAATATGGAGGATTAAACTTCTCATACGTTCCTTATGTTATGGCAGCAGAGATAGTTTCTCGTGGAGATTGTGGCTTTGCTAACATCTGGGGATTGCAAGACTGTGCTGAAACTATTTATGAGTTTGCTTCAGAAGAGATAAATAACAAATATCTTCCAATGATTAACGAAGGATATACTTGTTCTATGGACCTAACAGAACCTGATGCTGGTTCAGATCTACAGTCTGTTCGTTTGAAAGCAACTTTTGACGAGGCTAACAATTGTTGGAGACTTAACGGAGTAAAACGTTTTATAACAAACGGTGATGCTGACATTAAACTTGTTCTTGCTCGTAGTGAGGAAGGAACAACAGATGGTAGGGGTCTTTCTTATTTCGTTTATGATAGAAGAGATGGTGGAGTAACTATTCGTAGAACAGAGAATAAACTTGGTATTCATGGCTCACCAACAGGAGAACTTGTTTTCAATAATGCTCCTGCACAATTAGTAGGAGAAAGAAAACTTGGTCTGATTAAGTATGTGATGTCATTGATGAATGGTGCTCGTTTGGGAGTAGGTGCTCAAAGTGTGGGTCTAAGTGAAGCAGCATACAGAGAGGCTTTACAATATGCAAACGAAAGAGAACAGTTTGGCAAACCTATTATTAAGTTCCAACAAGTAAGAGAGATGCTTGCTAAGATGCGTGCAAAAACAGATGCAACTCGTGCTTTGCTTTACGAAACAGCACGTTGTGTAGATATGTACAAAGTCTATGAAGCAATATCAAAGGAAAGAAAGCTTGAACCAGAGGAAAGACAAGCATTGAAGACATATACACGTTTAGCAGATATGCTTACACCAATGTTGAAGTTGTTCTCTTCTGAGTATGCTAATCAAAATACATACGATTGCATACAAGTATATGGTGGAAGTGGATTTATGAAAGATTATCCTTGCGAACGTATGTATAGAGATGCAAGAATTCTTACTATTTACGAAGGAACATCACAACTTCAAGTTGTTGCTGCTATTCGTGGCGTTGTTTCTGGAGGATATCTTAATAGAATAAAAGAATATGAATCTGTCGCATTAACAGGAAATAAAGCTAACGAATTACAAGAGTTGAGAAACATACTTCAACCATTGAGAGAAGACTTTGAAAAATGTGTTGAAAAAATCAATGCTTTTGGCTCTTCAAGTGATTCTCATGAATTTAATTCAAGACGTTTAGTTGAGATAGCTGGTTATCTTGTTATGGCACATCTTCTTATTATAGATTCAGATAGAGATGAACATTTCTTGGCTTCTGCTCGTCTGATGACTAAGATGGCTCAAGAAAAGATAGCTGAAAGAAAAGCATTCATAATGAATTTTGAAGAAAAAGATCTTCAAGATTATCTTGCTTTAACAGAATAGTAATTTATAATACATCAAAAAATAGTGTATAGGCTAAAAACTTATACACTATTTTTTTATTCTAATGATTGTAAGAAACTTAGTCTTTTGCTACAACGGTAAAGTATTCCACATCTTCTTCGGTGTCGTTGAGCATAGAGTGGGAGTGTCCGCTTGGACAATAATGAACCTGACCTTCTAAAACTCTTTCTTGATGGTCATCATATTGAAACAAAGCAGAACCTTTTAACATATAAAGAATTTCAAAGCCTTTTTGATGTGAATGAACTCCGCTGCTGCAATGTGGAGGAAGAAGAGAACGAACGATTTTGTTGTTTTCGTCTTCAAACATTTGATTGATAACATATCCGTCTCCACCTTTAAACCTCTCTACTTTTTCTTTCTTTAGTTTGTTGAAATCTATTAACATAATATTTTGTTTTATAATGTTAGAATACTATCCTCAAGGAGAAGCCTCCTTCTGTTGTGGAGTTAGGGTAAGAAGATGATATATAAGGAGAGTTTATTGTTATGTCAAAGAAAGCTTTAAATATTATTTTCTCTGTCAATGAATATTCACCAGAAAGACTTAGGTTTGTAACCTTTGTTCCAGAAGATATTATATTAACGTTTTGGTCAATCTTTCTAAGTATTGTTTTGTTGGTAGTTATAGAAAAATCTGCTTTAAGAAGTATATCGCTCTTAAATTGACGAGTAGATTGACCACCTGTACGAATGCTGATAGCAACATCTTTAAATCTGTAACCACCTCCAAAGACAAAGCCAAAACGATTTACTTCTGTTAGTTGAGTGTTGGAGAATGAAAGGGAAAGGTTACGCTCTTTCTTAAACTCAAAGTTAAGTTCCAATGAGTTTTTAAGGAATATCTCTATTTTAATCAAAGGACTTAATTGTTCAGATATAATTATCTGGTCTATGTTCTGCTTAGGAACAAAATTGTTGTTGATAGAGTTTCTTATCCATTCTGTTCCATAGTCATAAGTAGAAACATCTGGCACAGAAGTGTTGGTATAGAAAGAAGAAACCTTATAGTTACAGATATAGTTTGAAGAAATGGTAAAAGAGTTAGCCCATTTTTTAACCCATTCGTTTTTACCTAAGCCAGTATATGTTATTTTGAAGTTTGGCATTGGCATGCTAAGGAAAGGAGATAACGATTGTTTTTTCGCACTCTTTCCTGAATAAGCAGCAAGAAAGGCAGGTATAAGAACTTGTTGAGAAGTGGCACCATAACCATCAGGATAGTAGTTGCCATTAACGGTATCTAAAACAGGATCACCAAGATAATCGGAATGATGTTCTCTGTTCTCTTCAGCTAAACGTTCTGCTATTGTGCTACGATTTTTTAGGAATAATTCAAAGGTCTCACTAATGTTTTTGTCGTCCATTCCTTTAAACATAGTACCCAAGGCAAAGAATGAAATTTCATAAGAACCGTTGCGGTATGGTGTTGTTGGCCCAAAAACTCTGTCATAGTCGGCATTGTATTTATAATATGCACTGTACTGTTCGCTCTTTACTTTTTTGAAAGTAATATCTATGTTGAACTCTTTTATTATTTCAAACTTAGCAGTTACATTTAGATTTCTACTCATCTTACTTACGTAAGCAGCATTAAGCATTGTGTCTGTGCTAAGCCAACCTCTACGTATAGCATTTGGCATAATATTTTTTTGAGAACCAAAAACAAATCCAAGACCTGGAGCCCAATCATTGTTAGGAGTCATTCCTAAATATTTAGCTCGTGGCATAAATCCAGGAATATAAATACCATCGTTAAGAGTATAGTTGAAGTGAAGAGATTTTAAACTTGTAGCCAGACGGATTGAGAAATAGCCTAAATCTTTTAACCATTGAAGAGAATTTTTAGTGCTGTCAGCTGTGGAATCAGCAGCATCTTTCTTGTCTTCAGGTTTATTTCGATCTGGAAGACGAGGCGATGAAGTTATTTTATCCTTGTTTTTATCTCTTGCATCGTATGCTTTCTTTATGAAAGGTACTTTAGTATAAATATTACCAAAAGTAGCAGTTGAGTTGTAGTTTATTTTACGGTTATTCTCTATCGTGTTACCAAGTTGAGCTGTTGCCTCTGTTGCAGATTGGAATGTATATTGACCAGTATAACTTGTTGTTAATCGCAACCAAGAAAACATAGGTATTTTACTGATAGGAACATTAAAATTTATTTGCAGTTGTTGGTGGTATTGCTGTGCTTTACCCAGATCTCTGATAGATTGCCAAACACTGTCTCTCTTTGCTCTTGTATCCAAACGACCACGTGGCTCTTCTATCAAAGCATTCATTCTTGCAGAGTATTCTGTACGAATATTTTGAGTTATATCCCATTTTAATCCATATTCTCTGTTCCAATAAAAGTTTTGGTAGAACATAGGTTCCATTATAACTAAGCCTTGCGACTTACTTCTAAGCTTACTTTCTTGGAAATCTTTCATCATATCACTTCTGAAAGTAATGTTCTTTGGTTTAAAATGAAGAGTAAAATCTCTAAGAATAGTGAAAGATTTACTTTTAAACATAGGTACTTTAGCAAAAGGTTTCCAACCTCTGTCTTGAATATCGTATTGATAACCTAACATTAGTCTGTTTTGAGTTCTTTCATCGTACTCTACATCTACGCTTCTGCTATAGTTCTTTGTATAAGAATAAGAAAGATTGAAGTTCTCTATATCATAGAAATGTCTATTAGCAGCAGCATTTCCAACTCTTTCTTTTCTTACGTTCATAAAAGAAAAGTTAGTTATGGTGTTGTAATCTTGAACCATGTGGCGAATAGAGTCGCGTTCTCTTTCGCTACGGTAAGATAGTAAGTCATCTTTAAGAAATACGTCTGGATCCAAAGGATTGTAACGAGGATTGCTTATTGTTTGAGAATAGTCAAAGTGGAAAGGAAGTCTAATGCCAAATCTGTCAGGGAAGAATTTTCCTATCTCTAAGTTAGTTGCAATATCAAAAGTAGAGACATTATCTTGTGATATAGTTGAAATTGTTTGTTCAATAGTACCAAAGCCAGCAGATTTATAAGAACCACTTAAAGCTAAATCTCCAAGATCAGCCAAGTTAGTACGAAGAGTTCCTCTTGTTGCCCAACCTCTACTTCTGTCAAAATCTGTTAGACGCAATTCATTAACCCATACTTCCACACTCTTAGGAAGCATATCATCGCCATCATAAAGGTTTTGTTTCTTAGGATTTCTAATACCTATCATTAAAACCTTTACATTAGCAATATTAGGAGAACCAATAACGGTTATCTTTCTTCCGTTGATATATTCAGAATAAGGAACGCTTGTAGAGTAATTAGTGTTTCCGCTACGGATAAGAGCATTACGATTTGTCTTTACTTTAACGATGGAATCAAGATTAATAGTTATGTTGTTAGCTTCTGGCCATACAATTTTGTTTTCTAACATAGAAGTATGCCAAGGAGTAAAACTCAAAGGAAGCTCATATTCATAATAATTAGAAGTAAAGTCTGTTCCTAAACGAATAAAAACAGAAACCTCACCATCTTTATAATCATCAAATTCATTTACCTTCTCACCATGGACAAACATTCTTAGCTTGTTGTATTGTCGCATGTCAAAGTCCATAGTCTTATATATAGCACGAGCATCACCATCGGCTAAATTAGTAACTTTTATTGATAAAGATTGTTCATTTTGTTTTACATAGCTTGTTGTTGAATATTGTTTTTCTCTTTCAATTCCAGGAGGCAAACAATAAGCTACAGGAGAACGTTTTCCATTCTCTTCTATATTTACAGTACCTATTGTTAAGGTTGTATTTTCAGATTGTGTTCCTGTTGGTATTTGTCCAAAAGCAAGAAGATTGTCATTGTATTTTCTCCATTCTGCACTTACTAATTCAAAAGAAGCAAAACGAAGAATAACAGGCTCTTTAAAACCTCTAAGATAAGTACGAATAAATCTAATACTTTGAAATCCGTCTATTGTTCCTATCTTTCTGTCTGGTTCTCTAACAGGAATTTTAAAGTGATACCATTTACAATTAGTTGTACCTCCATTAGCTAAGGAAACATTATATGCTTCTTGTATATCATCAATGTAGTTTTCTCCTACATTCATGTGCATAGGGTCTAAATCGATTACGTATTCATAATAATTCTCTGCTTCAGAAAGAGTATTATCTTGATTAATATCTTCTACATTAGGAAGAGCAGTTGCTTGTTGAGATTCACCTGTTGTTGTTACAGAAGAGTTTCCTTCAGGATTATTATATCGTTTATATCTGTCAGTTATCTTTGTATTGTTTTTGTCATACTCGTTTGAACGAAAATACATAAAATCATCTGCTGATGGGTCTTTAATTAGTTTTTGATAAGCGTCTGGAGTTAATTGGTTTTGATATATCTGTAAGAAATTATCAAAGAAAGATTGTTCATCTGTAGAGTTAAGCCCGTCATAACCTATATCTTGATATTGACGAGAGTTGTTATCATTAGAGAAAGCATTGACAACAGCTTGTAATCTTGGGACTCGTCCCCAAATAGTAGTATCTACATCTGTTACAGTAGCAGAAGTAGGCAAACCATTCTCATAGCTTTTTCTTCCATCTCTAAGAATATCTTCTGAAATATCTCCAAGGTTGAAATAAAGTTTTCCTCCTTCACTGTTAGGGTCTTCAATAAAAGGATCCATAAGCCAAAAATCTATTGACTCAATGTTTGCTGACTCAAAATCAGTAGCATCTAATTTTCTCATTATTCCACCCCAACGTGTTTCAGGTCTATTTAATTCACCATTAGCATCTAATCCATAGGACCAAGGAGAAAGAGTATCATAATTATAAGGACCTCTCTCTTTAGGATAAAAAGCTAAGTTAAACTCATGTATATTATTTCTTTGGCCTTGAATAAGTTCCTTGTTGGGATAAACTTCTGATTCAAGTATCTCTCTTGCGTATGGCTTACTTTTATCGTCATTGTTTATATTACTTGGAGCAGCGCCGGTATAGAAATTATCATCTATACTATACCAGGCAAGTTTTGCCCTGTTGAATCCGTAAGCAAGACCACTGTTTTTAAACGTTTCTGGGAAAAGAGTTCCTGGTGCGTTAAAATCTTGAGGAGTTGAAGCAAGGAACCAAGCATTAACAGCACGCAAATCATAACTTCTTTTGCTGGTTTCAAAGTCATCAATATAAGAAGTACCAGAAGAACCAATAACAGAAGGATTGCCAGGAATAAACTCAGCTATTTCACCCTCAAAGTTTAGTGTTGAAGGTGTGTTTGTGCTGTAGAATGGCAACCAATCTATTAATTTAGTGATGAAAGGCACTTGTTTTGTAAGATGAAAGTCTAAACCGATAAGGCTATTGCTGATAGGCTCTTCTCCATAATTGACTTTTTGAGTTAAAGGAGTTTCGTGTAGGTGCATAAATGTTGCACCTAAAGACAGTTCAGGTGAGAATGTGTAAGTGCCTCTTAATCCTAACATCCATTTAGTAGTCATAGAGAATGTAGAGTTGCTTTCTGTAGAAACCGTAATAGGAGTGCCTGAAGAAAGATAAGCTCCGTTGATGATTTTTACTCGTCCCATAGCATAATCTACAGTATAATCAACTCCTTCTTGAAGTTGTATTCCTCCAGCCATAACAGTTACGCTTCCTTGAGGAACATTTACTGCGCCAAGACTTATCTCTCCATTTGAAGAAGATGAACGGTATCTTCCTTCTAAGTAGTATTTATTATTCTCTGTATATTGTTGAGCTTGTGAACGAGTAAGAGTATATAAAGAATCGAAGCAATATCTGTTAGCAAACTCATCATCATTTAAAGCAGCTCTAAGGTCTTTTCCAAAAGGCTCAACAGTTGGGAAATAAATCAAACCTTTAGATGCATTTATCAAACCTGCATTTGAAGAAGAGAACTCTACAAAGTCAAAAACTCCATCAGGATACATATTTTGTCTTGTATCCATTCTATCTAAACCAAAGACTTGAATAAGAGGTACAGCTTTCAATGGACCTTCATTAAAATATCCTGTTTCAATTCCTTCTTCATCGCCCAAGTACATGATGTTTAACCTAAAATCTTCCGAAGTTATTTGAGAAGAACCTATCCAATAGATGTTCTTCATCATTAGTTTCCACATAGGATTTCTTACATTCAAAGTAGAAGATTTTAGTAATTTTACAACCAAAGTGTTAGGGTCTGTTATGCCTTCATCAGAAAATTCTCCCACTTGATAAACTGTAGTATCTCCAACGATTTGATATTGAAAGGCAACAGCTAAAACTTGATCATTAGACAAAGCTTGATTTAAAGAAATAAAACCTAATTGAGAATTAAAGGTGTATTCGTTTTCAGAAAGTTTTCTTGCACTCTCCACTTTCTCAAAATCTTGTCCAGAAACGAAGCCCATGCCTTGCAAAGTGTTGCCAACGGTATTTATGTTTCTAAGATTATTAGGATTAACATTAACTAATAAATCATTAGACAGATAATTATCGGGATATTCTGAACCATACGGATTAGTAATATAAGGAGTTGTGCCAAAAGGATTCTTTTCTCCTAAATCAGCAAAAGCAACTATGTTTCTATTGTTATTAACTGCACTACCAATATTTGTTCTCCAAACCTCAATCTTTGTTATTATGATGTTGCTATTGATGATTGGAAGCGTTTCCATCGCCATATTGTAGTTGTCATAGAAGTATTGAGCAAGGAAGAAGTGCTTATTTTCATCGTATTCGTCAGCTTTGAAATTAAATTCTTGAGTTTGAGCTCCGTTTTGTACTGTTATGTTTTGACTCTCACTTTTTTGTTGAGAACCAATAACGTCTAAAATTAAGTTACCAAATTTAAGTTTAGCTTTAATACCGAAGAGATTTTGCACGCCTGTTATGAGTGTTGTTGGCAGAGGGAAAGAAACATTACCTACTTCCAAGAGTTGTAATATATCATCTTCCTTTCCTTCGTATTTTAACTTCAATAATTCCTTTTCAAAGTCAAACGTTGCACCGCTATTGTAGTTAAATGTAAAAGTAATCGCCGTTCCAATCTGTGCTAAGGCGTTAAACTGAATATCTTCATCAAAATCAAATCTTGTAACACTTCGTGCGTTTTCATTCAAAGAAAGATTTTCATTCTTATTATTAACCAAAGCAAACTTTAAATCCACGCCTCCCGAAAGTCTAATGTCTATATCTTGACCTCCGAATATCTTATCCATCCATTCACTGTTGATTCTTAGTTTTGGAATCAAAGAAGATAAACTCTCATCATTTTGTAATAGAAGAGCATTTCCTGATTTGTTCTTCCAATAACTATCAATCATTCGGTCTAGATCATACTTTTGATATTCAGCAAAGGTGAGTTTTCTACTTTCTAAGACGACATCGCCCACTTTTTTGAACTCTATGTATTCATTATTCACAGGGTCGTATTCTACAGTCGTGGTTATATTTTGTGGATCATTGAGATACAAAGGACTTTCTCCATTTTCTTTCACAGGAAAATGAAGAGAATCAGGATTAGATAGAGAGCTATGATTCCAAACACTTGCAAAAACGTTTGAGCAAGTAAGAGTAATGATAGTAATAATTAATATACAAACTTTTTTTATTGTCATACAAGACTTTATAAGCGTTTCAGTGACTCTTTTATCAAGTTTTCTACATTTAGTTGGGCATTTTCTTTCAAAATCTTGTCTAAAGTTTTCTCCACAATGACTTTGTTGAAACCCAATGTCTGTAATGCTAATAACGCTTCTTCGCGGTTTTTATTGTTTGTTTGGCTTGCTATGTTAGATACATCAGAAGAATAATCCCATTTTTGAATTTTGTCTTTCAAATCCACGATTACTCTCTGAGCAGTCTTGTTTCCTATTCCTTTTATAGCGTTTATGGATTTAATATCTTCAGAACTTATAGCCTTAACTAATTCATCTGCATTCAAAGAAGAAAGCATTACTCTTGCCGTATTTGGTCCTATGCCACTAACTCCAATTAACAAGCGAAACAATTCTCGCTCTTTTTCATCAGCAAAGCCATAAAGAATCTGAGCATCTTCTCTCACTACAAAATGAACAAAGACCTTACCCTCTGTTTTTTCTTTTAATAGAGAATAAGTGTTAAGACTAATTTCTATTTTATAACCAACTCCGTTGCAATCAACGATTACAAAGGAAGGATTCATCAAAGCAAATTTACCATTCAAATATTCGTACATAATAGTTTTGAAATAGTTATAAAGAAGTAACGAATGAATATAAAAAAAATTGTATCTCATTCTCACTACTAACTAATATAACAGCAAAATCAATGAATTTTTATGTCAAACTAAGTCTAAATTTTGCCACTCTTGATTTAAATCATGCAGAACTTGGTTTTCATGTCAAAAAATAGTTTTTTTTGAGTAAAAGAGTTGATTTAGCGAAAACAGAACTTGAAGTGGTGAAAAATAAACCAAAAGAGGCAAAAAGAAAATGAGATTTGCTTATGTCTATATCAAAGAAAATCAATAGAAAACAAACTATATTTGAGCAAAATTTTAATCTGTTTATTGGCTTAATAGAACTTTAGATAAAGTTTAGTGTCTTACATTTTGGAGTTTAATTTTTTTTGTGTAATTTTGCAAGAAACAAAAGAAGTGGGCTTTGATGAATAACAAAATAATCAACAAACTAAATGACTTTATTCGCTCCTATTATAAGAATCTCGTAATAAGAGGTTTAGTTTCTTCTTTATTGTTGTTGGCTATCTTCTTTGTTGTGCTTGCATTACTTGAATATTTTGGTTGGCAAGGTCAATTAATGCGTACAATTATTTTTTATTCATATATCGTTCTTGCTTTTGGTGTTCTGATATTTTGGGTTCTTATTCCACTTGCTAAGATATTTTCTATAGGAAAGACGATTTCCTACAAACAAGCAGCAAAAATAATAGGTAATCACTTCGTTGAGATAAAAGATAAGTTGCTTAATTTATTAGAATTACAAGAATTAGCAGAACAGAACGAAGATTCTTTAAATAATAACTCACTTCTTGTTGCAGCGATAGAACAAAAGACTCTTTCGCTTTCTCCTATTCCGTTTTATAAGGCAATAGATAAAACAAAGACAAAGAGATATGCTAAGATACTTGCAGGAGTTTTTGTAGGTATTCTTGTTCTTTCTCTATGTTTTCCAAAGCTGTTTTCTGAACCTGCAACGCGTTATATTCATCATAATGTTTTTTATGAGAAGCCTGCACCATTTCGTTTTATATTCGATGAGAATGTTAAGGCGATACAGCACAATGATGTAGATATAAACTTGAAAGTTGAGGGAGAGATGTTGCCTGATAAAGTTAATATCTTGATAAATGGGCAAAGTTTGGAGATGAAAAAGAAAGATAAAACTCATTTTCTTTACACTATCTCGCAAATCCCAAGAACAACAATTCTACAATTTGAAGCGGTAGGAGTAAAGAGTAAAATATATACGGTAAAAGTAAATCCAAAACCTGTTTTGACAGACCTAAAAGCAGAAATTGTTTATCCAAAATATACTCGTTTGAAAAATGAAACGCTTAACAATGTTACAGATATTTCTGTTCCTGAAGGCACACAAATAAATTGGATAATAAGAAGTAAAGACACTAAAGAAATACTCTTTAAGAGTAATGATAATATAACTAAACTGTCTGTATTAAAAGATATTACAAACCATTCTGTGAAATATCTTTCTTCGCAAAGCATTAGTATAAAGATGAAAAACTATCATACTTTATCAGAAGATAGTTTGGCTTTCTTTGTTAATACTATAAAAGATGAAAGACCACAGATTGCTATAATAGAAGAAAAAGATGGTGATTTAGCAGATAAGGTTTATTTTCGCGGACAGATAAAAGATGATTATGGTTTCTCACGTTTGGAATTTCATATAAAGGTAACTAACTCTAATGGCAACACTTATTTAGACAATAAAAAACCTTTGACTTTTACAACAAGCGAAAATGCTCAAGAGTTCTACTATTTGTTAGACTTAGATGAGTATAAGATTAACGCAGGCGATAAGGTGGAGTATTATTTTGAGGTATGGGACAATGATGGCATACATGGAGCAAAAAATACAAGGAGTCAGAGTTTTAATATTGCAATCCCTGATAGTAAGGAGGTAGAAAAGAAGGTAGAAGACAATACTAAAGACATTAGCAAGGAAGCCGACAAAGCACTGAAAGAACTTAAAGATTTGCAAAAGAAAATCAACGAACTAACAAAGCGTTTGACTGAGAACAAGGAACTAACTTGGAAAGATAAACAAGAGTTAGAGAACTTAAAGAATAAACAAGAGAAGATAAGAAAGAATATTCAAAACATACAAGAGAAGATTCAGGAGAATACAAACTTAGAAGAGAAGTTCAATAACAGTATTGACGAGGAGCTAATCAAGAAGCAAATGGAAATAGAAGACCTCTTCAAATCTTTAGAGAACAAGGAGCTCAATGAACTGATGAAACAGATAGAGCAACTTACAAAGCAGAACCTTGATAAAGATAAAATGAATGAGAGCTTTAAAGATTTGCAGATGAAAAACGAAGAGTTGTCTAAGCAATTAGATAAAAACTTAGAGTTATATAAGCGTTTGGACGTTGAAAAAAATATTACTGATGTTGTAGATAAACTCAAAGAACTTGCAAAGAAACAGGAAGCCCTTGCAAAAGAGACTTCGGATAAGAAATCCAATAAGCAAGATCTTTTAAAGAAACAAGAAGAGATAAGTAAAGAGTTTAAGGATTTGCAGAAGAAGATGAATGATATTCAAAAGAAAAATGCAGCCTTAGACGAACCATTTAAGTTTGGACGAGATAAGAAAAAAGAAGACGGAATAAATAAAGATATATCAGAAGCTCAAGATAAGATAAATAACAACAAAAACAAAGATGCTTCAAAGCAACAACAGAATGCATCAAAGCAGATGCAAGAAATGGCAGACAAAATGGAACAAGGAATGGAGGAAAGTCAGGAAGAACAATTGGCGGAAGATATAAATAATGTTAGACAGATATTAAAGAATCTTGTAACTCTGTCTAAGAGTGAAGAGTCTTTGATTTATGCTACTCAGAAGACTGCTGTTAATGACCCTGCTTATCAAAACATAATCAATAAGCAAAATACCATAAAGGAGAGTATGAAAGATATATCTGATTCTTTGTATAATATAAGCAAACGTCAGCCACAAGTGAGCAACGTTATACATGAAGAAACCTACAAGGTGATAGCAAATATAAATACTTCTCTTGATAAACTGTTGAAATTTAATCAAGGTTATTACAATGCAATACATAATACTCAAGCTGCAACTTCTCAACAATATGCAATGACTTCAATGAATAACCTTTCTTTGCTTTTAGCCGAGAGTTTGGATAATATGAACAAGCAACAAGGTCAAGCAAAGAACAAGAAAAGTAAAGCATCTCAACAATGTAATAATCCATCTTCTTCCGGTGGGAAAAAAGATGCAAAAAATATGAGACAATTACAAGAAGCCTTGAATAAAGAAATTCAGCGTTTGCAAAAAGAACTTGAAAAACAAGGAAACAAACCAAGAAAAATAGGGGAGGGAAAACAACTTAATGAAGAATTAGCAAAAGCGGCTGCTCAACAAGAAATGATAAGGAAGATGATGGAAGAGTATTTGAAGGAAATGAAAGACGAAAGCGGAAAGTCAGCTGGAGGAATGAATAAGGTATTGAAAAATATGGAAGATACGGAAAAGGATATTGTGAATAAAAGAATAAATGCTAATACTATAAAACGCCAAAATGAGATACTTACTCGTATGCTTGAAAGTGAGAGAGCAGAAAAGAAACGAGATAAAGATAATGAGCGAAAATCAACAACGGGAATTGATAAAAAACAAAATGATAATAAAAATTTTGAAGCTTTTAATAAGTTGAAAAATAGAGAAATGGAGTTGTTTAAGGAAATACCTCCTGTATATTCTTCCTATTATAAAGCAAAAATTAATGAATATTTTTATAACTTTGGGCGATAATTTACGTATAAGAACTATGATGAAAAAAGATACTATAGAGATAAAAGATAAAGACGCTTTAAGAGTTGAGGAATTTATTGAAGGAATATGTGCAGATAATCATCTACACAATTATTTGGGCAGTATTTCTGTTGCAGTATCAACAGCTTTGAGCGTTGTTGAAGGAAATATTACATTGTGTTTTGAGAAATGTATAGGTGGTGTATGCTTTACAATAAACACAGAGACAGAAAACAGTTTCTCTTCTTTGATAAATGAAAATGCTGAGCAAGATAATGAACTGTCATTCCTTGTAAATGCTTTAACAGATGAAATAGAGATTAAAGAAGATGGTAAAGTATTGGATTTAATTTTCTATGTTAATGGTATTGATGAAGAACTTGCAATGAGAAGAAAAGAATTGTTGCACGAATATTCTAAAAACCTTGTTTCTCAATTAGAGATGAAAAATTAGAAATTGCGAAAAACCTAAGCAGGTAATAACACATAACTATTATTTCCTTTAAGCGTTAATACGATAATTACTAATTACCTGCAGTAATTTGGCTGTCTTCTTCGAAGCCACCCCAATTTCTCATTACTCATTACTAATTTCTAATTATTAATTACTAATTACTAATTACTAATAAAAAAATGGCAATAAGTTTTAATTTTGATAATTCTTTTAACCTTAAAAATAGACTTAAAATTAAGCGTTGGATAAAGCAAGTTGTGGAAAACGCAGGTTGTAAGCTTGGAGATGTGTCTTATATCTTTTGTTCTGATGAAAAGATATTGGAGGTAAATAAACAATATCTTAATCATGACTTTTATACAGATATTATCACCTTTGACTATGTTGAAAAAGATAGAATAAATGGTGATATTTTTATTTCTACAGATAGAGTAAAAGAAAATGCTTCGCAGTTTGATGTTGATTTTGAAGAGGAGTTGCATCGTGTAATTATACATGGAATACTTCATCTTTTAGGTCAAGAAGACCATACTCCAAAAGAAGAACAACAAATGCGAAAGAAAGAAAACGAAGCACTTAAATTAATGAGAAATTTCTAATTACTAATTTCTCATTTCTAATTAACTATAGTTCTTGCATGGTATAAAGGTTGTAGTATAAACCTTTTCTGTCATATAATTCTTGATGAGTTCCTTCTTCTTTTATTTCTCCTTGTTCTAAGACAAGAATTTTGTCTGCATTTTTTATTGTAGAAAGTCTATGTGCAATAACTATTACTGTTCTGTTTTGAGAAAGATTATCTAAAGCTTCTTGAACCAATACTTCGCTCTTGTTGTCTAAAGCAGAAGTTGCTTCATCTAATATTAGTATGTCTGAATTTCTTAATACTGCACGAGCAATAGCTATTCTCTGCTTTTGGCCACCAGACAGTTTATCTCCTTTATCTCCTATGTTGGTTTCATATTGTTCAGGTAAAGAAAGTATAAATTCTTCAGCGTTGGCTATTTGAGCAGCTTTCTGTATTTGTTCAAAAGAGTATTTTGTATTGCCGAAAGCGATATTATTTTTAATGCTATCATTGACAAGTATTGTTTCTTGTCCGACTATAGAGATGTTATCTCTTATTTTAGATGAATTAATGTCTTTTATGGAAATATCATCAAAAGATATATCTCCACTATCTGCAAGATAAAACTTTTCTATCAAGTCTATCATTGTTGTTTTTCCAGAACCAGAAGGTCCAACGATAGCAGTTGTTTTCCCTTTTTCAAATAGACAAGAGATGTTCTTTAAAACAGGTACTCCTTTTTCGTAAGAGAAAGAAACATTATTAAATGATATTCCTTTTGTTATTCTTGGAAACTCTTTAGAATTAATAGGTTCTTTTATAGAGTTTTCATTGTTTTCTATCTCAATAATTCTCTCCATAGAAGCAAGACCTTTCTTTATCTTATAGAAAGCAGTGGAAGCATCTTTGGCAGGTTTTATTATGAGAATAAAAAGAATAAGATAAACGATGAACATAGTGCTTGTAAGTCCATCGCCAGATATTACTTCATTGCAACCTATTAAAAGAATAATAGCAACAACTATTGAAGAAAGTACTTCACTTAAAGGTGATGCAAACTCTATTCTTCTATAAACAGTATTTCTTAGAGTAGTAAAGTCATTGTTTATTTTTTGAAATACTTTATTTACATATTCTATAGCAGTAAGAGATTTTATTATTCTAAGACCACCTACAGTCTGCTCAATAACTGAAACTATAACTCCATTGGTCTTTTGTAATCGTTTTGAATTAGATTTTAATTTATGAGATAAGGTAGAAGTAACGATAATAACAATAGGGAAAAGAACAATAGTAACAAGGGTTAGTTTCCATTCAATATAGAAAAGAATACTAAGATACAAAACAACAACAATAATAGAATTGATTATAGTAGCTATTGACTTTAAAACAGTTTCATCATATTCTATAACATCAGAAGATATTCTTGAAAGCAGATCTCCTTTCTTATGTTTTGTAAAGAAAGCTATATCTCTGGTAACAAAACATTGAAAAAGATTGTTGCGAATATTTCTTGTTATTTTGTTACGAGTACAACCCATATAATACTCTGCTAACCACTCAAACAAATCTTTAAGCAAATATATAAGCAGAATAATTATGGTAAAATAAACGAGAGCATTTTGCTTTCCAAATGTAAGGAAATAACCATAAATATTATTCAGAAGTTTATCTAACTCAGTAACCGAAGCAGTATTATCTTCAATAAAGAGTATTTTTAAGAAGTTATTTAAAGAAAGAATAGAACAAATGGAAAATACAGACATCAACATAACCAAGAAAACGTAAAGTATATATCTTGGTATGTAAGGCTTTATATTTTTTAATATGAACTTTCTTTCTATTTTTGTCATAGTAACAATAAATAAGGTTGCTTAACATTATTTGAGGTTAAGCAACCTTAATGGGTTTATTTTAAATTTCTGGATATATTCCTATATAGTTATGAGGAGTTATTTGTTTCATTCTTTGTTTTATCTCGTCGCTTACTTCCAAAGTATCAATAAATTCATGTATTATTTGCTTATTCATCTTTGTGTTTTTGCGAGTTAATTGTTTAAGAGTTTCGTATGGATTAGGATAGTCAATGCTTCTTAGAATAGTTTGCAAACCTTCAGCAACGACAGCCCAATTATTTTCTAAATCTTCTTCTAATGCTGGCTCGTTAAGTATAAGCTTGTTTATGCCTTTCTTTATAGAGTCTAATGCGATTAAAGTATGAGCTAAAGGAACGCCGACATTTCTTGAAACAGTGCTATCTGTTAAATCTCTTTGCAAACGAGATATTGGCATTTTCATACTTAAATGAGTAAGAATAGCATTAGCCATTCCAAGATTACCTTCTGCATTTTCAAAATCAATAGGATTAACTTTATGAGGCATAGCAGAAGAACCAACTTCACCTTGTTTTATTTTTTGTTTAAAATATTCCATAGAGATATAAAGCCAAATATCTCTACAAAAATCAATAAGTATGGTGTTTATTCTTCTAAGATTGTCAAAATATGCTGCTAAATTATCATAGTTTTCTATTTGTGTAGTGAATAGATCACGTTCTAATCCTAAAGAAGAAACAAATTCATCTGCAAAGTTAGTCCAATCTATGTTAGGGAAAGCGATATTGTGAGCATTAAAGTTACCTGTTGCACCTCCGAACTTAGCAGAGAAAGGAATGAAAGAAAAATATGCTAATTGTTTTTCTAATCTATAAGCAAAGACTTTTATTTCCTTACCCAAGCAAGTAGGAGAGGCTGGTTGTCCATGAGTATGAGCAAGCATAGGAACGTTTTTCCATTCTGTTGCTTTAGAGTTTATAAGATCAAGTATTTCATCTAACATAGGTAAAAGCACATCATCGTTACAATCTTTCAAAGAAAGAGGAACGGAAGTATTGTTTATGTCTTGAGAAGTTAAACCGAAATGAATATATTCTTTATGTTTAGAAAGATTTAAGGCATCAAATTTTTCTTTAATAAAATATTCTACAGCCTTAACATCATGATTTGTTACTTTTTCTATGTCTTTTACTCGTTGAGCATCTTCTACAGAGAAGTTTCTGTAAATATCTCTCAAACTTTCAAAGTTATCTTTGTTGAAATCTTTTAAAGCTTCTAAAGGAATATTACATAAAGCAATAAAGTATTCGATTTCTATTCTAACTCTGTATTGTATAAGTGCTTTTTCTGAAAAATAGTTTTCTAACTTTTCTACTTTGTTTCTATATCTCCCGTCAATAGGGCTAATTGCTAATAAACTATCCATATTCATTATATGTTTTTATATGTTTTATTCAATAACGCAAATATAATTTAAAAATTGCTTTTTAAAATCTACGATTTTGTAATAGTCCGCTATTAATTAGATTAAAGACATCTTTATTATGTAAAGATTTTTTAATGTATTCAATATGTCTCATGTTGTGTAAATCGGAACCTAACAAATCTATGTATTCTTTTTCTACTAAGTATCTTGCAAACTTTAAAACATTCTTACCATAAAAGCCTGCCAAAGAACTAATATTCATCTGAAATAGTATATTCCTATCCTTTAATTCATCTATTGCTTTCTTATCAAAAGGAAGAAAATCGACATATCTTTCAGGGTGTGCAAGAATAAGTTTGTATCCTGCTATTTGTAAATCGAAAATCAGATCTTTCCAATGAGTAGGAAAAGAATGGAAAGGAAACTCTATTAATAACCAACCGTCATTAAAACTCTTTAATTTATCTATTTTAACAAGATGTCTGAAGTATTCGTCCATAGTGTGTTCTGCTCCAACTTCAAACTCCATGTTTATTCCTTGTTCATCGGCAGCTCTCTCTAATAATTCCAAACGCTTGTCGAAAGTATCGGTATCATTTTCAAAAGAACCGAAACGAACGTGTGGCGTTATTATCATTTTTCTGTATCCTAAGTTATACATCTCTTTTACTAACTCAAGAGATTCTTTCATAGAACTTGCTCCGTCATCTATACCAGGAATAACATGAGAATGTATATCGGTATGTAACCATTCAATATCTGCTTCTCTTTTTGTTGTATTTCCGAATAACCACCCCATACTCTTCTATTTATATGATTTCTTTTATATACTTATTTCTTCAATTCTTCTATTGTTTGAGTAGGATTTTCAGAAGCAAATACAGCACTTCCTGCAACTAAAACATCTGCTCCTGTTTCATAAAGAAGAGAAGAGTTTTTTGTATTAACTCCACCATCTATCTCTATGAGAGTAGCTAAGTTCTGTTCTTTTATTAGTTTTTTCAGTTCTATTATTTTATTATAAGTGTTTTCAATAAACTTTTGTCCTCCAAATCCTGGATTAACACTCATCAAACAAACAACATCACACAGATAAAGCACATCTTTTATTAAAGAAACATTAGTATGAGGATTAAGAACAACACCAGCTTTAAGCCCTAAATCTTTTATAGCAGACAAAGAGCGATGTAAATGTCTGCATGCTTCATAATGAACAGTTATTATATCAGCTCCTACTTTCTTAAAATCTTCAAAGTATCTGTCAGGATCAACTATCATCAAATGCACATCTAAAGGTTGTTGAGCATATTTCTTTATATATTTTATCACAGGTTGTCCAAAAGAAATATTAGGAACAAAGACTCCGTCCATAACATCTACATGAACCCAATCGTTTTTGCTTTTGTTTAGCATTTCAATTGCTGCTCCTAATTCTCCGAAATTTGCTGAAAGTAATGATGCTGCAACTAATTTTGTCATATCGTCTTATATTTTTTATTATCTTCGTCTATTTCTTTTGTTTTTATTATCTCTATCCCTTCTTGTTTTCCCCTCTTTTCTGTTCTTGTTATCTCTTCTCTCTCTTGTGTTAGTTGATTTTCTTTCTTTATATTCTACTCCTTCGGCAAAATCAACAACTATTTCTCTACCTTTAATTATTCTTCCGTCCAAAGCATCTTTAACCGCATCAGCACCATCGTTCTTTACTTCTACAAAAGAACATCTATCGGTAATGTCTATTTTTCCTATTTCTATTCTGCGATGAGGAGTATAATCATTAATCATTCCTATTATTCTTTGAGGGACAACTTTATCTTTATAGCCAAGATTAATACTTAGAGTAGTAAATAAGCTTTTATCAAAGTGTCTTTCTCTCTTTTGTTTATTTCTTTGATTGTTTTCTCTGCGAATTTTTTCTTTTTCTAAACCTTCATCAATATTCAAATCAACAGCATCTCTATAGTAAGACAACAAAGAAGTAAATTCTAAGGAAACAAAGTGTTTTATCAACTCTTCTCTATCCATCCAAGAGAGTTTTTTGCTAATCTCAGGCAAGAATCTGTCTATCTCTTCATAATCTGTTTCTACGTTTTCCACGCGATTAATCATATTGAAGAGTTGTTTTTTGCATACTTCTTGCCCTGTAGGTATCTTGGCTTTGGTTATCTCTTTCTTTAGAACTTTTTCAAGTTTTTTTATCTTATGCTTCTCTTTTAAATTGATAATAGCAATAGATATTCCTTGATTATCTGCTCTTCCTGTACGGCCAGAACGATGTACATATTGTTCTAACTCATCAGGTAACTCATAGTTTATTACATGAGTTAGGTTATTAACATCTAATCCACGAGCAGCAACATCTGTAGCCACAAGCATCTGAATGTTTCTCAAACGAAAACGACTCATTACATGATCTCTTTGTGCTTGAGATAAATCGCCGTGAAGACTGTCTGCATTGTAGCCGTCTTTTATTAGCATATCGGCTACTTCTTGTGTTTCTACTTTTGTTCTACAAAAGATTATACCATAGATATTAGGATAAAAGTCTGCAATACGCTTCAAAGCAAGATAGCGATCTTTTTGATGAACTAAATAATAAAAATGTTGAACGTTGTCAGAGCCTTGATTTCTTTCTCCTATTTGAATACGAACAGGATTAGAGATGTATTCTTTTGCTATCTGTTCAACTTCTTTTGGCATCGTTGCAGAAAAAAGATAAGTATTCTTGTTTTCAGAAGTAGCACTCAATATGTTATCCAAATCATCTTTAAATCCCATATTAAGCATTTCGTCCGCTTCATCTAAAACCATATAGTTTATGGCTGAAATATCTATCTTCTTCCTTAATAAAAGGTCGTTCAATCTTCCAGGAGTTGCAACTACAATCTGAGGATTTTTTTTCAAATCTTTTATTTGTAGTTCTATAGATGCACCTCCATAAACAGGAACAATCTTAGCTGATTTTAAATATTTGGAATATTTTTTTAAATCATTAGCTATTTGAATGCAAAGCTCTCGTGTTGGGCAAAGTACAAGGGCTTGAACATCTTTGTTTTCAAAATCAATTCTGTTTATGATAGGAAGACCAAAGGCGGCAGTTTTTCCTGTTCCTGTTTGAGCCAAAGCAATAAGATTAATATCATTGTAAAGTATAGTAGGTATTGCTTGTTCTTGCACAGGCATAGGAGTTTTAAACCCTAAATCTTCTATAGCTTTGTTTATCTCTTCTTTAAATCCAAATTCTTTAAAATCCATTTTAAACTAAAATCTACTTAACCTTATCTTTATATTGTTTAATTGTTTCTTCTAAACCTAAGTAAAGAGCATCGCAAATAAGAGCATGACCTATTGACACTTCAAGTAAGTTAGGTATGTTTTTGCAGAAATATTGCAAGTTCTCTAATGATAAATCATGACCTGCATTTAATCCTAAACCACATTCTTCTGCTATTTTTGCTGCTTTAACAAATGGAGCAATCGCTTCTTCTCTGTTGTTGGCATAGTTTTCTGCATAAGACTGAGTATAAAGTTCTACTCTGTCAGCTCCACATTCTTTTGCACCTCGTATCATATCTTCATTAGCATCAACAAATAAAGATACTCTGCAAATAGGTTGTAGTTCTTTTATTATTTTTTGTAGGAGTTCTTTGTTTTTTATGGTATCCCAACCATGATTAGATGTTAATTGATTAGGTGCATCAGGTACAAGAGTTGCTTGAGCAGGTCTAATATCTTTTACTATCTGTATATATCTTTCATCAGGATAACCTTCAATATTAAATTCTGTTCTTACAACTTGTTTTAAATCATAAACATCTTTTTTAGTTATATGTCTTTCGTCAGGGCGAGGGTGTACAGTTATTCCTTCTGCACCAAACTTTTCACAATCCATAGCCACTTGAATAAGATTAGGATTGTTACCTCCTCGTGCATTTCTAAGAGTTGCTACTTTGTTAATATTAACACTAAGTCTTGTCATTTCTATAGTAATATATGTATTAAATCAAACTGCAAATTTACATAAAAATTTAGAAATTTTCTAATTTAATTAGAAATTAGTAATTAGAAATTAGTAATTAGAAATTAGAAATTGGGGTGTCTTCGAAGAAGATAGACTAATTACAACAAAGCAATTGACGAATTATATTCTTTTGAAAGCTTTTTAATTAAAATTCTAAACGGAAATTGTCTTGCTTTTTTTCTTCGTAGCGTTCTCTGTTGAACGTGTAGAGGAAAGCATTGCCATGTCTTTTTCTATGTTGTTGTTTTAAGTCGGTGTTATTGTTATTAATATAAGAATTAGAGAAATCTATTGCAAAATTTTCATCTAAGTTTGAGGTGTTGTCAAACTCGTCTTTAACTTTGTTGAGTATTCCCCAAGAGAGCATTTTCTTAAAGAAGTTTCTTCTATCAAAATGAACTCCGAGTATTGCTTCATAAAGAGTTTGAAGCTCCGTCATAGTAAATTCTTTGTCTAAAAGATCAAAACATATAGGTTCAAAATGTATTCTTTCTTTTAATTTTTGCAAAGCCACTATAAGAATATAGTCATGGTCAAAAGCTAAAGCAGGTACATCTTTTAGTTTAAACCATTTTGCTTGTGCAGCATCATCGCCTGCCTGTACTTCTTGTTTTTTTACTAATGCAAGAAAAGCAATAGTTATGACTCTTTCTCGTGGATCACGATAAACAGAAGAGAAACACATTAATTGTTCCATTCTTTCGGCTTTGAAGTTGGTTTCTTCTTGTAACTCTCTTTTAGCACATTGTTCAATGGTTTCATCTATGTTCATAAAACCACCAGGGAAAGCCCATGCACCTTTAAATGGTTCAATGTTTCGCTTAATAAGTAGTATGTTGAGGTCTTTCCCGTCAAATGAGAATATTACATTGTCTGCCGTAACAGCAGGGTGGGGATATTTGTATGTGTATTGTTTTTCTTCCATCGCTTTGTATCAAATAGATTAGAATGCAAATTTATATAATTTTGTTTAATTTTACGATATTATTTTTTTTAAAAGACTCGAAATCTCTTTTTGCTCTTCTGTTGAAAAGTTCTTTTCTTATGAATTCTCTTCGTTCTTCTTCCCTAAGACGAGCGTTTTGTTGTTCTTCTATTTTTCGCAAACGGTAATTTATTTCTGCACTATCATTCCATTCAGCACTTATTTCATTATAGGCTTTTTTCATTCCATCTTCGTCGTGAGAAAAATGTACGAACCTATCAATAGATATGTTTTTTGCTACTTTCTCAACGTCATGGTTTGCTCCGATATATATAAAGTTCCAACCTTTTTCCTTTAGTCTGTTTATTAGTTCTCTTATCTTATTTCCGCTGAATCTTACTGAAGCATTTTCGTATCCATCTGTGATTATGGTAACATTAACAAAATAATCCTCTATTAATTCTAACCTTTCTTCCAACTTTGTAAGCGTTATGCCTATTGCATCGTACAAAGGAGTGGAACAACAAGGAACATATTCTCGCTCAGTCATTTTCTTTGCTTCTGAAATCTTTACATTGTTGTAAATGGTGCTAATTCCATGTCCGCAAAACGCATTCAATAACAAATATTGTTGCTGTGTGTCTTTATACTGTTTTTGTGATGACTGTGCATTTTTGATGGTTTTATTTACTCCTTTTATAGCAGAATTTCTTATTCCGTACATAGAACCACTTTTGTCAAGAATGATGACATTGAAAATTTTTGTCTTTTCCATTTTCTTTAATTTTATTTGTTAATAATTTCTTTAATTGTGTTATTTTGACGCAAAATTATAATAAATACTTAAAATGACAAAGAAAAATATGTAAAAAATACACATTTGCTTTTATTTTTTAATTTAAATATTGATAATTAAGTTTATAAAATTTAAATTAATTTGTGTAAAAAATACTTTAAATTATAAAAAGAAGTAAATATTGTCAAATAAGATTATTTTCTTTTCTACTTTTTTTGCTTTCATTTAGAAAGGAATATTCTTTTGGATTACAAAAATATTACTTGGTATAAAAAAGAAAGGGGAAGAATGCTTTTGATTTCGCATAAAAAAAGTGCTAAGAATATTCTTAGCACTTAGATATTTTATTTAGAAATAAAAGTGATGCGTTTTAATCTACAACTTTATTGAAATTACCTTTTAAATCAAATTGAAGATTAAGCTTTTCACCTTCTTTTTCTACAGGAATCAAATAAGATTTCTGATTTTTTATATCTGTGATATAAGCTTCTTTTATCTTGTATTCTGGATATTCGGCTTTAATATAGTCAGATATTGCACTTGGAATATATTCCATAGGTACAACGTACATCATTTCGGTTGAGGTGCGAGTGAATTTCATTATACAATCGTTATCCTCTGTTTTGAAATTGGCAAAATACACGGTAGAGTCTGCCATTTCCCATTTTACATTCTTTATATCAGAATAACGTTTTTGAAAATCCTTTACGTATCTTTCGGGTACATCTCTTTCATCTACTGATTTGTAAGCAGATTTCTTTGTTCCTGAGCAGCCATAGATTACTAAGCCAGCCAATAATAACAATATGTATTTTTTCATCGTTTATTTTAGATTTTATTATTTTGAATTGCAAATTTACACCTTTTTATAAAAATAACATATTTTTAATAAAAAAAATTCTGTTCGTAGTATATATTAAATAAAGATAATTTTTCTAATTTCAATTACTCACTACTAATTTCTAATTACTAATTCCAAATTAAGATTAGTCATTTACATTTCTTATATTATATATAGGTATATCTATTTGTGAGCGAAGAAAAGAGAGTAGTTTTCCGTTGTCAATCTTAAATCCAAGAGGAGAAACGGGATTAACAGTTATGGCAAGAAGTCGGGTAGAGTAGAGATAGAGGATTTTCCCTCCCAAAGACAAGAAACGTCTTGTATTTAATGGAGAAGAAAAGATATGGGTAAAGTCTTTGGTTATAAGAGTATAATCTTGAAGATTTTTTTTGGCGATTAGTAGTTCTAAAAGTTTGTCTGTTATCATGCCAGGAATAAATAATGTTTTAGAGATGTTGAATAACTTATCTCTATACTTGTCTATCATAAGTAAAGATGGTATCTCTAAATCTATAATTTCGTTTGTTGTTTGATTGATGGCGAATATTCCTTGCGATATGTTGGAGAGTTTTTCTTTTAATGAATTTTCAGCACAAGGCAATAAGGTCATATCATATACGAACTTAGTCTGGTTACATATTTTCTCTATACTTGCAGATAAGACAGCACCTGTGGAAAGAATCATTGCTTCTGTTATGGAAGGAGATGCAAAACTTTTTCTTGACAAAGCCCCATCTATTAGACAAATATCACATTTAGAGGATAGTTCATTGATAAGTTCTTTTAGCCAAACGGTAGAAGTAGGTCCAGAAAGCATAACATTACCAAAAGAAAGTGTTCTTGCAGTAACTAATCTTCCGAGAGTGGAAGCATAATGAGAAAGATTTTCTACTTGAGATATTATTTGACGTTGTTCATACAACTTTTCTGAGGTAACAAACAAAGTATTTGGATAAACAAATACCATTGGTTTAGATGTAGAGGTAACTTGGTCAATGGTTTCTCCGTCTATTCCTATAGAAGTTACCGCTATTGATTTATTAAAGGAATGCAGACGAGACAGAACATAATTAAGTGTTTCTGTCTTGCCTGCATTCTTATCCATTCCTACAAAAGAAATACTCTTGTAGTTTAATATGTCTTTAACGAAAGGCATTCTTCTTTTTAATTAGAAATTAAAAATTAGTAATTTGATCGTCTTCTTTGAAGTCACCCCAATTTCTAATTTCTAATTACTAATTACTAATTTTAATTAAGGTTTATCTGTTTTTATTTCTTTCGTGTCTTTCAAGGTCTTTAGGTTCCATAGCCATTCTGTCGCCATGTAATAAACCAGCAACACCTTCTCTTTCTATATCTTCACCTTTTAGGAAATCAACATCACATTCTCCTGGAGTATAATCCAAAGGTTCAGAATAAGTAGTTATAACTCCTTCGTAGTTTCTTAGGACTACTTTGCCAGGAGCTTGAGATATGATATATTGAGGCATAACAGGAGTTTTACCACCACCACCTGGAGCATCAACAACGAAAGTAGGAACAGCGTAACCTGAAGTATGACCGCGAAGATTTTCCATTATTTCTATACCTTTGCTAACTGTTGTACGGAAATGTTCCAATCCCATAGACAAATCGCATTGATAAATGTAATAAGGTCTTACTCTCATTTGTACTAAACGTTGAACAAGTTTCTTCATTACTCGTGCATCGTCATTAACTCCTCTTAGTAATACACTCTGATTTCCTAATGGAACACCAGCATTCGCTAATTTAGCACAAGCTTCAGCTGCTTCTGGAGTACATTCGTTAGGGTGATTGAAATGAGTATTTAACCAAATAGGGTGATATTGTTTTATCATATTAACAAGTTTGTCTGTTATTCTCATAGGACAAACAACAGGAGTACGAGAACCCATTCTTATGATTTCAACGTGAGGTATTGCTCTTAAACGTTTTATTATGCTTTCAAGCATTTCATCACTAACCATAAGACAATCTCCACCAGACAAAAGAACATCTCTTACTTGAGGAGTACGAGCAATATAATCTATTCCTTGTTGAATAAGGTCAGTGCCAACGTTAGCATCTTTTTGACCAGCGAAACGTCTTCTTGTACAATGACGACAATACATAGAACACATATCTGTTATAAGGAAAAGAACTCTATCTGGATAACGATGAGTAATGCCAGGGACAGGAGAATCTTCATCTTCGTGCAAAGGGTCAAGAAGATCTGCTTTTGCTTGATGTGTTTCTTTTATTGTTGGAATAGCTTGTCTTCTTACAGGGTCGTTAGGATTGTTAGGATCTATAAGAGAAAGATAATAAGGAGTGATAGCCATTCTTAAAGTTTTAAGAGCAACTCTTACACCTTCTTCCTCTTCCTTAGTAAGAGAAACATATTGTTTTAATTGATCAAGAGTTTCAATACGGTTTTTTACTTGCCAATGCCAATCGTTCCATTGTTCGTCTGTAACTTGTGGAAACAATTCTTTTCTTCTATTTACTTGCATAATTTGTTATATATTTTGATTATTACTTCGCTAATTAAGTGTTTGATTTTGCAAAATTAGTAAAAAAAATAAATGAACAACAAAATAAAGGTATAAAAATTTGCTTAAACACTCTAAGGTAAAGGGGTAAAACCTTCGCCAAGTGTTTCTGTATTGCTAATGATAGTGATAAAACATTTAGGGTCTAATTTCTTAGCAGAGTATTTTATTTTGTTATATTCTTTTCTATTGACTGTAGTATAGATTATGTTTTTTTCGGTTTCAAGATACATACCTCTGCCTTTAAGGACAGTACCACTGCGTTCCAAATCTTCTAATATTAAACTTTTCATTCCTTCAATATTATTAGTGATGATAAGCATGGTTTTATTTACTTTGTTGTCAATAACCAGGTCTATAACTTTGCCTTCTATGAATATAAGGATAATAGAGAAGATAGGTAAGCGAATATCTCCAGCGACAGCAAAAGAAGTGAAGGCAACAGCAGAATCAACAATCATTACCATTGTTCCTAATGGGATATGAGTAGAACGATGTAGAATCATGCTGACAACGTCCATGCCGCCAGAAGTAGCACCTGCGGAAAAAATCATGGCAATAGAAACTCCATAACCTAAACCTCCGACAATAGAGTTTAGTAAGTAGTCTGGCTTAAAGTATTGCAAGATAACATCGTTGCCAATACCTCTTACGGGTAGATAGACTTCTTGTAGTTGAGCAGAAAGAGCAGTAAATGTATCTACGCTAATAAACTCTCCGGAATGAATTAGAGGAATATAACCATATTGAGGAATATAAAATATATTTTCAGCTAAGAATGTGAATAGCCAGGTAAAAATAACAGAGACCAAAGTTTTTATTCCGAGATTACCTCCTAAAACAACCAAACCAAGAATAAACAATGGTAAATCCATAAAAATAACTATATCCATAGGCCAGCCCCATAGATTATTGAATACAGACATTAAACCATAAACACCTCCTGGAGCCATACCATAAGGAACAACCATAAGGAAATCCACTAATGCGAAGATAAGACAACCAAAGATAACTTTACCATAAGCAATATACCATTCTTTAGAAAAAGGTTTTTCAGCGTCTTGAAGAAATTGGTTAATCCAATTATTTAGTTTTTCGTTTTTGATAGTCATATTCTCTGTAAAAATTTTTGCAAAATTACAAAAAAATTACTAATTACTAATTTCTAACTTCTAATTACTAATTTCTAATTACTAATTAGAATTTATTCTTATTTTTAATTAAATTTGTAAATTTGCAAATCAAAATAAATAAAGAGATATGAAACGATTATTTTTTTCAATATTTGTTGCTTTTTCAATGCTTTTGTTGTTTTCCTCTTGCTCTAAAGATAAGGTTTATCAAGAAAGAAAAACATTTAATGAGAATACTTGGGAGAGATTAGGCAAAGGCAAAACAATAGAGTTTAAAAACATAGCGATAGAAGATACTTCAACGGTGTATGATGTTTATGTTACTTTGCGACATACTCCTTACATAAATGAAAGAAAAGTAAAGTTTTTAATGAAAATAGTTTATCCACAAGGAATAGTAAGAGAAAGCGTGCATACTATAGAACTTAGAGATAAGGAAAATAAAAATTGGGTAGGAGATGCAATGGGTGATATGATAGATGTTGAAAAACGTTGTCGTGCTTTTGTTTCTCTACCAGAAAAAGGAAATTATACTATTACTTTAACAAATCTTGGAACATATAGTCAAACTATTGGTCTAATGGATATGGGAATAATGGTAAAGAAGTCCAATCTTAAAGAATATCAAAACGAATAAGTAATAGAGTTATTCGGAGTTTAAGAGTGTTACTTTTAATTTTAGTAGATAAATGAGTTATAAGATATTAGAAAATAATCCTAATAAGGAGCATATTCAAGATATTTTAAATACACTCGTTTCTACCCCTGGAGTATATCAGTATTTTGATAAAACAGGACGTATAATATATGTTGGGAAAGCAAAAAATCTGAAAAATAGAGTGCTTTCTTATTTTCGTAATGATGTAAAACATAATCTGAAAACACAGGTTCTTGTTAGAAAGATTGCAGATATAAAATTTATACATGTTTCTTCTGAAACGGAGGCTTTGCTTATGGAAAATAATCTCATAAAAAAGTATAAGCCAAAGTATAATATCATGCTTAAAGATGACAAAACTTATCCTTGGATTCGTATAACCAATGAAGAATATCCCAGAATCCTAACAACACGCAATGTTGTTAAAGATGGCTCTTCTTATTATGGTCCATATGCAAGTGGAAAGATACTCAAAGAACTTATGGATTTGTTACGGAATGTTTTTACCTATCGTTCATGTTCTCTGAATTTAACAGAACAAGGAGTAAATCAAGGAAAATTTAAGCCATGTCTTAATGCACAAATAGGATTATGTGATAAACCTTGCACAGGAGAACAATCAAGAGTAGAGTATCACAAAATGATTAGCGGGATACGACAAGTAATAAAAGGTAATTTTTCTTCCTATCTCAAAGAAATGAAAGCACAGATGATGACTTTTGCAGAGCAATTGAACTTTGAGAAAGCACAGATAATGAAAGAACGTATTACTCTTTTAGAAAACTATTCAGCAAAAAGTACAATAGTCTCTTCAATCTCGCATGACTTGGAAGTATATTCATATATTGATGATGAAGATAAAGTGTTTATCAATATGACTAAGGTTGTGGAGGGAAAAATAAATATGTCATTTTCTGTAGAGGTGGAAAAGAAATTAGATATATCAACTGTAGAAGTTTTTACTTCCGCAATCATACAAAACAGACTTCGTTTGCAATGGTTAGCAAAGGAGATAATTGTTCCAGAACTTTTAGATTTACCAAAAGATTATGTTCTTCAAACAGTGCCAAGTGGAGGAGAAAGAAAGAAACTTTTAGACTTTGCTTTTCATAATGCTTTTGTGTACAGGAATCAAAAACTAAGGAATGCCAAGATAGTAGATCCCGAACGATGGAGTAATAAGGTTGTATCGGAAATGCAAAAAGATTTACAATTAGCTAAACCTCCTCATCATATAGAATGTTTTGATAATTCAAATATACAAGGTACTAATCCGGTTGCAAGTTGTGTTGTATTTAGAGAAGGAAAGCCATCTAATAAAGAATATAGGCATTTTAACGTAAAAACAGTTGTAGGTCCAGATGACTTTGCTTCTATGAGAGAAATTGTTTATCGCAGATATTCTCGTCTGCTTGAAGAAGAAAAAGAGCTACCGGATTTAATAGTAATAGATGGTGGAAAAGGACAACTTTCTTCTGCTGTTGAAGCACTGAAGAAAGCTAAAGTATATGATAAAGTTGTTGTTATAGGATTAGCAAAACGCTTGGAAGAAATTTATAAACCAGAAGATAATGTTCCTATTTGTTTAGATAGACGAAGCCATACATTACAAATTATTCAACATATAAGAGACGAAGCCCATAGATTTGGTATTACTTTTCATAGAAATAAAAGAAGTAAGGCAACTTTTCGTACACAATTAACAGACATAGAAGGAATAGGAGATAAAACAGCAAGAGAACTTCTTTTGAAATATTCATCTGTTGAAAAGATAAAAAATGCTACTCTTCAAAGTTTAACAGAATGTGTAGGTAAATCAAAAGCAGAAAAAGTTTATCATTTTTATCATCAAAACAAAGACATATAAACACAATAATATTATCCTTTTTGTGTTATTCTTATCAAGATAATTGCTCTTGTAGTTTAATGGATAAAATTTCAGATTCCGGTTCTGACGATGAGAGTTCGATTCTCTCCAAGAGTACAAATAAAATCTTAGTTCAAAAGCATAAAGTTCCCTTTTTGTGTTAGTTGCTTTCCGTCTTTATTTGTAAAGGTTATGATATAAACATACGTGCCTTCCTTTCCTAAGCTTCCTTTTATCTTTCCGTCCCAACCATTGTTTATATCTTTAGAACTAAATACTAAAGAACCATTGCGAGAGTATATCTTCATATCGTAGGACTTTAAATCTCTATAAGCAGGCTTGAATACATTATTAGTATTTCTTGTTGGAGTGAAAGCATTAGGAATATATAGTTTGTCAGGTAAAACAACTTCTTCTTCCTCTTCATCTATTTTCTTTTCTATTCTTTTTTCTTCAACAATAGGAGTGTTTGTTGGTTCTGTGGTTTTTGTAGTTGTTACTTCTTTTTCAACTATATTGTTTTCTGTTGTTTCAATATTGTTGTTTGAACTTATATCCTGCTTATCCAAATTACTTTCTTTAGAGACTAAAGGAGTATTCTCAATATTGGATACACTATTCTCAATTTTTGTATTCAAATTTTCCTTATTATCTCTTTTAACAATATTCTCTATTTTTGAAAATATTGTTCTACTTAGTGTTGTATTTTTTACGAAAGTAGGTAAAGTTTTGTTAGAAGATGTTTCTTTAATAGGATTAGGAGCAGTGACAACAAAAAATACAACTGCAACAATACTGATAAGTCCAATAATAGATAAAGTTTTAAAAGGAAAATTACGCTTAGCAACTTTCTTTTCTATATTTTGCCATATCTTATCTTCAGGTTGTGGTCTGTATTCTAACAACCTTTCCTTGATCTTTTTCAATTCCTTATCTTTACTTTTATAATACTCGTTCATCTGTTTTCTCCTTTGCTTTTAAAAAATCACGCATCTTTATCTTTGCTCGCATATTAATACTCCTAAGAGTAGAGGCTTTTCTGCCCGTTAAATTTTCTACATCTTTGTAGTGCATATCTTCTATTTCCACCATATTAAACACTATGCGTTCCTCAGGTTTTAAAGAGTGTAAGGCGTCTAACAGAGTTTTAGTGCTGAATCTTTTTGTATCTACATCAAATTCAAAGTTTTCTTCTTTGTAATCTTCTATATTTTTATCAATAATACTAAATTTCTTTTTCAATTTAAGTTGATTGATTATGTTGTTGATGAAAACTCGTTTCAGCCACTTTCTTAAGTCAATCACATTCTCAAGACGTTTAGGCGAAGACAAGATTTTTATAAATGTATCTTGCAAGATATCTTCTGCATCTTCTTTATTTTTCATATAGCGAAGGCAAATTGCAAACATTTCACTTGCATATTCTTCATAAAGAGCTCGTTGGTAGTCTCTGTCTTTTCTTATACAGCCTAATATTATGTCTTCCTGAGTATAGTTCATTTAAATCTATGACAATAAAAAAGTGATTTTGTTGCAAAATTAAAAGATTTTATTTTATTTTTATTCGTTTTTGTTGTTTTTTTGTGGTATTAGTAATGGTTTTTGATTGCTGAAGAAAAAGATAAAGTTTTAAGAAAAAAAAGAGTTGATTTTAAATTTTTAAAACTTGATTTTTGTATACAAAAGAGTTGATTTTAAATTTTTAAAACTTACTCTTTTTTTTAAGTAGATTTGATATGTTTTTTTAAGCGAAAAATAAGTATAAATAAATTGTTCTTTTTTTACTAAATGTCTAATAAAATGAGGAAAAAGTATCATTTCTATTTCTTTGTATTTATTCTAAAAAATAATTAAATTTTATTGTTGTATGGAAAAAAAGTTATATGTTTGCAAAAATTTTAAAACAAATTAACAAAAAAATAACTATTTAAATTATTAATCAATGAAAGCACCAATGGGAATCTTGAGGTGCTAAACAACAAACTAAATTATGGATAATACACAAGAAGTACAAAACGTACAAATGCAAGAACAAACTGAAAATGTGCAGAACGGGGAGCAAGCACAAAACGAATTAATACAACAAACTCCTCAAACAGAACAATCAACACAAGATACTACTCCGACAAATGAGGAAACTGTGGCAGAAAACGAGAATAAAGTATCTCTTGATGCTATAATTGAAGAATATTCTAAGAAGACAAGAGAAGAGCTTGTGGAAGAATTACAAAACATAATCGATAAAAATGATTATGATGAGTTAAAATCAAGAGTACCTTTGCTAAGAAATACTTTTAAAAACCTTCCTCAACCAGAACCTAAGGTGGAGAAAATTACAAAGAAAGTTACTAATGAGCAAGGTGAAGAAGTGGAAGAGGTTGTTGAGACTAAAGTAATAGAAGATACTACAGAGGTAAAATTCCGTGAGTTATATAATAAATATAAACAAATTCGTCAAGACTATCAACAAAAAGAAGAACAACAAAAGGAAGAAAACCTAAAGAAAAAACATGCTTTGTTGGAAGATTTGAAGAGATTGTTAGATAGTGATCAAACTCTTAAAGAGATATATGACGAGTTTAATAATATTCAAGAGAAGTGGAAAGAAATAGGTAATGTTCCTCACACAGAAGTAAATAATTTGTGGGAAAATTATCATTTCTTAATAGAAAAATTCTACGAAAAAGTTAAGATAAACAGAGAACTAAGAGATTTAGATCTTAAGAAGAACTTAGAGAAGAAATTATTGCTTTGCGAGAAGGTAGAAGAATTATTGGTTGATGAAGATATAAACAATTCTTTTGCAATATTACAAGGCTATCACACACAATGGAAAGAAATAGGTGCCGTTCCTTCAGATAAGAACGATGAGGTTTGGGAGAGATTTAAACGAGCTTCTGACGCAATCAATCAAAGAAGAAGAGAATACTATGAAAAACGTACAGAAGAATTAGAAGAGAATAAGGCAAAGAAAGAAGCATTATCAGAAAAAGTCAGTGCTATAATCTCAAGAGAGATGAAAACAATGAAAGATTGGAATGCTGCAACAGAAGAAATAAATGCTTTATTCAATGAATGGAAAACAATAGGACCTATTCCAAAGAAAGATAATGAAACTCTATGGACTAAATTCAAAACCATGATAGATGGTTTCTTTGAAAGTAAAAAAGAAATGCTTGATAAATTAAAACAAGCAGAGGAAGAAAACTATAATAAGAAACTTGCTATATGTGTTAAGGCAGAAGAGATAGCAAAAAGAGAAGATTTTGATGCTGCAACTAAAGAACTAAAAGATCTACAAGAAGAATGGAAACATATTGGCTATGTGAGAAAGAATTTGTCTGACAAAATTTGGTTACGTTTCCGTGCGGCTTGTGATGAGTTCTTTAATAGAAAGAGTGAAAGTTATCTTCAAACACATAGAGAAGTTGAAGAAAATATTAAAAAGAAACAGACTTTGATAGAAGAACTTAAAAACTTCCAATTCTCAGAAGATAAACAACAAAATGTTGATGCTTTAAAAGATTTTCAAAAACGTTGGTTTGAAATAGGCTTTACTCCAAGAGAAGAGAGAAAGAAACTTCAAGAACAATGGGACGAAGTTATTAATTCAAATAGAGATAAATTGCAAATAAGTGCAGATGAGATAGCTTCAAGAGGAAGAAACAATAGAAACTCTTTTGAGAAGTTGAAAGAACAAGGAGATAATGCGGTAAGAAAACGTATTAAATCACTTGAAGACGAAATAGCAAGAGTTGAAAATAATATGGGCTTTTTTGCAAATAGTAAGAATGCTGATGTTCTTAAACAAGAATTTGAGAAGAAAATCAATAGATTGAAAGCAGAAATGCAAGACCTTACTACTAAGTTGAAACAGTCTTTAGAGCCTAAACAAACTGCTGAAAATGAGCAAAAAGAAACTCAAGAACAAATAGCACAAGAATAAAATAATAAAAAAAGTTGCAAAAATATTTACCATTATGAAAAATAAGTAGTATTTTTGCAACTTGAATTTTTAGAATAAGTAAGTATAACAAAAAAACAATATAAGGTAATGAAGAAAGATATTCATCCAAAGAATTACAGAGTTTGCGCATTTAAAGATATGTCCAACGAACAAGTTTTTTTAACTCGTTCTTGTGCTAATTCAAAAGAAACTATAGAGATAGACGGAGAAACTTACCCTCTTATTAAATTGGAAATTTCAAATACATCTCACCCTTTCTTTACAGGAAAGGTTAAGCTTGTGGATACAGCTGGTATGGTTGATAAGTATTTGAACAAGTACAAAAATCGTAAACCAATGGGTAACGTTGCAAAATAGTTTTTGCGTAAAACAAAATCAATAACAAGTGTCTTTCGTCTTTAATTGAGGGAAGGTGCTTGTTTTTTTTTAATTAGAAATTTTTATTTAATTAGAAATTAGTAATTAGAAATTAGTAATTGGGGGGACAAAAAGATGGCCAAATTACTGTAAGTAAGTAGAAAAATGAATTTCAAACAAGCAATAAACGATTTTCCTTTATTTAAAAGTATATATGAGCAACTTGTTATTAAAACAAGCATGGGAAGAGACTATCTTTTCTCTTTGTCATTCTCAAAGGATAAGGATTATTTAGAAAAGCAATATCTTTTAATAGAAGATTGTCAAAACTTTATTTCTTCTTTGAGTAATAATGATAAAATGCTTTTGGAATGTGTTTTGTATGATATTCACAATATAAGTGGCAGCCTTAACTTAATAGAACAAAAGGAAACTCTTGATGATGTCGGCTTGTTTGAGATAAAAGCCTTTTGTTTAGCTTGTAAAAAATTGAAGACAATGATAAAACCTTTGCAAAGCGAAGAATTTGTTTTTAATGATTTACAAGAAGTTATCTCTTTATTAGACCCTGAAGGTTTAGAAGTAAATCAATTTTATGTTTATCCGGCTTATCATAAAGATTTATCTGAAAAAAGAAAACTCTTTGAGACCTATAAGAAAGAAGAAGACATTAGAGCAAACGAGGTCTATGAACAAATTCTTGAGATTGAAAGTATAGTTAGACAAGAACTTTGTGAAAAACTTCTTGTTTATGTTGAAAAGATAAGAGAGGATATTCAACGTCTTGCTCTTTTAGATATTACTATTGCAAAGGCAGAATTAAATCTTGTCTTAAATCTTGTAAAGCCAACGATTGCAGATGATTTACAAATAAACTACGTGAAAATATTTAACCCAATAATAAAGCAAGCTCTTAATAAACGGGATAAAGATTTTCAACCTATAGACATTACAATAAAAACAGAACCAATACTTATAACAGGAGCCAATATGGCAGGTAAAACAGTTGTTTTAAAAACACTTGCACTTTCACAACTTATGATACAGTTCGGCTTTTTTGCTCCTTGTGAAAAATGTAGTGTGCCTTTGTTTGAAGATGTGCTATGTTCTATAGGGGATAATCAAGATGAAAATGAAGGCTTATCATCTTTTGCTTCAGAAATTCTAACGTTAAATTCTATTATAAAAAAGATAAAAGATAAAAAACATTATCTTATTCTTGTAGATGAGTTGGCGAGAACAACCAATCCAATAGAAGGAATAAAACTTTTACAAGGATTTATATCAACTCTGTCTTTAGGTAGTTCTCTTTCTGTTGTTACAACTCATTACTCTAATATAAAAGTTAAATGTCATAGACTTAGAGTGAAAGGCTTTGTTGGTAAGAATTTACTTCCTCCTATTTCAATAGCAAATCTTTCAGACAATATAGATTATTCTCTTGTTGAAGACAATAGTAATGAAGCTCCAACAGAAGCGATAAATCTATGCAAACTTTTAGGAATAGATAGTGATTGGATAAATGCAACTTTGCAAGAATAAGTTTTCAATCAAATATTTTGTTATACAAAAAAAACAGAGTAAATTTGCCATCTATTTTTAAAACTTTTATACATATTTTAACAAAAATATAAAAATCATGGATATCAAACAAGCTTTCGCTGGTACTTTGGAATCTGGCGATATAATGATTAAGATTGAGCCTAACGAAAAGCAAGGGCTTGAGATTAATCTTGAGAGCACAGTTGCTTATCAGTTTGGTGAGCAAATAAAGAGTGTTATTCAAGAAACATTAAAAGGTTTGGACATTAATAGTGCTGTTGTTACTGCAACTGATAAAGGAGCTTTAGATTGCACTATCCGTGCCCGTGTTACAGCAGCTGCTGTTCGTGCCACAGGAAAAGATGTGTGGGCATAAGAATTTTTTGTATAATCAATCAAAACAAATCAAAGAACTATGCAAAGATTAAGAAGAACAATGATGTTTGTTCCGGGCAATAATCCAGCAATGATGTCAGATGCTTTTATTTATGGTCCTGACTCAATAATGCTTGATTTGGAAGACTCGGTAACGATGGCTGAAAAAGATGCCGCAAGACTTTTAGTTCATAATGCATTAAAGACAATAGACTATGGCAATACAGAAATGGTTGTCAGAGTTAATCCTTTAAATACTCCTTACGGAAAAAAAGATGTTGAAGCTGTTGTTAAAGCAGGTGTAGATGTTATTCGTATGCCTAAAACAGAAACAGCAGAAGAAGTACAAGAACTTGAAGCAGAAATTGAAAAAGTAGAAAAAGAATTAGGTTGTTTAGGTAGAACACAAATAATGGCTGCTATTGAAAGTACAAAGGGAATTATCAATGCTTATGCTATAGCTACTGCATCAAAACGTATGATGGGTATTGCTTTAGGAGCAGAAGATTATTGTGCTAACCTAAAAACACAGAGAACACCTTCAGGTGATGAACTTCTTTTGGCAAGAGAAACCATTGTTGTTGCAGCTCGTGCAGCAGGTATCTATGCTTTAGATACTGTTTATTCAAATCTTAATGATATGGAAACATTCCGTAAAGAAGTTGAACTTATCAAACGTTTAGGATTTGATGGTAAGAGTATAATAAACCCTCGTCAAATAGAAATTATCAACGAAGTATTTACTCCAACAGAGAAAGAAATAGAAAAAGCTAAGACTATTGTTGCAGCAATCAAAGAAGCAGCAGCAAAAGGTTCAGGCGTTATTGCAGTAAATGGTAAGATGGTAGATAAACCTGTTGTTACAAGAGCAGAACACACAATAGAGTTGGCTTTAGCTGCAGGTGTAATAACAAAGGAGGATTTATAATATGAGTACATTAAAAGAAAGAAAAGCCGATATGGAGCAAATTGCTTCTAAGATGGGCAAACAAGTATATAAAGAAGGTGGAAACAAAGCTATAACTTTCCGTAAAGATTATCAAAAAGAATCTGCAAAATTAGTTTCTTTAGAACAAGCAATTAAACAAAGTGGATTAAAAGACGGTATGACAATTAGTTTTCATCATCATTTTCGTGGTGGAGACAAAGTTGTTAATATGGTTGTTGATAAGTTAGCTCAAATGGGCTTTAAAAATCTTCGTTTAGCAGCTTCTTCATTACAAGATGTTCATGAACCATTGATTGAACATATTAAAAATGGCGTTATTACTTCTATTTCTACTTCTGGTCTTAGAGGTAAGTTAGCTGATGCTATTTCAAGAGGTTTAATGGAAGAACCTGTTGTTTTCCGTTCTCACGGTGGTAGAGGCTCTGCTATTATTAATGGTGATGAACATATAAACGTTGCTTTTATTGGAGCATCTTCATCTGACCCATTAGGTAATGCTTGTGGTTTTTCAAGAAGTGAGAATGCAAAATCAATTTGTGGTTCTTTGGGTTATGCTATTCCAGATGCACAAAATGCAGATAAGGTTGTAATACTTACTGATGATTTAGTTGCTTATCCAAATACTCCTGCATCAATTAGTGAAAGTTATGTTGATTACGTAGTTGAAGTAGAAAGTGTTGGAGATTCTTCAAAGATTGCTTCTGGTGCAATACGTGATACTAAAAATCCAAGAGATATACTTCTTGCAAAACAAGCCGCAAAAGTAATTATCAATGGAGGATACTTCAAAGATGGATTTTCTATTCAAACTGGTTCAGGAGGTGCTTCTCTTGCTGCAGTTAAATACATTCGTGAGAGTATGATAGAAAAAGGTATCAAAGCTTCATACGCTCTTGGTGGTATAACTGCTCACATGGTTAAAATGTTTGAAGAAGGTTTAATAGAAAAACTTATAGACGTTCAGTCATTTGATAAAGTTGCTGCAGAATCAATACGTGATAATGAAATGCATAAAGAAGCTTCTGCAAACGAATATGCTTCTGCAGATGAAAAGGGTAGTGCAACACACTACTTAGATATGGTTATCCTTTCAGCATTAGAAGTTGATGTTAATTTCAATGTTAATGTTCTTGTAGGTTCTGATGGTATTATCCGTGGAGCTATAGGTGGTCACCAAGATACAGCAGAAGATTCAGCTCTTTCAATTATTGTTTGTCCATTATTGAGAGGAAGAATACCTTGTGTTGTTGATGAAGTTACAACATTAATTACTCCAGGTTCAAGCGTAGATGTTATTGTTACAGAATATGGTATTGCAGTAAATCCTCGCCGTCCAGAAATAGCAGAACGTCTAAAGAAAGCTGGATTAAATATTGTAGATATTCATGATTTAGCAGCAAAAGCAAAAAGTATTATAGGTAATCCTGCTCCATTGCCATTTGGTGATAAAATAGTAGGTGTTGTTATGAATAGAGATGGTTCTGTTCTTGACGTTATTAAAAATATTAATGCTTAAACAATATCTATAATTAATTTAAAAGCCATATACTTTTTTGTATATGGCTTTTTATTTTTTATTTTTTTTGTAGAATCTGTAACTTAAAGCTAACTCAGAGCATGTAAATTAGCATTTGTTTCTATTTGCGTTACTTTTGACTAAAATAGACCTAAAATTTAATGATGTATGGTGCTAAGAATGCTAAAACAAGGAAAAAGATAGCTATAGAAAGACCTATATTTGCCAATCGTATTCCTATTGATGCGAGCCTATTTTCTTTATCATTCTTATTATAAAATCCATCAACAAAATCTGCTGCTCCACCAAATACAATCGCTAAAATTATTTCTATCCATTTTCCGCCAAAACCTACTCCATGAAGATAAACAGGGAATAGTTTTAGCATTCCTTGTATTCCACCCAAACCTGAAGCAAAATAGTTTATTGTTGAAGTAAGATATTTAGTAATTATATAACCAACAATGCCTGCAGATAATAAACCTAAGAAAAATACTAACAGAGAAATATTATTATTCTCAATATTCTTTCCTAAATTATTATTTTCTACTTTATCTTTAATATTTTGTTTGATATTGAATGATTTTGAAGGTTTATTTTTAAAATCATTTACCCAATTTAATGTAGTTTGTCCAATATTAACAATATCTGTTGGTTTGATATAGTATGGTTTATTTGGCTCTATTCTATGATAATTAACATAGGTTCCATTTGTAGATTGTAAATCAACTATTTCATACAAATCATCATTGTGTTTAATAATTTTACAATGTTCTCTTGACATCATTTCATCGTCAAGAAAAGAAACATCATTTTTGGAACTTCGTCCATAAGTTTTTACTTGTTTCATATCAAAAAAAATATTTGTTTTCTCCGAATAAAAAGAAAAATTTCTTTCTGCGTCATTTATTCTATGATAAGCACTTGCAAAGTTAATAAAAGTTTTTAGAAGATGTTGAAAATTTAAGAAAATAATAAAAAAAATGACTTCTTTTTACAATTAGTTTTTGATTATTGAAAATAAAAATAGGGATAAGTATCTTTGCAATACCTATCCCTATAGAGTAATGTTATTATGTATATTTATTATCTCCTTTTTAGAGAAAGAATTTCTCTTGCTTCATCGCTTGTAGCAATTCCTCTGCCAAGTTCTTTAGCTAAACGAACAACTTTATCAACAAGTTCTCCGTTAGATTTTGCAAGCACACCTTTTTCTAAGTATAGATTGTCTTCAAATCCAACTCTAACATTTCCGCCCATTGCTATACCAGCAGCAGCCATTGGAAAAGCATGTCTGCCTATGCCTGTAACTGTCCAAGTGCTACCTGCAGGAATACCATTAACTAACCAACAAAGATTAGGAACGGTAGCAGGAGTACAACCATAAACGCCAAGAACAAAGTTAAACTGCATAGGATCTGCAGGAACTTGACCTTTGCGAGCCATTGTTAAGATAGTGTCAAGGTGTCCCATTTCAAAACATTCGTATTCTGGTTTAATACCTTTTTCTATCATACGTTTTCCGAAAGCTCTCATTGTTGGCATAGTGTTGTCAAAAATATCATCGCCAAAATTACAAGTACCACAATCCAAAGTAGCCATTTCTGGTATTGGAGTCGTGTCTGTAGATTGCAATCTTTCATCAGGAGTCATTCCCACTGCACCTCCTGTTGAAGGAATAAGGATAACATTAGGGCAAACCTTATATATTGCCTCTTCACATTCTTGAAAACGTTCTCTACTTTGAGTTGGAGTGCCATCATCTTCTCTTACATGTAAATGAACTATTGCAGCACCAGCATCAACAGCACTTTTTGCTTCTTTAACTATTTCCTCTACGGTATAAGGAACAGCAGGGTTTTGCTCTTTAGAAACCTCTGCACCACATATTGCCGCTGTAATTATAAGTTTTTCCATCTTTTTTCCTTTTAAGAAAACAATAGGAGTAATAAAATTTGATTATACTTATTACTCCTAAACGTATTGTGTTATGATTTTTTATTTGTTAAATCTTTGTTTGTCTTTTGGGGTAACGCATGTGCCACTTGCACGACAAACAACAATAGGTTCTGCTAAAACTTCTGCAGCAGAGTCATTAATATCTGGACGAGAAACGATAACTTTTTTTGCTTCAAAAGTCATCTTTCTGCTTGTGTTACCTACTTTTGTTATTTCACCAGTAGCTTCAATATAATCACCAGCAAAAACAGGTGCTAAAAACTCTACATTGTCATAAGCACAGAACAAACCTTCATCACCATCTTGTTTGATAAGTAGTTCAGTTGCAACATCTCCGAAAAGGTTTAACATTCTTGCACCATCTACAAGGTTGCCACCATAATGAGCATCGTGAGCGCTCATTCTTAGTCTTATTGTACTTGTTATTTTTTCCATTTTTTTTTATTATATTTAATCAACTTTAACAATATAATCTACGAAAAGATAAGGTGTTTTTACGTTTTCAGGAGCTATCTCTTCTACTTCTTCTTTAACTTCTGCGATGACAAGATCTGCTGCAGTAGCCATTAAAGGATTGAAATTTTGAGAAGTACCTCTATAAACTAAGTTGCCAAATTTATCACAAACGCTTGCACCTAAAAGAGCTACGTCTGCACGGATAGGCTTTTCCAATAGATATTCTTTTCCATCAACAGTAAGTTTTTGTTTGCCTTCTTCTACTATTGTTCCTAATCCTGTAGTTGTAAGAAAACCTCCAATTCCAGCACCTCCGCAACGTATTTGTTCAGCTAAAGTGCCTTGAGGAATAAGTTGCACTTCCATTTCTCCGCTTATCATCTTTTCACCTGTAACAGGATTTGTTCCGATATGTGAAGCAATAACTTTCTTTACACAATTGTTTGCTACCAAATAACCAGAGCCAAACTCAACATAAGAAGTATCGTTGCAAATAATTGTAAGGTCTTTCTTACCTTGTTTAACTATTTCTTCTATTATCTTGTTTGCACTTCCTGCTCCCAAGAAACCGCCAATCATTATTGTAGAGCCATCTTTAATCATTGCGGCTGCTTCGCTAACGTTTATTCTTTTACTCATTGTTTTGTGTTATTTATTGTTTGATTATTCATTAACTATATGAGTGCAAAAATAGTCCTTTTTGATTAAATAGCAAAATTTATATCAAGTATTTTTAGCCAATTTTCGTTTATTTTTCGCCATTGCAAGTTTTCTTGCCTCCAATCTTCGTTTTTAGGGTAAAAAAATAGTTTCTTTTGACATAAAAATCAAGTTTGGCAAAATTTAAAGTTGAATTGGCAAAAAAAAAGAATCAAAAGGGGCAATTATTACTCTTGTTAGTGTGGTTCGTTTTGCTTTATGCAGTAGACATTATTATACAATGTTTCTTTGATTTTGAGAAAAGAAATTTGTTTTTCTGTATTAGTATTCAGAAACATTAGTTTCATTTCTAAACCTTTGGAATTTAAAGTATAAGGTGGCTGAAAGTAATAGTCATTAAGCAGTTTAAAGCCTAAGTTTTCATAAAAGGAAATTCTTTTTTTTGCAATAAGATTTGTGAAAGGCTCTACTTCAAGTACAATATTTGATATTTTGTGTTTTAGATTAGGGATTTTGTTAGTAATTAGATTCTTTAAAAATTGAGTCCCATAGCCTTTGTTTCTTTCATCTTGAATGATAGCAAAATGTTCAATATAAGTAAAATCATTAAAGAACCATAGATTTGCGAAACCTTTGAATTTGTTGTCGAAAAATATAGGAACAAACTCAAAGTAGTCTTCTTTTAATAAATTTGTGATACTTTCTAAACTCCGTCTTTCTTCCTCGGGAAAGGTCTTTAAGTATAAATCTTCTGCAATAATAAAATCTTTTCTGTAACTCATATATGCATAAACTAAAACGTTGCAAAGGTAAGAAAATTTGTAATTTTGGAAAAAATACAAAAAAATGTAGTAAAAAATTTTTTTATTTAAATAATTGTATATAATTTTGCAGTCAAAGGAAACAAAGGGCAAACCTAATAGCTTTTAATTTTCCTTAAGAAATCAATAAAATTTATTTTAAAATCTTAATATTATGAACGTAGAAAAACTTTTAGCTGATGTTCAAGCTAAAAACCCTAATCAGCCATTGTTCTTACAGGCTGTTACAGAAGTCCTTGAAACTATAAAAGAGTACGTAGAGGCTCACCCTATCTATGATGAACACAAAATCGTAGAAAGAATGCTTGAACCAGACAGAATTTATCAATTCAGAGTTGAATGGGTAGATGATAAGGGAGAAATCCAAATCAACAGAGGTTACAGAGTTCAATTCAACAATGCAATAGGACCTTATAAAGGTGGTTTGCGTTTCCATCCAACAGTAACTCTTGACACATTGAAATTCTTAGGATTTGAACAAACTTTCAAAAACTCTCTTACAACATTGCCTATGGGTGGTGGTAAAGGTGGTTCTGATTTCGATCCTAAAGGAAAATCAGATAGAGAAATCATGCGTTTCTGCCAAGCTTTCATGACTGAATTATACAAATATATTGGACCAGATAGAGATGTTCCTGCTGGTGATATAGGTGTAGGTGGTAGAGAAATTGGTTACCTTTATGGTATGTACAAAAAACTTGCTAGCGAAAATACAGGTGTTCTTACAGGAAAAGGATCTCAATTTGGTGGTTCTATCTTAAGACCAGAAGCTACAGGTTTTGGTGCTATCTACTTTGTAGAAAACATGCTTAAAGCAAAAGGTGATACTATCAAAGGTAAGACTGTTGCTATTTCTGGTTTCGGTAACGTTGCTTGGGGTGCTGTAACAAAAGCTACTGAATTAGGTGCTAAAGTTATCTGTATCTCTGGACCTGATGGTTACGTTATTGATGAAACAGGTTTCAACCAAGAAAAGATAGATTATATGCTTGATCTAAGAGCTTCTAACAATAACGTTGTTGCTCCATTTGCTACAAAATTCCCTTCAGCAAAATTCGTTGCTGGAAAGAAACCTTGGGAAGTAAAAGTTGATATTGCTCTTCCTTGCGCAATTCAAAATGAACTTGGAGCAGAAGATGCTGAGACTCTTGTAAAGAATGGTGTTAAACTTGTATGTGAAGTTTCTAACATGGGATGTAAAGCAGAAGCTATCGCAGTTCTTCAAAAAGCTAAAGTAAGCTTTGCTCCTGGTAAAGCTGCTAACGCTGGTGGTGTAGGTGTATCAGGACTTGAAATGTCTCAAAATGCAGAGCACCTTCCTTGGACAGCTGCTGAAGTTGATCAAAGATTACACGCTATGATGGATTCAATCCACGCTAATTGTGTTAAATATGGTCAAGAAAATGGTTACATCAACTATGTTAAAGGAGCAAACATTGCTGGATTTATCAAAGTTGCTGACGCTATGATTCAACTTGGCGTTTGCTAATAAGATAAAGGTTATTATATAACTTAAATCTTTTCAAGTGGTGAAAGAAAAAATTAATACTTCTTTCACCACTTATTTTTTAGTTTAAGATAAGAATAATGATTTTTCTGTATGGATTTAAAAGAACAACTATCGCAAAGAATAGGAGCTTTTGAAATAAAATATCTTTCCCAAACAGCAAATAAAGAAGAGATGTTTGCTTTAGTTTTTTGCGAAGATAAGAAAGTTGTGGAAAATGCTGCTTGGGTATTAACACATTTGCCAAAGAGTGAGGATAAATGGTTGAATACAAAAAGAGATTTGTTGATAGATTTAGTTATGAATACAAATAGTGCTACTCAAAAACGTTTATTTTTGACTTTATTAGAACGTTGTGAATATGAAGAACAGGATTTAAGAACTGATTTCTTAGACTTTTGTCTGCAAAAATCAACGGATATTAATGAAACAACAGGAGTTCAAACGCTTTGTATGAAGTTATCTTTTAAACAATGTTTGCATTACAAAGAGTTAATCTTAGAATTGCAAGGAAAATTGTTAATGGCTGAGCCAATACTAACTGCCACGGCATCTAAACATCAAAGAAAACAAATTTTAAGCAAAATAAAACAAGTACTAAAAACATATTAATAAAGAAAAGGCCTGTAAGAATCACTCCCTACAGACCAATTTAAAAAATAGGATTATGAAAAATTATGAAAAGTTAATAGATTATTTTATCTAATTCTTTCAGCGTATTCTGCTGTACGAGTATCTACTTTAATCTTTTCTCCTTCATTAATAAATAGAGGTACTTTTATTGTCGCACCTGTATCTACTGTAGCATCTTTCATTGCATTAGTAGCAGTATTTCCTTTTACTCCAGGTTCAGTGTAAGTTACTGTCATCTCAACAAATGGAGGTAATTCGCAAGTAAGAGGAGTCTCTGTATCAGCATGTACTATCATTTCAACAGGTTGTCCTTCCATAAGGAATTGAGGTGCATTTATAATATCTTCTTGAATAGTTATTTCTTCCCAAGTTTCAGAGTGCATAAAATGATAACCTAAATCGTCTTTATAAGAAAAAGTATAAGGTCTTCTTTCTACTCTTGCTATATCTAATTTAGTTCCAGAAGGGAATGTGTGTTCTATTGTTCTGCCAGTTTTAAAACTTTTTAACTTTGTGCGAACAAATGCACTTCCTTTTCCTGGTTTAACATGTAAAAACTCTACAACGGAAAGTAAATCTCCGTTCATTTCAATGCAAAGTCCATTTTTTATATCAGCTGTTGTTGCCATAAATTTTATTTTATTAAGTAATTAAATTATTATTTCCTTTTATTTAAGACTATTAACTATATCTTGAGTTTTTTCTTTTAGTTTGTTGTATTGTTTTTCAAAGTATCTTGCTTTTATAGTCTGAGCAATAAGTCGTATAAATAGTACGGCTATCAAAGTAAGAGCTATAGGAGTAAAAGTCCAATGCATAAATAAATACATAACCAAAAGAAACAATATCCCTAATAGAGAAATTACATCAAGTATTTTTGAAACAGAAAGCATATAATATTGTTTTATTATTTTCAACCCGCAAAGGTAATACTTTTTTTTTATCTTACAAAATATTAGATCAAAACGTAACTACAAAGACTTGTTATTGATAGATATTTCTTAAACTATCAAAGATCGCATAATCCTTTTCGGCTTCTGCTGTTTTACCTCGTTTGCTGAATATGTTGGCTCTCATATGATAGGCTTCAAAGTAAGTGCTATCTGCTTTTATTGTTTTATTGAAACAATCCAATGCCATATCAAAGTCTTTCTTATATACATAATTGATATAGCCAACGGCATAGATAGCATTAGCATAATCAGGCTTAATTTTTAAAACCTTTTGATACATATCTAAGGCTTGTTGTATAGAATTGTGGTCTTGATAGAATTGTCCTAAGTTATACATAGCCGCAACATTCTTAGGGTTTATATTTATTGTACTTTTGTAATACTCTATAGCAATAGGGTCTCCTTTTTTTGCGTAGATATTAGCCAATTCTTCAAATACAATCTCATAATCGGATTTGTATTCAATGGCTTTTGTATAATCTTTCACAGCATTCAGTGTATCACCTATTTCTTTATATATCATACCTCTAAGGAAATATGCTTCAGGTGTAGTTTTATCTAATTTTAATACCTTATCAATATTTTCTCTTGAACGATTGTAATCTCTTAAATCAAAACTTAACTCAGCAATTTTTAAGTATGCTTCCTTATTTTTATTGTCATACTTTATTGCCTCATTAAGAGCATTGAAAGCCAAAGTAGATTCTCCTCTTGCAAAGAAAATGTCTGCTTCTAAGATATAATAAGTACTATTTTTTTTGTCTAATGAAATTGCTTTTTGAATATTAAACAAAGCTTCTTTTGTATTTTCGTTTTGATAATAAACATTTGCTCTTTTATAATATAACTCAGCATTGTTAGGATCTTTTTTTATATTGGCATCTAAAAGAGCAATCTTCTCCTCAAAAGAAAGGCTATTAAACCCTTTCATATTATCTTTTGTTGTACAGGAAAATGCTAATGATATTAAAGTAATAACTAATATTTTATTTATTATTTTGAAACTTTTTCGCATAGTAAATATGTGCTATTCTTTTAACTTGATTTTTAAATTTTCGTTGTGGTTTTGTTTTAATTCTTTTTCTAATTTTTCTTTGGCTTCAACGACAGTCTTTATCTTTTTGTTTATTTTTTTTATCTCTTTTTCGTTGTTTTCTTCTGTTGCTTTTTCTAATTGTTCATTAAGCCTGTCTTCCTCTTCTTCTAACTCTTTTATCTTATTTGTTATTTGATTTTCTCTATCAACATAGTTGCCCACTTCTTTATGATTCTTCGCTGTATTGATAACAATCAAATCTTCGCCTAATTCCTCCACTTTTGTTTCTAAACTTGTTGTGTCGTCGTATTTTTTCCACTCTTTATCTTGATAATCCTCTTCCAAATCAACGATATTTCTCGTCTTATCGGGAGAAGAAACAGAGAACGAACTAACGATTTTCTTTAAATCTTTTTTTGTTTTAGGATTATCTTCACCAAAATATTCTAAAGTGTAAGTATAACCTTCAGAAACAAAAGCATAAATACCGCCTTTGCTAACATCGTTTAAGTAAGTATTGGTGTAGGTAAGAAGTTTTGCATTTATTTTCTTTAGTTTTGCATTCTGAATTTCGTCTATTTGCATGTATTCAAAATGTTTTTGCATAGAACGTTCAGATGCTATATCATTGGCTCTTACTATTGGATCGATAACTCTTCTTGTGCAAGTTATCTCAACAAAGGCATTTGAATTGTCTTTAGTGCAAGTCAATCTAAAATCTCCATTCTTTTCAGTTCTCTTTTGAGTTGTCCAATCATCATTGACTTTTATGCTTACGTTATATAAAACAACTTCAGTAACATCGTTGCCTGCAAATACAAAAACGTTAGCTAACAATGTTGCAATCAATAAAATTACTATATTTTTTATCTTCATATCTAATAAGTGTTTTTCTTTTGCAAAAATACAAAAAAAATTAGAAATGAGAAATTAGAAATGAGAAATTGCGGATTAACGCTTACAAAGTTTAGTCGCTTTGCATAATTACTAATTTCTAATTACTAATTACTAATTATTTTTTACGTTTCGGGCAAGACGAAAACCTGTGCCAGAACCAATAGAAGAAATATCGGAACAACGTCTATGATGAACATTCATCAAACCATAATCAAAAGCAAAGCAACCTCCTCTATTAACTTTACCTAATCCTTTTTGAGGACCTTTAGGATTTTTTGTAGGAGAGTTCTCATAGTAAAATATTTCGTAGTTATCATTACACCATTCCCAAGCATTTCCACTCATATCGTAGATTCCTAACTCATTAGGCTTCTTTTCTCCAACAGGGTGAGGACGTTTTTCAGAATTTTCAAAGCACCAACCAACTTCATTATAGTCATTGCTTCCCGAATATTTAAATCCTTTAGATAAATTTCCTCCTTTTGCAGCATATTCCCATTCTGCTTCTGTTGGCAAACGGCATCCTTTCCATTTTGCATAGTCGTATGCATCTTGCCAAGAAATATTTACTATTGGCATATTGTCTTCCCAACCATAAGAAGGTTCAGATGGCATTTGTTTATTTTGTTTTTTGCAATAATCTCTGTACTCTTTTACTGTAACCTCATATTTTCCTATTTCAAAAGTAGAGATATAAACTTGATGAATAGGTCTTTCATCAGGGTAACAATCATTATTGTCATCACCACAGCCCATATAAAAATACCCACCTTCTACTTTTACAAACTCTTGTCCAAATGATAATCCATTAAACAAGATTGCTAAACAAAATATCAAGAAATTAAACTTTTGCATACCTTAAAGCTATTTCAATTATTTCTTCTTCATTTCTTACTTTATGATTTTGCATAACTATCTCTCCATTGCAAACGACAGTATCTATACATGAGGAGTCAGAAGCATAGACTATATTGTGAATAATGTCGTATAAAGGTTGCAATCTTTCGTTGTTCAAATCCACAAGTATAAAATCAGCCAACTTTCCTTCCTTAATTTCTCCTGCATTTATATTGTATGCTTTTGCACCATTGATAGTTGCCATCTTAAACACCTCTTTAGCAGTAAGAATGTCTGCCTTTTGAAAAGTAACCTTAGATAATAGACAAGCAAACTTCATTTCTTCCATCATAGATAAGTTATTATTAGAAGAACAACCATCTGTTCCCAAAGTGATGTTGCATTTCTTGTCTTTCATCAATGGCATATTAAACACCCCCGAAGATAATTTCATATTGCTACAAGGATTATGAACAGCAATAGCTCCTTGCTTAGAGAATATTTCAGCATCTTTTTCAGAAAAATGAACACAATGAGCAGCTATAGTTCGGTTGTCTAAAACATTTATTTCATTCAAATATTCAACGGGACTTAATCCATTGTGTTGTTGCTTACAATCTTCTACCTCTTGCAGAGTCTCTGCAACGTGTGTCTGCATTCTTACATCACATTCATTAGCTAAGCCAAAACAACGTTGATATAACTCTTTTGAACATGTATAAATAGCATGAGGAGCAGGAGAAACACTTATTCTATCGCAGTTGTTTGTTTTGCTAAACTCTCTTATGTAATCAAACTTTTCATCTATTGCTTTATTACCCAATCTATCCATAACACAAACGCCTACATCGCATCTTATTCCCATCTCTTCCACTGCACGAACCACCTCTTCGTTATACCAATACATATCAGCAAAGAACACTGTTCCGCTTTTTATCATCTCAAGTATAGCAAGACGAGTACCGTTGTAGATATCTTGTGCTGAAAGTAAAGCTTCTCTTGCCCAAATCTTTTGTAACCAATCAAACAACGATAAATCTTCAGAATAACCTCTTAAAATATTCATTCCCGCATGGCAATGTAGATTATAAAAAGCAGGAAGTATGGCTTTGTTTTCGCCGTTAATCAATAAGGAGAAACTTATGGTTGAATTTACGATCTTGCCTTCTTGGTTATTAGTCCTAAAAAATAGAGTATTGTTTTCAATAGCAATAACATCATTAGCAGGTATTATCTTTGAGATATAACTGTTTGTAGTTACAATATACTTTTTTTCGTTGTCTAATAATACGTCTTTTATCAGAATAACTTTATCCATAGTTCTATATTTTTTGCAAAAATACTAAAAAAAATAAAAATTAGTAATTAGAAATTAGAAATTAGAAATTGGGGTGGCTTCGAAGAAGACAGCCAAATTACTGCAAGTGGCTTCGAAGAAGACAGCCAAATTACTGCAAGAAATTAGAAATTGGCAGAGAAGTCCCTGCTGGCAATAATGCAGGCAATACAATAACGCATAGTGACTAAATTATCGATAACAAAACTTAGTTCTATTTATGCCAATTTTTGTTTGATTTACTCTACTTCAAGTTTTATTTTTGCCAAACTTGGTTTTTATGATGAAAAAATGGTGTTTGGCGGAAAATAAGCGAAAATTGGCGGAAAAGAAACCTTATTTTTAGCCTAATAGACAAAGAATTTTGTGTAATTTTGCAAATCATTTGAAACAAAAACTATGAAATACAATAAAAACACTCTTATTGGATATATAGCTATCTGTATTTATGCTTGTTTATCGGGTATTAGTTTTGCTTGGACTAAGAGATTGCTTGTCACTGGCTTGCCTGTATTTACACTTGTCTTAATAAGACTTATAATAGGAGCGTTCTTTCTTTTGATGGTTTTGAGACTATGTGGTAAATTAGAGAAGTTAAAACGTAAGGATTTGCTTTGGTTTTTGGGACTTGCGATGGGCGAACCCGTAATTTATTTTATTGGAGAAGATTTCGGCATGAAGTACGTTGATGCTTCATTTGCTTCGGTGATAATTGCTATGATTCCTGTTTTAGTTGCTTTTGCTATACCTTTAGTTTTTGGAGGTAAGATTAAAAAATCTTTAGTTCTTGGTGCGGGAATCTCACTTGTGGGTATAGGAATGATGAGTTTTAATAAGCAAGGCTTTACTTTTGATATTAAAGGCTTGTTGTTTTTACTGTTAGCATTGTCTGCTGCAATATGGTTTAATGTCTTTTTGCAAAAGCTTTTGAAAACTTATGGTGCATTCTCTGTTACCGCATACATAAACTTGATTGGTGCTTTTTGTTATATTCCATTGTTTTTCTTGTTTGATTATTCTCAAATAGACAGAGTTCAATGGACAGGACAGATGATTGGGGATTTGGTTTGCTTAGGAGTATTTTGTTCAGCAGGCTCCTATGGATTTTATTCGTTTGCAGCGAAAAAACTCTCAGTAGAGAAGGTTAGTGTATTTAATAACGTGGCTCCAATAATAACAATCCTTGCGGCTGTATCTATGGGTATGGAATTATTTACGGTAAGAAAGACGTTGGGTATTCTCATAGTTGTTTTAGGAGTTATTATCTCTCAAGGTTTTTTAAAGAAAAGAAAAACAAGTTTAAAATAATAAAATTTACATATTTACGTTAAAGACTTTGAAATATAAACACATTAAAAAACAATACAATTATGACGACATCATTAATTAAACCTTCTATTTGGCAAATGCTTAAGAAATATCTAATATTTGCAATCGGTATTTCTATGTATGTAGTCGCTTGGATAATATTTCTAATTCCTAATCATATAGTCGGAGGAGGAGTTGTTGGTTTAGCATCTGTTATTTACATTATAACAGGTTTTCCTACAGGTGTTTCAACTTTTCTTATTAATGCGATACTGTTTTGTTTCGGTTTCTATTTTTTAGGAAAACAGTTTGCAGTAAGTAATATATTTGGTATAGTTATCACGTCTATTTGGTTTATTTTCTTCCAAGAAATTTTAAGGATCCAAGATGTGCCTGCAATAATTGAACTTGGAAAGATGGAACCTTTCGTTTGTGCAGTTATAGGTGGTGTTTTTTCAGGTATAGGTATAGGTATCTTGCTTTCAATGGGAGGAAATAGTGGTGGAAGTGATGTTATTGCACTTATATTTAATAAATTCTATAACGTTTCTCTTGGTAGTGTTATTATGGTTTGTGATGCTGTCGTTATTATGTCTTCTATACTTATTCCAGGAAACGGTATTCAACAAATAGTTTATGGTATTATCGTTTTGATTTCTTACACATTTACTATAGACTATATTATTGACGGAAGAAAGCAAACATATAAGATACTTGTTTTCTCAAAGAAAAATGATGAAATAGCCGATGCTATCGGAAATAAGATAAAACGTGGTGTTACTTTCTTGAATGCGACAGGTTGGTATACAAAACAAGATACAAAAGTGTTGATGGTTGTTGTTCATAGAAATGAGAAAGTAAAGATAATGCAACAAGTAAAACAATTAGATCCAGAATGTTTTATTACAGTAGAAAAGACATTTGGAGTATTTGGTAAAAACTTTGAAACACTTAAAAAATAGTGAATAGAATATATAGAGGCGGACAACAATCCGTCTGTTTTTATAGTTTTTTATTGATATTTTCAATTACTTTTTTCTTATCTTGTGCGACAAAAAAGGAGAATAAAGATAAGCAAATCTTTCGTTATAATGAGGTAAGTAATATTGCTTCTCTTGATCCTGCGTTTGCTAAAGATCAAGCGATGATTTGGGTTGATAATCAACTGTACAATGGTCTTTTTCAGTTGGATTCTTCATTGAATGTCTTACCTTGTATTGCCAAAAGTTATGATATCTCTGAAGATGGTTTGACTTATACATTTCATCTTAGAGATGATGTTTATTTCCATAAGGATAAATGTTTTAAAAATGGCACAAGAAAAGTTGTGGCACAAGATTTTGTTTACTCATTCAATAGGATAATAGATGAAAAAGTTGCTTCTCCTGGTCTATGGATTTTTGAACATGTAAAGAAATCAGATAACAAGTATTCGTTTTCTGCTATTGATGATTCAACTCTAAGGATAGAATTGGAAAGTGTTTTTCCTCCATTTCTTGGACTTCTTACAATGCCATATAGTTTTGTTGTTCCCAAAGAAGCTGTTGAATACTATGGAGAAGATTTTAGAAAACATCCTGTAGGAACGGGAGCCTTTAAATTTAAATATTGGAAAGAAGGAGTAAAACTTGTATTACTAAAAAATGAAAACTATTTTGAGAAAGACTCTTTAGGTAATCCACTACCATATTTAGATGCTGTTAATATTAGTTTTATAGTAGATAAACAAAGTGTTTTCTTAGAGTTTATTAAAGGAAATATTGATTTTCTTTCGGGTATTGATCCAAATTATAAAGATGAAATACTTACACATAAAGGAGAACTTCAACCAAAATATAAGGATAAAATAAATTTACAAAAACTTCCTTATCTAAATACAGAATATCTTGGTTTTTATATGGAAGAAACAAACAACAACCCTCTTAATGATAAACTCGTTCGTCAAGCAATAAATTATGGATTTGATAGAAATGCGATGATAAGATATATGAGGAATAATATAGGAATCGCAGGAGAAAATGGAATAGTCCCTTATTCTTTATTACCAAACAAGGAAAACAAAACCAATAAATATACTTATAATCCACAAAAAGCAAGAAAACTATTAGAACAATCGGGATACTATAAACAAAAACCAATAATAAGACTTTCCACGACATCATCTTATTTAGATTTATGTAAATTTATTCAACAACAACTTGGCTTGTTGGATATGAATGTTAAGATAGATGTTTATCCTCCAGCAGAATTAAGAGAAATGATGGCACAGGGAAAAACAATGTGGTTTAGAGGTTCTTGGATAGCAGATTATCCTGATGCAGAAAACTATCTTTCTTTATTCTACTCTAAAAACTTTACTCCAAATGGGCCAAACTATACTCACTTTTCAAATAAAGAATATGATAGACTTTATGTTTTAGCAAGTAAAGAAAATGATATTCAGAAAAGAGAACAACTTTATTCTAAAATGAATGATATTGTTATAGAAGAAGCACCAATTGTTGTGTTGTTTTATGATGAAGTTTTACGATTTACTCAAAAGAATATTTGTGGACTTACACCTAATGCAATGAATCTTCTTATTCTTAAAACAGTTTATAAGAAATAGAAAGGGAAGATTTATTGTAAAATATATTAATTGCGACTAAAATTTGTTTTACTATGGAAATTACATTAAGACAGCTTGCATTGAAAGTAAAAGGAGAGTTAAGTGGAAATTCTTTTGCAAATATTCAGATAGAAAACGTTCTATTTGATTCAAGAAAGTTGAATTCTATAAAGGGGACAGTTTTTTTTGCAATCAAAACGCAAAAAAATGATGGTGCGAAGTATATAGACGACCTATATAATAAAGGAGTAAGAATGTTTGTTGTTGATAAGCATTATGTGGTTAAAAATAATGATGCTTGTTTTCTTATATGTGATAATGTAGTAGAAGCATTGCAGACTTTGGCTGTTATGAATAGAGAAAGATATAATATTCCTGTTCTTGCCATAACAGGTTCAAATGGTAAAACAATAACCAAGGATTGGATTCTTTCTCTTATTGCAGGAGATATAAATGTTTGTGCTAATGCTAAAAGTTATAATTCTCAGATAGGAGTACCTTATTCTGTTTGTTCTCTAAATAAAGAAAATGAATTAGGAATATTTGAAGCAGGTATTTCAAAAAAAGGAGAAATGTTTGCTTTGGAACAGATAATAAAACCAACAATAGGAATCTTTACAAACATAGGTGATGCTCATCAAATAAACTTTTCGTCTTTGAAAGAAAAGATAGATGAAAAATTACTTTTGTTTAAACATTGCCAACATCTGATATTTCATAATACTAACATATTATTGACTAACAAAATAAAGTCTTTTGCAAAACACAACAGTATAAACTTGATTTCTTGGGGAGAAGATGATGAGGATACTTATAAAACAAAAGAGATATTAAAAGAAATATCTCCAAAACTAAAAGATAGAGCGAGCATAGAGAACATAGTTAATGCGTATATCTTTTGTAAGATACAGGGTATAGGTAAAACAAAGTTGAAAAAAAGGATACGACAACTTCATTCTATAAAAAGTCGTATGGAGATTTTGCAAGGAGTGAATAATTCAACGCTTTTGAATGATGCTTATTCTAATGATTATACTTCTTTGGAGATTGCATTGGATACACTCAATACCATTAATAAAAAGGATAAACTTCTTATCCTTTCAGATATGCAACAAACAACTTCAGACAAGAAAACTCTTTACAAGAACATCAACTCTTTGTTGCAGAATAAAAAAATAAATAATCTGATAGCGATAGGAAAAGATTTCTTTTTCTATAAGGATTTGATAACAATAAAAGATGTACAATACTACAAGGATACTAATGATTTTCTTCAACAATCTCAAAGAAAGAACTATTTAAACAAAACAATATTGATAAAAGGTGCTTCAAGTTTTCACTTTGAACAGATAGTAAAACATTTGTCTTTATTAGGTCATCAAAGTGTTATGGAGATTAACCTCAGTGCTTTGGAAGATAATATAAACTTCTTCCGTTCTTGTATAAAAAACGATGCTATGATATGTGCTATGGTGAAAGCAGATGCATACGGAGCAGGAGCAAAAGAAGTAGCAATGTTTTTGGAAAACAATAATTTGGTTAATTATCTTGCGGTTGCTTTTGCAGATGAAGGAGTAGAGCTAAGACAATATGGAGTTAGTCTTCCAATAATGGTAATGACACCAGAAGAATATGCAAAAGAAAAAATAATAGAATATAATCTTGAACCCGTTGTTCATTCTTTTGAGGTGTTAGAGCGTTTTTACAATACTCAAATCAACGTTCATATAAAACTTGACACGGGAATGCACCGTTTAGGTTTTGAACAAAAGGATCTGCCTTTGCTTATAAAAACTTTGAAAGAACATTCTGAAATAAGAATCAAGAGTGTGTTCTCTCATCTTTATGGAGCAGATGATAAAGACCTCAATATTCAGACTTTTGAACAGATGAGTATGTTTAAATACTGTTCAGATAAGATAATAAAATCTTTTGATTATAGGATAATTCGTCATCTTTGTAATTCTGCAGCAATTCCTCGTTTTAAAGAAATACATTTTGATATGGTAAGACTTGGAATAGGAATGTATGGTATAGGTTATAATAGTGATGTTCAAGAATATCTTCGTCCTGTTATGCACTTATATTCAATGATAACCCAAATAAGAGAAATAGGAAAAGGAGAAAATGTTTCTTATTCTCATAAGTTCGTAAGTGAAAAGCAAATGCGTATAGCTGTTATCCCTATAGGTTATGCAGATGGCTTGAATAGACATTTAGGAAACGAACATTTTAGCGTGTATGTTAATGGAAATCTATGTAGAATAATAGGAAATATTTGTATGGATATGTGTATGATAGACGTATCTTCTGCAGATGCAAACGTAGGAGATAGAGTAGAAATATTTGGAGAAAATAATCCTATACAAAATATATCGGGTATTTTAGAAACAATACCATACGAAGTATTTACTTCTATTTCCCAAAGAATAAAAAGAGTATACTATAGAGAATAATAAAATAATACTAAAATGAAACTTATTAAACGTTGGTTGTACAATGCGAGGTCTTTTTCTGTACCTCAAAATCTTATGCCAAGTATTTTGGCAGTAGTGTTAGCAATAGGAGTTGCCAATTTTAATGTTATCCTTGGAGTGTTAGCAATCCTTGGTGTTTGTATGGTACATCTTGGAGGAAACTTGTTAGATGACTATTTTGACTACAAAGATGAGCTACTTTCATATAGAGAAGAGCTTAGGGGTGAAGGAGAAAAGGCTTTTACAGACAAGTATCCTTATTTAAAAGATGGTTCAACATCTCTTTCTCAACTAAGATTAGCAATAGGAGTATTTTTTGCCATTGCTTTACTTTGTGGAGTTATTATTTTTTGGCAAAGAGATTTTGATTGGACATTAGTTCTTATTGCAGGTGTAGCAGCGTTTCTTTGCTATTTTTATTCTGCACCTCCTTTAAAATTAGGTTTTCATGGATTAGGAGAATTAGTAATAGGTCTTTGCTTTGGACCTTGTCTTTTCTGTGGTGTTTATGAATCAGCATGTGGAGGATTATATTCACAAGAAACAGGTTTTGCTTGGCATATTCTTGCGTTAGGCTGTTCTATTGGATTGTTTGTAACTAATATTTTATATACTCATTCCTTTTTAGAAAGACATGTTGATGATGTTTCTCATAAAAAGACTCTTGCAGTTATACTTAAAACAAATGTTGCAGGATTAATCGCCTTCGCATTGTTTTTATTTATTCCTTTTATATTGGTCTTAATATGCGTGTTTAGTGGTTATATACATTGGGCATATAGCTTTGTTTGCTTAATGTTACCTCAAAGTTTTTGGCTTATGTGGGCTATGATTATGCACGCTAAGAATGTAGAAGTACAAACAGATAAACCTCATTCTTGGTTAGGACCAATGGATAATTGGGATAAAGTAGAAAAAGAAAACCGTTACTATCTTTTACGTTGGTATACTATGCGTAACATAAATACAGGTTTTTGTTTTATTCTTGCTATTGTAAAGATAGTTCTTTCTTTAGTCGCTTAAACAATATACTATGAAAATAATAGGACAATTCTTTTATCTCGCATTTTGGCAATTTCTCTCCTTTTTTGGAAGAAAGGCTCCTTTGCAGTCAGTTATCTTTATTCTTGATAAATGTAATCTTAGATGTAAACATTGTTCTGTTTATGCAATAGCAAAGCCACGAATAAAAACTATGGACATTATTCGCAAAGAGTTAGAGTATTGTTATAAAAAAGGTTCTCGTTTTGTGGATTTTGAAGGTGGAGAATTATATTTGTGGAAAGATGAAACAGATTCTAATCACACATACACTATTAACGATGTAATAGATGTAGCCCATGAGATAGGTTTTTATAGTGTAACAATAACAACTAATGCTCAGATATCTTTTTTAGGAACGCATGCTGATCAAGTTTGGGTTTCTATGGACGGAATAAATGAATGGCATGATAAAATAAGAGGAGAGGGAACTTTTCTAAGACTTCAAGAAAATATAAAACAATATGGAGAGTGGCGTAACAATCAAAAGAAGAAAACAGCTCCTATTTGTGTGAATATGGTTATAAATAACATTAACTATACTTGTTTAGAAGAAACATTAGAGTATGTGAAAAATAATCCTAATATAGATCAAATATCCATTAATTTCCATACTCCTTTTGAAGAAACTAAAGATTTGTTTCTTGATGTGCAGATACGCAATGAAATAATAGATAAACTATTGGTATATAAACATAAAGGTTATCCTATAATGAATAGTTATTCAGGTTTAAAAGCAATGAGAATAAAAAACGGAAGAACTCTTTGCACAAGTAAGCATTGCTGGATAACTAATTTTATTTTTTCAGATGGCTCTTGTGCAGATAAGTGTATGGGATTTACTCATAATGTTTGTGATAGTTGTGGTTTCTCTATGGGAGGAGAGATGTATGCTATTAGACATCTGAAATTTGATACTTTGTTAAGTGGTTTGAAACTAAGGATTTAATTATCGAGAAAAAAGAGTTGATTTTCGTAAAAGAAAATCAAAACTTTTGAGGTAAAAGAGTTGATTTTTGAAAAAAAAGATCAACTCTTTTTTTACTAATGATTGTTGATAATTTTTTGTTTACAAAAGTGTTTATAATGATAATAATTTGTAATTTTGCACTTCTAACAAAAACAAGAAAATAAATATGTCATCAGAATTAAAAAACCTTTCATCATACAATAAAGACGAAGTCCCATCGGGAGAAAGATGTAGTTTTGGAATAGTTGTCTCCGATTGGAACGATGAAATAACCAATGCTTTATTAGAAGGTGCTGTTCAAACTCTTATAGAACACGGAACAGACGAAAAAGATATACATATTCAACATGTGCCAGGTGCATTTGAGTTGCCTTTTGGAGCCTCTGAATTGTCAAGTAAAAGAAAGTTTGACGCAATTATTTGTCTCGGTTGTATAATTCAAGGAGAAACTCGTCACTTTGAGTTTATTGCCAATGCTGTTGCTAATGGTATTATGCAAGTAAGTCTTAAAGAAGAATTGCCTGTTATTTTTGGTGTCTTGACAACAAATACTTTAGAACAAGCAAAAGAACGTTGTGGCGGAAAATATGGTAACAAAGGTGTAGAAGCTGCAATAACAGCCTTAAAAATGTCAGACCTGTAAAAATGAAAACAATCTTTATTAATCAGATACTGTAAATGGCAATCTATTAATAAATTTGTGATATTATCTTTCTTCACTATGACATCAAAGGATTTGAGAATAGTTTTTTATGGTACGCCTGAGATAGCGGCAATAGAGTTAGAACATCTTGTAAAACAGAACTACAATATTGTTGGAGTAGTTACTAACATTGATAAGCCAATGGGCAGAGGCAAAAAGATTGCCTATTCCGAAGTAAAACAAAAAGCAATAGAATTAGGAATAACAAAGATTCTTCAACCTCAAAGTATGAAAGACGAACACTTTCTTCAAGAACTTAGAGAGTTGAATGCTGACTTGCAAATAGTTGTAGCTTTTCGTATGATGCCTAAGAGCGTTTATGCAATGCCTCCTTTGGGAACGTTTAATCTGCATACTTCTCTTTTGCCCCAGTATCGTGGTGCAGCACCTATCAATTGGGCTATTATAAACGGAGAAACTCAAACAGGAATAACAACGTTTTTGCTTAATGAAAAGATAGATTGTGGTGAGATTCTTTTGCAAAAGAGTATAGAGATAACAAAAGAAATGGATTTTGAGAAACTTTATTATCAAATGGCAGAAGATGGTAAGCAACTTTTGGAAGAAACAATTGAAATTTTATCCAAAGGTAACTACAAGACACAAAAGCAAGAAATAAATATTGACTTAAAACCAGCACCAAAGATATTTAAAGAAGATACCTTTATTAATTGGAATAATAGGGGAGAAGATATAGTTAATTTTGTACGAGGATTGTGTCCTATACCTTGTGCAAAAGGTGTTTTTGTTGATGATAGTACAGATAAAACCTATGAATTTAAATTCTTTAAACTGAAATTTGTAAGCAAAGAGCAAAAAACAGACATAGGAAACCTTTGGATTGAAAATAAAAAAAATATTTTTGTACAAGTTTTCGATGGAGTTGTGCAAATAATTGATTTACAACTATCAGGAAAGAAAAGAATGTTGGCAGAAGAACTTGTTAAAGGTTTGAGAATAGATAAATACTTGATTGCGAAATAAAAAAAATATAAAAAAAATAATAAAAAAATTTGTTGAATAATAATAATTGTTATATATTTGCAAAGTTAATAATTTTAATATAATAATTTAATATTTTAAAACAATGACAAAGAAAGAATTCGCAGACAAAATGGCTGAAAAAACCGGTATGACTAAGGTTGATTCACAAAAAGCTTATGATGCATTTTTAGCAGTTGCATCTGATTATCTAAAAAAAGGTGAAAGAGTAGCTCTTTTAGGTTTTGGAACATTCGCTTTACAACACAAAGATGCTCGTACAGCAAGAAACCCAAGAGACGGAAAGTCTATCAAAGTTGCTGCTAAAACTGTAGTTAAATTTAAAGCAGGAAAAGCTTTAGCAGATAGCGTTGTTAAAGTAAAAGTAAAAAAATAAAAAACATTTTTACTTTTTTTGAGAAAAAAGAAATTGATCTGAAAAGATTGATTTCTTTTTTTTTATTTTACTGTTATTAATCAATAGATTAACTTAATTGATAAGATTTTTTCTTTATTTTTATTCAAAAAAGTTTTGTCAGTATATTTTTTTGTTATACTTTTGCAAACGTTTTCAAGGGGTGTTGATTTTTGCAATGCTGAAGATGAAAACGGTCCCTTAGCTCAGTTGGTTAGAGCATCTGACTCATAATCAGAGGGTCCTTGGTTCGAGCCCAAGAGGGACCACAGATAAATAAGAGGAAATGAGTACTACACTTGTTTCCTTTTTCTTTTTATATTTTAATTTCGTGTCTTGTTATAAATCTTTTTTTTATTCCAATAAAACGTAGCAAAAAAAATTTTTTCATAATTTGCAACATATTCTATTTTTTGTTGTCTTAGGTATGTAAGTAGTTTTAGTTTGTTTTTTATTGACACCTGCATAATTTTTTTTTACGTGCAGGTGTTTTCTTTTTAAAATATTGGTAAAAATAACTACTATTTTAAATATTATTTATAAATTCGCAATCTAAAGAATCACTAAACAATTAAAACCGACGTGCTGATGGTATATAACCAGCAATAATTAAAATGAAAAAAAATACATTCTTAACACTTTTCCTTTCTGTTGTTATGTTCGTTTTTGTAGCATGTAGTTCTCAAATGGAACGTGATGCAAATAAGATGGCAAAACGAGCTATTGAATTTGAACAAGTACAGAAAAGAGCAGGTGATAGATCAAATCTTAGTGGCAAACCTATGAGCAGAGAAGAATTAGAAACTTATACAAAAGAGTTTATTGAATATGCTAATCAAATGTTAGAGAAATATAGTGAAACACCAGAAATGCAAAAAGAGTTCAAAGATTTAGTTTCTAAAAAAATTGAAGAAATGAAATAAATAACATAATCAAATCTTGTACACACACACGGCTTCCTTATATAAGAAATGTATGTGTGTGAGAGTTCAATAACGGCGTTTTCAAAATCAGAAACGTCGTTTATATCTATAAAAAACGCTGTTTTTAGCACACAGAAACGCCGTTTCTCTAA
>JBGUWU010000011.1:0-6082 GCA_045221575.1 Bacteroidales bacterium
AGAATACCGCCCATTTTTTCTTTCTCTATCTTTGCTTTGTCCCATATTTCAACCTTCATTCCTGTTTCTATAGCCATCGCTTTGATGCTTTCAGCAAGTGTTGTAGCGTTTATGACAGTAGCAGGCTCATTGATTAGGTCTCTACATTTCTCTGTTGCTTCAAGGATAATGCGAAGTTTATCTAAGTCTTTCTTTGTTACGTCTTTGTCGCAGATATGTAGGTTGTCAAATGGGTGAATCAAACGTTTAGGGTCTGTTTTGTAGTTGTCAAAGACATAGCTTGCAAGTATCATTCCTTCAACAAAACCTATCAACATTTCTTTCTCACAAAGGCTCACCATTTGCAAGTCTTTTATGTTGTTGTTGTCGCATAGTTGTAGAGTCTTACTACCTAAGCGTCTGTATTTTTCTTTATCTTGATAACTTATGCCACATTCTTTGACAATATCAACAAGAATATATCTGTCTAAGGTGTTGAAAGAAAAGTGAATAGTGTTTTTGTTAGCGTATTCATTCTTCACATACTCACACTGTGCTTTGGAAAGTATGTTCTCCGAAAGTTTATTGATATTTTCTTGGTTGCAGATGATGATAACAGAATCGTCTTGTTTTATCGTCTGAATTTTATCTATGCTAATCATAATATATTGCGTTTTATCAAAATTAATTTGCAAATATACTTCTTTTTTCTTGTTTAATAAGAACTTTGTTAAAGATTTTTATTTACTCCATAACCAAACAAGGCGAAATCGCCAAGACAGACATCATCAGGAAAAACTGTTTTGAGCTTATCGGTTATCTCCTTGGCTGTTTTGAAATCCGCTGTATTTCTTTGTGTTAGATTGAGATTGAGGGCTTGTTTATACACATGAACATCTACAGGAATTATTAAATCTTTTGGCTCTAAAATATTCCAAATACCAAAATCAACAATACCATCTTTTCTTACTAACCAACGTAAAAACAAGCATAATCTCTTACAAGCTGAGTTGAGATTTTGAGGAATGCCTTTGATTTGTGGAAAAAGACGTATGATTTCTTTTAAAACATCTTCTGTTTCTATCTTTTTTTGATTGTCTTTTTTGTTTGTTATCAGGTTTTTAAGTATTACTTGCTCCATATCTTCTTTACCTTGTCCAAGAACAAAATAAATATGATGTAATCTCTCGCATAGAAGATAGAAATCATGGTTAGTGTAGAAACGATAGAGGTTAGAGTGATTATCTTTATATTTTTCGTATTCCTTATCCTTTATAAATAAATAAGGTATCGGCATTTCAGTAAAGAAATTGTTTAGTATTTTTAGAAACATCTCCCTTTTGCCGTATGCAATCCATTGAGCAATAAATGAACTAATCTCTATATCTTTCTTATTATCATAATGATGAGGAAATGAAATAGGGTCGTCTTTTATGAAATCAACGGTGTTGTATTTTTCTGCTAATTGATGTAAATACTTTTTATCCATAGTATTTTTATTAAATTCAAGTCTTTTTTCGCTAAGATCAAGTCTTTATAACTAAAAGATTAGGACTTTCTGCTTATTATTTCTACAAAACTTTTAGGTAGGATAATATTTTCTATATCTATAGCATTTTGAAACAATGGTGCTATTTCTTCTTCTTTGAAGCCAGCAATACCGCAACCTATTTTTGTTACAAGAAATTTATATTCTTTATGCTCTTTAGCAAAGACAATAAACTCATCTACAAAAGGTTTTATCACATCAACACCACCATGCATGGTAGGAATACCATAACTTTGTCCTTGCAAACCAACACCTTGTCCCCATATAGCTCCAAAATGTTGATAGGCTAACCATGCTGCACCTCCACCATGATGACCTTCAAGGTTGCTACCGAAAACGAAAATCTCATTCTTCTTCAATTCCGAAATTCTTTCCGAAGTATATTCTCTATTGTACATATATTTGATGTTTGTTAAATGTTACTTAGATAATTGTTCTTCTAATAACTCTGCTGCATCGGCTACACAGTCTGGACATTCACGCAAAACAACACCTGTCCCTACACCTTTTAACAGTTTGCATTGAGTGGCTCCGTTTCGTTTTTGAAAGTCATTCATTATCTGACGCATCTGTTTAATAGACTTTGCTTTGTCTTTATTCACAAGTCCCAACACAAGACCAGCACCAACAAGAGCTCCACATGTTCCTTCCATATTACCCATTCCAGAACCAAAAGCATTAGCCATGTTCATAGCCATCTGTTCTTCAATACCTGCTATATCTGCATAAGTATGAATTATTGCCTGTGCGCAGTTGTGAGTTGAACAACGTTTCTTTTCTGCTGCTATATTTTTTCTTGTTTCCATGGTTTTATTATTGTTTTGTTCCACAATTGAAGAAATGTATTTGTTCTCCCATTATGTTTTTCATTATATTGAATGTATTATCGCCAGTACAATGTCCGGTATAAAAATTTGTGTTAGGATAATTATCTAATAATCTCTTTGATAGTTGAATAAGTTCTTCTTTAGATTCCATTCCATCAAGAAGATGAAAGCCTCCAACAACCGTTTTTACACTCCAAGGACAAACTGCAAGAATGTTTTCCAATCCCTTATGAGCACAACCGGTGAAAAGCAGACCATCAGTATAAAGAGCAAGTTCATGACTAAAATCATCATTGATATTGTTGCCATCTGTGTCTTGAATGAATAGATGTTTGTTTCCTTGTGGTATTGGGTATGTATGAGGAATGTTGGCTATGATATGAAGTCTTTTTGAAATCTCTTGAGTTTGCTCTATTAGAATAAGACGCTCTTGAATGTTTTTAGGCCATTGAGGAGTAATATTATGAAGATGTTGTCGGTTTGAATAAAATTTTCCGCTGATAGCATGAGGAGATATGATGACTTTGGCTTTATTGTTAATCTCCATAAAATAGCGTAATCCTCCTGCATGGTCGCTATGCCCGTGAGATATAAACACATAATCTATTGTATTGAGATTGATGTTCATCTTCTCAGCATTATGAATAAATATATCGCTTGCTCCAGTGTCAAGAAGCAGACGATAACGCTCTGTCTCTAAAAATATAGACAATCCATGTTCTGTTTCTAAAGAATTACTGCAACTTCTATTATCTGATAACACAGCCCACTTTATCATAATGTTTCCTTTCTCCTCTATACAGCAAAACGCCAGAAGATTGATTTTATTGCAATTGAAAGAATAATGATTTATCTTGAAGTGTAGTCGCTATCTTTCCATTCAAATTTTACTTTTTCGGGAACAAGATATTTTCCTATCTTATAATCAATGTTTGCTTTGTGAGCTTGACTAAGTTGGAATCGTCTTGGCACGCGATACATCTTTCCGTTTTTGATAAAATGAGCTCCAGTTTGATGAAAACGAAAAGGAATATCTTTTGAAACACATTGCTCTCTAAGAGAAAGAATCCAATCATAGTTGCAAGGTCTTGCGTTTATTCCCGATTCTCCTCCTACCGATACTTCTTCTATAGTTTCGTTTAGGTAAGGAATGATATTTATTTCAGAAAGCAAAGGAGCAACGATGATACTTTTGTGTTTAATAGGAAGAGATAGGAAGATAGGCAAACGATAATCTGCCATCTCTTGATTTTCTACTGTGCAGCCAACGATAACATTATCATAACCATCACCCCAATCTTTAGGCATACAGTCAATAAAACGGTCTATACGTTTGGTGAAGAAAAAGAAATAGAGATCGCTGCGTTCCTTTATCATTTTCCAGCATTCTTCTCTCCATTCGTCAGCATCTTGCAAAAGAAAGTCAGAGGTGAAGCAAGTGAAAACTATCTTGCCACTCTCTATCTTCCATGATTTATTGCGTTTTTTCTTTATAGGTAGATTGAAGTTACCTGTCTTTCTGCATTCACTACTTGAAACCACGCTGCCATACATCTCGTCCTGCCTATACACATAACAATATTTACAGCCTGGACTTATCTTAGTGCAACCATGCCACGGATTCCAATCAGCGTATATCTCCCAGTGTTCAGACATTTATCATTATTTCTCATTATCTGTTTTTCGTTTTGAACTTAACACTATTAGCGTTAATGCTGCAAGAATATACACTTCTAAACGAAAAAAACAGGATATTATTGCTTAACGTTTTGTCTATTGTTTTTTATGAAATTTTTAGTTGAAAAAATAAACGAAGATTCTTTTCGTTGTAGTATTTTATGAAACAATAAATAGGGGAGGTCTATAATGAAAGAAGAAGTAAAAAGACCACTTTTTAAGACATTTGAAAATGATGAGATTCGTGTGTTTTGGAATCCTAAGATGTGTCAGCATGCAGGTAAATGTGTGCAAGGCAATGGCAAAGTGTTTGAGGTAGGTCGTCGTCCATGGATAGACCTTTCACAAGCACCAGCAAAAGAGATAGCAGCCATTATAGACCAATGTCCAGCAAAAGCCTTGCAGTATGAAATAAAAAATACAGAAAACAAAGATAATACATAACGTTAATTTAAATATAAATAAAAACCTCAAAAGACTATAAAAAAGCTATTTTTAGTATGCGCTTCTATTTTTGCATTTACATTAATGATTGCTTGCAATGTCTTTTTGGGACAAAACTTCAACGGTTTGCCAAATGCAGAAAAGTTAGCATTTGATTCACACTATATGACTGAAGGAATGTATTACGCTATGGGATTTGTAACTGATACAATAGAGAAGAATCAAGGTTGTTTTATTACTTCGTTTTACACTCATAATGACAAAAGATTACTGTATATAGAGTTCTCTCCAATAGATATGAGAGGACTATATAGAAATAATTAAACGATATTTAAATAAAAAAAAACTTAAGGAACAGGAACTTTTTGTACAAAATCTATTGAAGAAGTTCCTGTTTTTTTTCTTCTTTAGCGTTGTGTTGGCAATAAAACCGACGGGAACTCGTTATTTTAAACATAAACAATAAACTCAAATAGACTATGAAGAAAATATTTTTACTTAGTGTGGCGTTGATAACGTTGTTGTTGACAAGTTGCACAACTCAAAGAATCAGCACGATAGTTGGAGGCGAATATGATGCGGCTAAGGATGTAACCGAATATTTTGTTGTTCCGTTTGGCAGTACTAAGCTTCCGGGTAAATGGGAAAAAATTGGTTACAATAATGTCTCTCATCAGCAATTCTTCAAAAACAGTGATGGTGTTACAGTAGCAGTTGTTTTAGGTCTTTGTAATAAATATGAATTCAATGAAGATGGTTTGTTGCATGGCTTTGACTTTGCAAAGAGTTTCTATGAATGGGAATCAGAATACTTTAAATCTCAAGGATTTAGTAGTTCTTTGATTGAATCTGACAAGGCAAATGACTTTGTTGTCTTTAGGATATACGGAAAAGATTGCGACACATATTTTCTTACCTGCGAAAAAAATGGTAGAATAGGTAGCTTTTCTGTTAATTACACAGACAAATGGTCTGAAAGTGAAAAAATAGAGTTTTTAAAGATACTCTATAGAGAATTTACCGAGAAAAATTAATTTAGAAGACAAAAGACACAGAAAACTCAAAAACTTAGGGGGCAAATCTGTCCCTTATGCTTTTTTATATTTTAAACTATAAAAAATAGTTTTTTTGCAGTTTGAAATACAAATTATATCTTTGCACCGTGTTCCGATGAAGAATGGATAGTAGTGGTTAAGTCCTGCCGTTCTTTGTCGGAACTATATTTTATATTCTCCTCATTTACCTCATCTATCAGTCTTTTTGCCTCTTCGTTATCAGTTATAACGTTTTCGCTCCAAATAGTCTCTCCTAACACATCTACTAACGCATCAACCAAACCCCTTTCATCCTCGCTAATAATCTCTGCTGCCCCATTTGGTACTTTATGTTGTTGTGGAAGAATTGATACCAGAGGCTACTAATGGTAAGCACACAAATCTTAGCACCATTTTTTTTGCTATAGGTTTTGTTATTATGATGTTTTTGGATGAGATACTGAAATAGGGGATAACAACTTATACAAACTTCGTAAATAGGTTCTTTTGTACAAAATGTATTAAAGTTCCTGTTTTTTCTTTTTAAAAGAGTAAAAAAACATCAAGTCTTT
>JBGUWU010000012.1:0-72843 GCA_045221575.1 Bacteroidales bacterium
CATCAAAGCGATGGCTATAGAAACAGGAATGAAGGTTGAAATATGGGACAAAGCAAAGATAGAGAAAGAAAAAATGGGCGGTATTCTTGCGGTAAATAGAGGAAGCAAAGAACCACCTACTTTCACTATTGTAGAATATAAACCAGAGAACAAAAAGAATTCCCGTCCTATTGTCTTAGTAGGTAAAGGTATTGTTTATGATACAGGCGGATTAAACATTAAGACAGGCAATTATATGAATGATATGAAAGACGATATGTCTGGTGCGGCAACAATGGCAACGGTTATGTATGCTTGTGCAAGGCTAAACATTCCTATTCATATCATAGGCTTGTTCCCTGCTACAGACAACCGTCCTGGAGAGAATGCTTACGCTAATGGAGATATAATAAACATGTATGACGGAACTAATGTTGAAGTTGTCAATACTGATGCTGAAGGAAGAATGATACTTGCCGATGCTTTGGCTTTCGCTAAACAGTATAATCCTTCATTAGTGATAGACGCTGCTACGCTTACAGGTGCTGCACAAAGAGCCATAGGACCTTTTGGCATAGTAGCAGTACAACAAGATGCTGACCATTTTATTGAGGTTTTGAAAACTTGTGGCAAACGAGTATATGAGCGTATTGCTGAGTTTCCTTTCTGGGAAGAGTATGACGATTGCATCAAATCCGATATAGCCGACATAAAGAACTCTGGAGAATCATACGCTGGAATGATTACAGCAGGCAAATTCTTAGCTTACTTTACCAACTATCCATACATTCATCTTGATATTGCAGGAGTCTCTTTCACCAACAAGAGAGATTTTTACAATCGTTTGCATGCAACAGGCTTTGGAGTAAGATTATTAGTAGAATTTTTAAGTACTTATCATAAATAGACTTTGATTTTAAAGTCTTAAACCTAACAAATAAAATATAAAACAATGGCTTATTTTAATAATAGACGCAATAATAATGAGAAAATGCCTGTGAAGATAGGTATTTCTCAAGGAGATATTAACGGCATTGGCTACGAGGTAATGCTTAAATGTTTTTCTGATAGTAGAATGATGGATATCTGCACACCTATTCTTTATGGTTCAAGCAAAATACTTTCATATCACAAAAAGCTTATTGGTGCCAATGATTTCTCTTTTGTAAATATCCGTTATGCAAACCAAGCGGAAGCAAAGAAGTTCAATATTCTCAACATCATACAAGAAGAAGTTAAGATAGACGTTGGACAACCTACTGAGATAGGAGGAAAACTTGCCGCATTAAGTTTAGAGAGGGCTTGCCAGGAGATAATGGAGAACAAGATAGATGCCTTAGTTACTAACCCTATCAACAAGAAAAACATTCAAAGCGATGAGTTTAACTTCCCAGGCCATACAGAGTATTTAACTAAGAAGTTTGGTGCTGAAGAATCTCTGATGATAATGACTTGCAGAAATATCCATATAGGTATTATGACTAATCACCTACCTTTGAAAGATATTCCAAGAGTTGTTACTAAAGACCTTATACTTAGAAAACTAAAAGTGATGGACCATTCTTTGAAAAGAGATTTTGGTATCCGTATGCCAAAGATTGCTGTTCTTGCTCTTAATCCACATGCTGGAGATAGAGGTCTTATAGGTTCAGAAGATGACGAAATAGTAGCACCAGCAATAAAAGAGGCTTTTGATAATGGTATCTTAGCCTTTGGTCCTTATCCTTCTGACGGTTTCTTTGGCAATGGCAGTATGAATGATTTTGACGGTGTTATGGCCTTGTATCACGACCAAGGTTTAATTCCTTTTAAACTAATGTCATTTACTGAAGGTGTTAATTTCACCGCGGGTCTGCCATACGTTAGAACTTCTCCTGCTCACGGAACAGCATACGAGATTGCAGGAAAGAATCAGGCTTCTGCTCAAAGTTTCAGAAATGCAGTATATCTTGCAGCAGATATAATAAGAAACAGAAAAGAATACGATGAACTAAGTAAAAATCCTTTGAAGAAAGCTTACAGAGATAGCAATGTTGATGAGGATATAACACAGGAACTTCAAAAAGAACAAGATGAAGAAATTATGTAAATAAACTAAGTAAATATCTAATTATCAAAATATAATAATACTACTCTACCCTACTCTTATTCTCGTTTTGATTGATGACAAATATTATTTTGCAAAAAAGAGAAAAAAAAACATTGATTAATTAAAAAAAAATCTTATTTTTGCACCAAACAACAATTTAAAAAATATAATAGAGTATGAAAAAGTATATTATTTTATTTTTAGTGTTTTGTCTTTTAGTACCTTGTGCATACGCTCAAACTAAGAAGAAAAAGAAAAAGAAGACAACTCAACCTATCATAGAAAAACCTGCTGAGATAGAACTTCCACAAAGAGCAGCCGATTGTTTGTTTGCTGTGCCTTTGATGTTGGATTCTAACTTTGGACCTACTGAGCCTTTGCATGGTTTTGGTTTTGTTAATGATATTAAACGTGATGCTCAAACAAAGAACGTCTTTGAAAAAGAACATAACACCGTTTGGTATAAAATAGAATGTCCATACGATGGTAAATTGGTTATAGACATAACTCCTAAGAGCGAATTAGATGATTATGATTTCTTAGTTTATCAATACACAGACCAATACTTTTGTAATCGTGTAGAAAAGAACAGAGTAAAGCCAATAAGAAGTATTTTATCTACACCTAATGGCACTGTTAAAGGAGTTACAGGACTTTCTTTGAAAGGAACATTGGCTAACATTCCAAAAACTTCTGATGTTACTCACGGAAGATATATAGATGTAAAAACAGGAGAATCATATATCATTGTTTTAGATAACTTGCAAGATGATGGTTTAGGTCATACTATAAGAGCGGAGATTGTTACTCAATACAGACCTCTTTACATTAATCCTATTGACAGTGTAAATAAACAAAGAACTACTGCCAATATCCGTATTAAGGACGTTACTACAGAAATGGAAATCCTTAACCTTACAGATGCCGGCAACACAAAAGTAAAGATATTACCTGACAAAGTTTATGATATTTTCATTACTAAGAGTGGTTACTTTGACTATCAAAGAAGAGTTAGTTATGATGATTTAATCAATCCTAAGGATAGTGTTCTTAGTGTAAAACTTTCAGAGATAAAGCTTGGAGCAAATATTCCTATCAATGGAAACCTTTCTTTTGACAATATGGAAGATGGTTCTGTTGTTTTGCTTAAAGACAGTTATCCTGCTTTAGATGGTATTGTTAAAACACTTAATGCTTATCCTAACATCAATGTAGAAATCGTAGGAAGAATTGCTACAGACGGTCTTAACCTAAGAGCAGATAATGAGAATAGCAAGAAAAGAGCAGATGCTATAAAAGAGTATCTTGTTTCTAAGGGAATACCTGAGACAAGCATTACAACAAGAGGCTCTTCTAATAAAGAACTTCTAAAACAAATTGACAATCAAAACAAAGCGAACATAACTCTGTTCCCTGAATGCGAAATAAAAATAAAGACTTTAAAATAAAGTCAAGATAAATTTTGCTAAGATTAGATTTTGTTATACCTTTGCAAACCGAAATTTCTTAGAGAATTTTAAGGATTGTCCCATAGTGTAGTGGCAACACGAGAGATTCTGGCTCTCTTAACTCAAGTTCGAATCTTGATGGGACAACAAAGAAAATCAAATACATAAAAAAAAGAGTTTGTAGATAATCTATCCGCAAACTCTTTTTCTTTCACTTGTTTTTAAGTTAAACTTTATCTTATAATATACTCGTCAATGTTTTTCTTTTCGTCTAAAGATATTGGCTTGGGAGATGCTTAGTCCAAGTATTACTACTGCTATACCTAATATTTTTCTTAGATCCAACACTTCTTGACCTATAATTACTGAGATTATGATTGTTACGACAGGAATACCATTGTTAAACACAGCCTCTTTGCTTATGGAAATAATCTTAGCACCATAAGAATAACACATATATGCTACAGAAGAGCATAAAACAGCTAAAGAAAATATATCAAACGCTGCTCTAAACGTCCAATTGATTTGTAGAAGTTCTTTTCCTTCTAAACCAATGCAAAGAGGAATATAAAATATTAAAGCGATAGTGTTCTGATATGCGGTTATACTTACCGGACGATAGTTTTTGGTAATAAGTTTCTGCAACACTACATTATAACAAACAGCGGTAACAATAGCTTCACAAAGAAAGAGTATTCCTTTCACAGATATGCTTTCGCCTCCTGTGATATTTAAAGACATCAACACAACTCCTAAAACAGAAACAATAGCACCTATAACCAACTCCCCTTTTAACTTACTTCTATATACAAGACTAAGAGCAAAAGGAGCAACAACAGGAATCAAAGAAATCATGACAGCTGCAAAGCTTGCCTCACCTACATATTTTATTCCGTATGTCTCCCCTATAAAGTATAAGAAAGGTTGAAACGTAGATAAAAGAAGAAAATACTTTAGATCGCCTTTTCTTATCTTCTCCACTTTAAAGACAATAAACATCAAAATAGAACTCACCAATAGTCTAAGAGTTACTATTGTTATTGCAGGAAAATTGCATACATTTAACAAATCTGTAGTCCAAACAAAACTTGCTCCCCATAGCACAGTAGAAAGCACCGTTGCTACATATCCATAAAACAGACCTCTGTTTGCCATCTTTTATAAAATCAAAGAAATGGATAAACCTTATTTAACAATATCTACAGGATTTTGCATTGTATCCATCTGCATCATTCGTTTAGCATCTGCTACATGAGAATTATTAGGATACTTATGTATATATTCTTCAAAAGCTTGCCTGCTTTTTTCTGCATTTCCGCATAGTTCCTTATAATAAACTCCTTTGAAGAAATAAGCCGCACCTATCTTAGTTCCATTAGGATAATCTTGTATCATACGATTTAGGCATTCTATTGCTTTTTTACAGTTGCCTACATTAGCATAAACACTTGCCATTTGAAACAGATAGAACTCACTGATAGTATCTTTGGGATAATCTTTCACATAGTCTGCATACATATTTATAAGAGTATCTGCTTTTGCTTTATCCACAACAAAACTACCATTAGATAAACTACTTGAATAGTCTGAAATCTCTTTTTGACGACTCTCTTGTTGAGAAACAGACTTACTATCTTTTGAACAAGCAAAAAAAACGATTATACTAAACAATACAATCAATATCTTCTCAAAACTATTCTTTTTCATATTCTTTACTTTACCATTTTATAAGCAGGACGGACTTTATTGTTTGCTATATCGTTAAGCTTCTTTTTCAAAAAAGCACGTTTTATGTTAGACAGTCTATCGGTGAAAACCTTACCATTCAAATGATCAAACTCATGTTGAAAAATCCTTGCCTGTATTCCAAAGAGTTCTTGTTCATGTTGTTCAAAGTTCTCGTCTAAGTACTTTACCTTAACCTTATTCTTTCTGATAACGTTTTCATTTATTCCCGGCAAAGACAGACAACCTTCTTCAAAACTCTCATCTTCACCATAAAGTTCCAAAATCTCCGGATTAATCATCGCCTTTTTAAAGCCTTCTCCCTCTGGATAACTTTCTTTTAAAGGGTCTGCATCAATAACCAACACTGAAATAGGAAGATTTATTTGCGGAGCTGCTAAACCTATGCCGTTTGCTTTGTACATCGTTTCAAACATATCACTTATCAATTGTTTTATGTTTGGATATGTTTCATCTATATCTTTTGTCTTAACTCTCAAAACAGAGTGTCCGTAACCAACTATGGGTAGTATCATATTATTTTCTTTGATATTTTGTTTATTGATTTTATTTTTCTTCTTTGTCTTCTTTTTTTGAAACTGTAATAATATTGTTTCTTCCTCTTGTTTGATACATCTGCATAAAATCTTGCAAGATTAGCACTGCACTAACCTCATCTATCAAACCTTTCTCTTGTCTTTTTTTCTTCTTTAAGCCAGATTTTGCTATTGTTTGAGAAGCAATCTTACTTGTATATCTTTCATCTATCATATATATATCCATTTCTGGAAAAGTCTTAGATAGATTATCAACAAAAGTCATAACTGCTTTTGCTGACTGAGAAGGAGTGTTATCCAATTGTTTGGGATTGCCTACAACTATCATATCAACTTCTTCCCTTGAAAAATAGTCTTTAAGAAAACCAAAGACATCTATAGCAGGTACTGTAGTAAGTTTTGTTGCAATAACCTGCATATAATCTGTTACAGCCAAACCTACTCGTTTTTCTCCGTAATCTATTGCAAGTATTCTTCCCATTTATCAGATATATTTTTCTGTTTTTACACTAATAAGTAATCTTATATCCTTGTGAATGAACATTCTCTATTGCAATACTTTTATCCATAGACAAATAACCTCTTAAACGAGTTATATAAACGTCCATAGAACGAGAATAGTTATAACTTTCAGAATGCCAAAAATTATTAAGCATTTTATTTCTCAGCACAACTCTATCTTTATTAGAAGCAAGCATAAGAAGAATACCAGCCTCTTTTTTTGTTAGAATTTGTTGCAGAGTCTGTCCATTATCTGCTAAATAAATAAGTGTTCTTGTGTTGTAATCAAACGTATATCTACCTATATTATAGACAACATTAGGAAGATCTTTGCTTTTAACGTTATTAACAAACTCATTCAAGCGAGTAGATGTAAAAGGTAATGAAATAGCATTAAACCTACAATCATATTGTTCTACCTCTTGCTTTGCTTGTTCATCTTTACAGATAAATACCACAGGAATAGTTACATCTGTATCCATAATCTTTTGAGATACCGTCAAACGATTTTCTATATCTGTTCCAATAATCAAAGCATCAAATCTTATGGATTTAGACATTTCCAACACATTTAGAATATTTGGTTCTAAAATTATGCGTGTGTTATACTTGGCAAAGCCTCTTGCAAGCTTCTTTTCTTCTGAAGCCTTGCTCTCTACTATACAAATGTTTCTTTTAAATACTTTATCCATAACCTTCTCTCCTACTTTACTTTTCTAAATAATTTATTCCATCTGATCTTTTTCAATCCTTTTTGGTCTTTATTCCAAGATAACCAAACAAAAGAAGCTTTTCCTACAATATGATCTTCTGGCACATATCCCCAAAAACGAGAGTCTGCAGAATTATGTCTATTATCTCCCATCATCCAATAATAATCCATCTTAAAAGTATATTCTTTTGCAGGCTTGCCATTAAGCAACCATTTGTTTCCTTGTCTTACAAGTGTGTTTCCTTCAAAATTCACAATAGCACGTCTATAGAAAGCAACATTATCTTCATTTAGCACTATCTTCATTCCTTTTTTAGGGATAACAACCTTACCATAATAATCCACATTCCAATTATACTTATCAGAATAAGGGAATAGGTCATCATTTCCAAAACCTTTCATAGTAACAACAGGGAATATATCTTCAATATAAGACATCTGTTTGATTTTATTTCTTATCTCTGCACTCAATGGCAATGTTACATAAGGTTTAAGATTATTCATTATCTCTTCGCTAACGCCTATGTTCATTAAAAAGTCTTTAGCGTTGTTTAAATCAGGGTGCAACAACAACTGACAAACTATCATTTTATTCTCATCACTTATAAGAACATAATCACTTTGTCTGTCATCTAAAGGTTTAACAGAAATAACATAATTGTTTTCTTTTAGTATTTCTATCTGTTTTTTTGTCAAAGGAATATAAGCATATAGATTCATCATCTGCATATCCTCTTTGCTTACTCCTATGTTGAGAAGTTCTTTTTCGTCTATATAATATCCATCTTTAATCTTTATGGCGTATGTTATCTGATAATCTTTTGGACTTTCTATTCTTTTACCATTGATATAGACCTGTGTATTTCTTACCTCTAATGTCTCTCCTGGCAAACCAATACAACGTTTTATAAAGTTTTCCCTCTTATCCACAGGACGAGAAATTATATCTCCGAAGTTTTGTTTATCTGACCAAACTTTCTCTCTTCCATAATCTCTAACCAAAGCATAATAACTTTCATTGCTTTGAAAACGTGTGCTTAATGTGTCTCCATCTGGGAAATTAAACACCACCGCATCACCTCTCTTTACTTGACCAAAGCCAGGCAAACGATGATAATCCAGATGTAAGAACTCCAAATAACTCTTTGCTGTAGAGAATGGCAAAGTGTTATGCACTAAAGGAAAACTCAACGGTGTATTAGGTATTCTCGCACCGTAACTCATCTTGCTAACAAATAAGAAATCTCCGACCAAAAGACTTTTTTCCATTGAAGAAGAAGGTATCTTATAAGCCTCAAAGAAGAATGTTCTTATTATCGTTGCAGCAATAACAGCAAAGATGATAGCATCAGCCCAATCTCTTACAACTCCTACTTTAAACGCCGGCAAATCTTTTGGGTGAGTATATTGTTCTTTTTTGCTCCAACCTAAGATAGGAAGCATAACAAAAGGAAACAGAGCCACAAGTATTTGATACCAGAGAGAGTTCTTTTTATAACACTTGGCAAACTCAACAAAAATAAGTATGATTGCAAAGATATTTAAAAAAGGAACCATACAATATACGAACCACCAGAACTTTTTATCTATTATCTTTGTTGCAATCCATACGTTATAGAAAGGTATCAAACAAATATAACCCTTGTATCCAGCCTTAGCAAATATACCCCACAAACCAAAGAAAACCAAAATGGTTTCAATAGCGAAGATTAACAAATAAATATCCATAGTAAGTTATTTTTTTTCTTCTTTTGTTCAATAATAAAACAGACTCCGTCTGCGTTATAAGTAACGTTAATTTTATTATAATATTTTGTATCATGAAAAAAACTTTGTTATTCATCTTATTTGCTTTAGTTGGTGTGTCTTTATTTGCACAGAACAAAAACATAGATAAAGACGTCAGAAAAATGTCTCGTCTTATGCTTATGATAAACAGTTATTATGTAGATACTACCAATATGCCTACACTTACAGAAGCAGCCATAGAAGGTATGCTTAAAGAACTTGACCCTCATTCCACTTATATTCCTAAAAAAGAAGTGCAGAAGATGAACGAGCCATTGCAAGGAAACATAATAGGCATAGGCGTTACTTTTCAAATACTTAATGACACCATTCACGTTATGGACGTTGTAGCAGATGGTCCGGCAGAGAAACTTGGAATGTTTCCCGGCGATAGAATAATAAAAGTAAATGACTCCGCTGCAACAGGAGATTCAATAAACAACGAATGGGTTATGTCTCGTCTTAGAGGTAAAAAAGGTTCTATGGTAAAAGTTGAGGTGGCAAGATTAGGCAGAGATAATATAATATTTGACATCAAGCGAGATAATATTCCTTTAAATAGTATTGACACTTGGTTTATGATTGACAAAGAAGTAGGTTATATTGCTCTTAGACGTTTTGCTCAAAAATCAGACGAAGAACTACAAAATGCAATACAAGAACTGAAAGAGCAAGGAATGAAGAAACTTATCTTTGACCTTAGAAGCAATGGTGGAGGATATTTGGAGACTGCTTTCAAGATTTGTGAAGAGTTTCTTTCAGAAGAGAAGATGGTAGTTTATACCGAAGGCGAAAAACAACCAAGACAAGAGTGGAAGACATCTTCTCGCAAAGGTATGTTTGAAAAAGGTAACCTTGTAATCCTAACAGACGAATACACTGCTTCTGCTTCTGAGATTACTTCCGGTGCTGTTCAAGATTGGGATAGAGGCATTATCGTCGGCAGAAGAACATTTGGAAAAGGATTAGTTCAAAGACCTTTCAACCTTGATGACGGTTCTCAGGTAAGACTAACCATTGCACGTTATTATATTCCAAGCGGAAGATGTATTCAAAAACCTTATGACAAAGGCAATGAAGATTACAGACAAGATTATCAAAAAAGATACTCTCACGGCGAAATGATTTATGCCGACTCTATCTCTTTTCCAGATTCATTAAAATATAAGACAAATAACAATAGAGTTGTCTATGGTGGAGGTGGTATAATGCCAGATATATTTGTGCCTATGGACACTTCAAGAGCATCAGACTACTATATCAACCTTAGAAGCAAAAACCTATTCAATGAGTTTTCAATCAACTACGCAGAAAGCAACAGAGAAGACTTGTTAAAGAAATATCCTACATACGAAGACTTTGACAAAGCATGGGAGGGTTTAAACCTTATGCAAGAGTTTCAACGCTATGCTTCTGAAAAAGGCGTTGAGCCTGACGTAATCAAAACCGATTGGGTTAATAATATGGTCAGAGACTATCTGAAAGAAGTTCAAAAAGACTCAACCAAGACCTATAACTCTTATGTTGATTATACTAACGAAATACTTGAAGGCAACAAGATGCTAAAAGAAATCCTAAGCAAAGCCGAACAAGAAGATATTAAACAAAAAGAATATATCAAACGTTCCAATTCTTATATAGAGTCTAACCTCAAAGGTTTTATTGCAAGAAATCTTTATGGCACTAAATATTACTACAAAGCCGTTCAACAAAATGATGAAACTTTGCAGACAGCCCTAAAAATCATCAAAGACGATAAACAATACAAAAAAATACTCAAAGGAATAAGCAAATAAAACTTTGGTTTTTTTAATTCAAAAACGCCGTTTTCATTTTCAAAAATGGCGTTTTTTTTGTTTTTACGCTAAAAAAGAAGAAAATATTTTTAAAAAATTTACAAAAAAACAAATAAAAAATACATATCTTTGCAAAATAGATTGTTCTTAGAAATAAATTTTTAGTTATAAAAAAGCGTTTGCTTATAGTTTTAGTTAGTTAAATACAAACAATTTAATAAATAATATCTAAAATAATAAGTTCATGGTTTTTTATATCTTGTCAGAGATTTTTTTACAAACCAATGTCTTCGGACATAATCAAAAGTGAGGGGCAAGACACTATACAACTTTGCACAAAAAAAATGAAAAAACTTTTACTAAGTTTAGCAACCGTATTAATAATGGCTGCTTGTGGAACAACATCTAACTACGTTGTAAATTCTTATCAAGATCAAGATTCAGAAGCAAGAAAACTTGAAGCAGTTGCCACCGCTATCATTCGTCCTGTTGTTGGCGATGTGCAGGTGGGTTCAGACAAGATTGAAGACAAATGGAAATTCACTGAAAAACAATATGCAAACTTAGGTTACGACTTACAAAGTATTCAAAACAGAGGCTTATATCTTTCTGCTAAAAAACATAATGCTGATATGATTGTTGCTCCTATCTTCAATTTTGAAAGAATTGGCGAAGATGAGAATGCTTATTATGAATTAAGTATCACAGGTTATCTTGGTAATTTCACTAATTGGAAACCAATGGAAGCCAAAGATTCTACTTGGATGAGAGCCAACAAACTATACAATGTTAAAGTTGTTGATCCATACAAAGACGATAAATAAGTAAGACTATGAAAAAGATACTTATAATATTGTGTTTTGCTATTGGGTTTTCAACGCTGAATGCTCAAGTGGTGAAATCTTCAAGCGAGAAAACTGTTGTAAAACGCACTGAAAAGAGACAAGCAAAAAAGCCAAGCAATTGGTTTATCAAACTTGGATACGGAGTTTGTAAATTTACTGGTTCTGAAGATGAATTGTTTCTTATTAGAGGATATAGAAATGCTGTATATAAAATTGATGTAGGATTTACAAAGCCTTTTGTTGAACTTAGCAACGGCAGGATAAATCTTGCACCTTATTGGGGAATGGATTTTAGTCTTGGAAATAGAAGCGTAGATTACGGCAAGATCTATGGAACATACAATGCACATAATTTACAATGGTCGCCTAATGTCGGTTTAAATATTGCTCTTTCTCGTTATTTCTCTTTCGATTTACATCTTGGTCCTTACCTAAGTTATGATTATAGTGTATCTTGGCCTGATGATGAATTTTATTGGAATGGTTATGGTTATTCTTATATTGATAAACCAAATCAATTTGATGCAGGATTAAATCTGGGTATTGGTTTTTGGATAAACAGAGTTGAACTTGAATTTAGTTTCCAAAAAGGATTTGTATTCACTGAGCTAATCGATGAAGACGAGGGCGGAAAGACTAATATTCTTCTTTTGAAACTTGGTTATAGACTACCTAACTTTGGCGAAATGAAATTTAAAAAGGTAAACTAATGTAACGGAGGAATATTCATGAAAAAGATACTTATAATATTGTGTTTTGCTATTGGGTTTTCAACGCTGAATGCTCAAGTAGTAAAATCTTCAAGCAAAAAGACTGTTGTTCGTCAAGTAGAAAACAACAGGCAAACAAGCAAAGATAATATCTGGTACTTAAAAGGTGGATTAAGTCTTATGTCGCTTATTGATGATCATACTGATGGAATAAAATTAGGCTACAAATTTGATTGGGGTTTTAAAAAGACTATCAAAAGATTAAAAACTAATGATGCTTTTAATCCTTATTGGGGTATGGATTTTTCTCTTGGCTCAATGGGTGGCAAAACTTATCGTTACCGCTCTATCGATGATGGTTACAGTTATGGCTTTAGAGAAGATAAAGATGAAACCTTTGCTCATTGTCTTCAATGGTCTTTCTTAAACTTAGGAATGGATTTCGTTCTTTCCCAAAATGTAAAATTAGACATACATGCTGGAGGTTTTTTAAGCCTTGCCTTACTTCACAAATATCACTATGAAGAAAGATATCGTTATAGTTCCTACTATACTACTTATGTTGATAGTGGCAGTTGGGAATATGATGATGATTATTGGTTTGATACAGATGGCGGTGTTGATTTAGGTTATAACTTAGGAATAGGCTTATGGATTAATTCTTTCAATTTTGAAGTCGGTTGGCAACGAAGCACTGTAGATTGGGGTATTGAAGGCAACAATATTATCTTTAAAGTTGGCTTTGCTATACCAGAAAAACAACGTACAGTAAACAGATAAACGAGTTTAAAAGAAATACATCATTAATTTCATTTTTTTAATCAAGGACTTTATATCATCGTAAATATAAAGTTCTTTTCTTTTACTTTAACTACAAATCTTCAACAAGAACACCTACCCCATCTTCTTTTATCAAACCACAAAATAAAAAGAGTTGATTTAAGTTTCTTAAAACTTGATTATCTTACAAATAACCAAATGGCATCAATATCATTCTCCATTTATTTTTTGCAATATAAAAAATATTTAGTACTTTAGCAGTCGGTTTTATGGATTAAACCTTAAAACCGAAAGTTTATTCCAAGAAGCGTTATCCTTCATTGTACTTGAGAATCTATAAATTTTCAAGCAATTGTCAAGATTGTATTACTGTTTAACGTTTGATGAATGGTAAGAGGTATTACATTTGATAATTGAATTTTCATCAGGCTTTTAAGTACAATGTAAGACATATAGACCCACGCTTCTTTTGTACAAAATGCCATTATGGGTCAAACGGCGAAGAAGTTGTGCCCGACACGTATTAGGGAAGAAAAATGAAAAAAACAATATTATTTTTTGCTGGACTATTCATCTGCTTCTTTGGAGCTAACTGCCATAACTCCAACGATTCACAAAAAGATTCAGATAAAAGTTCTATGGTTAAATCTGCAACAGAGAATAACTTGGTTACACCCGATCTTGCTTTCTTTGAGCTAAAAGGACCTGTTAAAAAGATGTCAGATGGTGTCCTGACTTATGAATTTGACCAAAAAGGCAACCTAACAAAACATAGTGGCACGTTCTCATTTAAACGAGACAAACAAGGTAGAATAATACAAATGGAAGCATACGAAAATTTTGTTACTTACAAATGGAATGGTGATAAACTTATAGGATCTGAGGCAGCTGCTGAAGGTTCTATGATTGAAGAAGAATATACATACGACGAACGTGGTTTTGTTGTTAAAATAAAACATACCGTTGATGGCGATGTTGCATATGAAACCTTAACATATTCCAATTTAGATAATTATGGCAACTGGACACAAAGAACAAGCAAAGGTTATGAGTATGGCAGAGGTTCTGCAACCCGCACAATAGAGTATTATAGCAAACAAAATTCAACGACTTCTGTTGTTCCTCAAGGATATGAAAAAGTCTATGACATGACTATCACAGGACATCCTAATTATACTAAAGCTATCTTGTATCAACAAGAAAATGATGAAGGAGGAGCCTTTGTATGTTTCTACAATCGTCAAGGCAAAATGGTAAAATCTTACCAAGGTTACGGCGAATATAACGCTCAAGGTTTTCTTGCCTCTTTTGATGATGGTAAAATAGAAATAGGTGTAATGGGAATGGGCGTAGGTCCTGTTTTTTCAGTCAATGAAAAGGAATACAAAGTAAAAATTGTCAGCGGCTATTAATTAAGTTATAATATAATAGACTTGCAATGACGAGTGAATAACACTCGGTATAAAACAAAAATGACCCTAACAATAAAAAACGGGAGCTGAAAGCTATTCAGTTCCCGTTTCTATTAGGTGTATTTCAGTGTCTTACTTCACCTCCTCAAAGTCGGCGTCAGTTACATCTCCATCGTTTTTATAATTCTCTTTAAAGGATTAGATAAAGAAACACCATCACAGAAAGGATATCTCTTGTTAAGAAAGCATCTACCATACTATAAGTCGCTAGTGGTAACTTCTTTCATTCGTTTTTCGCAATATTGACGATACCATTCATTTTAAATTTCGTATTCTTATTATCACCATTTTTTAATCACAACCCAAGGACTTCTGTTATCTTTTGTTTCTTTTCTAATGTAACCGTTCGCCCGAAGGAAGGATATTTCTCTGTCAATAGTACGTTTGGAAATGCCTAACAATTTTGCCATTTTCGTGGCAGTAGTATCGCCATTAACATTCAATAAAGATAGAATATCTTGCTGTCTCTCTGATAATTGAATTTCGCCATCAATGTCGCCATTACTATTGCCATCAACATTCTCATTGGATGTTCTATTTGGTATCGGAAGCACCAGTTCCACTTCATCAACCTCAATCTTATTTTTTAGCTCCGGCTCACCCCATTGAGCATCTTTCCAAGCTGATATGATGGTTGGGAAACCAGACCCAACGTTCTCTCCATAACCAATCATACGGAGCATATTCTGAATTCTTGGATTACGAGCCTTGGAGTTGCCACCTTCATATATCATCTCAATAGGCAGTTTCAGCAATCCCGGATTACGAAAACATAATCGGTCGTCGTGTTTCTCTACCCGTAGTATTCCAGCATCCATCAGTAAGTCGGAGTGTATGATAGCATTCGTGAAGGCCTCTCTGACTGCTTTATGCTGTGGAGTGTCATCCACCCTTTGTATGCCCTCCATACGGAATGGTCTTGGAAGGTCTGCCGTAACTTTTGGTATCACCCTGCTGAAAAACTGATAGAGGTTGTTTTCCCAACGACCGTCGTATGTTAGTCTGTCACTATAACGTTCATCACCGATGAGGTTACAGAAATCAAGGTAGTCCATACGAAAATTGGCAAAACGTTCTTGCACGGACAATCCCTTTCCGAACATCATCAGGCCAGCCATCGTAAGTACTTCTTTGCCGGTTGCTCTGTCAATGATATAACCACCAAGATTTTTGAGAAACGTTCTGTCATCGACCTCATTCCACACGTGGCCCTCATTTCTGTATTGAAATAATGTACGATAACGGTGCAGTGTGTCTATGTCTATGTCGTTCATATCATAGTGCTCCAACATCATACCATCGTTGCCGTCCTCAAAAGAGTCTCGTATCATTGCCCTTACCTGACGTTCTGTACAATGATAATCTCCTTCGTGGTTTCGTCTGTAAGTTCCCTTATACACATTGCCGTTCAGATAGATGGGCTTTATCCTCCAATCGGCTTGTGGCACGTGGATACACACTATCTGCAAACCGTCTATAACAACTGTATCTACGTCGTTACTATTAAGGATGTTCTCATTTACCTTATCACTGTTGATGGTGTTCCAAAAATCATTGATAATCTTCTGTGCATCCTCGACACCAATGATTTGAAACTTTTTCTTTATATCCGTTTCTTTTCGGTTCTCTTCAATGCCCAACAAAATCATTCCACCAATAGTGTTGGCAAATGCAGAGTATGTTTCCCATACCGATTTCGGGACCTCTGTTTTTGCACGTTTGCATTCCAAAGTTACACACTCGCCAGTCTGCAGTATATTCCGTATTTTACACTCGTTCATATAATTATTATATTTTAACACTAATGTTTGGCTTCTAATTATGGTCAAAACCTCTATTCTTTTCTTTTTTTAGTTTTTTTTATGCAGCCTTTTAACCACCACTTTAATGTTAGTTGATTCAACTTCGGTTCATTTTGCGTATTAGCCCCCCCCATACCAAAACCATTGTCATACAAAAATACTCTTTATGATTTCCGCTTCCTTGGGGTGTAAAAATCCATCTGCTTCAGCCATTCCAACGAATAGAGTCTGAGCGAAAGTTTTATTCTTATCGGACATCTCGCTGATTATAAGTTTTGTTTGAATTTCATCAATGTTTGAGATGTCTTCTAAATCATTTATTGTTATACTCAAATTACTATAGATGTTATCCATATATTCCTCCTCTTTAGGATGAATAATGCCATCTGCTTTCATTATGTGGGAAAGAACTTTTACGATGGCGTATTTTTCTATTGTTGTAAAACTATTCATAATGCTTGATTATAGAAAAAGTTGTGATATGTATCATTGCCAATATTAATTATATACATGTTCTCCCTGGCACGAGTTATCGCCGTGTATATTGTTTGAGGCGACATTGGGCGGAATGTCGTATTGCGCAAAGCAAAATCACTTTCAAGAATGACTATAACAGAAGGAGATTCCCAACCCTTGAAACTTTGAATTGTAGAGATTTTAAGACATCGCTTATCTGTGGTGAACAATTGCTTTCTTGTTCGCTCAAGTGCTTCAAAATCCCTATTAAATTTCCAATTAGCTGCCTTTTCGTCAGTAACATGATGTATTTGCTTTAACCTTTCAAGAGCTTCGGTTGAAATGAAAGTTATTTCTGTTTGTTCATTTGTCCTTTGACGATATAGGGCGTCAATATTACGCAGTAATTTTGTTGATGATGCAAGCACGACGAAGTCTCTTGCTTCGTTGTTGTCATTTGAAATGATAGTTATTATATTGGTGACCAAAGCTTCTACCGTGTTATTTCGCCTCATGTCATTATACGTTAGGATTTGGAAATTGAACGTATTTGACATGGTGTCCTCTGTAGCTATATTATCGATAGGCCAATTTGGCATGAATTGTGTTTGAAATGCCGTGGCAAGATTTGCAAGACGTGGGTTTGTAAATCTTCGACTTGTGGTTAATTGCCGATTCCACTGTCCTCCAATAACACCCAAGCGGATGTCACCATTTGTGTCTAAAGGTCGTTGAAAAACATTTTGTTTCGGATCTCCAAACACAACTAGTTCGCCATTAGGCTTCAAGAGAAAATTTTGCATGACAATACGAAGCCACTCCGTAGTATAGTCTTGAACCTCATCAACGAAGATAGCAGAATACTTCTTATGGATTCTTGAATTATCAAAGAAAGTTTCGTCTTGATATGAGCCAAATTCTACATGCCTCTGACATTCTGCGGCGCGTATTCTAAAGAACTGGTGATAAGGATAGACATCTACTTTTTCCCATGAGAAGTCCTCCCGAATCTCGGAAAGCCTGAATTTTAGGTAGTTCGCTAATGTAATGTTATAGGTCAAGACTAACACATCACCTCCTGTGCGCTTCATAGCATTCACTGCCCTAAAAGCAAGAACCTGCGTTTTTCCAGAACCAGCGACACCGCTTATTTTCTGTTGTGTTTCACTGCTTTCCGATAATCGTCTCTGTGCGCCAATAGGATGCATATCAATGCGTCCTTCCTGATAGGAATGCCAGGATGGAGATATAATCTTAGCCAATTTCCTTTTAACAACATCGTCAAAAGCGTTGTTGTTGTACAGGAAGCTAGTAGTGGTATATAGATTTTGTGTTACTTCTCTGTTTTCAATAAACTCCCTACCGAAAACAAAGGTGAAATTAACCACGTTACTCTTGTATCCAAAGAAATCATTTATCTCGGTAATAGTATTTTCTGAGAACACAACAACTTTTTTTATAAGGCTAAAATTTCGGTTGTCCTCAATTGTACTCATCAGAAGCTCTTCTATACCATCCTTAATGCTTGACTGGCAAAGGTTTATAAGATCAATAGGGGATTGATAGCGTTTTCCTCGTACATCTATTTCCTTTTGATCTTCTGATAAAGTACATTCATTAAGGTCCTCCTCAAATACGTTCAAAAGAAGCACTCCCTTGTTCGGTCTGACAATAATAAAATCTACTGCCACCTCGTTTACAACTGCATCAATATACATTATGTCATCCACAGATAAGATGTTCTCCAATCTCCATGCGATTCTGGCTTTTTGAGGTGACAGTACATGGTTTTGTATCTGCAAGCGTAAGTCATATTCATTATATATTGCTTCATGACTCTCACCTACCAAAGCTAATCTATTCAGGTCTATTGTTGCACCGTTATACGTAAAACATCTTGTTATGCATGTATAGGGGTGTGCGGTTCTCCTTGTACGAGCATAACGTACACTATCTATATGGCTAAAATAATCTTGCTCTCCAAAAACGGAACAGAACTTTTCAATTCTGTAAGCTGCACCATTTTTCGGCCCAATACATAGGATGAAGTGTTTCCCATGTGCAGATGCCACCATCCTAGCGACTTTCCCTAAGTCGATAGTAGTTACATCCAAGATATTAGAAAAAACATGGATTACATTATTATACCTATATCCAATAGGATTAAGGGCTTCTCCTTCGGCAATATCGGTTGCGGGAAGAAATAAATTCTTCACATCAATCTCAACAGTGCCATGCGTAAGAGTACGGATGTTATCATTGGCTCGTTCAATAGCGCTACGAGAAGGTTCTATTAGCGTAACTTTACGTAACCATTGAAGCAAATCACGTTGCCTTAACACTTCAATTATGGTAGCAGACCCTATGCCTTGACCGCATCCCCAATCAACTATTTCAATACTTCCTTGAATATCATTAAATGGGAAATTCATCATTGCGGCACGGCACTTGGTCACATGCATGTCTCCATATGCAGACATATAGCAATTTAGAGCTATATCACTAGCCAATAGATTTATACCATGTTTCAACTCTGGATGCGTCCAGGGTCTTCCCTTATATTCTAAAGGCAAAGCATTGTGACAATAATCTATAATGTCATCAATACTATTACATTGTCTTATGTCTTCTGCGTATGCCATAATCATCTCCCTGTTATAGTTTCTGACTGCCAAGCTGTTGCTTTGGCATATTCCCAGTTCCTCACCGCCATTTCCTTGCTTGTGTTTGCATAGCAGTATTCACATTGGTGAGGGCAGGTATTGTACTCTCCTATATCCTTACTGATACAGCATCCACAAGCCGTTCTCTGACCAGCATCTCTATTGTTCTTTTTGATAACTGCATATCGTCCTCTATCTAGTTCTATAGCATCTGATGGTATTTGAGGAGTACCGAAAAGGTTTCCCATTGGAGTTATTATCTCTGCACCGAGTAATTTGAGCAGTTCAGGGTATTTGTATCCATACTTGACAATCAACCTGTCATCAACACAGTGATTGGGTATGATTCCTGAATACCGACCAGGCTCCCCACAAGTTGCCAATTCATAGTCCCAACCTTTAGAATGATTCATCTCAACCAATTTGGTTGCAAAATCTACCATTTGTTCCTGCTGCCACTCCTTGTAGTTGATTCCGTTGCTTTTCAGATTCCGTCTTACTTTGGTATATTCTGCAATATCAGCATAACTAAAGACCAGTCTTTCGGTATAACCTTTAAGTTGGTCTCCAATTTTCTCAATTTTATCCAGCAGTTGATATAAGTCAATCTTGTCTGTGAGTACCAGTGGGTCGTGTCTCCAAATAACTTGCCCGACCCCGCCGAAATAATCTACCAACCGTTTGAAAGTGTCTATTCTATTGGCCAACGGTGGCACACCCCTTTCTAATCCTTCTTTGTCGTAATCATTCATAGTGTATTGGATATAGCATCCAATACCACCATTCAGAGTCTTGAGTTTGGCCAAGTGATTCAGCAATGGAGAAGGATCCTTTGACCAAAACACGATAAACTTGGTGCGATGGTATGATACGTAGGAGTATTTCCCGTTAAATGGATTCTTCCAAGCAGAATAACCCTCCGACAGACGATGGAAGAACCAGTCGGAGTAGAATGCAGGGATATCCGTACACCTACTTGCAGAGACGATTATTGGAGCCATTGCAGAAACCTGCTGACCGTTCTTTATCGTTATATTGTCTTTGTTCCAAGTCGCCATTATACCTTATTCTCGTTAATCTTGTCAAAGTTCATTGTTTATTTTTTGAACCAACAAGTAATTCCCTGATATCCACATCCAACAATCTTGATATTTTGTCAAGTGTTTGCAAATCCGGTTGCACTATATTTTGACACCACTTGCTGACACTGCAAGTAGATTTGCCTAATTGTTCAGCCAGCCATTTGCCTGTCTTGTTTTGCTCTACAAGGACCACTTTCTATCTGTTAAGGTTTGTCGTACTCATATATGTTAAACTTCTGTTCAAAAATATAAAATCAACAATTAAATAACGTCACTATGTATATATTATTGTGATTACTCTAATTATTTTGGAGATATAAAGTTAATTATGAGAAATTTACTTCCAACCCCGACTTTACAAACATCCTCATCAACAAACTCTGTGAGCAGTAACAACTCACCCCCAAAATACCTTCACACAGATGACCGCCGTTCCTATCCGTTGCAACACATCGAATACCCTCTACACTTCTAAAAGCTTCAAGCAAGAAAAAAAACGGGAGCTGAAAGCTATTCAGTTCCCGTTTCTATTAGGTGTATTTCAGTGTCTTACTTCACCTCCTCAAAGTCTGCGTCAGTTACATCTCCATCGTTTTTGTTATTTGTGTTGTTTGAAGATGTGTTCTCTTGTTGAGGATTACCTTGTGCTTGTCCTTGATTTGGATTTGCACCTTGGTACATATTTTGGCTGACGCTTTGAAGAACGTTGTTTAATCTCTCTGTTGCAGAATCAATACCAGCGATGTTTTTGCTTGCATGTGCATCTTTCAAATCTTTCAAAGCACTTTCCACTTCTGATTTCTTGTCTGCAGGAACCTTGTCGCCGTTTTCTTTCAAGAAGTTCTCAGTTTGGAAAATCATAGCGTCTGCTGCATTGATTTTATCTGCTTCTTCTTTCATACGCTTATCTTCATCTGCATGAGCTTCAGCATCTGCTTTCATTCTCTTTATTTCTTCTTCTGACAAACCACTTGAAGCCTCTATCTTGATACTTTGCTGTTTGCCTGTAGCTTTGTCAAGTGCAGACACATTAAGAATACCGTTTGCATCAATATCAAAAGTAACTTCTATCTGAGGAACACCTCTTCTTGCAGGTGGTATATCGCTAAGTATAAATCTACCTAATGATTTATTATCTGCAGCACGTGTTCTTTCACCTTGTAGAACGTTGATTTCTACGCTTGGTTGATTGTCTTGAGCAGTTGAGAATACTTGTGATTTCTTTGTTGGTATGGTTGTGTTTGCTTCTATCAGCTTAGTCATAACTCCTCCTAAGGTCTCTATACCTAAACTCAATGGAGTAACGTCAAGTAGCAATACATCTTTTACCTCTCCTGTAAGCACACCACCTTGAATAGCAGCACCTATTGCAACAACCTCATCTGGATTTACAGATTTATTAGGAGTTTTTCCAAAGAAGTTTTGTACCAATTGCTGAACAGCAGGAATACGAGAAGAACCTCCAACAAGAATAACCTCATCTATTTTGCTTTTATCATAACCTGCATCTTGTAATGCTTTCTCACAAGGAACTAAACAACGTTTGATTAAATCATCGCAAAGTTGTTCAAACTTACTTCTTGTTAATGATACGTTCAAGTGTTGAGGTACATTGTCTATAGAAGTAATATAAGGAAGATTTATTTCTGTTTGAGTAGAAGAAGACAATTCTATTTTAGCTTTTTCTGCTGCTTCTTTCAAACGTTGAAGAGCCATAGGGTCTTTTCTTAAATCCACATTAGGATTATCTTTCATAAATTCTTCAGCAAGGAAATTGATAATCTTTCTATCAAAGTCATCACCTCCAAGATGTGTATCTCCGTTAGTACTCTTTACTTCAAAAACACCATCACCAAGTTCCAAAATACTAATATCAAAAGTACCACCACCAAGGTCAAACACTGCTATATGAGAATCAGAGTTCTTTTTATCCAAACCGTATGCTAAAGCAGCAGCAGTAGGTTCGTTGATAATTCTTCTCACTTTCAAGCCAGCGATTTCACCAGCTTCTTTTGTTGCCTGACGTTGTGAATCGTTGAAATAAGCAGGTACAGTAATAACTGCTTCTGTTACGCTTTGACCAAGATAATCTTCTGCTGTTTTTTTCATCTTCTGAAGAATGATTGCAGAAATCTCTTGTGGAGTATATAGTTTTCCATTAATATCTACACGAGGTGTGTTGTTATCTCCACGTTGTATCTTATAAGGAATATGTTTTATCTCTTCTTGAACTTGATCAAACATATTACCCATAAATCTCTTGATACTATAAATGGTGTTCTGTGGATTAGTTATAGCCTGACGTTTTGCAGGGTTACCAACTTTTCTTTCACCATCTTTAGTAAAACCAACAACAGAAGGAGTTGTACGTGTGCCTTCGCTATTTGGTATTACCACTGTTTCATTACCTTCCATAACTGCTACGCAAGAGTTCGTAGTTCCAAGGTCTATTCCAATTATTTTTCCCATTGTTTTATCTGTTTTTTTTATTATTAATAATCAATTTAAACTTTACTGTCTTATTTTTTTAAGACATATTAGTAAAGACAAACAATGTGCCAAAAATAAACAACTGACATTTTGTCATAAATTAATCAACTACGCCGACATTATGTTATTATATTTAAGGATAGAAAAAAATATACAAATTATAAACTTATTTTTCTATTTTCAGTAAAAACTATTAACAAGCTAATAAATTATTAATCATCAAGTTAAAATTTTTATCCTCATTTTTTTACTACACTAAAGACCATAGATTGAAAAAAATGTAGTAGATTTGCGAACATATTAAATCAAAATTAACATAGTATTAACTAAAAATCAAATTGACATGAAAAAATTTTTCACAATGTTGGCTATAGCAACCGTTATGGTGTTTGCCGCAAACAACGCAAAAGCTCAATTAAGCCTTCACGCTGGTTTTTTGAGCGACATTTATGCTGGTGATGCAGATGCAAGTGAAGCTGGTTTCTACGTTGGTGCAAATTACAACATGGCCGCTTTTGGCGATTTCAAACTTGCTCCAGGAGCATACATCGGCTATAGTAAAGACAGAGCAGACTTACGCATACCTGTTCTTTTAAACTTCAGCCTTAATCTTACTAATGATTTAGGATTAGCTTTCTTCGCAGGTCCTCAAGTAACCATTGGTTTGACTGGTGATGTTTATGATTACTACAAACGTTTTGGTCTTGGAGGTATGTTTGGTGCAAGCTTCCTTTATGACAGATTCACTTTTGACGTAGGTTGTGCTTTAGGTTTCCTTAATCAATGGGACTTACCAGGTAATGCAAAAGTTAATTTCAATCAATTTACTATTGGTTTAGGTTACAAACTGTAATCATAAAAAAGATTAAAATTTTACGGAGCGATTTTTCGCTCCGTTTTTTTTTGTTGATATACTTTATTTGGACATTATTTTATAACTTTGCAGGCTCATTTATTTATCATTTATAATTGTTAAATATAATTCAAAATAAAATATATGGCTAAAGAGAGAGCAAATTTCGGAACAAAACTTGGTATCATTTTAGCTACAGCAGGCTCAGCTGTAGGTTTAGGAAATGTATGGCGTTTTCCTTATGTAACAGGTCAGAATGGTGGTGCGGCTTTTTTATTAATATATATAGCATTCGTTATTATTATGGGCGTACCATGTATGCTTAACGAGTTTATCATTGGGCGTAAAGCACAGGCTAATACTGCACGTGCCTATTCCAAACTTGCAAACGGTACTCCTTGGAAACTAATAGGTATTTTAGGAGTTTTTACCGGCTTTATGATTACAGGATATTATGTTGTTGTTTCTGGCTGGTGCTTACAATATATCTACGCATCTATAGCAGGACATCTAAACAGTGATGCAACATACGTAAAAACATATTTTGACACCTTTGCTACTAATCCATGGAAACCTATCTTATGGTTAGTAATATTTATGTTGATATGTCATTTTATCGTTTCAAAAGGTGTAGAGAAAGGTATTGAGAAAAGTTCTAAGTTGATGATGCCTTTATTATTTATTTTATTGATTGTTATAGCTATATCTTCATGTTTATTGCCAGGAGCAAACAGAGGACTTTCATTTTTGTTTAAACCAGATTTTTCAAACGTAGATAGCAAAACATTTTTAGGTGCTTTAGGACAAGCGTTTTATTCATTAAGTCTTGGTATGGGTTGCTTATGTACATACGCCAGCTATTTTAAAAGAGATACTCACCTCACTAAGTCAGCAGCACAGATTGTTAGCATAGACACACTTATAGCTGTTCTTGCTGGCATTATGATATTTCCGGCTTTCTTTGCAAGTTATCCTGATGCTGCGAATAAGTTAGCTAATCCTGAATTGGCAAGTCAATACTCCGGACCTGGTTTAGTGTTTATAACCTTGCCTAATGTGTTTCATCAAGCATTTTCCAGCGTTCCTTTAATCGGTGAATTGGTGGCAATACTCTTTTATGCTTTATTGTCATTGGCGGCACTAACATCATTAATATCACTTCACGAAGTCAGCACTGCTTTCTTCCACGAAGAACTAAAAATATCAAGAAAAAAAGGAGCAGGAATTGTTACCATTCTTTGTACTGTGATAGGTGTGTTCTGTTCATTGTCTTACGGCGGTGGTCGTGAGTGGTTAGTCATCGCAGGTCAATCTGTATTCACTTGGTTTGATTTTCTTTCAGGTCAGATATTTCTACCAACAGGAGGTCTGCTAACCTGTTTATTCATCGGTTGGTATGTTCCAAAACATATTGTAAAAGACGAATTCACCAACCAAGGTACATTGCGCGGTCGTTTCTTTAATATATATATGTTTGCCGTTCGTTATGTATGTCCTATCTGTATCATACTTATCTTCCTTAATCAATTTGGCATAATATAAAAAAAAGGATTGTTGTCTTTTCAAAAAAAAGACTTCTATTCTTTTTTGTTTTATTAATAGTAAAAAATTAAGCCCGAAGCTTCACAGCTTTGGGCTTAATTGATTAATAAAACCTATGAAAAATAAAAATTATTTCTTTACTTGTCCGCGTGTCATATCTGTTAATCTTCTTGCTGCTAACTCTCTACACTCAAACTCAGCTGCTTCAAAAGTCATTGGTTGAGGAGGAGTTTTTTGAGTGAAAGCACTTGCACCTCTTAGAGAACCACAAATACCTAACTCTCTTGCAACTTTAAGATAACGTATAGCGTCTATAACTACTCCTGCTGAATTTGGAGAATCTATAACAGACAAACGAGCATCAAATGTAACAGGAGAACCACCGAAACCTTCTAATTCCAAGTGGAAGTTTGCTATCTTGTTGTCTTTATAGTAAGCCATGTAGTTGCTTGGTCCAGCAAACAAGAATGAATCTCCAACAGGTATGCCTCTAATATCATTTTGACAACGGATAACGTTTTCTTTTGATATTTTCTTTGATTTCAATCTGTTTTGGTTAAGCATATTCATAAAGTCTGTGTTTCCACCAACGTTTTCTTGGATATGACATTTAACTTTATGACCACGAGCAAAAGCCAACTCTTGTAGCATTTGAGAAAGAATACTTGCACCAAATTGAGATTTCATATCATCACCAATAATTGGTAAGCCGGCATCTATAAACTTCTGTTCCCATTCTGGATCGGAAGCGATGAAAACAGGAATACAGTTACAGAAAGCAACTCCTGCATCTATTGCACATTGAGCATAGAACTTAACGGCTTCTTCGCTACCTACAGGCATATAATCTATAAGTATGTCTGCTTTAGTTTCCTTTAACACCTTAACAACATCTACCTCTTGAGTTTCGTCATCAACAACAAAAGTAGTGTCTTGTGGATATTTTTCGTAGTCTAACATGTGTGCTGATACACCGTCTAAAACAGGGGCTTTCATCACAACAACGTTACTTTTTGGGAACTTATCTGGATCTACTATGTTTATAGTACAATTTGGTTTTGCATAGATTGCTTTATCAAGAGTTTGTCCTACTTTTCTTTTATCTATATCAAAAGCGGCAACAATCTCTATATCTTGAGCTGTATATCCACCTATGCTTTTTGCCATCATACCTTCAGGAGCATTAGAGTCATTCTCCTTGTGAGAATAATACTCCAAACCTTGTATAAGTGCAGATGCACAGTTACCGATTCCTGCAATAGCTATTCTAATTTTTTCCATTTTATTTACTTATATTTTATACAGATTATTAATGCAATTTTTTTATTGTTTAATTTTCTTAGGTTTTAATGAATCTTAAACAATATCTTCCAAAATCTAAAGTGCAAAGATACAACTTTTTTTATACATAATCTTTTTTTTTAATCTTTTTTTGGAGTAAAACTTTGTTTTTAACAAAAAGGCAAAAAAAACATCAACTTTTGTTTAACGAAAATCAACTCTTGTTCAACCAAAATCAACTTTTGTTTTCTTAAAAGTTGATGTTTTTTCACTATAATCAAATGCTATTGACAACACTATCAAATTCATTTTTTTTATGACAATTATAATAAAAGCAAGTACTTTTTAGTTTTAGATAATAAGAAAAATAGACAAACAAATTACTCTAAACTAAAATAGTTTTACATAAAGAAAATGACAAGAGTCGGGGTTTTAAGTGATACTCATGGCAGAGTTGCAAAAGAAGTGTTGGAGTTTTTTAAAGATGTGGATATTATTTTGCACGCAGGCGACATTGGCAACACAAAAGTTTTAGACACCTTACGAGCAGAGAAAAAACTTGTGGCTGTGTATGGCAATTGTGATGATAAATACTTGGACGATGAAGTAAAAGGTATTATTTCGTTTAAGATAGAAGATGTTAAACTGTTAATGACTCACATTGGCGGTTACCCAAAACACTACAACAAAGACATAGTCCCTTACTTTGTAAGCGAAAAGCCCGATATTTTCATTTGCGGACACTCCCACATACTTAAAATAATGTATGATAAGGATTGGAACTTCCTTTTGATTAATCCGGGAGCCTGCGGTTATCAAGGATTTCATTTGGTTTGCACATTAGTCCGATTTGTTATTGACGGCAAAGAGATAAAAGATTTAGAAGTAATGGATTTCAATAAATTTTAAAAGCAAATGTTGATAAAGAAATATAAAGGTCTGCTTCTACCCTTGGCTATGATTCTCGGTGTGTTGTTTTTCAAGCAACTGCACATCTTTATTAACCTTGTACCTGTGCTTATATGTTTCATATTGTTCTTTGCTTACAGTGGATTACATTTCAGAAGACTTAGATTTCAAAAGATAAATTTCATACTACTAAGCGTACATCTTATAAGTGCTATTGTTATTTATGCATTATGCTATGTTGCCTTTGAACCTTTGGTTTCTAAAAGTATATTAGTAGGTTTAGTATGTCCTGTCGCAAGTTCCTCTTCGGCTGTGGTAACTGTTTTAGGAGGAGATAGAGAAGTTAGCATCATGCACACTCTTTGCGATAATGCAATGTTAGTCGTTGTTGCTCCTATTATGTTTTCTTTGGCTGAAACAACAGCAGATATGACTTTTATGCAATCTGTTTTAATTCTGTTAGCGAAAGTCTTTCCTATAATGATGTTTCCTTTCTTTGCGTTGATAATAATGAGAAGATTTTTTCCAAGAGCTTCTTTTAAACTCTCAAAATACGACTGGTTGTCTATTCCTTTATGGTCTGTGGCTTTGATGATTAACTTTTCTAAAACAACTTTTGCTATCATTCACATGGGAAGTCAAGAGATAAGAAACATTGTCTTAATTGTTATTCTTTCGCTTGTCATGTGCATACTTCAATTCTTCTTTGGCAGAAAGATAGGCAAAGCATTCAATCATAGCATTGTCGGAGCTCAAGCCTTAGGTCAAAAAAATACAGGCTTAGGTATTTGGATGGCATATACATATTTTTCTAATCCATTAACAACAATATATTGTGCAGGTTATTCTCTTTGGCAAAATATATTCAATAGCATACAAATGTATCTGCACGATACTAAAAAACATTAAGCAACGTTATAAAATAGAACAAAATATTTAAGTTATGAATGATTCTTTTAGAAAAATAATTGTATTATTCAAGAAATACTTTGATTTAAGAACAGATAAAGAAAGTGAAGAAGGAACTATTATTGAGATAACCAAGGGCGTTAATTTCCGTGGTGCAAATCTTTGGATTCTTATCTTTGCTATTTTTCTTGCTTCTTTAGGATTAAATGTCAATTCAACGGCCGTTATTATCGGTGCTATGCTTATTTCTCCTCTGATGGGACCTATTGTTGGTATGGGATTAGCCGTTGGTATAAGAGATTTTGATCTATTAAAACGTTCTTTTAGAAATTATCTTGTTGCAACTATAATAAGTGTTATCACGGCAACCATTTATTTTTTTGTTTCTCCTCTTTCAGAAGCTCAAAGCGAACTACTTGCGAGAACATCACCTACTTTATATGACGTATTGATTGCATTATTTGGTGGAGCCGCAGGAATTATGGCTTTATGTAACAAAGGCAAAGGAAACGTAATACCAGGAGTTGCCATTGCTACTGCTTTAATGCCTCCTCTATGTACTGCAGGCTATGGTTTGGCAACAGGTAAAATAGCTTATTTTCTTGGAGCTTTCTATTTGTTTTTCATCAACACTGTATTCATTGCCTTAGCCACTTATATTGGTGTAAGAAGTTTGCATTTCCATTATAAACAATCAGCAAATAAAGAACAAGAAAAAACTGTAAGAAAATACTTATTGGGTATTGTCATCATAACAGTAATACCTGCTTGCTTTATGACTTTAAACATAATTCAAAAAAGTCTCTTTGAAAACGATGTAAAGAATTTTATCAATAAAGAAATAAAACAAGCAGGAACTCAGATAATAAGTTTTGATACAAACAAATCTGACTCTACTCTTAGAATTGTTGCTGTTGGAAAAGAGATTGCAGACACTTCCATATTAAGAGCACAAAAGAGAATGCATTTTTATGATTTAAAAGATTATCATTTGCAAATCATTCAAGGTACAAGCTCAAGTGAAATATCTCTATTAAAAGATGAGATTTTAAATAAGGGTAATGTTAATTATTCCAATCTATTGCAGGAAAGCCAAGAAAACCTACAGGCAATGCAAACTCAGATTCAAGAATATCAAAAATACGAAAACATATCAAAAGAATTAAAAGAAGAAGTAAAGAGTTTGTTCCCTAAAGTTGAATTTATTGCTTTAGCTTCTGCTACTGAGATATATATAAACAAAGATAGTGTTGATAAAACACCTATTGCCGTTGTAGTTTTTGAAAACAACGACAAACCAAATGCAGAAGAGACTAAAAAACTTTCTCAATGGTTAAAAACAAGAACAAAATCTACGAATATAAAAGTAATAATAAAATAATTTATGAGTAAATATATACTTGCTATAGAATCTTCTTGTGATGATACTTCGGCAGCTGTTATCCAAGACAATTTTATTTGTTTAAGCAATGTTACTGCCTCACAAAAAGTACATGAAATCTATGGTGGAGTTGTACCTGAGTTAGCTTCACGAGCACATCAACAAAACATACTTCCTGTTGTTGAAGTAGCATTAAAAGAAGCTAAGATAACAAAAGAAGACTTATCTGCTATAGCATTTACAAGAGGACCTGGATTGTTAGGCTCTTTACTTGTAGGAGTTAGTTTTGCAAAAAGCATGGCTCAAGGTTTAAACATTCCAATAATAGATGTTAATCACTTAGACGCTCACGTTTTAGCTCATTTTGTAAAAGATAGTGAAGAACAAGAAGTTCCTCAATTTCCTTATTTATGCCTTTTGGTTTCTGGAGGAAATACTCAGATAATAAGGGTGGATTCTGACAACAAAATGCAAGTTCTTGGAAAAACGATAGACGATGCTGCAGGAGAAACTATTGATAAGGCTGCAAAAATTCTTTCTCTTCCCTACCCTGGAGGACCTCATATAGATAGACTTGCAAAACAAGGACAACCAAAACTAAATTTTGCAAAAAGCCATATCAAAGGCTATGATTATAGTTTTTCTGGTTTAAAGACAAGCATTCTTTATACTTTAAGAGACTGTTTAAAAGAAAACCCTAAATATATAGAAGAGAACATTGAAGATATTGCTTGTTCTGTACAAAAAGCAGTTGTTGATTCTCTATTGTCAAAATTTGAAAAAGCATTAAAAGATACAAAAATAAAGACCATTGCTTTAGCTGGAGGAGTTTCGGCTAATTCCTTGTTAAGAGAAAGATTTCAACAAATAGGAACAAAATATCATTGTAAGGTATTTATTCCTAAGTTTTCTTACACAACAGACAATGCTGCAATGGTTGGAGTTTGTGGTATGTTTAAGTTTCTCAGAGGAGATTTTGCTGACATGTCTTTAACTGCATACGCACGATAAAATAAATATATTCTTATTATGAAAATAGCTCTTGTCGGTTATATGTATTGTGGCAAAACTACGGTTGGAAAACGTATTGCTAACATACTAAACTTAGAGTTCAAAGACACAGATACTATTATAGAATCTATTTGCAAAGAAAGTGTCAATGATATATTCAAGAATAAAGGAGAAGAGTTTTTTAGACAAAAAGAAAGAGAAGTACTTGTTCAACTTTTACAAGAAGATAATATAGTTATAGCAACAGGTGGAGGCTTACCTTGCTACAAAGATAATATGCAATTAATAAAAGATAACTGCAAAAGCATATATCTTAAACTCTCGCCTTCTCAAATTCTTTCCCGTGCTTTGGTTAGCAAGAAAAAAAGACCGCTGATTGAAAAAATACCCTCAGAAAAAAGACTTGAGTTTATTGAGAAATCGTTACAGGAAAGAGAAATATATTATCAACAAGCGGATGTTTTTATTGGAGCATTATCCATTAGTAAGTTTGAGTTAGAGATGACATTAGAGTACTTGAAGTAAGCAGAAAAACAAAATTTTAAATCGTTTAGATTCTTATTGATAAAAAATTTTGTAAATTTGCACCTCATTATTATGGACGAAGAAATAAGAAATATAAAAGGCTACGGAGAAGACAGCGTCATAACTCTTGATTGGCATGAGCATATTAGATTACGCCCTGGTATGTATATAGGAAAGCTTGGCGATGGTGCTTCTGTTGATGATGGTATTTACGTTTTAGTTAAGGAGGTTATTGATAATTCTGTTGATGAGTTTGCTATGGGAAATGGCAAAACAATAGAAGTTAATATTGATTATGAGTTAGGCAAAGTTAGGGTAAGAGATTATGGTAGAGGTATTCCTTTAGGCAAAACAATAGACTGCGTTGCTAAAATGAATACGGGTGCGAAATATGATTCAAATACATTCAAGAAATCTGTAGGAATGAACGGAGTAGGAACAAAAGCTGTTAATGCTCTTAGTTCTTTTTTCAAGGTACAAAGTATTGTTGATGGTAAAACGAAGATAGCAGAGTTCTCTAAAGGAAAAATTACATCAGACTATCCTATTACAGAGTGTTCAGAACCTAATGGTACTATCATAGAATTTATTCCAGATAAAGAATTATTTGGAAACTTCTCTTATATCTCTGAGTATGTAGAGAAAATGATTTTGAACTATGCTTATCTAAATCAGGGTTTAACTCTTCTTTTCAACGATAAAAAATATCGTTCTCCTAATGGTTTGTTGGATTTATTAAACAACAACATGGATTCTGAGCCTTTATATCCTGTAATTCACATAAAAGAAGATGATTTTGAATTTGCTTTTACTCATTCGGACAAAGTGCTAACTGAGGAACATCATTCTTTTGTTAATGGACAAAACACCACACAAGGAGGAACTCATTTAGCTGCTTTCAGAGAGGCAATAGTAAGAGTAATGAAAGATTATTTCAAAAAAGATTACGAGCCTTCAGACATTCGTTCAGGAATAATATCAGCCATAAGTTTAAGAATAAAAGAGCCTGTCTTTGAATCACAAACAAAAACCAAACTTGGCAGTGTTGATTACGACAAAGAAAAAGGTATAACAGTAAGAAACTACATAAACGACATAGTTAAACGCAGACTTGACAATTATTTACACATCAACGAACAAGTTGCAGAAGCTATTTTGCAAAAAGTTCAACGCAATGAAAAAGAAAGAAAAGGTCTGCAAAACGTTAAGAAGCTTGCTAAAGAAGGTGCTAAAAAAGCTTCCTTAACAAACAAAAAACTTAGAGATTGTCGCATACATTACAATAGTAAAGATGAAAGAAGATTAGAGACTACTCTTTTCATTACTGAGGGTAATTCTGCTTCTGGATCTATTACTAAGACAAGGGATCCTAATGTTCAGGCTGTATTTTCTTTAAGAGGAAAACCATATAATTCTTTTGGTGAAAGCAAAGAAATAGTATATAAAAACGAGGAGTTCAACCTTCTTCACAATGCTTTGAATATTGATGAAGACATGGATAACCTTAGATACAACAACATCGTTATTGCTACCGATGCTGACGTTGATGGTATGCATATCAGAATGCTTTTGATGACTTTCTTTTTACAATTCTTCCCTGATTTAGTTAAGAGTGGTCATGTTTACATCTTACAAACTCCTTTATTTAAGGTTAAGAACAAAAAACAGACTATTTACTGCTACACCGAACAAGAAAGAGATGATGCGGCAAAAAAACTAAAACAAGGAGTTGAAATATCTCGTTTCAAAGGTTTAGGAGAAATATCACCAGATGAGTTTGCAAACTTCATCGGCAAAGATATTCGTTTAGATCCGGTGCTATTAAACAAAGAATCCGGCATTTCAGACACTTTAAAATTCTTTATGGGTGCAAATTCTCCTAACAGACAAGAATATATTATAGACAATTTACGTTATGATGATATTGGTTAATAAGAAAAACAAGAACAATAATATGAAGAATAGATTTTGGATATTTATAATGGTATTGTTCGCATTCTCTTTTGTCGTTTCAGCACAAGAGAATGAAGAGACAGAAGCAATAAAGCCTTGGACTGATGTAATAACCAATGACCTTAATCCATCTGAATGGAAATGGGATAAATCAAATGCTTCCCGCTTTAATATCAGAGGAGATTTTGATGGTGATGGTTTTGAAGAAAATCTTTATGAAGGGGCAACAGAGATTTTTTCTGATAATGACGAGATAACACCACTAAATCTTGACACCGACCTTGGCGTTTATTTTCTTGTGAATGAAGGAGATTTAGACGGAGATGGAGGAGATGAAATCTCATTAATGAGTGTTTATAGAGATTATTCTAATGTAAATTATTTCAGAATATATTCTTATACCGGAAACTCTTGGAGAGAGGTCTTTAATTGTAAGGTTCATGAGTATGATTGTCCTAACTACAGACCTACAAAGGAAGAGGAAATGTTTTGTTATACATATAAGAAGAAAAATCACTTCAATATGAACAAAGTGGTTTTGAAACATCATGACGGAGTAATTGATATGATTGCAACTCACCCTAATGGCAGATACGCAATAGAACATATCAAGATAGTAAATAAACGTGCTGTCAAAAGAGAATGGGGAACAATAATAGAACCTCGTACAGATTTGTAATTAAAATAACCTATTAATAAAATAAATACAAAGAAATAAAATGAAACACTTAGAAGAATTAATCTCAGCTGCAAAAGCTGCACCAAGAAAACGTTTAGTTGCTGCATATGCAAACGATTCTCACACAATAGGAGCTACTTCTCGTGCTATTGACTTAGGCATAGTAGATGTAACACTTGTGGGAGATATAGACACAATAAAAAAAGTTTGCCAAGAAGAAGGCATAGATGTAAATAAGTTTGAACTTGTACAAGAAGCTAACGAAGCTAAAGCTGCAGCAAAAGCTGTTGCTCTTATCAACGAAGGTAAAGGACAAATTCTTATGAAAGGTCTTTGCTCAACAGACAAATATATGAGAGCCGTTCTTAATAAAGAAAACGGACTTATGCCCGCTGGAAAACCTGTCCTTTCTCACGTTTCTGTTTTTGAAATACCTACTTATCACAAACTATTAATAACTTCTGACGTTGCTGTTATCCCTGCTCCAGATTTCAAACAAAAGACAGCTATCGTTAATTATGTTATCAACACTGCTCATACTCTTGGAATAGAATGTCCAAAAGTTGCTATGATATGTGCAACAGAGCAAATGCTTACAGGTATGCCTGCTTGCGTTGATGCTGCTTTGATTGCAACAATGAACAAACGTGGTCAAATAAAAGGTGCTATCGTTGATGGACCTTTGGCTATGGACGTTGCTATTGACAAAGAATCTGCACAAATAAAGAAACTTGATTCAGAAGTTGCAGGTGATGCAGACTGTTTAGTATGGCCATTCATTGAAGCAGGTAATGTATTCTACAAAACAGCTACTAAGTTTGCAGGAGCAGAATTGGCAGCAATGGTAGTAGGAGCAAAAGTTCCTTGTATCCTTTCTTCAAGAGGCGATTCAGTACAAACAAAAACATACTCTATAGCACTTGCTGCTTTGAGTGCAAAATAAAATCAACAGATAAGGACTTTAAGAGTTATAAGACTTTTAAAGTCCTTATTTTTTTTAACATCTACCTTACTTTTTAATATTTTATATTATGGAACACTGGGCTAACGGATTAGAACAAGTTGCTATAACTGTTACAGATGAAAACGGAGACTTTATAGATTTAAACACACACTCAAAACGTGTTAATCTAAAATCTATAGACGAAAACCTTATTGGTAAAAATATTATGGGTTGCCACAATGAGCGTTCTAAGGCAATAATAAATAATATGATGACCAATAAAGCAACTAATGTTTATACCATACAAAAGAAAGGTCAAAAGAAACTTATCTACCAAGCACCTTGGTTTAAAGAAGACGGAAGTTTTGGAGGTTTAGTGGAATTATCTTTAGTTATTCCTTTTGAAATGCCTCATTACAATAGAGATAAACAATAAGCTTCTCTATGAAAATAGCATTGATACAGACAGAGATAAAAGATTTTTGTATTGAAGACAACTATCAATGCTTTAAATCCTTGTTAAGTAAAATAGATTCTGACACTGATTTAGTCGTATTGCCTGAGATGTTTATCACAGGCTTTGTTTCTGATATTTCTCTTGCAAAGGAAAGCAAAGAAAAAGGCTTATCTCTTATGAGGAACTTCGCAAACAAAAACAATATTGCCATAGACGGAAGCCTACTCGTTGAAGATAATGGCAAATATCTTAATCGTCATTATTTTATTTCTACTGACAAAGAAGCATATTATGATAAGGTGCATCTTTTTTCTCTTTCCGATGAAGCCAAAGTTCTTTCAAAAGGAGAGAAAAAAAATGTTGTCATTTCTTATAAAGATTTAAATATCAAGATACTTACCTGTTATGATTTGCGATTTCCTTTATCTTCCATGAACGCTTACAACGGTAAATTTCTTTATGATTTGCTTATCTATGTTGCTTCTTGGCCACAAAGCAGAAAAGAACAATGGCTCACACTCTTAAAAGCCCGTGCAATAGAAAATCAAAGTTATGTTATAGGAGTTAATCGTGTGGGTGAAGACGCAAATAAAATAAAATATTCGGGCGATAGTTGCATCATAAACACAAAAGGCGAACAATTAACTCCAAATAAAATTATTGAAAATCAAATCTTTTACTTTTCAATAGACAAAAATGATTTAGATAAAAGAAGACAAAAATTTCCTACCTACTTAGATTGGCCGCTATAAGTTTTATTCTACGTTAAAATATCTTTTAAAAAGAACTGCCACTACCCTTTTATCTTTCACCAATCTTCTTTTTCTTCACGCCAAATCAAGATTTCATGTCAAAAAAAAACTAAAAAAACAAAAGCGGTCTTCTATCAAATAAAAGACCGCAAAGAAATAAAAACACTATTTATTATGAGAAAACAATAAATATTCTATTTCACAATCAATTTCTTTGTTTCAAGCTTTTTACCGCTGATTATCTTAACGAAATAAGTACCTTTTAAATCGTTGGTGTTTATTGTGTTAGTTGGATTTGTTAATTGTTGTTGTCTAACAAGTCTTCCTTGCATATCAAATATCTGTAGAGTTGAAGGAGCATCAACTTCTATTGTAACAAAATCTTGTGCAGGATTAGGATAAAGGTTAAACTTCAAATCATTAGCAGATACCTCATTAATAGAAGAACCACTTTCTGAATCATTATAAGTAAATACATCTAAACAGAAGTAATTTGAGATCCAACCATCATTACAATCAATAGAAAATACTATCTTGCTAACTTCTCCTAAAGATGATAAATCAAAATAACGCCAATCTTGTATATTAGCTACATTATTATTTACATCATAAAGATATATCTCTGTAGAATTAGTAGGAGCGTTATTTTCATTATAACCTGTTGCTATTATTTTAAAGTAAAGGTTTTCTGTTGCAGAAACTTCTAAATCTTCATAAGCAGCCAAAGACTTAACAACATAAACTCCCATTGGGAAGAAAGTTCCATTGTCAGTCTTCTTCACAATATTATGTTCTGCTGTAGTAAAGTTATACGCATCATAATAAGCGTGAAGATATGTTTTTCCTAAACCGTCAATAGCATATTCTGGTGCAGATGTATAGTAAGCAGTTTGATTAGTACTGTTTCCTGTTGCTGTAGTGTCATCTGTTATATTACTTGCTCCGAATCCCATAGCCATAAACCAATCCCAATCTGCCATATAAAAACCTGTACCAAGGAAATTCAAACCTCTTGAGATATGATTCTTAGTGTAAATTCCATCTTCCAAATTATCATAATTGCTTATCATATCTACTATTTCGTATGAATTAAAATCTGCAAGCAATTCATTGTCTTCAAAATCTGCTACCTTATAAGGTGTTCCTCCGTTTATAACTCCTACACCTGTAACATCAAAACCTTGAGAATAAGTTGGCCAAGATACTCCATCGTAAATAATATTTCCATAAGTATCTGTACTAACTCCATTGATAACATCAACTAAACGAACAAAACGAATATTGTTTTTATCTAACAAATCATTATCTGCTATGTCGCTTAAATCAAAACCAACGCCCCAACCTAACTCATATTTACCAGCAAGATTATTATAATGTTCTGCTGTTCTTCCTTCTGCCATATCATCAGGGTTATGATAAGAAGTGCTATTACAAGGAAAACGGAAGAAATTAACTCCGTCAGAACTTACCTCTACAAATGCTAACTCTAAAAATGTTGGTCCCCAAGCATTCTCAAAAACAACAAAATCCTTACCTTCTCCATTAATAATAGGACGGTCAAATGTTATAAGAGCATCACCGCCTTCTCCTAAAGAAATAGCAGTAAGTGTTGTTGAATCTGGTTTTCCTACAGCCATATAAGCTTTACCATAATCTACTATTCTTTCATCGCCATAATCCCAAAAGCCTCTATTTACTTCTACTCCTATTGCCCAAGAGATTATTCTTTCGTCATCTTGACTAATTGCTTGACAACCTTCCGTGCCAACGGCTCCATCATACTGAGCCATCATATTAAATCCTAATACAAGTAAGGATACAAAAAAAATACTTTTCTTCATAGTTATTACTATTTTATTTTATAAATTTCTATTATAGGAAACGAAACTTGATATGTAATTACTTTGAAGAAAAGTAAAAAAAATAACAAACAACATCTTTTTTTGTTATATCCTAACCCTCGAAGATAACTAACAAATTTCGCTTCATCATGGCAGGTCTTCTGACTTATCTCTTTTGAAACGCCTTCCCGTTAATAGTTATTTTCTCTTTCAACAGTGGCAATATGTTTCAAAACTTTTATGAGAAACACAGCAGCGGGACTGTATAGGATTCTCACCTACTTCCCTTTTAATTATTGAAGACATCTTCAATAAACCATAATTACGAATGCAAAATTATATATTTTATTTGAATACACAAAGAAAAATTTGATAAAATAAAAAAAACATAAAAAAAACTTGTCAAAAGAAAAAAAAGTATTACTTTTGCACTCTGATTTTAGAGAGTATTTTTTAGAAGTAAAACAAGAAAAACATATATAGAGATGAAAAGAACATATCAACCTCACAGAAGAAAAAGAGTAAATAAACACGGTTTTAGATTAAGAATGTCTACTACAAGTGGAAGAAAAATATTGAATGCAAGACGCAGACACGGAAGAAAAAAACTTACTGTTTCTGACGAAAGATAATACATTCAGTAGTTTTATTTAAAATATAGTGAGCAGTGATTATTTGTTACTGTTCGCTTTTTTATTGTTCAATATAGGAGGATATATATATTAAAGGTTCTTTATCATGAGAAAAAAGAAAGTCAATTACATTTTGGAAGATGTTTTAGTTGAGGATTTTGCAGCAGAAGGCAATGCTATTGTTAGACAAGATGACAAGGTTATCTTTGTTCCATACGTTGTTCCAGGAGATATTGTAGATATAGAAGTTTATAAACAGAAACACTCTTTTTGTTTAGCGAGAGTTAAAGCTATAAAACATTATTCCGATAAAAGAATAGAACTAAAATGTCCTCATTTTACTTTCTGTGGTGGTTGTTCTTGGCAGATGCTTGACTACGAATGGCAGAAAAAATACAAACAACAACAGGTAGTAGATAACCTTCAACGTATTGGAGGCATAGATTGTTCAAATATTTCTACGATAGAAGGTTCTGATGATATATATTATTATAGAAATAAATTAGAATTTACTTTTTCATCTCGTGCCTGGAAGAAAGATTTTGTAAAAGGAGAAGAAGATGAACCTGCTCTTGGTTTTCATATTAGTGGTTTATTTGATAAAGTTCTACCAATAGAACATTGTGTTTTGCAGCCATCACCTTCAAATGAGATTAGAAACTTTGTCAGAGATTATACTTTAAAAAAATCTATCCCTTATTATGATATAAGACAACATACTGGAATAATGCGTAATCTTATAATAAGAACAACGCAAGAAGGAAAAATAATGCTTATCGTTGTTTTTGCAGAAGAGAATATGGAAGTTATTAACGATGTTATGAATGCTATCTCTAAAGAATTTCCTCAAATAACCTCTCTTCAATATTGTATAAACACCAAGATGAACGACTCTCTTGGAGATCAAACATTTGTTGTCTATAAAGGAGAAGACCATCTAATGGAATATATGCCTCGTTTTAAAGATGATAAAGCAAAACCTCTACAATTTAAAATACGTCCTAAGACATTCTATCAAACCAATCCTCCTCAAGCTCTTAAACTATATACTTTTGCTGCCGAGTTTGCAGATATTCAAAAAGATGATATTGTTTATGATTTATATACAGGAACAGGCACAATAGCAAACTTTGTAGCAAATAAAGCAAAAAAAGTTGTAGGAATAGAATATGTTGAAGATGCTGTTGAAGATGCAAAAATAAACAGTAAAGAAAACAATATAACAAATACTGTTTTCTATGCTGGAGATATGGCAAAAGTTCTAAATGAAGATTTTATCAAACAAAATGGAGAACCTAACATAATAATAACAGATCCTCCACGCAATGGTATGGCAGAAAGTGTAATAAAACAAATACTTAGCACTTCTGCTCGTAAAATAGTTTATGTTTCTTGTAATCCTGCTACTCAAGCACGTGATCTTAAACTTTTATCATCTAAATACAAGGTAACAAAAATACAACCTGTAGATATGTTCCCACACACTCATCATATAGAGAACGTTGTTCTTTTAATTAGAAATTAGAAATTAGTAATTAGAAATTACGGATTAACGATTACGTCTTTAATCTCTATGCTTTACTGCCAGCGGAGGCTCTCCGAAATTTTCTTGCAGCAATTTAGCTGTTTTCTTCGAAGTCACCACAATTTCTTGCAGTAATTTGGCTGTCTTCTTCAAAGTCACCACAATTACTAATTTCTAATTTCTAATTTCTAATTAATCATAAGTTTTAGTAATAGAAAGAATGCATCATTGCTTACTCTATCCACAAAGTTTTCTCTTGTGGTGTGGTAACAAGTTGTATGAGTTTTGTATTCTCCATTCTTTTTCATAGCACAAAGCCATATAGTTCCCACAGGTACATCTGTTCCATCTGAATTTGGACCAGCAAGTCCAGAAGTAGCAATAGCATAATCACTATTCATTAGTTGAAGCGTCCCTTTTGCCATTGCTATAACCGTTTCTTTGCTTACTGCATGATATTTATTTAATATCTCTTCTTCTACACCTAAAACAGAATGCTTTATATCATTACCATATGCTACAATTCCTCCTTTAAAACAATTAGAAGCACCGCTAACAAGAGTTATTTGATGAGCAAGATTTCCTCCTGTACAACTTTCTGCAACAGCAAGTGTTGATTGTTTTCCAATTAAAACTTTATTTATTATTGTAGCAAGATTATCATCATCTTCACCAACAAGAAATTCTCCAACTATGCTTTTTAGTTCTTCTGTAAGATTATGTATTATCCTCTCCCCTTCTTGTCTTTCTCCTCCATGCAAAGATAATCTCAATCTAATCATTCCTCCATTTGGCAGATAAGCTAAAGAAACTTTTTCCTTATCAAGCTTACTTTCAAAACCTTCTAACTTATCGGATAAAAAACTTTCAGATATTCCAGCAACAACAAGGTTTTTATCTATAATAGTTTGAGGATTATATTTTTTCAATAACAGTTCTACAACATCATTCATCATCTTCTGCATTTCAAAAGGAACTCCTGGCATAGAAATAACTGTTTTATTATCTTTTTCAAAAACCATTCCTGGTGCAGTTCCTACATTATTAAATATAGGATAGCAAGAAGTAGGAATAAATGCTTGAGAACGATTTGTTGATGTATAAGGAAGATTACGTGAAGCAAAAAAACGTTCTACATGTTGGCTAATAGTTAGGTCTTCTTTTAACTCTCCACCAAATATTTCAGTTAGACAAACTTTAGTAATATCATCTTTTGTTGGTCCTAAGCCTCCTGTCAATAAAACAATATCTACTCTTTGCATAGCATCTAAAAGAGTATTTTGAATTGCTTGTTTATCATCAGAAATAACACTTACTCTACTAACTAAGAAACCGTTTTTGTTTAGCAGTTTAGACATATAAGAACAATTTGTATTAACAACTTGTCCTATCAATAGTTCATCGCCTATATTTATTATCTCTACTTTCATAGCTTTGTATTGTTTTTGCAAAATTACAAAAAAAACATTTTCTACAATAAAGATTTATCCTATCGTTAGTTGATTGTTGTGTTCTTTCTTCCCTTTTGCGAAAAAGGATTAAAAACATTGTCAGGTTAAAAATTTGTACTACTTTTGCAAAGTCAAAAAAGGAGAGATGCTCGAGTGGCTGAAGAGGCTCGCCTGGAAAGCGGGTAAGCGGCAAAACCGCTTCGGGGGTTCGAATCCCCCTCTCTCCGCTGAAAAAATAAAAGACTTTTTACTTAGGTAAGAAGTCTTTATTTTTGTTCTCAATCATGATAAATAAGGAATATTGTATTTCGCTTACCAATAACAAATTCTTTTTTCTGTTTCCACTCTGCTATTGATTTGGTTACAATAGTCTGTGTTGGACTACTTATATCCGATGCTATACAAAGCAAAGTTTCGTTTCTTAAAGTCTTTTTTAGAAAATCAAAAAGTTTATCATTTCTATAAGGAGCTTCTATAAATATCTGTGTTTGGTTTTCTTTATATGCTCTTTCTTCCAATTGATGTAGGCGTTTATGCTTCTCATGTTCTTTAATCGGCAGATAACCGACAAAAGCGAAGTTCTGTCCGTTAAAACCTGAAGCCATCAAAGACATATATATAGAAGAAGGTCCAACCAAAGGAACTACATTAATATTTTTCTTTTGTGCAATTGCAACAATTTTTGCTCCTGGGTCAGCAACACAAGGTAAGCCTGCTTCAGAAAGCAGAAAAATATCATTATTCTCTTTCTCTATTGGCTGTAGCATTGAAGACAGTTCTTCATCTTTTGTATGCTCATTAAGTACATAAAAAGACACTGTATCATAATCTTTCTTATATCCTATACTTCTAAGAAAACGTCTTGCTGTTCTAAGTTCTTCCACAATAAAACAGTCTGCATTCATTATCTTATCTACATTATTATTCGGTATAGATTCTTGCCAATCAACATCAGCCAATAGCGTTGGGAATAAATAAAGACTTGCCATACAATTTTATTTTAATTTTCTTCACTCTTGCGAATGCAAAATTACAAAATAAGCAACAAATAAACATAAATCAAAAAACAAAAAAAAGGACAGAAGTTATCTGTCCTTGAAATATTGTTTATCTATTCTTTCTTTTAGTTTGTTCTACCTGGATAAACTTTTAAAGCTTCTTTTAAACAGTTGATACCAGCCAAAAGATCTTCAACTTTTAAGCAGTAAGTGATACGTGCTTGTTTTCTTCCTTTTTCTGGATCTGCATAGAAACCTGTTGCAGGAGCAAGCATAACTGTTTCACCATTAAGATTGAAGTCTGTAAGTAACCATTTGCAGAATTTATCACTATCATCAATAGGCATTTCTATTACAGTATAGAATGCACCTGTTGGGTTAGGACATTTACAACCAGGTATTGCGTTTATTGCTTTTACAAGCTCTCTTCTTCTGTGATCATACTCATCATTAACTTCTTTAAAGTAAGAAGCAGGAGTGTCAATAGCAGCTTCTGCAAATATTTGACCAAAATAAGGAGGACATAAACGAGCTTGAGCCATCTTCATTGCTGCAGCCATCACCTCTTTATTCTTTGAAATAATCATACCTTCTCTTGCGCCACAAGCAGAGTAACGTTTAGAAACAGAATCTAAAAGAACAGCATTTTGTTCTATTCCTTCTATCTCCATTATTGAGAAATGTTTCTTTCCTTCATAAACAAATTCTCTATAAACTTCATCAGCAAACAAGAATAGGTCATGTTTCTTTGCTATTTCTGCTAATTGACGTAATTCTTGTTCAGAATAAAGATAACCTGTTGGGTTGTTAGGGTTACAAACAATGATAGCACGTGTTTTGCTTGTGATAGCTTTTTCAAATTCTTCCATTGGAGGAAGTGCGAAACCATTTTCTATAGTAGAAGGTATAGTTTTGATAACTGCACCTGAAAGTTTTGCGAAAGAATTGTAGTTTGCATAGTAAGGTTCAGCAACTATAACTTCTTCACCTGGATTAAGACATACGGTGAAAGCAAATTGTAAAGCTTCACTACCACCACAAGTTACAATAATATCATTTGGTTCAAGATTGATATTATATCTTTTATAATACTCTACTAATTTTTTTCTGTAAGATAAGTTACCATTAGATGGAGTATAAGCAACAATATCCATCTTAGCTTTTCTTAAAGCATCAACAGCTTCTGGTGCTGTAAGAATATCTGGCTGTCCTATGTTAAGGTGATAAATTTTTACTCCTCTTTCTTTTGCTGCATCTGCAAAAGGCACTAACTTTCTAATTGCTGAAGCTTGTAATGTAGCTCCTGTTGTTGAAATGTTTGGCATTTTTTATTTCTATTTTTTTTTTAAATTATACAATAAAGACGAACAACAAATCACATTGTCCGTCTTCTTTATTTTATTTATTTACTACTTTACCTGTAATCTTCAAAACCACAGTTCCATTTGAAGCATTGCTTTCAACGGTTATGGATTTATTGATTGTTCCAACGTTTTTAGTGTTATATTTTACTTTTATCTTTGCTGACTTTCCTGGCATCAAAGGTTCTTTACTCCAAGAAGGAATTGTGCAACCACAAGAACTTCTTACGTTGGTAAGCATCAATGGTGCTTTTCCTGTATTTTTGTATTCAAATTCACAAATACCATTACCATCTTTTACTACTTCACCATAGTCATGTACCATTTCTTTGAAAGTTATCTCAGGTTGAGAGCCTGTAGCTTTAACTTCTTTTTTGTTACTTTGAGCATTAACTCCAAAAACTACTGCCATTGAAAGCAGGAATGTTAAGATTAGCTTTTTCATCTTTTTGTCGTTTTTTTTATTACTTAATAATATCTTTTTTTAATTTTTATTTACAACATTTCCAATAAGACGCAATACTATTCTTGGTTTATTTACATCGTTTGTATTAACAACAACACTTCGCTTTATCTCTCCAACAATATTTGTATTATATCTTATTTTTATATACCCTTTTTCGTTATGCATTAGCCCATTGGTAGAATATTCTGTAAGCACACAACCACAAGAAGTTTTAACACTCTTTATCATCAACAGCCCATCACCTTCATTAACCACCTCAAAAACAACTTCTCCATTACTTCCCTCTTCTATCTCACCAAAATCGTAATAAGTTTTATCCAACTTCACACTTGGCTTAGTCTTATGAGCAACAGCAGTCCTTTTTTTTAAACTACTCTTTTGAGCATAACCACCTAAAGACATCAAAAGTAATGCCATACAAAGAATAAAAGTAATATATATTTTATTTCTAAACATAGTTAAAACATTTCCTTTATCGCTTGCAAAATTACAACAAAGTTTTCAAAAAATAATATTTTTCAAAAAAACAAATAAAAATTATATCGTTTTGATTTTTTATTCTATCTTTGCAAAAAATATATTCATAACATTAAAAACTTTAAAAATATGACAAAAATAGCAATAAACGGATTTGGACGTATTGGTAGAATATCGTTCAGAAACATGCAGAAAAAACAAGGTCTTGAAGTTGTAGCAATTAATGACCTTACAGATGCTGCAACACTTGCTCACTTATTAAAATATGACTCTGTTCATGGTAAATTTCAAGGTGAAGTTTCTGCAGACGGAGAATACTTGGTAGTAAATGGAAAACGTATCAGAGTTTATGCCGAACGTGATCCTGAAAATCTTCCTTGGAAAGAATTAGGTATTGACATCGTTATTGAATCTACAGGTTTGTTCAAGACAAGAGAACTTATGTCAAAACACATAAAAGCAGGTGCAAAGAAAGTTATTCTTACTGTTCCTGCAGCAAAAGCAGATGACGTTGATGCAACTGTTGTTCTTGGTGTAAATGAAAAAGTTCTTACTAAAGACATTACTTTCGTAAGCAACGCTTCTTGTACTACAAACTGTTTAGCTCCTGTTGCTAAAGTTTTAAATGATAAGTTTGGTATCAAGAGAGGTCAAATGAACACTATTCACTCTTATACTAACGACCAAAGAATACTTGACCTTCCTCATAAAGACCTTAGAAGAGCAAGAGCTGCTGCTTGCAGTATAATACCTACTTCTACTGGTGCTGCAAAAGCTGTTGGTTTAGTTATTCCTGAATTGGCTGGTAAGTTAGACGGTATTTCAATGCGTGTTCCTACTCCTGACGGTAGCGTTGTTGATTTAACAGTTGAACTTAACTGCACTGTAACTAAAGAACAAGTAAATGCTGCTATCAAAGAGGCTGCTGAAGGTTTAATGAAGGGAATCCTTGAATACAGTGAAGAACCATTGGTATCTATAGACATCGTTGATAACTCTCATTCTTCTATCTTCGATTCAAAACTTACTATGGTTATGGACGGAAACTTCGTTAAGGTTGTTTCTTGGTACGATAACGAAAACGGATATTCAAACCGCGTTTGTGATTTAGCTGAAAAATTATCAAAATTATTATAATATTTAATTATTGATAAAGCATTTGAGGTTGCATATTAAAAGTATGCAACCTTTTTTTATTTATCTAAAAAAAAAGAGCAAGTTTTCGTAAAAGAAAATCAACTTTTCGTGAAAAAAGATTTGATCTTTTTTCACAAAAATCAAATCTTTTTAAATTTAAATCAAATGTTTTTTCTATATCTCAAATTACTTTGATTTGTCCTTGAGGTATATCTGAGCTTTGAACTATTTTAATGTTTTTAAGCAGTTCTCTGTTTTTAGAATTATAGCCAACGATATGATTTACGTCTTTTGGATTTACAAATATCTCCTTTGTTGTGTCATTTATAGAAGAAAGTAGTCTTTCCCTCCAAAGTTCCGTAAGCACAAGTTCAAAAAATGATATATGAAAAGGTCCTGCAAGAAAACCCTCTCCTGATACTATATCTTTAGAAGGATGTAATCCAACTCTAAGAACTTTGATATTTGAAGCAAGAAAGATTTTGTAAATATCTTTTGTCCAATCTATTGCCTCTGTAATTGTCAAAGGTTTATACTTTCCTTCGTTATATAGTTTAGCAAGTTTGGTATGTTCTATCACAAGCGTAGGATATATTCTTGTTGTCTTCGCCCGTAATGACACTATCGTCTTTGCTGTGTTGATACTCTTCTGTTTGGTGTCTAAAGGTAAGCCTATCATCATCTGCAAACCAAGATTAAAACCATAAGACTTAATAAGTTCAGATGCTTTGTAAACATCTTCAACACTATGACCTCGTTCCGAAAACATTAAAACTTCATCGTCTAAAGACTGAGCACCAAGTTCTATATCTTTTACGTTGTATTTTTTTAGGTTATCAAGGATTTCGGTGTTAATATAGTCAGGTCGTGTGGAAAGACGAATAGATTGTATCTTTCCTTGTTCAATATAGGGCTGAACAGACTTCAAATATATATTCTGCAAGTTAATATCTATACCTGTAAAACTTCCTCCAAAAAATGCAAGTTCAACTTCATCATTTTGATTTAGAGTAGATAAATATGTTTCTATTGTTTGTTTTACTTCATCTATTGAAGGTGCTTTTTGCTGTCCGCTTATATGCCTTTGATTACAAAAAATACAAGCATGAGGACAAGCTAATTGAGGTATAAAAATAGGAATATTACAGTGCATAAACAAATCTTCTATTTAAACTTAAACAAATGGACGGAACAAAAGTTCCGTCCTTTATACAATTTTCGACTTTTCACATTAGTAATTGGGGTTATAATCTATAAGTCTTGTCTAATCTATCTCGGTTCTTCCCCCCCCTTATCACTATTTTGTTGATTATCAGTATTATAATGTCTATTTATTCCACTTGAATTCTTAGAGCTTGAATGACTATGACTCTTACTGCTATGAGTACGTTTTAATGAACCTTCTTCATCAAAGTATCCATAACCATAACTATCTCCATATTTACCACCATAGCCATATCTACCATAACCATATCTTCCGTAACCATAACGTCCATAGCCATAGCCGTAACCGTAACCATAGCCACCATAACCATAACCTTTACCGTAGCCATACTTTTGCATTACGTTATCTAAGCCATTAAGAATGAAATTAACCTTAACATTACTTCTTTGTTCCATTTCTATAAGAGCTGTAGTCAAGATACTTGCTGAAGTAAAGCCCAAACGAATAACATAAATCACAACATCAACCAATTTTGCCAAAGTTTGAGCATCAGCAATCAAATTGACAGGAGGAGTATCAAGGATTATGTAATCATAACGTTTCTTCATCTCATCAATAAGATTCTTCATCTTTTCAGAGTCAATGATTTCAGAAGGATTTGGTGGAACTTGTCCTACACAAATTACATCAAAGTTATCAAACTCTGTGTGTTGAACAATTTCATCAACACCTATCTTTCCTATATAGTAAGATGTGATACCTTTGTTAGGATCTAATCCAAATGTTTTGTGAAGTCTTGGCTTTCTAAGATCGCATTCCATAATCAAAGTTTTATTATTTGTAATAGAGAAAACTGATGCGATATTGATAGATGTTAAAGACTTACCTTCAGTAGGCATTGATGAGGTAATAAGTATTGTTTTTCCTACACCATCACTCTTTTCATCATCGTTAGTTCCAAGAATATACTTAATATTTGTTCTAATTGTTCTATAGGATTCTGTTATCTGAGATTTAGGACGGTTAAATACCATCATAGGATTGCTTCCTTCTGGGAAACGAGGAATATATCCAAGTATAGGATTTTGAGAAATTTTCTGCAAATCGTCCTTACTATCCACTGTATCTTTCGTTAGATGTTTTAAGATTATATATGCAGCAGGTATTGCCAAACCTAATATAAAAGCCATCAAGAAGTTGGTTGCTGTACGAGGATAAACTTTAACAGCAACGTGTGCCTTATCTATGATTTTATGGTCTGGTAAAGCAGCGTTCTTTGCTATTTCCGCATCAGCACGCTTTTGATACAAGAAAGAATATATCTCATCATTGAACTTAAACTGACGTTCAATGTTAATCATATTTCTTTCTGTTGCAGGAAGTTTATTTATAGCAGTTTGCAACTCATTTTGTTGGCGTTGTAACTCTCGCATATTCATATTTGAAGCTTCCTTTATATTCTTCAAACTTTCACTTATCTGTTTTCTAATTGTTTCTATAGTAATCTTCAACTCCTTTATCTTAGGATTTTTATCCTTACTCCTTGTTAAAGAAGTTTTGTACTCAATTATAGATTCTGACAATTTACCTACCAATGTTGTAAGCACAGGATCATTTACTCCAACAGCAGAAGGAGAAGCAACACCTTCATCTATTGCTGCTACAGAAATATAATTAGAAAGGTAGTTATAATATTGTTGTTTTGCATATTCTAAAGCACGCTGTTCCTGTAAATCATTTGTTTTCTGATACAGATATTGTCCATCATTTGTAAGATTAAGAGTATTGTTTGCCTCTTTAAATGACTCTTTTCGTGCTTCTGCTGTAGAAAGTGAATCAGAAATAGCAAGTATCTGTTCATTAACAAAATCTATTGTTGCTACATTTAAATAATTCTTTTCTTCAAAAGTTTGGTCAATATAAACTTCACAAAGTTTATTAACAAAATCTATAGCTATTTTTGGATTACCGTTTTTGGATTTTATTCTTACAATAGAAGCTTCTTTATGAATAAGGTCTATCACTGTAGAATTGTAAGCATTTGCTAAAGCGTCTAAGTTATTTATTGAGAAAGCGTATGATACTTTTAGATTATTATCATCCCATCTATCTTTTTTGGGAATAATTTTAAAATGCATACCATCTTTGTTGTACCATTCACCAAATTTAACAACAACATCTCTCTTATGAACATTAATTTTCTTATCAAGAACCTCATCTTTTACATAATCGTAAACAGTTACATTACTTCTATCTTCATAAGAAAGTTCATACTTAGTCTTATCTAACATTTTAACTTCCATGACAAGTCCTGTTGGCTGAGGTTTTGTTATATCTAACATAACTTCAAAAGGACTATCTGTGTAAATGTCATTATATCTAAAGTTTAACTGTTGATAGTATGACACATACATATTCATAGCCTTCAGAGTCTGTTTTGTAATCGTATAGGATTGAATTGTTCCTATCGCATTTTGGAAATCTTCGTTTCCATTTCCCCTAAACATTGTTGTCATGTTTAAGTTGCTCATCATATCATTGTTGGTTTTAATCAACAATGAGGCTGTAGCTTCGTACCTCGGAGCCGCATATCTATTAACAAAGAATGCTATGACTAATGCTAAGACTACAAAAATGGCAAAAAGATACCATTTCTCAAGCATCTTAAATATTAATTCCGCATTGAATGCACTGTTTCCGTTTTCTGCGGTATTAGTATTTGATTGTACGTTTGGTATATTGGAAGCTTTCTCGTTCATAACTATTTACTCATATTGTTAATTGATACTATAATTGCTATAACAGAAGCTATCAATGATAGCGAAGAAGTAATGGTTGTTAAAGGAGGATTTATTGTTTGTAAAGTTTTGGTATTCTTATTTGGTTCTACATAAACTATATCTCCTGGACGAAGATAATAATTTTTATTCTTCATTACTGATGCTTTTCTTATGTCTAAGGTATATACAGCATCTTCTGTTTCTGATTTTCTAACAATTCTTACTTTTTGTCTATTACCATAGTAAGTTAAATCTCCAGCAGTTAAAAGTGCATCAAAAATATTAACAGATGGTTGATAGAAAGTGTAAACGCCAGGATTATTTACTTCTCCTGCAACCTTAATTCTAAAAGTTACCATTCTGCAGGTAACAGTTATACCTTCACTAAACTCTTCCGCTTTTTGTTTAATAGCGTTCTGAGCCTCTTCTATGCTCATTCCTAAAACATTAATCTTGCCTATTGTTGGCAAATCAAGGTTTCCATCACTATCAACTTCATAACTATTTAAATAAATACCTTGGTCTTGCGCAGAACCTGTTGCATTTTGTGCTGTTGATTGGAACAAAGACAAAGAAGCATTATCTAAGGAAGAATATATCTGAACATAAATCATATCATGAGGTTGTAATTTATACTCAGGAGAAGAATTGGTATAGCCATTCTCGTATTTGTATATCATTGTGTCTGGTTGATTATCAGACTTTAAATCATCATTTTGAAAATAAATCAAGTTCTTTTGTGATGTACAAGAAGCCAGCAACAATATTGCTAAGGCTAAAACACACAAGTTTATAAATCTTCTCATATTCCAAATATTTTTCTGTTATTAGTTCAATATGCAAAATTAATATTTTTATTTGTTTTAACAAAAATAAATTTACTTTTTTTGACAAATAGAGCCAAACAAAGTAGCCGAAGTACAATCATCTATTTTTACATTTATGTAATCACCTTTCTTTGTTTCCTCTTTATCAAATATTACTACCTTGTTTTGAGATGTCCGTCCAAAGTATTTATTTTCATCTCTTTTGCTTACACCTTCAACTAATACTTCAAAAGTTTTTCCAATATCTTTCTTGTTACTTTGCAATGAAAGTTCTCTTTGCAAGTCTATTATCTCATTTAACCTTCTTATCTTTTCGGATTCTGAAACATCGTCATCGTATTTCTTTGATGCTAAAGTTCCAGGACGTTCAGAATACTTAAACATATAAGCAGAATCGTAGCCAACCCAAGACATTATATCCATAGTTGCTTGATGATCTTCTATTGTTTCAGAACAAAAACCAGCAATAACATCAGTACTTAATGCACAATCAGGGATTTTGTTTCTTATCATTTCTATTTTACGTTTGTAATCCTCAACTGTGTATTTTCTGTTCATCTTTTCCAACATACGATTGCTACCCGACTGAACCGGAAGATGAATATATTTACAAATATTATCATACTTTGCTATCGTATCTATCAGTTCTTCAGATATATCTTTTGGATGTGAGGTCGCAAAACGAACTCTTAGAAGTGGATTTACTTGAGCTACTCTTTCTATAAGTTGAGCAAAATTCACTCGTTCGCCGTTTTCTTCATAAATATATGAATTTACGTTCTGTCCTAACAAAGTTATGTCCTTATAACCTTGAGAAAACAGACTTCTTGCCTGCTCTACTATGCTTTGAGGAGAACGACTTCTTTCTCTACCTCTTGTATATGGAACAACACAATAAGAACAGAAATTCTCACAACCTCGCATTATTGAAATAAAAGCAGAAATTCCGTCTGTATTTAACTCTATCGGGATAATATCTTCGTATGTTTCTTCCTTAGAAAGCTCCACATCTATACTTTGTTCAAAATATTTTAAATCAGAATCTTGCTTATATGATTTTGTATTAGCATTTATCAACTCCGCAATCTTACGGTAAGAATCTGGACCTGCAACTATATCTACTCTATCTTCTTTCACAAGGCTTTCTTTCAAACGTTCTGCCATACAACCCAAAATACCTATCTTTAAATAGGGCTTTTTCTTCTTTAACGATTGTAAATCATGCACACGATTGTGAATTCTTTTTTCAGCATTATCTCTTACAGCACAAGTGTTTATAAGTATAACATCAGCATCATTATCTGTATCTACCAAATTAAAATCGTTTTCTTTCAAAACCTTAGCAACTATTCCGCTATCGGCTTGATTCATCTGGCAACCGTATGTTTCTATATATACATTCTTCATTTTATTCCAAAATTTCTGCAAAATTATAAAAAAAACTGCAAATATCGTATATGATGTCTTTTTAACACAATAAAAACATCAAGACTTTGTAAAATAAGATCAACTTTTAGCAAAATAAGATCAACTTCTAGCAAAAAAAGATCAACTTCTAGCAAATTAAAATCAACTTCTGGTAAATTAAAATCAACTCTTTTTTTATTAAAACTTGATGTTTTTAATAACACTACTACATAAAGTTTAATTAATTAAAAATATTCTACTTATTTATATAAATTAACAATGAAACAACATTTATTAAACTCTCTAAACCAATGTTATTTGATTTACATTAAAAATGGTAGAATAAAAAAAACTCAGAAAACTTTTTTCGTTTTAAAAGTTTTTTATACTTTTGCAAACTTGTAAATTTAAAGATTATGAATGCAAAAGAAAAAGTAATGGATGAGTTTATCAAGCAGTTTAAACATAAAGACTGTAAAGATATTCTTGTTGATGACATCGCTAATAGCTTAGGTATGTCTAAGAGAACTATCTATGAAAACTTTAATTCTAAAGACGATATCATAAAACAAACTCTCTCTCATTACCTTTCTTTGGAACAGACTAAGATACTTAATCTTGTTAATAAAGAACCCAACCCTCTAATAAAAATTTTCAGAATATTCCATTACTTTATCCAACACTATTCTCAAAAACATCTTTTTAGAGTATTCAATCTAAAAAAACAATACACTAATATTGCTGAAGAGGTATTTTCTCCGCACAAACAATTCCTTTGTAATACTATATTAGAGGCTTATAAACAAGCTCAAAAAGAAGGTTATTTCTTCAAAGAAATAAAACCTGAAATACTGCTTGCTCTTATTATTGGTAGAGAAAACGATTCTCCACAAGAGACTATAAACATTATGAATAAAGAAGTTAATACTTTGGATTTATTCATAATTTATTTTTTCACAATATTGAGAGGTGTATCTACTCAAAAGGGAATGGTTATTTGGGAAAAGTATTATATTGAATTTACAAACAAAGATTTTTCAAACATAGACAAAATTATAGATAATAATAACAATAAATAATTAAGAATAATGAAAAAACGAACACGAATCATTAAGGCTCTATTTCTTTCAATGGCTATAGTGGGAAGTTTTTCTTCAATAGCTCAAAACAATGACGAGATTCTTTATCTTGATCTCCAAACTGCTTTGAATATTGCTCAAGATAACAATCCTACAATTAAGATTGCTGAGATGGAAATACAGCGTGTAGATTACTCAAAAAAAGAAGTCATGGGCTCACTTTTACCTAATGTGTCTGCAACAGGGCAATACACCAACAACGTTATGAAAAGCGTAATGTTTTTGCCTGCAAGCATGTCCGCAGCTTTTGGCGGTAAGAATTATATGGAAGTTGGCTACAAAAATTCTTTCTCTGGTACTATTTCAGCAGGTCTTCCTTTAGTTAATTTTGCTCTTTGGGAAAGTTTGAAAAGCAAACAAACGGAAATGGATTTAATCTTAGAAAAAGTAAGAAGTTCAAAAATAGATATGAAAAAGCAAGTTACTGATGCTTATTTCAATATCTTACTTGCAGAATCCAGCCTAAAAGTCTTGGAACAAAGCATTAACAATGCCAAAGAAACTCTTAAAACTATTAAAACTTCTTATGAACAAGGTTTAGCTTCTGAATATGATTATTTAAGAGCTCAAGTTCAAGTTAATAATCTAAATCCTTCTTACATTTCAGCAAAAAATGGAGTTGATTTAGCAAAACTTCAATTAAAGATGTTGCTTTCTTTACCATTAGATCAACAAGTTAATGTTAGAGAAGAACTTTCTGATTATGAAGAAAACTTAAAGTTACTTGAAAAATACGAAAACGACCAAGCAATAGAGTACAACTCTACTCTTAGACAGTTGGATTTAAACATAAAGAGTTTGCAACATACTTTAAAAATGACAAAATACCAACATTTACCTTCTCTTTCTGCATTTGGACAATATGCTTATCAAACTCAAGCAGAAGATTTTAAGTTTCAAGATTATAAATGGGTTAGTAGTGCTGCTGTCGGTTTATCTTTAAGCATTCCTCTTTTCAGTGGAAATACTGTTATCAACCAAACAAAACAAGTTGAATTGGCAATAAAAGAGCTTCAATTGCAAAGAAGTTATGCTACTGAAGGTCAGAAACTTCAAATCACATCTGCATTAGATAATATGCGTGCAGCAAATGAGCAACTTTTGGCAAACAAAGAAGCTATTACTCAAGCAGAAAAAGGATATGAGATTGCAAAAGTTCGTTACAATACAGGAACAGGAACAATCTTAGAACTAAATGACTCTGAGCTTGCATTAACTCAAAGTCGTTTAAACTATCAACAAGCATTATATAACTACTTGTCTGCTCAAACTCAATTGGAACAAGTATTAGGTAGAATTAATTAAAATAGTTAAAAACATAAAACACATTATAAATAATGAATAAGAATATCGTAAAGTTACTTTCAGTAGTAGCATTAACATCTTTGTTTTTAAGTGCATGCTCAAGCAAAGATAAAACAGAAAACAAAAAAGACGAAATAATAAATGTACAAGTTGAACAAGTTTCTATGCAAGAGATAGATCAAATTTATGATTTTACTTCTTCAATAGAACCTAAAGTGAAAAATTATATCTCTTCTGCTGGTGGAACTCGTATTGATAAAATTTTTGTAGAAGTTGGTTCAAGAGTAGCAAAAGGACAAGTGTTAGTAAAAATGGATAATACTAACGTAGCTACTGCACAAGCTCAATTAGATAATCTTGAAATAGATCTTAATCGTATGAAAGCTCTATATCAAAGCGGTGGTACAAGCAAACAAACTCTTGATCAAATGCAAACTCAATACGATGTCGCAAAAAGAAATCTTCAAAACTTAAAAGAAAACATAAATCTTGTTTCTCCTATAAGTGGTGTTGTAACAATGAAAAACTTTGACAATGGCGATGTTGCAGGAAGCCAACCTATACTTCAAGTAATGCAAATATCTCCTGTTAAGCTTAGATTTTCCATAAATGAAAGTTTCTATTCAAGAGTTAAGATTGGTATGCAAGTTACTGCAAAGGTAGAAGTTTTCGGTGATGAAGAATTTAAAGGAAAAATATCTATGATTTCTCCTACAATAGACCCAAATTCAAGAACTTTCTATGTAGAAGCAGAATTTGCTAACGGCAATCAAAAACTTCGTCCTGGAATGTTTGGCCGTGCTGAATTAAACCTTGGTCGTGCAAACACTGTCCTTGTTTCAGATAAAGCTGTTGTAAAACAAAATGGAACTAACGACAAATATGTTTATGTTCTTCAAAATAATAATACTGTAGAATATCGTAAAATAACTTTAGGAAGAAGAATGAATGACAAGTATGCAGTTTTAGAAGGATTGAATGATGGAGAAAGAGTTGTTGTTTCAGATTACAATAAATTGAAGAATGGTTCTAAAGTTAAAGTCGTTAAGTAAATGAAATATTAACCAAATAAAACTTTAATTATAATATGAGTGTTTATGAATCATCGGTAAAGAGACCTGTATTGGTATCTATCGCTTTTATAGCGGTGATGATTATGGGTATCTTTTCCTATAGTAAATTAAGTATAGACCTATTGCCAGATTTTGATATGAATATGGCGATAGTTATAGTTTCTTATCCAAATGCGAGTGCTGAGGACGTAGAAAATAACGTTACAAAAACAATAGAAACAGTTATGTCTACAGTCAGCGATCTAAAGAAAGTTTCTTCTACTTCTAAAGATAACGTTTCTATGGTTACTGTAGAGTTTAACTGGGGAACAGACTTAGATGACGCTGTCAATGATATGCGAGATAAATTGGAAATGGTAAAGATGGCTCTACCTGATGGAGCATCTTCTCCTATGATTTTCAAATTATCTACTTCTATGATGCCTGTTGTTATCTATTCTGTAGATGCTAAAGAAAGTATGTCTGCTCTTTACAAGATATTAGACGATAATATGTCTAATCCTCTTCAAAGAATAGATGGTGTAGGTAGTGTTACTATCACAGGTGCTCCAAGAAGAGAGATTGTTGCTTTAGTTGATCCTATGAAAATGGAAGCATACAATCTTACTGTTGAAAGTATTGGTAGTCGTATTGCAGCAGAAAACCTTAATACTCCTTCTGGTAAATTCTATATTGGTAACGAATCTTACACACTTCGTATTGAAGGTGAATACAAAGAGAGCGAACCTTTAAATAATATTATTGTTGCAAATTATGGAGGTCCTATTTATCTTAGAGATATAGCAACAGTAAGAGATTCTTTGCAAGAAAAGATACAAGAAAGTTACGTTAATGGAAAACGAGGTGCTACTGTTGTTGTTTCAAAACAAAATGGAGCAAACTCTGTAGATGTAATGAATAAAATAAATGAGGCTCTACCAAGTATAGAAAAAAATCTCCCTCCAGATGTTCATATTACAGAAATTATGAATACAACAGATAACATCATCAACTCTATTAATTCCCTAAAAGAAACAATTATCTTGGCATTTGTATTTGTCATCATAGTTATTATGTATTTCTTAGGACAATGGAGAGCTGCTTTGATTGTTATTGTTACTATTCCTGTTTCTCTTATCGGAGCATTTATTTATCTACTTGCTTCTGGAAATACTCTGAATATGATTTCTATGTCTGCCCTCACAATATCCATAGGTATGGTTGTTGATGACGCTATTGTAGTTATGGAAAACGTAACAAAACATATAGAAAGAGGAGCAAGACCAAGAGAAGCTGCTATTTATGGAACAAACGAAGTTGCCAATGCTGTTGTAGCTGCTACATTAACACTTATTGCAGTTTTCTTCCCATTCACTATGCTTGGAGGTATGGCAGGTATAATGTTTAAACAATTAGGTTGGATGATGTGTATCATTATGGTTGTTTCAATTATATGTGCTTTAACACTTACACCTATGCTTTGCTCTATCATATATAAGAAAAAAGTAAAACGAATAGGCGAAGTGAAAGAAGAAAGAGTAAATGTCTTTACTAAAATGCGTGATGCAATAGACAGACAACTTACGGTATTAGATAATGGTTATGAAAAAATTCTTTCTTGGTGTGTTAGACACAAACCAAGTACTATTATTATATCTGCAATTGTCTTTATTCTTTCTTTATTCCTTATTAAATTTATAGGTTCAGACTTTATTCCTCGTTCTGATAATGCTATGATTAGCGGTAATATAGAACTTCCTGCTGGAGCAAGTGTAGAAAGAAGTAAAGTTATTGCAGATCGTTTTCAACAGTTTGTAAAGAAAGAGTTTCCTGAATTAAAAAATATGACATATTCAATTGGTACTCCTTCTGAAGATGAAGACAATTCATTCGCTCTTATGCAGACATCTGGAGATAATTATATTTCTTTCCGTATGCGTTTTACAGATATTGCAAACAGAGACAGAGATATCTATGAAATTTCAGACATATTAAGAAACGAGATAGCATCTTATCCAGAAGTAGACAAATCTGCTATTACTCCAGGAGGACAACAGGGAGGTATGACTGGAGGTTCTACTGTTGAAGTTCAAATCTTTGGTTATGATTTTGAAACAACAACAAAACTTGCTAAACAATATAAAGCAGGCATGGAAAAGGTAGAAGGCTTAAAAGATATTACCATTTCTCGTAAAGACTATACTCCTCAGTTTAACCTTGAGTTTGACAGAGAAAAACTTGCAGAAAATGGTCTAAGTGTTTCTGCTGCTTCTACATTTGTACGAAACAGAATGAATGGTATGACTGCTTCATTGCTTCGTGAAGACGGAGATGAATATAAAATCAAAGTGCGTTATGCTGAAGAATTTAGAAAAAATATAGAAGATATAGAAAACATTACCCTTTATTCTTCTACAGGAAAACCTATCAAACTTAGTGAAGTAGCAAAAGTTGTAGAAAAGTTTGCGCCTCCTCAAATAGAACGTCAAGACCGTGAGCGTATAGTTAAAGTAACTGCGACTCTTTCTGGTACAACAATAGATAAGGCAAAAGAAGCTATTGATAATATTACTAACAGCCTTTCTATTCCTTCTAATGTAGGCATAGAAATAGGAGGTACAATAGAAGATCAACAAGAATCTTTCGGTGATATTGGTCTTTTAGGTATAATTATCATTATTTTAGTTTATTCTGTTATGGCAGGACAGTTTGAAAGTTTCCGTTCTCCATTCATTATCATGTTCTCTATTCCATTTGCCTTAACAGGTATGTTTATCGGTCTTTGGATAACAGGTGGAACATTAAATATGATGTCATTGATTGGTGCTATTATGTTGATAGGTATAGTTGTAAAGAATGGTATTGTACTTGTAGATTATATCAATCTTAACAGAGAGAGAGGAATGAGTATCATTAATTCAATTGTTTTAGGAGGTAAATCTCGTTTGCGTCCTGTACTTATGACTACTGCAACAACTGTATTAGGCATGTTACCTATGGCTATAGGCATAGGTGAAGGTTCTGAAATGTGGCAACCAATGGGTGTGGTTATTGTATTTGGACTTACAATATCTACACTTGTAACCCTTGTACTTATCCCAACAATCTATGGTTCGTTTGCAGCAACTAAATTAAATCGTCAAAGAAAATCATTACATAAACAGATTAAGAAAGGAGAATAGACAATGAAAGCAGCATTCATAGCATATAATCAAGCATTTGTTGAAGAAGTAGAACAAATACTTCATCAATTAAGTATTAGAGGTTATACAAAATGGGAAGATGTAAAAGGACGAGGAACAAAAAGTGGCGAACCTCATCTTGGTTCTCATGCTTGGCCAAGTAAAAATATGGCTACTCTATGTATGGTTGATGACTACATCGCTCCTATTCTTAAAAAGAGAATACAAGGCTTAGACCATTCTGCACCAGAGCAAGGTTTAAGAGTATTCTTTTGGGATATTGTGGATTGTAATTAAAGTTATAAGATATAAATTCTTTAAGGACAAGATTAATCTTGTCCTTTTTTTTTGTTGCCTCCTCAAGTTCAATTTTTATCACCCTTTGTTTAGTTGTCGCTAAATCAAGAGTTAGTGTCAAAAAAAACTATTTTCTCACCATTAACACCAAGTTTGGCGTAAAAGAAACGGCGTTTGACAGAATTTGAAATTGAAATGGCAAAAAAAATTCTCTTTTCTCGTATCTACTTAGCACTATTTTAATTTTTATTTATAATTTTGTAGGTTAAAGAAAGACTTTTAGAAAATAAAAAGCATCATTCCATGAACAACATTGCCATATTAATACCTTGCTATAACGAAGAACAAACCATAGAAAAGGTTATTTCGGATTTTAAGGCTGAATTACCACAAGCAAAAATATATGTTTATGATAATAATTCCACTGACAAGACCATTGAAAAAGCAACTAATAGTGGAGCATTGGTTCGCAAAGAGACAAAGCAAGGAAAAGGCAATGTAATCCGCAGAATGTTCAGAGAGATAGATGCTGACTGTTACATAATGGTTGATGGTGATGACACCTATCCTGCTAAACATGTCAAAGATATGGTTAATCTTGTATTGAATGAAGATGTTGATATGGTAATTGGAGATAGATTATCAACAACTTATTTTAATGAAAACACAAGAGCTTTTCATAATTTCGGCAATAGACTTGTTCGGCGTTTGATTGTTTCTTTTTGGCATAACGAATTAGAAAAAGGTGAAACGATAAGAGATATCATGAGTGGTTATAGAGCGTTTTCTAAACGTTTTGTCAAGTTGTTCCCCGTTATGAGTGGCAACTTTGAAATAGAAACCGAGATGACTATTCACGCATTAGACAAAAGATTTCTTATAAAACAAATACCTGTAGAATATAAAGATAGGCCAGATGGAAGCCAATCAAAACTTAATACTTTCTCTGATGGTTTTAGTGTTTTAAAAACAATTGCTTTACTCTTCAAAGAATATAAACCGCTCAAATTCTTTGGAATAATATCTTTAATTCTTTTGATTTGTTCAATAGTTCTCTTTATTCCTGTGCTAATTGAGTACTTTTCTACTCATCTTGTGCCGAGATTTCCAACGCTTATTGTGTCTGGTTTCTTGCTTTTGGCTTCTTTGATTTCTTTTTTCAGCGGTTTACAATTAGATGTTTTAATTAACAAGTCAAAAAAAGACTATGAACTAAAATTAATTGAATTTGAAAACAAACAAAAACAAGATATATGAAAACTTTTCTTAAATATTTTAAAATTTTTTGTCTTCTTTTACTTTGTTTTTTAGGCTTTGCTTTTCTGTCTTGCTTTTTACCTCAAAAACAAATAGAATATCACGTAAAAAGAACCTTACAGCAAGGTGATTTTACTCAAGAATATCCATACATAGTTACTAATAATGAAAATTGCAGATTAGATAATTTTACTGATGCTTTGATTTTGAATGAAGCATACCACATTAATTCAGACAATATTCTGCAATCTATGTTTCTTCTCAAACAAAACGAATTTAAAGAGTCGCAATCCAACACTTTAAAGCTCGCTATTGAAGACAAGAACCAAACCTTAGACAATGGTTATCCGAGATATTGGCATGGAAATACTTTCTTAGTACGTTTGTTTTTGACTTTTTCTTCTTATCCTCGCTGGAGAATATTTATGTATGTTATTTCTTCTTTATTGTTTTTGCTTACCTGTATGCGAATCAATAAAAATCTATCCACAAAAGAAGCGTTAATATTTGCTACAGCTTTTTTAAGTTGTAATTTCTTTATTATGCAGTTTTCTATTCAGTTTTTCCCTGCTTTATGTCTAAGTCTGTTAGGAGCTTTGTTTGTTATTAAATATCACAAATCCTTTTCTTCCGTATGCACTGTGGCTTTTGTTTTTGGCTGTTTAACAATTTATTTTGATTTACTTACCGTTCCACTATTAGTTTTAGGGACCATACTAACAATGTGGCTTCTTTTTTCAACAAAAGACAAGCCGATAACTTTGAAACAAGGATTTTATTCAATAGCAAGTCTTTCTTCATTTTGGTTTATAGGAGCTATTTTAACCTGGACTTCTAAATGGGCTTTAACCTACTTAACTATAGATAAGCATATTTTTATTGATGCAAAAGAATCCTTACTTTTGAGAACCACAGCAAACAAAGATGGCATTGATTTCAATAGATTTGAAGCTATAAGTGAGAATTTCTCATACGTTCATTGGACTATAGTGCTTGTTTTTGCTTTAATCTTAATCTATTTTATGATTAAACGATTTAACAAAAAAGGTTACGTAAATGCGATTCTATTTTTTGCAATCGCACTCCTTCCTTATATATGGTATATTTTAGCAGCAAATCACTCAATGAAGCACTATTGGTTCACTTTTAGACTTCAAATTGTTGCTGTTCTTGGAATTTTGTTCGCTATCAACAGTTTTATAAAACCGAATATCAAACCTACAAAAAAGAAATCAAGAAATCAACGTTTAAACATTATTTAAACGGCATAAAAAAAAGCAGTTGCATTTTCGCAACTGCCTTTCTAATTTCTAATTTCTAATTACTTGCAGTAATTTGGCTGTCTTCTTTGAAGCCACCCCAATTTCTAATTTCTAATTACTAATTTCTAATTAAATTATAGTTTGATTTTTACTCCTGCTGATATACCTAAACGAGAAAGATCTTCTCTTTTATTTAACTCTGTTTTATTTTCTGAATCACTTACCTTTTTAATACTTCCTCCAATAAAATGAATTTGACCATCTAAAGAGATGTATTTATTTATAATGTACTCAGCACCTAATTCCAAACCATAACCAAGAGTAGCTCTTTTGTAAGTAAAGCTTGTAGATGTCATTGCAGTTGCACCTGTTGCTGAAGTAGTTGGAACTTCTGTTCTCATAGCATTTCTAAAGTTCATAAAACCTACTGTTGCTCTTGCATATAAAGACCATTTATCTTTTATAACATTAGTATGTGCTAAAAAAGAAGGTCCTACATAAAACAAATATCTATCATCTGAAAAAGTTTCATCGTGATTTGCATCTTTATAGAAAGAATCAAACGCATTATACATTGAAGCAACAAAACCAAAAGCAAGATTTGAATGAAAATTGTAGTCATAATCTAATTCAAAATTCATTCCATGATGCATATGACGAGCATGATGCTCTTTTTTATAAAGAGTAAATACATCTTTATTTTGAGAATCGCTTAACATATAACCATAACCGATAGTCGTTGTGAAATGATGAGGATTATGTCTAAAACTTTGGCAACAATGCTTCTCACATTTCTTTTCTGCTTCTTTGTTTTCTTGTGCGTAAATCAAACCGTTAACTAAAAACAATGCAATTATTAATAAAATCTTCTTCATATTATTTTATATTTTTCGTTTTTCATCAATTATTAGTGGCAAATAAAGTTTCCACAAAAGCTTCTTTGTTGAATATCTGTAAATCCTCAGCCTTTTCTCCTAAACCTATGTAACGAACAGGTATCTTAAACATATCTGATATACCAATTATAACGCCACCTTTTGCTGTTCCATCAAGTTTTGTTAGTGCAAGAGCATTAACCTCTGTTGCAGCTGTAAATTGTTTTGCTTGTTCTATTGCATTTTGACCTGTTGAAGCATCTAAAACCAAAAGAATTTCCTGTGGTGCTTCAGGCATAAGTTTTTGAAGTACCTTTTTTATCTTGCTTAACTCATTCATTAAGCCTATTTTGTTGTGTAATCTTCCTGCGGTGTCTATTATAACAACATCAGCGTTTTTACTTATCGCAGATTTTAAAGTATCGTATGCAACACTTGCTGGATCTGCACCCATATTTTGAGCAACAATTTCTGTATTTGTTCTTTCTGCCCAAACTTTTAGTTGATCTATAGCTGCAGCACGAAAAGTATCAGCAGCACCAAGCATAACTTTTTTACCAGCTTGTGTGAAATTATATGCAAGTTTACCAATAGTAGTAGTCTTCCCTACTCCATTGACTCCCACAACCAAAATAACGTATGGTTTCTTTTCTATTTCAAAGTCAAAACTATGGTCTTCGTTCAAATTATTCTCTGCTAACAACGAAGCAATCTCTTCTTTTAAGATACGATTCAACTCATTTGTACCAAGATACTTATCTCTTGCCACTCTTTCTTGAATTCTATCTATTATTTTCAACGTTGTATTAACACCAACGTCAGCTTCAACAAGAATTTGTTCCAAGTTATCTAAAACATCATCATCAATTGTGCTTTTACCAGCAACAGCTCTTGTAAGTTTACTAAAAACATTTTCTTTTGTTTTCTGTAATCCTTTATCAAGAGTTTCCTTGTCTTGCTTTTTAAAAAAAGAAAAAATTCCCATATTTAAAACTCTTCATAAAACAAAAAGCAGTTGCGTTTTTTCTACAAAAGAAAGAACTCAACCACCAAAAATTCGTCTAAGTTTGCTTAAATGCAATCTTATTTTTTCTTTGCTAAAACTTCTTTTACCTTGTCAGCAGGAACCAATTCTTCTGAAAAGAAATAAGCACCTGTCTTTTTTGAACGCTCTGTTCTAATTATCTTTGCAAAACTTGCACCATCAGAAGTCTTTAATGTTGCTACTACTTTCTTTGCCATTTTGTATTCTCCTTATTATTTAATCTCTTTATGTACAGTTACTTTCTTTAGATATGGATTATATTTCTTTAATTCCAATCTATCTGGAGTGTTCTTCTTTGATTTTGTGGTAACATATCTTGAAATTCCAGGAACACCTGATGCTTTTTGCTCAGTACACTCCAATATAACTTGTACTCTAACGTCTTTTACTTTCTTTGCCATTGTTTTATCTAATTTTTGAGTTGCAAAAGTACTACTTTTTTTTATAATTGCAACGTTTTTGTATTACTTTTTTAAATAAAATTCTTTTAAACCTTATATTTTATTGATTTTCTTTTAATTGCTTTTCTTTTATATAAGCATTTACATGATTAATACAAGATTTTTCATCGCTCAAATCACCTATATAGAATGCAATTTTATTTGGTTCTTTCGTAAAATCGCGTATAAAACCATAGTAAGTAGTATCTCCTGGTTCAAAAGCATGAGATATCGCACCCTTATGACCATCTCTACAATCAACCTCCATAGACAAGAAATAAATATCACCGTTTTTTCCTCTAATAACATCAAAATTAGTGAAACGAATTGAGGTGTATTTTAATATATCTCTCCTTATATCAAATAATTCTTTATCTGTCGTCTTAGCATTAATACCAACCACTGCATAGTCCTTGGTAAATATATAAGGATAGCAAACATTCTCTGTTTCAACATTATCTTGTGCATACACAAACGCAGAAAACAAAAGCCCTATTGCAAATATAAATAATTGTTTCATAACTAATAAAGTTTTCAGGTTGCAAAAGTAACACTTTTTTCCTAAATAAACGCAATTTTTATGCCAATGATTTCTTTTTTATCTCATTTCTCAAATAAAAAGACTTGCCTCTTACACATAAAAAACACGATTCAACACAAAAGACAAAGCAAAAAATACAAATTTTACTTCATCTTTATTCTATTATTTACCATTCTTTACTAACAAAATTGATTCACTAAAAAAAAACATCAACTTTTGATAAACGAAAATCAACTTTTAGCAAATGAAAATCAGCTTTTGATAAACGAAAATCAACTCTTTTTTTCTTAGAATTTGATCTTTTTTTTAGGTTTCAAAAACTATTTTACTTCTTGTTGGCTTAGGCAATGAAAACTACCTAAACCCCAAATAATATCAGTAGAATCTATTCCTATTATCTGTCTATCTCTGAAAACTTCTTCTAAAACATATACAGCCTTATCATCTTCTTTGCATTTATACATTGGAACAATAACCTTATCATTACATATATAGAAATTAGCATAAGATGCCGGCAAGCGTTCTCCATCATAATATTGAGCAGTAGGCATTAATATTTCTACAATATTAATTTGCTTACCATTCAAAAGACGCATTTGTTTCAGTAATTTTAGATTATTTTGTAGAATTTCGTGATTTTCATCTTGTTTATTCGGTTCTATCATCGTAATAACAGTGTCCTCATTCACAAAACGAGTCATATCATCTACATGACCATCTGTATCATCGCCTACAATCCCCTCTTCTAACCAAAGAACATTCTCCACTCCGTAATAATTAAAGAGTTTATCCTCTATCTGTGATTGATTTAACTGAGGATTGCGGTTTTCATTCAACAAACAAGACCTTGATGTTATTAAATCTCCTCGTCCATTTACATCAATACTTCCTCCTTCCATCACTATTCCTGCATTAAAAACAGGCAATGAAAGATATTCCGCTATCTGTTGAGGAATAAGGTCATCTAAATCTGATTCATATTTTCCACCCCAAGCATTATAGTCCCAATTAACTACAGCTTTTTCATTATTTTCGTTTTTTATGAATGCAGGACCATGATCTCTAATCCAAGCATCGTTAGTTTTGAAAAGATGAAAGAATACATTATTTACATTAGTGCCGTTTGCTTTCAGTTGATTTTGGATTTCCAACTTTTTTTCTTCACTATTCACATTGATATGCACATTTTCCACTTCGGATAATTCTTTAATAAAAAGATTATATGAGGGAAATATACTCGCAATCTTGCCTGGCCACGATGCTTCTTTGTGTGGATAAGATAACCAAGTTGAACAATGTTTCTCCCATTCAGCTGGAAAAATATATCCTCTTTGTTTTGGAGTCTTCAAATCTGTATTACTCATCTTTAAGACATTTTTTTGTTATATCGCAATAAGAATCCACTCTTCTATCTCTAAAAAATGGCCAATGCATGCGATAATGTTCAGTATTATTTGTTTCTATTTCAACAATAATATTTTCTTCTTTATTATGAGATGCTTCATATAATATTGTACCAAAAGGATTACAAACAAAACTACCTCCCCAGAAATTCATTTCTCCTTCTGTTCCTGTACGATTCACTGAAACTGTATGCACACCATTTGCAACCGCATGACTACGTTGAATAGTTTGCCAAGCATAATATTGTTCTGTGTTTGTTGCTTCATCTTGAGAATTAGCCCAACCTATTGCTGTAGGATAGAATAGAATATCAGCACCTTTTAAAGCTGTGATACGAGAAGCTTCAGGATACCATTGATCCCAACAAATCAACACCCCTATATTTCCAAATTTGGTATTAAAGACTTTATAACCTAAATCTCCAGGAGAAAAATAAAACTTCTCATAATAACCTGGATCATCTGGTATATGCATCTTTCTATATTTGCCAAGATAAGTTCCATCTGCATCTAACACTGCTGTAGTATTATAATAAACTCCAGCCATCTGTCTTTCAAACAGAGAAGCTACAATAACGATTCCCAACTCTTTGGATAAACAAGAGAATAATTCTGTCGTCTTACCTGGAATTTGTTCAGACAAAGCAAAATTATCATAATCCTCCACATCACAAAAATACAGAGAAGAAAACAATTCTTGCAAACAGACTATATTTGCTCCCCTTGCTGCAAGTTCTCTTATATTCTTTACCGCTTTATTTATATTATCTTGTTTATCTTTTACACAAGACATCTGTACAAGACCAACATTTATTTTCATAATTTCTTATTTATTTTGTTTTACTCCCTCATAACGCAAGGACATATTTATATTTTGTTCTTGTGTTTGATTTTTTATCAAGCCGTTTAATATAACATTGTTGTTATAAAAATTAATAACTATATCATTTATAATAATATTAGAGATAGTGTCTGAAGTCTTAAAGTATGATGATCCTTGTTTCTCCATTCCAAACAAAGTAAGCTTTTTTATCATTGGAATATCTTCACCAAAAGAAACATTTTTTAGAATAACATTACAGGTTTTCAACCTTTTATTATAAGCAACCACCATTTCTACATTTTCACTCGTTATTGCGTTATTAACAAACACAGTCCCTTTATATAAATCTGCATTTCTTAAACCTTCGGTATTGAATAACGGATAGTCTAATACTTCTTCACTCTCAGCAAAGAAAGAATCTTCATCTGAACAAGCAACGAAACACAACAACAAAGCAACAATTGAAAATAATATTTTTATTTTTCTCATAATGTATCCTTTTTTATCATTCAAACTACTAACGTTTTCTATTGAGTTTTATTGTTTTTAAGCAGAAATATACTCTTTTTGTCAATAAGACATAAAAAGATAAGAAAAAACATCGTTTTTTTTTATTTATACATACAATAGAATGAAACAAAATTCGTTATCATATCGTAAAAAAATCACAATCATATAAAGTACAGTAAATTATGAGTATGAAACTTTCTCAATTTAAGTTCAATCTTCCTAAAGAGCTTATAGCAGAATTTCCATCTAAGAATAGAGATGAGTCAAAGTTAATGGTAGTTCACAGAGATACAGGTGAGATAGAACACAGAACATTTAAAGATGTTTTGGATTATTTTGATGAAGATGACCTTTTTGTTTTTAATGACACTAAAGTTTTCCCCGCAAGATTGCTTGGTATTAAAGAAAAGACCAACGCAAAAATAGAAGTCTTTCTTCTTAGAGAGATAAACGAAAACACAAGATTGTGGGATATATTGGTTGAACCTGCAAGGAAGATAAGAATAGGAAATAAACTGTATTTTGGAGAAAACAACGAACTGACAGCAGAAGTTATTGACAATACTACAAGCAGAGGTCGTACTTTAAGATTTTTATTTGATGGAAGCAATGAAGAGTTTCATAAGGTTTTAAAACAACTTGGAAAAACGCCTCTTCCAGATGTTATCCTTAGACTTAGAGATTTAACAAAAGAGGACAACGAACGATACCAGACTATTTACGCTGCAAATGAAGGAGCCGTAGTTGCTCCTACTGCAGGTTTCCATTTCTCAAGAGAATTATTAAAACGCATGGAAATAAAAGGAATAAACAGAGCTTTTATTACTCTTCACTGCGGTTTAGGTAATTTTAGACAGATAGAAGTTGAAGATCTTTCTAAACACAAAATGGATTCCGAAGAAATGATTCTCAATGAAGAAACTGCCACTATAATAAACAACACTAAAAAAGATAATAAAAAAGTTTGCATAATAGGAACAACGACCATGAAGGCTGTGGAGAGTGCCGCTACAATAAATGGCAAAGTAAAGGTATTCTCAGGCTGGACAAACAAATTCATAATCCCTGACTATGAATTCCAAATAGCCGATGCTATGATAACAAACTTCCATAAACCTTTGTCTTCTATGCTTATAATGGCTTGTAGTTTTGGAGGCTATGACCTAATAATGAAAGCATATCAAGAAGCAATTGAAAATAATTACAAATTCCTTACATACGGAGACGCTATGCTTATAATATAATTATGTACATTAAATAAAAGAGTACATAATGAAAAAGTATGTGATAGTTGTTGCTTCTGGCATTGGCAAAAGAATGGGAGAAAATATCCCAAAACAGTTTCTTATGCTGAAAGATGAGCCTATTCTTCTGCACACGCTAAAAAATATTTACAATTCTTCTTCAGAATATAACATAATACTTGTTCTAAACAAAGAGCATATATCTCTTTGGCAAGACATTGTAGAAAAGTATCATGTAAAAATTCCTCACAAAGTTGTTTATGGAGGAAAAGAAAGATTTTTCTCTGTAAAAAATGCAATAGAATCCATAAAGGAAGAAAAAGAAGAATGTTTAGTTGCCATACACGATGGAGTTAGACCATTAGTTGATAAAAGTATTTTAGAAAGATGTTTTAGTTTAACCAAAGAAAAAGGAAATGCTGTTTGCTGTGTAAAATGCGTAGATTCTGTAAGACTTGTCAATAACACAGAAAACCACATATTCAACAGAGAAAACATTCGTTTAATACAAACTCCTCAATGTTTTTATTTGACAAAACTAAAACAGGCTTACAAACAAGAATATTCTAAAATATTTACCGATGATGCTTCAGTTGTAGAACAATTAGGCGAAAAAATATTCCTTTGTGAGGGAGATAGAAAAAACATCAAAATAACCACACCTGAGGATTTAAAAATAGCAGAAAGTTTATTATAATGAAAACAAAACTATCAAATTTATTTCTACAAACTTTTCTCTCTACGCCAAAAAGCATAGAAGAAATTTCTGCACATGGTAGCAACAGAAAATATTTCCGCATCATTGCAGATAAAATAAATTGCATAGGAGTCTATAACGAAGATTATAAAGAAAATGAGGCCTTTGTTTCATACGCTGTACAGATGAAACAAAATGGAATAAACGTTCCTGAAATATATGCTGTAGATTTAAAAAACAATATTTATCTACAAGAAGACTTAGGCGATGAAACCTTATTTTCTTTTCTGCAAAAAAACGATATAGAAACTGCACTACCAATATACGAACAAATACTTAGTCATTTAGTAAGTATTCAAACAATGAAAAACTTTGATTACTCAAAAGCTTATCCAAGAAAAGATTTTGATGTTCAGAGTATTGCTTGGGACCTTAACTATTTCAAATATTATTTCTTAAAACTTGCAGACATTCCTTTTAATGAACAACTTTTGGAAAACGACTTTAAAAATCTAAGCAATTATCTTATTTCTGCACCAAATGAATACTTTCTGTTTAGGGATTTTCAAAGTAGAAATATAATGCTACACAAAAATAAAGTGTATTTTATAGATTTTCAAGGAGGACGAAAAGGAGCTTTGCAATATGATGTTGCTTCTTTGTTATTTGATGGTAAAGTAAAACTATCTTCACAACAAAGAGAACGTCTATTAAATTATTATATTAATAAAGTATCTAAAAAAATAGATATCAACAAAGAAACATTTGTACAACAATTCTATGCTTTTTGTTATATAAGAATTATGCAAGCAATGGGTGCTTATGGATTTAGAGGTTATTTTCAAAGAAAAGATTCTTTCCTAAAAAGTATTCCTAACGCTCTTAAAAATATAGCATATCTACAACAACATACCACTCTTCCTATATCATTACCTGAACTTAACAAAGTTTTTCAGCAAATGATAAATTCTCAAAAACTATTATCTCTCGGAACAAACAAACAAAAGCTTACAGTAACCATAAAAAGTTTTTCTTATAAAAAAGGTTATCCAATGGATATTTCAGGTAATGGTGGCGGTTTTGTCTTTGATTGTAGAGCATTGCCTAACCCTGGACGATTAGAAGAGTTTAAACATCTTACAGGCAAAGATATTGAAGTTGTAAATTACTTGGAAGAAAAAGAAGAAGTAAAATATTTCTTTGAGAATGTAAAAAATATTGTTTGGCAAAGCGTAAATAAGTATTTGGAAAGAGGTTTTACTCATCTTATGCTATGTTTTGGTTGCACAGGAGGCCAACACCGAAGCGTTTTCTTTGCTGAAAAAATCGCAAAAGAATTATCCCAAAATACTGATTTAAATATTGTTGTAAAACATATAGAACAAAATATTTAATTTTTTTCAAAATAAATGATTGCCTTTTCATTTAAAAACACTAAATTTGCAAAGTAAAATATAATTAAAACTTTTGAACAAAAAATACTAAGCTATGAATAAAAATATAAGATTAATCTTAACAATCGTGTTGGCAGCAGGAGTTGTTGCCCTTGCAATTTATTTATACAATTGCATTTTAAAACCTGTTAAGTTTGAAAATGAATACAATGCTCGCTCTGAACAGGTTATTAACAAACTAAAAGATATTCGTGCTTTGCAAGAGCAGTTCAAAAACACTAATGGAAGATATTGTTCTTCAATAGATTCTCTTATAGATTTTGCTAAAGAAGGTAAAGCTCTTTTAGTTAAGAAAACAGGTACTGTTCCTGATAACATGACAGAAGCAGAAGCTCTTGCTAAAGGCATATTAAAACGTGATACAACCGTAGTAAATCCATTGGATAAGTTGTATGGTGAAGGCAAATTAATAACACCTAAGGATAAAATCAAAGATTTGAAATATATACCTTTCTCTGATGGACAAGAATTCATTATGGGTGCAGACGTTATTGATAAAGGTGGTGTTCCTGTTGCTGTTTTTGAAGCCAAAGCTCCTATTGAAACATATACAAAAGGCATGGACGAACAAACAGTTATAAATCGTAAGGCTGAATTGGAACAAAGAGAGAATGGTTACGCAGGATTTAAAGTTGGTTCTTTGGAACAAACAATAACAGATGGAAACTGGGAGTAAGTTATTGTATTATATTAAAAAAAGATATTTATGAATACTTATAAATTAGTAGACCTTAGAAATATTGAGTCTGACATTATTACAAGTGAAACAAATTTATCCATTTGCTTGACAGCAAGTGGATTTTATTTTTCTTTAATAGACAACAATTATATTTTAAAATGTTTAGGTGAATTTGAAGCTGACTTAAACGGAGGTATCACTCAAATTATGATGACAGTAAAAGAATGCTTCAAGTCTATAGGTATACATATCTTTAACTTTAATAAGACAAGAATTGTTTGTCAAACAAGCAAAAACACTTGGATACCTTATCGTTTATACGATGCTACAAAGAACAGAGAGTATCTTTCTACAATAACTTCTGTTCATAGTAGCGAAACAATAATAGCTAACACAAGTGAGAAATTAGATGCTGAGAATATTTTTGCTTATCCTTTGCATATACATAGCGGTTTAAAAGTAGTTATGCCAAAAGCAAAGTTCATAACTCCTTCTCAAGTATTGGCGGAATACGCCTTTGATATCGCATCTTTAAAGAATAATACAATGATTCTTTGCAAGAGAAACAATGCTTGCGACTTTGCTGTATTTAAAGGCAATGAATTTACACTAAGCAATAGTTTTTCTTACTCCACTCCTGAAGATATGATATACTTTATCCTTAACACCTTGCAACAAACAGGAATAAATAGCGGTGAAGTTTGTTTATTAATAACAGGAGAAGACTATTCTGAAAGAGAACTTTCTTTGCTTCAAAAATTTGTAAAAGAAGTTTCTTTCGCTAATGTCAAAGAAAATATTATCGTTGATGAGAAATTCAATGATATGAGCTTGCAGAAATATTTTATGGTACTTGCTTAGAATGTAGTCAGACAAACAAATTCAACTACAACGACTAACAAACAACAGTATGAGAATAGTTGCAGGAGATCTTAGAGGAAGAAGACTTAATCCTCCAACAAACATAGAAGTTAGACCAACAACGGATTTCGCAAAAGAAAGTTTATTCAATATTCTTAGAAATAGAATAGATTTTGAAGAATGTTGTGCTTTAGATTTATTTTGCGGAACAGGGGGTATTAGTTTTGAATTTGTCTCTCGTGGAATAAAGCAAATCACTTCTATAGATATCAATCCTAAATGTATTGCCTTTATAAACAAAACTAAAGAACAATTTGGAGTAGATAATCTGTTTGCAATAAGACAAGATGCTTTCACTTATTTAGGAAGAAGCAAAATGAGTTTTGATGTTGTTTTTGCAGACCCTCCTTATGATATGAAAAACTTTGACATTGTTCCCGACTTGGTATTAAAATCTTTTGTAAAAGAAGGGGGACTATTTATTTTAGAACATTCAAAAGAACATTCTTATACAGACAATCCTTATTTTGTAGAACAAAGACACTATGGTAAGGTGAATTTCACTTTCTTTCAAATACCAACATCTACACAAGAAGAGTAATTTTACTAAAAAAAAGACT
>JBGUWU010000013.1:0-102703 GCA_045221575.1 Bacteroidales bacterium
AACGAATAGCAAAGACTGCTAAATAGTTCCCTTTAAAACTATTTTCTATAACTTAGAATCACTGTATTATTTTTTGATTATAAGGCAAAAAGACTTGGTTTTAGTAAAAAAAGATCAACTCTTTTCTTAAAGAAGATCAACTCTTTTTTCACAAAGACTTGGTTTTTATAAACAAAAACGGCGTTTTCGTATTTAAAAAGCTCGTTTTTGAACAAAGAATGCCTTATCTCCTTTTAGAAAAACTTGATTTCTAAAAGGCGGTTTTTTATTGTCATAATCAAAACTTTAATTTTCACAATAAATCGACTCTATTTTTTACAAACAGACTTATATGCTATAAGAAAATCAGTGGTTCGTTTGCAAACTTTTTGTATTTGAAGTAATTTAGGTATAAAAGAATATTGAAACTTTTTCTTTGCTTGTATAAATTAGCATTAATTTAAATACGTTGTTGATACTCTAATTAAAAAAAGTAGTATTTTTGCAAAAAATTTGAAGATGATGTTATCAATAGAAGAGAAGGAAAGATATAATAGGCAAATACTTATTCCAAACTTTGGAGAAGTAGGACAAATGAAACTAAAGAATGCTAAGGTTTTAGTTGTTGGCTTAGGTGGTCTTGGTAGTGTGGCAAGTGTTTATCTTGTTGCTGGAGGGATAGGCAAAGTAGGATTAATAGATAACGATACTGTAGCCATTCATAATCTACAAAGACAGGTGTTATATCGTGAAGATGAGGTAGGAAAAAGCAAAGCATTATCAGCAGAAAAAAGTTTAAAAAGGCTTAATAAAAATGTGGAGATTATAGCATATAACTGTATGCTTACAAAAGATAATGCAGAAGAGATAATCAGAGATTATGACATAGTAATAGATTGTACTGATAACTATGCTACTCGTTATCTTATTAATGACATATGTGTTAAATTAAAAAAGCCTTTTGTTTATGGAACCATAGGAGATACTAAAGGACAAATGGCAGTTTTTAATTATAAAGAAAATGCCAAAACATATAGAGATTTATACCCTGAGCAAGCACGTCTAGAACAGCAGGGAAATATTAACAAAGGTGTTATGGGTGTGTTACCTTCTGTTATTGCTTCTTTGCAAGTCAATGAAGTAGTTAAGATGATAACAGGCATAGGAGAAGTGATGAAAGACACTCTGTTTTTGTTTGATTCCTTAACATTAGAGACAACAAAACTACATATCCAATAACTAATTAGAAATGAAAAATTAGAAATTCGTAATTATGCATAGCGACTAAAAGGTTTTTAAGCGTTAATCCACCAATTTCCTGCGGCAATTTGGCCGTCTTCTTCGAAGCCACCCCAATTACTAATTTCTCATTACTAATTTCTCATTAGATAAAATTTCTAATTAGATAAAAATTTCTAATTTCAAATTAAAATAGTATCTTTGCGGGTTAATTAAACAAGATATAGAATTTATAGAAATATGCCATTCAATACTATCATAAGCAAGATAATGCTAATGCGTCTGCCTCAAATAGAGAACTTCATGAAGAACCCTCTTGATGTTCAGCATAAGGTGTTTCTCTCACTGATTGACTCCGCAAAAGATACTGTATATGGAAAATTCTATGATTACAAATCTATAAAAAATGAGGAGCAGTTTAAACGCACACCTATCAACGACTACAACAGCCTATTGCCTTTCTTTGACAGGATAATGAAAGGAGAGCAAAACGTACTTTGGTCTTCTGATATTAAATGGTTCTCTAAATCAAGTGGCACTACATCTAACAAAAGCAAACTAATACCCGTAAGCAAAGAGAGTTTGGAGGATTGCCACTACAAAGGCGGTAAAGATATGCTTGCCTTATATTGTAATAATAATCCAGAAAGTAATATATTTTCAGGAGCTTCTCTTGCTTTGGGAGGTTCAAAACAAAATGATATTAGTAGTGTTTTTTGTGGCGATGTTTCTGCTATAATAATAGATAACCTTCCTTTCTGGGCTGAATGGTTTAGAGTTCCTAAGAAAGATATTGCTCTTATGCCTGAATGGGAAGAAAAACTACAAAGAATGATAGCAAGCGTTAGTGGAGAAAATGTAGTAAGTCTAAGTGGAGTGCCTTCGTGGATGCTTGTATTATTGAAAGGGGTTATGGAACATACAGGTATGAAAATAGAAAATGTATGGCCTAATCTTGAAGCATATTTTCATGGTGGTGTAAGTTTCCGTCCGTATGTTGAACAATTTATGAAGATTCTTCCTAAGAACATCAACTATATGGAAACATATAATGCAAGTGAAGGTTTCTTCGGCTTACAGGATAGAAAAGACTCAGATTCTATGCTCTTGCTGTTGGATTATGGTATATACTATGAATTTATTCCTTTTGAAGACTTAGATAAAGAAGATAAAAGAGTGATAAACCTGCAAGAAGTGGAAATAGGCAAAAACTATGCTATGCTTATCAGTACTAATGGAGGTTTGTGGAGATACTTAATAGGTGATACTATCTGCTTTACTGAGAAATATCCTTATAGATTTAAAATAACAGGCAGAACTAAGAACTATATCAATCTATGTGGTGAAGAGGTTATTGTAGATAATTCAGACAAAGCTTTAGGTATTGCATGTAAAGCTACAGACGCTGAAATAAAAGACTACACAGGAGCACCTTTGCAAGATAAACTTTCAGGAGAAAACAGACATGAATGGATAGTAGAGTTTTCAATAAAACCTAATGATATAGATAAGTTCATAGATATTTTTGACAAAGCTCTACAAGATGTTAATTCTGACTATGAGGCTAAGAGATATAAAGACTTAGTATTAAAACGACCTGTTATCCATATTGCTAAAGATGATTTATTCTATCAATGGTTAAAGAGTAGGAATAAGCTTGGAGGACAACACAAGATACCTCGTTTATCCAATGATAGAACATTTATTGATGAACTATTGAAAATGTAATATAATTATGACAATACAAGAGATTGAACAAGAGATCATAGAAGAGTTCGCAGTGTTTGATGATTGGATGGATAAGTATAACTACCTTATAGAGTTAGGAAGAGAGTGTCCTATCATTGAAGAGAAAGAAAAGAATGACAATAACTTAATAAAAGGCTGTCAGTCTAAGGTGTGGGTGTCTGCTAAAATGGACGGAGAAGTAATGGACATAAAAGCCGATAGTGATGCAGTAATAACTAAAGGAATAATAACCTTACTGCTTAGAGTTTTCAATCATCAAAAACCTCAAGATATTATAAATGCTGACATAAGTTTTATTGATACTATTGGATTAACTTCACACCTATCCCCTACTCGCTCTAATGGACTAAATGCTATGATAAAGCAAATAAAACTATATGCAATGGCATTCAGTATTAATTAGAAATTAGTAATGAGTAATGAGAAATTACAAACAAGCCCCTGCTGACAATAACGCATAGCAACTAATTTTGTAAACGTTAATCAGTAATTTCTAATTTCTATTTTCAAATTTCAAATTAAAATAAAGGTTATGGACGAGAAAGAAATATTAAAAGATAGAATAATACAAACCATAAAGACTATATATGATCCAGAGATACCGGTAAATATATGGGATATGGGACTTATCTATAAGATAGATATAGATGATAACTACTTTGTTTTAATAGAAATGACTCTTACTGCTCCAAACTGTCCTGAAGCAGAAAGCTTGCCTTTGGAAGTAGAAGAAAAAGTAAAACAAGTAGATGGTGTAAAGAACTTACAAGTTAAATTAGTTTTTGAACCAGAATGGGATATAAGAAAACTAAGCGATGAAGCAAAATTGGAACTCGGTCTTTTATAGACTTCATAAAAAAAGATATAGTCAATCTACATCTTCTATAAACCCAGATAGAGTTGTTTGGCTAAAACTAAGAAAGAATCCTTTAGCTATTGTAGCTATGTGCATTATTGGTGTGTTTATCGCTATTGCTATATTAGGTTATTGGATTACTCCAGATAAGACTCCTTTTGCTAATGAACAACACTTAGAAATAGCGGTAAAAAAGCCAGGCTTTAAGGTAAATTTTCTTCATATCTATGATAAAGAACCTATAAGGCAAAATATATTTAAAACTATGCTATTTGGCAAACCTTCTTCTACTACTAACATACCTATTTACACATATCAACAAACAGATAAAGGTCTACAATATGAAGTATATACAGGAGATAATCCTAATGATGGAGAAATAAAAACATTAGATAAGCAAACTAAATATAAGATAAGTACTCGTTCTTATCCATTGGGAACAGACAGATATGGACGTTGTTTGCTTTCTCAACTTATGATAGGCACAAGAGTATCTCTTTCTGTTGGATTTATTGCTATTATAATTGCTGTGTTAATAGGTATTACCTTAGGTTCTTTAGCAGGATATTATGGAGGCAAGATAGACGCAATAATAATGTGGATCATCAATGTTGTGTGGTCTATTCCTACTATACTTTTAGTTATTGCTATTACATTTGCTTTAGGTAAAGGATTTTGGCAAATATTTGTTGCAGTAGGATTAACAATGTGGGTGGATATAGCACGTATGGTAAGAGGTCAGGTAATGTCCCTAAAAGAAAAAGAATTTGTTATGGCTGGTAAGGTCTTAGGGTTTTCAGATTCAAGAATTATATTAAGACATATATTACCTAATGTTGTTGGAGCTTTAACAGTAGTTATCACTTCAAACTTCGCTACTGCTATATTACAAGAAGCAGGCTTAAGTTTTCTTGGTTTAGGTGTTCAACCTCCTATGCCATCTTGGGGAAGTATGATAAAGGAAAATTACGGATATATTATACTTGATGCTGCTTATATGGCTATTACTCCAGGTATTGCTATAATGCTATTGGTTCTATCTTTTTTTATGCTTGGTAACGCTCTAAGACAAGCTATGAATGTTAAAAGTTAATAAAAATAAGTTTGGCGTAAATACACATAATCTCGAAAAAAGAACATAACTTTTGTTAATTAAAAAATAAATTCTATCTTTGCGACAATGAATTAACTTTATTTATAAATTAAAAATTTAAGACAATGAAAAATTTTTTTTCAATTCTAATGCTCGCAATGTTTGCGATGTGTGCAACAGTCATAGTAGCATGCGATGATGACGATGATGACAACAACGGCGGTAACAACGTTATTAAAGAAGCTGCTGCTAATACATTAGTGCTTAATGGTAAAGTATATCAGATAACAGGCCATTATGAGATGGGTGGCGACCGTACTTATGCAAGCGCTGAAACCATAGAACTTGATGGCAACGGCGACCCACTTTATACTATTATTGCTGACGTGGAAGGTTATACACTAAACCAAACCTACACATTCCCTGATATACCTATGCAAGGAGGAGTCTTTTGGTGTATTCACGATGCTAACTGGGATTTTCAAATAGGTCCTGAACTTGAAAAAGGTTCAATGACTATCGGTCGTACCGATAATCTTTTCACTTACAAAGTCAGTGGTAAGATAGGAAACCAAACAGTAGCATTCCATATCAGCGTACCCGCTTCAGAATGGGAAGATTTAGGCTATAGAAAATAGAGCACATAAATATGGGGGCAGATATTTACCTGTCCCTTTTTCTTTACCTTTACTTGTTGCTATTTCTGTTCTTTCTTTGTTTTCATTTAATACTACCAAAGGCTCAATTATTACAACTTAATTGAATCAATATTTTTGCTTCCATCTATAAAAAACAATGAATTTAAATTTAAAGTCATTTTTTTTTGTTAAATGGATAAAAGTTTGTATTTTTGCAACTCTTTATATTAGGATAATAATGAACAGATTATTTAGTAATACACAGCATAGTATTTTGAGAAAAATAGCCTTGGTTATACTTTTATGCATAGTGCTATCTTCTTGTACTTCTAAGCATAGAAAACTTCTTCAAAGTAATGATAATGAAGCTAAATACGAAGCAGCAGTAAAAGCTTACGAACAAGGTGATTACTATCATGCAGATCAATTATTTGAAAATCTTTTGTTTTATTTTCGTGGTAAAGATAAAGCTGAAGATGTAAATATGTATTATGGTAAAAGTCTTATGGGTAATAAAGATTATTACTCTGCAGGCTATCAATTTGAAAATTTTGTACGTTGGTTTCCTTACTCTCCTAAAGCAGAAGAAGCATTGTTTCTTTCTGCATATTGTAAATATATGGAATCTCCTGATTTCTATTTAGACCAAACTATAACTAAAGAGTCTATGAAAGCTTTCCAAGACTATGTAGATAAATATCCTGAATCTCCACGAGTTAATGAGGCTAACAAATACTTAGATGAACTTCGATTAAAACTTATTAAAAAAGATTATACAACAGCATATAACTACTATAAAGTTGAACAATATCAAGCAGCACATGTCGCTCTTTCTAACTTTATAGCAAAATATTCAGACCAAACACAGTATCGTCAAGATGCAATGTATTATATTGTTCTTGCAGATTATTACTATGCTAAAGGAAGTGTTCCTGAAAAACAAAGAGAAAGATGGAATACTATGATTTTAGATTATGAAAGATATGCTGCATTATTTGAGAACTTTACTGATAAAAAGAAAGTAGAGGACTTAAAAGAGAAATACGAATTTGCAAAAAAACAGATAGAAAATTAAAATATTTTAATAGTAATGGATTACAAAAAAACAACAGCTGACACAAGCATTAAAACAAGAGATATTAATAATTTTGATGAGCTAACAACTAACGTTTATGAAACAGTAGCAATGCTTTCTAAACGTTCTGATCAAATAGCAAGTGAATTAAAACAAGAGTTATACAAGAAGATTGAAGACTTTGCTATTAAGGATAATTCATTGGAAGATACTTTTGAAAATAAAGAACAAATAGAAGTATCTCGTTTCTATGAGCGTTTGCCTAAACCTTATCTTATTGCTATAAAAGAGTATTTAGATAAAGAATTACTATATAGAAACGATACTCTTGGTCATGGTAATATGGAAAAACCAGAGAAAGAAGTAGTAACTGAATAAGATCAACCACTATGATAGGCAAGAGAATTTTATTAGGGGTTAGTGGAGGCATAGCTGCCTACAAAATACCTATGCTTGTTCGCTTGCTTACCAAAGAAGGAAATGAAGTAAAGATTGTTGCAAGTAACAGTGCGTTAAACTTTGTTTCTGAATTAACATTACAAACTCTTTCCAAGCACAGAGTATATACGAACATGTTCCTGCCTTATGAAGAAAACACAACGGAACATATTTCTTTATCTGAATGGGCTGATGTTTTTATTGTAGCACCAGCCACTGCTGACATCATTGGTAAGTATGCTAACGGTATTGCTGATGATACTCTTTCTACTGTGTTATTAGCTTTTGAGAAAAAAGTTTTCTTTGCTCCTGCTATGAATACTGCTATGTATAATAATCCAGCGGTAAGAAATAATCTTAACATCTTATCAAATAGAGGTATTGAAATAATAGAAGGAGAAGAAGGAGAACTTGCTTGTGGTAGCGTTGGTAAGGGAAGAATGGCTGAAGTAGAACAGATATATAAACATATAAATAACTACTTTACAGAGAAAGAAGATTTAAAAGATAAGACTTTTCTTGTTACTGCAGGCCCTACTGTAGAGCAGATTGATAGCGTTAGATATATCTCCAATAACTCTTCCGGTAAAATGGGATATGCTATAGCAGAAGAAATACTACAACGAGGCGGAAAAGTTAATTTGATTAGTGGCCCTGTTAGCGTAACAATAGAAGAGAATAACAATCTAAACCTTATAAATGTTAAGTCTGCTCAACAAATGTATAAAGCAAGTATGCAGGAGTTTAAAAATAGTGATGTAGCTATATGTTCTGCTGCTGTTGCAGACTATACTCCTAAGCAAGTATTCTCTGGTAAAATGAAGAAAAAAGAACAATCTCTTACCATAGAACTTGAACCAACAAAAGATATACTCAAAACTCTTGGACAAAATAAAGGAGAAAAAATAGTTGTAGGTTTTGCTCTTGAAAGCAGTAATGAGATAGAGAATGCAAAAAAGAAACTATCTTCTAAGAACTTAGACTTTATTGTTTTAAACTCATTGAATGATAAAGGTGCAGGCTTTGAATATGCTACTAATAAAGTAACTCTAATAGATAAAGACACCATAACACCTCTACCATTGAAGACTAAAAAAGAAGTAGCTAAAGATATTATCAACAAAATAGTTACACTGTTTTAAACTATGATAAAGAGATTAAACATATTAATATTGTTTGTTTTCTTATCTATTGTGGGTATTGCACAAGAATTTAAGGTTAGTGTATCTGTTGCTGCTACTCAATTACAGGGGACGGATAAAGAAATATTTACTACTATTCAAAATATTCTCAATGATTTTGTTAATCAAAAACAATGGTCTAACTTCCATTATGAAGATGTAGAGAAAATAGAGGGAAGCATAACCATAAACATTAAATCACGTCCTACTCAAGAAGATTTTCAAGGCGATTTATATGTTCAACTTAGACGTCCTGTCTATGGTTCTACTTATACTACTACTATGCTAAACACTCAAGAGAAAGACTTCGCATTTAAGTTTATAGAAGGACAAAATTTTGAGTTTGATGAAAACAACTATACCAATAATCTTATATCCACTGTCGCATTTTATTTAAACTATTTCTTAGCATTAGATGGAGATAGTTTTGCTATGAATGGCGGAGAAAAATATTTTCAAACTTGTCAAAATATTGTTTCTGCTGCTCAACGTAGTGCTAACAAAGGTTGGAAAAGAGCAGAAACTGGAAATAATAACAAATATTGGATAGTAGAAAACTTTACTAATTCTGCTTATAGTAAGATACATTCTGTTTGGTATAAGTATCATCGTTTAGGATTAGATATGCTTAGTGGTGATGACCAAATAACAGCAAGAAACAATATCTTACAAGCCATAAAAGATTTACGTTCAGTCAATATGGAACGTAGTGGGCTTATATGTGTAAGGCAGTTTATTGAAGCTAAATCAGATGAGATTGTCAGCATATATAAATCAGCTCCTGCCAATGAACAGACTGAGATTATTAATCTTATGAAAGAGATTAATCCTACACAATCAGTTAAATATGAACAAATCAACCAAACTACAAATAATAACAACTCTAATTCTTTTAACAATAACAATACAGACGTTAATAGTATGAGAGTTAGGTAGTTTAGTTACAAAATATATAAAAGATATGACAGCAGTACCATTAAACAGAGAAAAAGTAAATAAAATTGTAGCCGACAACAAGATAAAAAGTGTTGGAAAAGCATCAATAAGAGAAGTAAAAAAGATTATTGATGACATAGAAAAGGCAATGGACATTCGTTTTGTAAGAATGGAAATGGGTGTTCCTGGACTTCCTACAGTAAAACAAGGAGTAGATGCTCAAATACAAGCATTAAAAGATGGCGTTTCTGCTATTTATCCAGATATTTATGGAACAGCAGAACTAAAACACGAAACAACTCGTTTTGTAAAAAACTTCCTTAATGTAGAAGTTCCAGAAGATTCTTGCATTCCAGTAACAGGTTCTATGCAGGGAACATTCGCAGCTTTTATGACTGTTGCACGTATGGAAGAAAAGAAAAATAAACTTTTATTCATTGATCCAGGTTTTCCAGTACAAAAGCAACAATGTAAAATCTTAGGAATAGATTATGAAACATTTGATGTCTATCACTTTAGAGGAGAAAAGTTAAGAGAAAAACTTGAATCTTATCTTTCTAAAGGAGAAATAGCTGCTATGGTTTATTCTTCTCCTAACAATCCTGCTTGGTTCTGTTTTACTGAACAAGAACTACAAATCATTGGAGAGGTTGCCAATAAATATGATGTTGTTGTATTGGAAGACTTAGCATACTTTGGCATGGACTTCAGAAAAGATTATGCTAAACCAGGCGTTCCTCCTTACCAACCAACAGCAGCACATTGGGCTAAAAAATATATTCTTATGATTTCTGGTTCAAAAGCATTCTCTTATGCTGGTGAGCGTATAGGTGTTATCGTTGTTTCTCCAGATTTATATAATTGGCATACTGATTATATGAAAAAGTATTTTGCTCAAGATACTTTTGGAAGAGCTATAGTTTTTGGCTCTATCTATGCTTTATCTTCAGGTACTTCTCACTCTGTTCAATATGGTTTAGCAGCAGTAATGAAAGCCTGCAACGATGGAGAATATGACTTTGTTGAGGGATTAAAAGATTATCAAAGAAAGGCAGCTTTTATGAAACAAGCATTGGTTGATAATGGCTTTGAAATAGTTTATGACAAAGACCTTGACCAAGAGATTGCCGATGGTTTCTACTTTACTTTTAATTATCCTGGTATGTCAGGAGAGCAGACTCTTAACGAATTAGTATATTATGGCATTAGTGCTATATCTTTAGACATTACAGGTTCTGACCAACAAGGACTAAGAGCATGTGTTTCTTTAGTTCCTCATGATTTGCTACCTGTTTTTGCTGAAAGAGTAAAACAATTTAACATTGACCATAAAAAATAAGGAACATATATAATAACAATTAAAAAAATAACAATTATGGCTAAAAAATGGATTTGTACCGTATGTGGTTACGTACATGAAGGAGATAATCCTCCTGCACAATGTCCTCAATGCAAACAACCTGCAGAGAAGTTTAAAGAACTTGTTGAAAGTGGTAATAAACTAACTTTTGAAACAGAACACGTTATTGGTGTCGCTAAAGGCGCTTCAGAAGAAATGATAAAAGACCTTAATGCTCACTTCAATGGAGAATGTTCAGAAGTAGGTATGTATCTTGCTATGTCTCGTCAAGCAGATAGAGAAGGTTATCCAGAGATAGCAGAGGCTTTCAAACGTTATGCATGGGAAGAAGCAGAACATGCAGCTAAGTTTGCTGAACTATTAGGAGATATAGTTTGGGATACTAAGACTAATCTTGAAAAGCGTATGGCTGCTGAGTCTGGTGCTTGTGCTGATAAGTTCCGTATTGCTAAGAATGCTAAGGCTGCTAACCTTGATGCTATACATGACACTGTTCATGAAATGGCTAAAGATGAAGCTCGCCACGGACAAGGTTTTGAAGGTTTATATAATAGATATTTCAAAAAATAAACTTTTAATAAACCATAAACACTCAACGGGAGGTTTTGTTGTTTAACAAACCTCCAGTTTTTTTTTATTTCCACTCTCTGTTCTTTAAAGAAATTCCATATTCACAACGGTAGTTATTTTAGATGTTGCAAAGGTTTAAAAGAAATAATTATTCCTAAGAGAACAAAAGAAAAGTTTGCCAAGACATTAAAAAAAATATAAAGATTTATTAGTCGAAAGATAGAAACTACATTCTACTCTTTAAATATTATTTAAAAGATATTTAAACAATATTAAAGCAGGACGTTATTTAAAAATAACGTCCTGCTTTGTTGTAATAATTATTTGTTTTCGAACATCTTTTACCTTATGCTTTGACGTGTAGGAAGGAAGGTCCCCAGCGTTCCACTGCAGCCTTTTCTAAGGCTTCTCTAAAATCTGGGTGTGCAACAGATATAAGTAGTTTCGCTCTTTGTTGCAAGCTTTTTCCGTATAAATCAACTACGCCATATTCTGTTGCAAAGTGGTGAATATGATAACGTGTTGTTTCTACGCCTGCTCCTTGTTGTAGATAAGGAACAATTTTTGAGGTATGTTTATTTGTTACAGAAGGCATAGCCATTATTGCTTTACCATCTTTTGCTCGTGATGCTCCATACATAAAGTCTATCTGACCACCAACACCAGAAAACATCTTACTACCTATACTTGATGCACACACTTGTCCTGTTATATCTATCTCTATACAAGAATTAATAGCAGTCATCTTAGGTTGGCGTGCAACAACGAAAGGATCGTTAGTATAAGAACATTCCATCATTGCAACATCTTTATTATTATTAACAAAATCATAAAGTTTATTGCTACCCATAAGAAAAGTAGATACCATTTTTCCTCTATCTAATGCTTTATTACTTCCATTGATAACTCCCTTTTCAACCAATGGCAACACACCATCAGAGAACATTTCAGTATGAACACCCAAGTTCTTATGATTACCAAGTTGTGCAAGGATAGCATTTGGAATTGTGCCTATACCCATTTGCAGACAAGCACCATCTTCAATCAATTCTGCACAATTCTTTCCTATCTTCATTGAAATATCGTCTAATGGAGCCATGTGAGCAGGCAACAAAGGATAATCTGCTTCAACGAACATATCTATTCTCTCCATTGGGACGATAGCATCACCAAAACAACGTGGCATCTGAGGATTTATCTCTGCAATAACACATCTTGCCACGTCCATTGCTCCTAATATTGCGGCAACAGAAGTGCCTAATGAAACATTACCATTCTCATCGGGTTCTGAAACCATGATTAATACAACATCACACGGCACATATTTCTTCCTATACAAGTTTGGTATCTCTCCAAGAAAGACAGGTATATAATCAGCTCGTCCTTCTTGTACAGCTTTTCTTACATTCTTACCAACAAACATTGCATCGTGGCGGAATATTCCTTCAAACTCAGGCTCAGCATAAGGTGCAGGTCCCTCAGTATGAAGATGGTGAATATAAACATCTTCAAATTTTCTATTTCTACCTCTATCGCACATCGCATTTATAAGAGTTTGAGGTGCAGCAGCAACACAACCGATATGTATGTGGTCACCTGACTTGATAACTTGAACGGCTTCTTGTGCCGAAACAACTTTATATGGCTTATTCATGATGTTTTGTATATTATTTGTTTGTATTCAAATGAACTAACATTGCAAATTTACAGAATATTTTTCAAATAATGCTAATGAAAGTTGATTTTTTATATCATTAAACTTAAAAACAATGTCTTACTCTTATTTTATAGTAAACTATTTCAAGAAAAAACAACGCCATTCTTCGTTTAATTTTTGCCAAACGCCGTTTTGTTGCCACCAAACTTGGTTTTCGTAATAAAAAAACTATTTTTTTTGACACAAAGAGTGGATTTGGCAAAAACGAAACGAAGAGTGGAAAAATTTAAACAAAGAATGACGAAAAAGAAACAAGTATTTTAGATTTATTATTTTGCTATCTAAACACAGAGGGCTAATAAAAATTTACTAATTTTGCAGTCCGAAAAACTTTTTAACAAAGTAATCTGATTTTCAAAGCAGACTTATTAATAAAACAACAAAAAACTATGAACAACATTTTTGAACAACAACACAGTCTAAACATCAATGGCAACTTACTTTCTTTAAGTCAGCCTTTGGTAATGGGAATACTTAATGTTACAAAAGACTCATTCTTTGACGGAGGTAAGTATAATGATTTTGATTCTGCAATAAAAAGAGCTGAAGAGATAATTGACGATGGTGCAGACATATTGGATATTGGTGCATGCTCAACTCGCCCCGGTGCAATACTGTTAGACAAAAAAGAAGAGGAAGAAAAACTTGTTCCTGTGGTGAAAGAAATACGCAAACGCTATCCTAATGTTGTAATATCCATAGACACTGTATGGGGAGAAGTCATTGAAAAATGCTATGACGCAGGTGCAAATATTCTAAACGATGTTTCAGGCGGAGAATGGGATAAGGATTTGTTTGCAAGCCTAAAAAAGTTACAAATTCCTTACGTTCTTATGCACACAAACGCTAAGCCTGACAGAATGCAGAAAGATATTTGTTACAATGATTTATTTATGGATATATGCAAATACTTCTCTGAGAAACTCAACGTTTTATATGAATTAGGAATAAAGGATATTGTTTTAGATTTAGGCTTCGGCTTTGGCAAGACAATAGAACAGAACTACGAACTATTACGCAGACAAGATGAATTTAAAACAATCTTTAAACTACCTATACTTAGCGGTTTATCAAGAAAGAGTATGATATACAAACCTTTGAACTCAAAGCCTCAAGATATTGTTGCTGAAACATCTTTCATACATGCTTTAGCCTTAGAAAAAGGTGCAGATATTTTAAGAGTACATGATGTAAAGCAGACTAAGAACTGCATACAACTTTACTCTCTTTTCTGCAAAAAATAAGGTCTTAAAGTAATTATTATTAAAGTTTTTCGTTTATAAAATATTAGACAAAAATAATGAAGATATGAAAAAAATAGTTTTAGTAGGCATCTTAATGCTTAGTTTTGTTAGTCTGATGGGACAAACAGAAATAAAGAGTAAATTAGATAAGGTTACTGTGTATAGAAACAAAGCCTTAGTAGAAAAATATGTAAAAATCAATCTTCAAAAGGGAGAAAACAAATTTATCATTACAAACAACGCTACTAATATCTCAGAAAACAACGTTCATTTTTATTCTTCTGAGGATTGGTTTATAACTTCCATGAATACAAAAAAACAACATCTACCCGATAAAGAGGCTGCTAAGAAAGTATTACCTCAAAATGTATATCAACAATATTTAGTTTTGAAAAATAAGTTAGATAATTTAGAAGCACAAAAAACAGATATTAATGCTACATTAAGAACTCTGAATACTCAAAAAACAGCCTTGGATAATATGAAGGCAATTAAGAACATTCAAACAATAGATACTGTCTCTATTATCAAATCTCAGTTTAACTTCCAAAGAGAAGAAAAGAAAAATATCAACAAAATGATTTCTGAATCCGAAGAAAAACTGTCTGAAATTTCCTATCAATACACAAATACTCTTAACGAAATAGAAACATTGATAAAAAAATATATTGGAGGTAACAGTATTTTAACAGATGATAACTATATTTTTGTTACTATCTACTCTAATCTTCCAAAACAGAACGAAGTGCTTAAATATTCTTACACTGTTTCCTATGTTCAGAGCCATTATTCTTACGATGTTATGTTAGATGAAAACTTAAACAAGGCTACATTCTATCTTAAGAACAATGTGCAACAAGCCACAGGCGAAAATTGGAAGGATTGCGAGATTGTATTCTCTACTTCCAACGGAGAATATGACGGCTTTGATCAAGAACTCCCAACATATTACTTAGACTATAATACAAATATTTATAAAAACAATATAGTAAAGAGCAAGACAAGAAACATCGTTACTGCGGTAAAAGAATCCAAAGTTGTTGAAGAAGAGGAAGAAGAAACTCTTTATGAAGTTGGGTATGATGCAGGATTTTTAGGAACTGCTTCTATGCAAAACCTAAGCATTAATAAAGAATATACTCTTTCTACTCCACAAAGCATAGGTACTTATGAACAAGCTTTGACTATTCCTTTATATAGCGAGCAAACTAATGTTACTTTCTCTCGTTTTACTACTCCAAAGAATGAAGAAAAAGTATTCTACACTGCTCTTTTACCTGATTGGGAAGACTTAGGCTTATTAGAAACTGACTGTGATGTTTATTTAAACAATAAATTTATTTCTAATTCTTTTATCAGCACAGAAGGAACAGGAGATACTATGCGTTTTTCTGTAGGTGATGATAAGAACATTAAGGTTTCAAGAAAATTAAGAAAGACTTCTCCTACAGAAAAAGGCTTTTTGTCTAAGGATATTATTGAAACTGCTAACATAACTCTAACATTAAAGAACACTAAGAACGAAGAAGTAGAGATAAGTGTAAAAGATCAAATACCTATTTCTTCTAATAGTGAGATAAAGATAAGTGATGTTGAGTTAGCAGATGGAACTTTGAATGCAAATACAGGTGTTATCCGTTGGAATGTTAAACTTGCTCCTAAAGAAGAAAAGAAAATAACATTCTCTTATACTGTTAAGTATCCAAAAGGCAACAAAGTTATTTTGAATTAGTGTTTAGATAGTTAAAAACAAGCTTTTAAAATATGAAAAAGACAATCTTGTTAGTTGTTATCTTTGTTTTTTCTTCACAAATCCTTTATTCTCAGTCTGCTTATTGGGAAATAGGATTAGCTGGTGGTTTTTCTAATTACGTAGGCGACATTAACAATATGTTTAAGAATAGTAAAGATAACTCAAAGGAGTGGAATCAATTTGAAAGCAGTTTTAATATGTACAATGCTCACATTGTTGGAGGTATAGTCGCAAGATATAACTTCAATCCTCGTTGGGCTTTGAAAACATCTCTGCTTTTTTCTAAACTTTCTGGTGATGATAAACATTTTGATAACGAAAGAAATCTAAGTTTCTTTACCTCTATACAGGAACTTGCTGCAAATGTAGAGTTTAACTTCTTAGATTATCGTACAGGAACAAGACAACACAGATTTACTCCTTATATCTTTGGCGGATTAGCTCTTTTCCATTTTAATCCAAAAGCAGAAATAATTGACCCTTATGAACAAGAGAGTGTAACAGTTTCTTTACACGATTTAAACACAGAAGGACAAGGACTTATTCAAGATAGAGACAATTATAATCTTGTTGGTTTGGCTATTCCTTTTGGTCTTGGATTTAAGTTCTCTCTTTCTTCTCATACTTGTATTGCTTTGGAATGGGGATTTAGAAAAACTTTTACCGACTACATTGATGATATTAGCACAACATATGTTGATAGAAATGCTTTGCTTTATTATGCAGGAGAACAGTCTGTGGCTGCTGCAGATAGAACAAATGAGTTAGAAGGATATGAAGGAAAATACCATCAAGGAGGAGAAATGCGTGGAAACAGAACAACAAAAGATTGGTATAACTTTTTAACTCTATCTATAACAACAAAACTTTATTCCACCAATACAAAATGTTTGCGTGGAAAAAGAAAATAGTAAAAAAAGACTCTATAATTTGTTCATTTACAAATTTATTTATAATTTTGCAAACTCAAAAAATAAGGGACAAGGCTTATCACTTGCCCCTTTAGTAGTAAAATAATTTTTAACAATCTCAGTAGGATAAGATGCTGATACAAAACAAATAATAAAGTTTCTATGAGAGAAACAAAAGACATTAAACCATTAGCAGACTTCAATTGGGACGAAATAGACAACACCAAAGGTGAAGTTTACAAAAAAGAAGAACAAGAAAAATTGGAAGCCATTTATGACAAAACTTTCAGTCAAATAGGCGACCAACAAGTAGCTATGGGAACAGTTGTCGCAATTAGCGACAGAGAAGTAGTTGTAAACATAGGATTTAAATCAGATGGTATCATTCCTTCTGCTGAATTCCGTTACAACCCAGACTTAAAAGCAGGTGATGAAGTTGAAGTATTTATTGAAAATCAAGAAGACTCAAACGGTCAATTAATACTTTCTCACAAAAAAGCTCGTATCCTTAAATCTTGGGATAGAGTTAATGAAGCATACACAAGCGGAGAAATTATCAAAGGTTACGTTAAATCAAGAACTAAAGGTGGCTTGATAGTAGATGTATTTGGTATTGAAGCATTCTTACCAGGTAGTCAAATTGATGTTAAACCTATTAGAGATTATGATGTATTTGTTGATAAAACTATGGAGTTCAAGATTGTTAAGATTAACAATGACTTCAAGAACGTAGTAGTTTCTCACAAAGCATTAATAGAAGACGAAATAGAAGCTCAAAAGGCTGAAATTATGTCTCACTTAGAAAAAGGTCAAGTATTAGAGGGAACTGTTAAGAACATCACTTCTTACGGTGTATTCATTGACTTAGGTGGTGTTGATGGACTTATCCATATCACAGACCTTTCTTGGGGAAGAATTAATCACCCAGAAGAAATCGTTAAATTGGACGAAAAGATTAAAGTCGTTATACTTGAGTTTGATCAAGAAAAGAAACGTATCGCATTAGGCTTAAAACAACTTACTCCTCACCCTTGGGATCAATTAGACCCTAACCTAAAAGTAGGTGATAAAGTTAAAGGTAAAGTTGTTGTTATTGCTGATTACGGTGCATTCGTTGAAATCATACCAGGTGTTGAAGGTTTAATCCATGTAACAGAAATGTCTTGGAGCCAACATCTAAGAACAGCTCACGAATTCTTAGAAGTAGGACAAGAAGTAGAAGCTGTTATTCTTACTCTTGATAGAGAAGAAAGAAAAATGTCTTTGGGTATTAAACAACTTATGCCAGACCCATGGGTAAATATTGCTGAAAAATATCCTGTAGGAAGTAAGCACACTGCAACTGTTAGAAACTTCACAAACTTCGGTATTTTTGTTGAATTAGAAGAAGGTGTTGATGGACTTATCCACATTTCTGACCTTTCTTGGTCAAAGAAAATCAAACACCCTGCTGAATTTACTAAGATTGGTGAGAAGATGGAAGTTGTTGTATTAGAAGTTGATGCTGAAAACAGAAGACTTTCTTTAGGACACAAACAATTAGAAGAAAATCCTTGGGACGTTTTCGAAACAATCTTCACATTAGGTTCTGTTCATGAAGGAACTATTACTTCTATCAACGAAAAGAGCGGTGCTGTTGTAAATCTACCTTACGGAATTGATGGTTTCTGTCCAAAAGGTCAATTACAAAAAGAAGACAAAACAACTGCCAAAGTTGATGAGAAACTTCCTTTCAAAGTTATAGAATTCTCTAAAGAAGCTAAACGTGTTGTTCTTTCACACGCTCGCACTTGGAAACAAGAAGAAGAAAAAGCAAGCAAGAAAGAATCTCCTGCAAAGAAAATAAGCCAAAACTTAGAGAAAACAACTCTTGGTGATTTGGACGTTCTTGCTTCTTTGAAAGAAGAAATGACTAAGAAAGAGAACTAATAGAAAATAATTCTCAATAAATATTGATACCATTCTCCAAAAAAGAATGGTATCTTTTTTTTACACTTAACCTTCTACTAAAAAAGTCTTGATTTTAATGTAAAAAGTCTTGGTTTTAGTGTAAAAAGTTTTGATCTTTTTAAAAAAAGTCTTGATCTTTTTATAAGAAAACGAAGTTATTTTTTCAATTATCCTTATGCTTAATTATTATTATCTAATGATAACAATTTTTTTGTTTATTCTTGTTGTAGAAGAGGATATTAACAAGTTATAAAAACCGCTTTTAAGAAGAGAAATATCTACTTGATAAATATTTTCACCAATAGTAAAATAATTCAAAGGAGCATTAATTATCACTCTTCCCATATTATCCACAATAATTAGTTGATTTATGTTATCATTATTCAAAGTTTTAAAACTTAAATATTTATCTGTTTGATAGAAGTCTATTATTTCTCCTTGATTTTCTTTGATTGGGGTTAATGATACCGAGTTTTCATCTATCTTTGCAAAATCATTAGCCAAAGAAAAAGCAATAGCACAAACCTTTTTCATATAATTAAAGTCAAGGTATTTACTACTATCTTGCAAAGTGTGGTAATATGGAGAAAAATCATTCTCGGTAAGGAAAACTGTCTTCAATCCCCACGCATAAAAGTTCCATGAATCTGAAGCTCTTATGTATTCTGTAGTCAGTTTCGGTATTAAGTCTGTATATAGCAAAGTGTTTTCAACTGTTTTATTGGTGTATTTATCTGAATTTGCATAATAGTTAATCGCAAGAGTATCAGTTAGATTATAACCCACCATATCCAAGTTTATCATTCCAAGTAATTCCATATTCCAAGGAGAAGATAACTTATTCATTCTATCATTACTACCCAACAAACCCAACTCTTCACCCGCATAGAATTCTATTCTTAGATTGTATCTTGAGCTTATATTATATGTATTCCAAATCCTTGCAAGTTCCAACAGCGTTGCTACACCTGAAGCGTTGTCATCTGCACCTGGAGCATAGTGTTCAAAGTCAGTAAAACCCTCTTCTCTCGTTGAAATACAATCATAGTGAGCTCCAAAGAAAAGGCTTGTATCCACAATCGTACTTCCTCTTTTCAGACAAATAACATTATACAACCAACCACTGTTCATTGGAACATCATGAAGGTAATATAAATCTTGAACATAGAAAGAATCAATATTCACCTCAAAACCATAAGCTTGCATTCTATCTTTCAAGTAAAAAGCAACATCTCTTCCATAATCAGAAAACAAGAAACGAGAAGGATAACTCTCTAATTCTTGTACATTTTTTTGAAGTGAATCTGCACTTATCTTTTCTATCATCTGCTGAGTGACAGAATTTTGTGCATTAGACAAAGAAACACTAAGAATAGACAAAAATATTATAATAAAAAACCTTTTCACCAAATGAAAACTAATCTATTTCTATCTTATATATTGTTTTTGTTTTGTCAGTAATCTTAAATCTATCGTCAATCCTCTCCCCTACTACCCAAATAATATCTTCACCTGAACAAAGCAACCACTGTTTTTCTTTATCAAGCAAAGAATATTTTTGATTAGTGAAGAAATCAGATAGTTTTTGTTTACCATGTAATCCAAAAGGAAAGAACGTATCTCCATTTGTCCAATGTCTAAGTTGCAAAGGAAACTTCAATAAATCAAAATCAAACATTGCAACATTTTTTTCTTTTGGTATGCGTACAAAATTAAGATCTCTAAGTATCTCTATCTGAAGTTTTAGTGGTCGTTCTATATTTGTTTGATAGTTTTCTATAAAGTAGTTGTTGGAATTTTCTTCTAAGTCTCGTTTTGTTATAAAAAGATACTTTCTATCTCTCACCAAACGGTATTGCTCTGAAAAAAACACTTTACCGGAAGAAGTCTTGTCACTCAAAGCCTCACTAATTGCATTGATATTAGCATCATTGAAACCAAATTCTGAAAGAATTTCATACATAAAAATATGTAGCGGTTCTAAATTTAAAGCATCTGCTATACTTATCTTTATATAATCTTTTTCTCTTCTTAATATTTTTTGCTTAACCTCCTCAACAACTTTTCTAAAAACAAGTTCTGTCTCTCTTAATCGTTCAATATTTTTCTTGATAATGATATCAAAATTAGGAGAAATCTCTCTCAAAACAGGTACAACTTCGTTACGTATTTTATTTCGTGTAAATTTATTGTCTTTATTGGTAGAATCTTCTACAAAAGCTATATCGTGTCTTAATGCATATTCTCTAATATTTCTTCTTGAAGCGAAAAGTAAAGGACGAATGATGTTATTGCTTTTAGGGAGAATACCGTGTAGACCAGCGATACCTGTTCCCCTAAGCAAATTGATTATAAATGTTTCAGCAGAGTCGTCTGAATGATGAGCAGTAGCAAGATAAGAGAAATCGTTCTCTTTTATTATCTTGTTAAACCAATCATAACGCAAATCTCTTGCAGACATTTCAAGACTTTTCTTCTCTTTTTCCATATAAGAAAAAGTATCAAACTCTTGAACAAAGATTTCTATGTTGTTATCTTGTGCGAACTTACGTACAAAATATTCATCTCTTATGCTTTCTTCTCCTCTTAAATGAAAATTGCAATGAGCTATAGCAAAACTGTAGTTGCTTCTTAAAAACAAATCTAACATAACCATAGAATCGACGCCTCCACTTATAGCAAGAAGTATCTTGTCTGTCTTTGGGTTAAAGAGTTGTTTGTCTTTAATATAGTGTTGAAATTCTTGTAGCATAAAAATTTATTTCTTTGTTTATCAAGTTTGTAAAAGCTTTTGAGAGTTTTTCTAAACTTTTTTCTTATAAGTTCTTTAATAAGAAATTAGTCATCATTGTATATAGATGATAACGGGTATTCCCACCATAAATACTGTGATTCTTATCTGGGTAAGAGAACTGTAAAAATTGTTTATTATTTTTTATTAGTTCTGTTGTCCAATTCATAGTATTTTGAAAATGAACATTATCATCTGCTGTTCCATGTATAAGAAGATAATTACCTTCTAAAAGATCAGCATAATGTATTGGGCAGTTGTTATCATACCCTGCTGCATTCTCTTGAGGAGTACGCATAAAACGTTCTGTATATACATTATCATAAAATCTCCAATTTGTTACAGGAGCAACAGCTATTGCCGTTTTAAAGTATTTATGTCCTTTAGTAATACAAAGAGAAGACATATAACCGCCATATGACCAACCAAATATACCTATTCTATCTTTATCAACAAAATCCAAACCAGCAAAATATTTTGCTGCTGATATTTGATCTTCTACTTCTATTTTTCCAAGATTAAGATAAGTACATTTCTTAAACTTTGCTCCTCTAAAGCCTGTACCTCTTCCATCTACACAAGCAACGACATATCCTTTTTCGCTAAGCATACGAAACCACATATAATCAAAGAAACGAGATTGAGAATTAAGTACTTCTTGAGAACCTGGACCACCATAGACATAGAAAAGAACAGGATATTTTTTACCTTCTTGCATATTCGTTGGCTTAATAAGCCAATAATATAAAGTATCTCCATTTTCATTTACAAAAGAAGAGAACTCTTTATCTTCTATATCATATTCTCCTAATTTTTTATCCAAGTCTTCGTTATCTTCCAAAGTTACAAGTGTTTTTCCATTATTATCATTTATAGTGTAGATTGTTGGTATTGTAACGTTAGAGAAAGAAGATATATAATATTTTCCATTCTTAGAAAACTCTGCAGTGTAAGTTCCTTCTTTTGTTTTATCAGATAGTTGTTCAAGTTTTTTCCCATTGAAACTAACTCTTAGAAGTTCTCTATTGTATGATTTGGTTTTTGCAGCAGTGAAGTAGATTTGTTTGTTTTGTTCATCTATATAACAGATTTGATCTACATCATAATTGCCTTTTGTTATAGGAGTTACTTTTCCACTTTTTATTTCTACCATATAAAGATTCATATAACCATTTCTTTCACTACGAACAATAACGTTCTTTTTATCTTTAAGGAAAGTAACAAAATCTGGTTGTTCTATATAGCATTCATCTTTATCTTCAAAGATTATCTTTTTATCAAAGGTATTTACATCTATGAGATAAAGTTTATAATCATTTTGATGTCTGTTTAAGAATGTAACACAAAGTTCATCGTTAGCAGACCATTGCATACGAGGATAATATAAATCTTGATAATCGTTATCGCTTATATTTATTTTAGTGCTTTTGTTTGTTTTTAAATCATATACAAAGACATCTACTTTAGAATTATCTTCTCCTGCTTTTGGATATTTATATTTGTAGTGAAAAGGATAAAGAGAACCTTGAGGATACATAGGCATATCATATTCCTTCACATCACTTTCATCAAAACGATAGTACGCTATTTTGTTTCCCGCGTTATTCCAAAAGAAACCTTGAGTAATTGCAAACTCTTCTTCATAAACCCAATCTGTTGTTCCATTTATTATATGATTGTATTCTCCATCAAAAGTTATTTGTGTCTTTTGCATGGTGTTTATATCCCAAACATAAAGATTATTAGCATAAACGTATGCAATCTTATCGTTGGTTGGTGATATTGTTGCAAGACGTATGCCTTTTGCAATTTCCTTTATTGTTTTGTCTTTAATATTATATAGATAATAGTCAGCAATAAAAGAATGTCTATAGATATACTCTGGATTAGTAGCAAGAATAACTTTTTCGTTATCACTACTTATAGCATAGTCTGTTATATATGTTTTTTCATCTAATCCAAGAGTTGAAAAATCAATATAATAACCTAATTTTTTCCCTGTAGAATACTCATATTCTTCTATTCCTTTATTTGTCAGAATACAATAATGTTCTCCATCTGAAAGAGAACGTATTTCACTTATTGACTTTGGTCGAAAAGTGTAATTTTTCCAAATATCTTCTAGTGTAATATTTTCTTTTTGAGCATAAAGAGTAGCACTCAAAACGAATGCGATAATTAATAAAAATATCTTTTTCATTTTATTTCTTCTGAATTAAAAGTTTATTCCATTAAATTGTCTATAAGTATATCCTTATACTTCATCAAAGGATCTATATTCTTTCTATCCTCTGGGAAAAGAGTCTTAAGAACCCAACGATCTATTGCATCAGAGTTCCTATATTTATTTAAAGCCAAACGATGAATAAATTCTGTATAATACAATCCCCATGTCGTTTTTTCGTGAGCTCTGTAATATTGTTGCAAAGCATCTTTATATTCTTTCTTTATAAATCCTTTTTCATCATATATAGGAGTAAATTCCAATCCTTTAGTAACTACAAAAGAAAGTTTTTCTATCTCTCTTGTAACTAAATCATTTCTAATAAAATCTGGGTGTTTGTCTAATAATTCATCTCTCCATTGAATACGTCTAAAAACATCACTAAGCTTTATTGCTAATTTTGCATGCCAATAGGTAGGTACATCATGTTCATTTATCCACCCCGAACGATAATAAGCATAATCGTTAGTAAGGTATCCTTTTAACTGAGCAAACAAATAAGAAGGAACAACTTCCATTGCATAAGATGTATCCTCATAAGACATGATTCTATAACCATATTTAGAATATTCGTTTTCAAACTTTTTCATACCAGAACGAATACCAGCTATCACTTCAATATCATGTATTTTTAATGCTCTTATTTGTTCGTCTGACCAAGTCTTATGAAGAGTATTTGTTTTGTCTTCACAACTTAACTCATGATAGAAGTACAACAACTGATAAGCCCAGTCTGCACACTCTTTATCATTCTTAAACTCTGCTTTGAAAAGATTTATCGCTTTATGAATTACATCTCTTTCTGAGAAAGGAAGGTTGCTTAAATCTTTTGCAAATTTGGTCATCTTTGCATCATCTAAGTATTCTGTATTTTGTCCTATCACTAACGTAGAACACAACATCATTATGGCAAAAAATAACTTTTTCATTATATTATTCTTTTTTTTATTTTACATTTACATTTCTGTTACAAACAAATACAATTCTTTTATTTCTTCAGAGATAAGCTTACCTGAACGTATACTTATAACCCATTTAGGAGGAGTTTCTGGCAAATGATTAAGGACTTGCTTATAAGAAGGATAGATTTGTGAGGTTGTTGCTATTATAATAAGAATAGGAGGAAAATGAGTCATATTTGTACCTATACCTTGCGTAGAAGTAAGAACAATACTACCTGTTTTGGAAACTATCCCTTGACAAAGAGAAACACCGACCTCAACTTCTTCTTCGTTCATTGAGGTTTTTATTCCTTTACCATCTAAATAAGCCCAAAGATTCTTAGAAAATGAATGTATATTATTCCATTTTCTATAGTTTATCAAAGATTTTAACTTAAAAGATAGTTCCTCTTCATTCTGACAATAAACAAATTTACCTCCCTCTTCAGATACTTTTTCTGCAAAAAACATCACCGGGTCATCATTGCCGACATATATATCTTCGTCTTTATAGTCAGCAAGCGATACTTGTTGATTCACGTCCAAAATAGAGGAACGTAACAATTTCAATATTTTTTCCTTATCAGAAGAGTTCTTCATAAAACAACCATTCTTTTTGTTTTATACTATTATGCTGTTACTTCAGTTGTTGAAGTTTCATTATCATTTATTTCTTCTTTTGGTTTAATGCCCTCAATATTATCTTCCCATTGCCTTGGTCCAAATATATTTTCCACATCTTCTCTAAATATAACCTCTTTATCTCTAAGCAAATCAGCCAAAAGTTTCAACTTATCTTTGTTTTCTGTTAGTATATCACAAGCTTTTTTATATGCTTGCTCCAAAAGTTCATGAACTCTTTCGTCTATCAATTCAGCCGTTTTTTCAGAGAAAGGACGTTGGAAAGAATATTCACTTTGACCTGTAGAATCATAATAACTACGATTGCCTACCTTGTCGTCTAAGCCATAGTACTTAACCATAGCAGTAGCCATCTGTGTTGCTCTTTCTAAATCGTTCAACGCACCTGTAGAAACATCACCAAAGGTTATATACTCTGATGCTCTACCTCCAAGCAAAGATATTATTTGGTCAAGCATTTGTTGTTTAGTAGTTATCTGTCTTTCTTCTGGTATGTACCAAGCTGCACCTAAAGCCATACCTCTTGGAACTATGGTAACCTTTAACAAAGGATTAGCATACTCTAAAAGCCAACTAACAGAAGCATGTCCTGCTTCATGATAAGCTATCCTCTCTTTTTCTTTAGGAGAAATTATTTTACTCTTCTTCTCTAATCCTCCAACTATTCTATCTACTGCATCAAGAAAATCTTGTTTGCCTATTACTTGTTTTCCTCTTCTTGCAGCAATGAGAGCAGACTCATTACAAATATTAGCTATATCTGCACCAGAGAAACCTGGAGTTTGTTTTGCAAGAAAAGTTGTACTAACTTCAGTTTCGTCAAATTTAAGATTCTTCATATGAACCTTAAATATGGCTTCTCTTTCCTTAAGTTCTGGTAGTTCTACATAGATTTGTCTATCAAATCTTCCTGCTCTAAGAAGTGCTTTATCTAATATATCTGCTCTATTTGTTGCAGCAAGCATTATAACACCAGCATTACTACCAAAGCCGTCCATTTCTGTTAGCAATTGATTTAAAGTATTTTCTCTTTCATCATTTGCTCCTCCAACAATATTCTTACCTCTTGCTCGTCCTATAGCATCTATCTCATCTATAAAGATAATACAAGGTGCTTTAGCTTTAGCATTATTAAACAAATCTCTAACTCTTGATGCTCCAACACCAACAAACATTTCTGTAAAATCACTACCACTTAATGAGAAGAAAGGAACTTTCGCTTCTCCCGCCACCGCTTTAGCAAGAAGAGTTTTACCTGTTCCTGGAGGGCCGACTAATAAAGCTCCTTTAGGAATCTTACCTCCAAGTTTGGTATATTTATCTGGATTCTTTAAGAAATCAACTATTTCCATCACCTCTACTTTAGCTTCTTCCAAACCAGCAACATCTGCAAAGGTAACATTTGTGTTTTTGTCTTTATCATAAAGTTTTGCTTTGCTCTTACCTACAGAGAATATACCGCCAAATCCTCCTCCCATATTAGAGCCAGATCCTCTATTCATCATTCTAATTATTATAATCCACATAACTATTAGAAATAGAGTAGAAATAATAAAGCCACTATTCTCTGACCAAAAACTTCCTCGTTTTTCTATTGTTGGATTGATACGGTTTTGAGCAATAACTTGTTGTTTTTGTAATTCTGTTAAATCTTTACCAAGAGTATCTTCAACATTCCATTGATTTTCTATGGTCTGTAGTTGCTCTCTAAAATCTTGATAGTCTACAAATTTATAAATATAACTTGCATTCAATTTATCCAAAGAAAGCTTATCAGAAGAAAATACTCCACCGTCATTTTTAAAAATGTCGTTATACATAGTATCTCCTCTGCTAATTGCTTCTTGTTTTATAAATATTTCTGCATATTCGTTGTTAATAACCTTTATTTGAGAAAAATCCTTGTTATTAATTACTTTTTGTAATTTTTCCCAATTGACTTCACGACTTACATTACTTTTTCCGTCTTTTTTACCTGAAGTCCAAAGGAAAATAATAATAGCTAAAGCCACAACATAAATCCAATAAACATTGAATTTCTTTTTGTTGTTAGGATTTTGTTTTGCCTTGTTTATATGCTTTTTTTTATTTGCTTGATCTTGTTCTGCCATAAGTTTAATTATTCTTTATCCTCAAAATGGATTTGTTTAACATCATTCCACATACTCTCTATATTGTAAAACTCTCTTGTTTCTTGTAAGAATATATGTATTATCACATCAAAATAGTCTAAAAGAATCCATTGACAATTTTGCAGACCCTCTCTTTTATGTGGGTGAATATGAAGTTTTTTAAATATATCTTCTTCTATTTTTTCTGCTAAGGCATCTGCATGAGAAGGAGAGTTAGCTGTACAGATAACATAATAGTCAAAAAGAGAGCCTTTTACTCCATCAAAATCTATCAATACTACATCTTTACCAATCTTTTCCTGAATTGCATCTATTGCAATGTTTGCTAAATTTTCTGCCGATTTTCTATCTTTTGTCATATATACAATTAGTGTAAATTAATTTGCAAATATACAAAATAATTAGAAATTAGTAATTTCTCATTACCAATTTCTAATTACTAATTTCTAATTATTAAACAATAATAAGTCTTCTTTTGTCGTTATTTATTTTGAACAAACAAAAAAAATTATTGCAATATGATGGATAAGGAAATTATTTTAGCGGCTTGGGAAAACAGAGAACTGTTAAAGGAAAGACAAACAATAAATGCTATCAACGACACTATAGCATTACTAAACAGAGGTGAAATAAGAGTAGCAGAAAAACAAGGCGAAGAATGGGTTATCAACGAATGGGTAAAAAAAGCTATCGTATTGTATTTCCCTATCAATCCTACAAAGAAAATGATTGCAGGAGATTTTGAGTTTGCTGATAAAATTCAAACAAAGAAAGATTATTTAGAGTGGGGAGTAAGAGCAGTCCCAATGGCTGTTGCAAGATTTGGTTCATACGTTGCTCCGGGAAGTATATTGATGCCTTCTTATGTTAATATAGGAGCGTATATTGACAGTGGAACAATGGTAGATACTTGGGCTACCGTTGGTTCTTGTGCTCAGATAGGAAAAAATGTGCATCTTGCAGGAGGTGTTGGCATAGGGGGAGTTTTAGAACCAATAGGAGCAAAGCCTGTTATTGTAGAAGATGACTGTTTTATAGGTTCAAGATGTATAATTGTCGAAGGAGCAAGAATATGTGAAGGAGCCGTTTTAGGTGCTAACACAGTGATAACTGCTTCAACAAAAATAATAGATGTAACTACTGAAGAAAGGACAGAATACAAAGGTTATGTTCCAAAAAATTCCGTAGTAGTACCAGGAAGCATAACAAAACATTTTCCAGCAGGCGATTTCAATGTTAATTGTGCTTTAATAATAGGTCAAAGAAAAGAAAGCACAGATAAAAAAACATCTTTAAATGATGCTCTAAGAATGTTTTAAATAACATCTTCTCTTTATTCATTAAAGATTATTTTTCTCTTTTTTTCTTACGCAAAATTTACGTAAGGCTGTATTTTTTTCTTGCTTTATTTTATAAAAAAAACATCAACTCTTTTACATACAAAAAGCAAGTTTTAAATTTTTAAAATCAACTTTTAAAAAATTAAAATCAACTTTTATTTTACTAAAATCAAAAGTTATTAATCTTAGCACAAACAAAATTAGATAATATTATCTAATTATCTAATTTTCATCATCTTCCGCCCTTTTCCCTGTTACATTTTCTACAAAGCATTTGACAATTATCTTCTGTAGTTCTCCCTCCAAGATGCCAAGGGGTTATATGGTCGGCTTCCATTTCTTCTATAGCAAAATGTTTTTTACACTTAGGACATTCTCCTTTTTGTTTTTCATAAACAGACCGTTTCATGTTATTATCAAACGCACGAATATTTAAATGTCTTTCCTCTCTATCAAAAACATAATAATAAATTCCCTTTTTATCTGTTACATCGCTATCTGCCATTAAATGGCTTACCTCTTTTTCTAATTTATCTGTATCAAGAAATTCATCTTTATACTTGTTATAAATCTCACCCCAATTAATGCCCTTTTGTTCATTCCTATAATGTGGAAAAGTTGATTTAACCCAATTGATAACAGCAGAAAAGTATTGCCAAAGTAGATTTGCATTTTGGTCATGTTGATGTTTAGACATATACTCTTCAACATTATTATTATTTACCCACTTAATAGCAGTCTCTAAATAATCTTGTCTTATGCAAGAGCCTGACATATATTTGTTGGCAATTTGGTAAGCAACACAAGAGTTTTTACTAAAATATGTTTTTGCACTTGTTACCCACGAACCACTATAAACAGCATTCCTCAATTCTTGTTCAGTTAATTGTACTCCTGCTATATTGATTGTTTTAAACCAATTTAGTTTTTCTTTATCCGTCCCACTACAAACATAAACCATAAGTTTATATGAGAGAAAATTTTCTTTATCTTCATCTTTGAGATTGTTAAAGTAATAAAAATCGTGTGAAAAATCTCCATTTACATATTGACAAATACTAAGTGTTCTTTGTTGCCCATCTATTATTTCAAAAGGAACTTTGATGTCATCATCTCTAAAAGCCCAATACATAACATTTAAAGGAAACCCGTTCATTATAGTAGTAATAACAGCATCTCTTTGTTTTTCATTATAAATAAATTCTCTTTGATAAGCAGGGCGCACATCAAGTTTTCCACCAAAGGCTTTTACTCCTTTTTCTTGACTATCTACATAATCTTTTACTAAATCTCTAATTGTAATTTCTTTTAATTTTATTTCCATAACTTTATTTCTTTCTTTTAATTAATATTCTCGCATATTTTCTCTGTTTATTTATATAAGGATAGCCAAAGTTATATTCATCTATCTGAGTACTTGCCATTTCCCCCAATATTTCAAATTGTTCTGGATTATATTTATCCATAAAAGTAATAGGTACTCCCATTGCTCCTTCATAATCTATCGGAATTTCTGATACTTTATCTACATTGATAGCATCATAATTATCATACTTAGGATATTCTTCTTCATTGTATGTTTTCCAAAGTATTAAATCTTCATGTCTTTTTTTTATATCTAAATTCGTAAACCAACAAATATTACCTAAACTTCGCCATTTGTTACCTTCTTCATCTATCCAAAACCTTGTTGCTCGTGGAGTATAATAATATGGCACTCTAAATTCCATATTTCCAAATTTATAACCCAACCATATTTTATTTGCTTTAAATAGCGAAAATATTTCTTTATAAGTTATTGCGTTTTGATTACCTATTATAAGAAACTTTTTGTTGTATTGAATTAATTGTGAAACATATTCTCTAAACAAAGAAAATGGAGGATTTGTAACAACTATATCAGCTTGTTTAAGAAGTTCTATACATTCTTTGCTTCTAAAATCTCCATCACCTTTTAGTTGTTTAACACCTATTTCTTCTATATCTGGAATTTTATTACCGTTCTTATCTCCAAAATATTCTAAGTATATTGCTTTTTCACTATCATTTTTAGAAAACAAATTTATATTTTGATTCTTATAACAAACAGTCGTAAGTTGTTTTAGTTGCAAATCCTCAAATTTGCGAGAAAAATAAGTAAAGAAACTACTAATATAAGGGTCATCACAATTACAAAGCACTTTTTTCTCTTTAAAATGTTCTTTATAATGACTTAATTCATTTTCTATATCTGTCAATTGAGTATAGAATTCATCTTCTTTTGCTTTACTTGCCCGTGTTAAACTTCTATTTCCTGCCATTGTTGATTAATAGTTATAAGCATTGCTATTAATCACAAAACAAAATAAAGAATGGTGTAAAATTTTCTATTCGCATTCAGGTAAAGCCTCGCATCGAATACCTCCACAAACATAGAAAATATACACCAATATACGTGTATTTATTGTTTGTGGATTGTGCGAAACTCTTACCCAAACGGATTATTTCGTAGTACAAAAGAAGTTTGCGAGGCTTGATTTGAATGCGAAATAATAGTTAATGCTTTTATATTCGGCACTATTGCCAAATGCAAAAATACAAATAAAACTTAAATTAAATGCAAAAATATAAGAAAATAATCACAAATATAAATCAGTAGTCATGATATTATAACCACCTTTCCTGTAAAAGTTGAATTTGCTCGCAGTATAATATTGCCTTTATCATTTTCTATTTCACAAACTACTTCTTCATACCTATTACTAATTTCATTAAACCTATATATAACACTTATAGGGTTTTTACCCATTCCATGTTTTCGTTTTTTAATTATTATAAAATAATCTCTTTGATTTGTATTGTTCCAATCTTCTATGGTAAATCTTAGCACGTACTTATTGGGTACAGACGCAGAAAAAACAGACCCAATAGTCCCAATAATTAAAGCCCAAAATGACAAACACCAAACATTTTGCTTATCTTCTACTATAGGTATAATGGTACCAATGCCAATAAAAATTACTGAAACAATTTGAATGATTTTTTTCTCATAATAAAAACAGGTTATATAACATACATACTATAACATATATATGTAGTTATTTAACTTTTACCTAAAATTTTACTCTTTACAATGAAAATTCTTGCTTTATTTTTTCAATATAGTCTAAACGTTCCCAAGGATAGAAGCAAACAGTTTTCTTTTCTTCTTTTTCATCTTTATCATATACAACTACTTCTTTCTCGTATGGTGTTCTACCGAAATGTCCATAGGTTGCTGTAGGAAGAAAGATAGGATTTTTAAGTCCAAAACGTTTTACTATTGAGTAAGGTCTTAAATCAAATATCTTAAGTATCTTTTCTGCTATCTCGCCGTCTGTTAAATTAACTTTTTTTGTGTTATATGTATCTACAAACAAGCCTACAGGCTCTGCAACTCCTATAGCGTATGCCACTTGCACTAATACTTCATCACACAGACCTGCTGCAACCATATTCTTAGCTACATGTCGCATTGCGTATGCTGCACTTCTATCTACCTTACTTGAATCTTTACCTGAGAAAGCGCCACCTCCATGAGAACCTCTTCCTCCGTATGTATCAACAATAATCTTTCTACCTGTAAGTCCTGTATCTCCGTGAGGACCTCCTATAACAAACTTTCCTGTAGGATTAACATATAGTTTATAATCACCTTTAAACAAGTCTTTAGTTGTTTGATACTTTTGTTTTTCTATAATTTTAGGTATTAAAATCTCTTGTATATCCTTTCTTATCTTATCTATAGATACATATTCATCGTGCTGAGTAGAAATAACGATAGTATCTATCCTCTTAGGGTTGTTGTTATCATCATATTCTATTGTTACTTGTGATTTAGAATCAGGACGAAGATAAGGCATAAGATTAGTCGTCTTTCTAATCTGTGCTAACTCATGAACAAATTGATGAGCTAATACAACAGGTAAAGGCATATAATCCTCAGTGTCTTTACAAGCATAACCAAACATCATTCCTTGATCTCCTGCTCCTTGCATAAGAGGGTCTTTTCTTTCTACTCCTTGATTAATATCTGGGCTCTGTTCATGTATAGTAGAGATAACGCCACAAGAGTTACTTGCAAATTGATATTCTTCCTTTGTATAGCCAATGTTTTTTATCACATCTCTTGCTACTTGTTGAACATCAACATAAGCATGGCTTTTTACTTCTCCCGCAAGAAAGACTAATCCTGTAGTTACAAGTGTTTCACAAGCAACTTTAGAATTACTATCTCGTCTTAAAAATTCATCTAATAAAGCATCTGAAATTTGGTCGGCAATCTTATCAGGGTGTCCCTCTGATACTGATTCTGAAGTTATAAATCTTGACATTTCCTAAAAAGTTTTTAAACAGTTATTAATTAATTATTAAAAACGTGGAAATACAAAAGAATTGAATAACGAATAAAAGTTAATGTTGTTTTAGCATTCTTTTATTGTGGTTGCAATCAATCCAAATCTATCCACAAAAGTTTTTGCAAAATTACTACAAAAATTTTAAATACAAATAATTTGTCTTATTTCTTTATTGACAATTCAGCTTTAAGACCTAAAGAGAAACTAAGTTGTTTTGTTTCTGTTGTGAGATTTGTTTTAGTATCTAACTTATGGTATAGTTCTGTAAAGAAAGCTATACTTGCATTTTGTTTTTTGTATAATGAGTAGTCAAAACGAGCGTAAAGCATTTTATTTTCAGGATAATATTCTCCAGGATTTCTTTGTGCTATATTGGAAAAAAATGGCGAACCATAGAAACTTATCATATCTTTAGAATAATAAAAACCTAATCTTGCGGTATAGTTCTTTCCAAAGGCAGTAAGTTTTGTAAAGATGCCATTTCCTGCTTTAAAAAACCAAGTATCGTTTTTCAAAGCCTTACAATAAAGCCAATCTACTGAGAATATTAGACCATAAAGTTTTGAATACGGAAGTACAATCATATAATTTAATCCAAAGTTACCATTAAGCCAATGGTCTAAATCCAAGTTTGCTAACGTGTCTAACTCTCCTCCGTGATGTTGCCACATAAAAGAATAGTCAAAAAACAAAGAATGTTTTTTTGAATAGTCGGTGTTTATTGTTCCACTCAGACCTAAAAGAAAACTCTCTCTATTTACATCATTAACAAAATTAAAGTTTTGCCAATTTACCCAAATTTCATTTTGCCAATATTTTGAATAATATCTTAGTTGCAAACCTTCTTCTTCGTCCATTGAAAAATCTAATTCAGGATTCCAAAGAGCAATATCCAATCCATGACCATCTTTATTGTCTATGTTACCTATTAACAGAGAAGTTTTTTCATTTATCTGCCAAGTAAAACGTAAGAAAGGTAGGAAATGAATAAGCTTTTGTTGATTGTTTTCATCATATTCTGGTACTGACACATAATTATACAAAGGATATTCATTCGCTCCCCAATAACGCAAAGCATTTACACCTAAAGAAAACTTAATATCATCATTTATCTTGTAGGAAAGATGAGGCTGAATTCTTATTCCTCCAAGAGTATAACCGTATGCAATATGACGTTTAAACTCGTGATTATTAAATAATCCTTGTGCGCTAAATTCAAAAGAAAGATTACGTTCTTTACTCACCGAATCTTGAGCAAAAGCTGAATTAAAACAGATAACTAATGCCAATATAAAAATCCACTTTTTCATTATTGAGGTAATTTTGTTATTATTCTTAGATTAGTATCAATATTCATGCTATCAAACTGAGTTTTATTTAGTTTATTTGCATTTATTACAATATTATTTATTTCTTTTGGGATATTTTCTATAGTATTGCTATAATAATAAAGAAACAACGTATCTTTCTTTGCGAGATAACATATATTAAGAGAATTTATAACAAATTCTTGGTCAATACTGTCTTTATTTATTGTAGAGAACCTAACTAATCCTTCTTTTGTTTGTTCATCATGTATTTCTACACTTACATTAATTGAATCCTTGTCCGTAATTGCTATTTTATAATTCATAACAGCAATATCTTCTTTTGGTTTTACTTTATCTTGTGAAAAACCATAAGCAAGAGCCATCATAAGTAAGGCTATAATCACAAAAGGAAACAATCCTAAAATAAGTAACCAAGTCCATTGAACTCTATGTTTTGTAAGTTTTTTTATCTCATCTATTTCTAAAACACCTCTATTTATTTTTTTTCTTATTTTTACTCGTTGCACTATAGAAACAATAATAAGTACTAAGGCTAATGCTAATATTATTTTCATTTCACTTGCGTTTATTTTGACAGCAAAAGTAAAAAAAAAAAAGCAATTAAGTTTAAAACATCTATTTTTCTTTTCAATTTTTAAATATTTTTGTAACTTTGCCGTTCAAATAAGAAATAATATTTATATAAATAATGTACGTTGCTATAGCAGGAAATATTGGAAGCGGAAAAACAACCTTAACGACCATGTTAGCAAAACATTTTGCTTGGACTCCGTTATATGAAGAATTAGACGACAATCCTTATATATCGGATTTTTATGCAGATATGAGAAGATGGGCTTTCAACTTGCAAATATATTTTCTTCATAAACGTTTTGCAAATGTCATTAATTGCTATAACAATAATGAGAACATAATTCAAGACCGAACTCTTTATGAAGATGCGTATATATTTGCTCCTAATCTTTATAGCATGGGATTACTTTCTGATAAAGATTACGGCACTTATCTCTCTCTTTTTAATCTAATGATTTCTCTAACACCAAAGCCTGATTTACTTATATACCTTAAAGCTTCAGTTCCTACTCTTATAAATCTTATAACCAAAAGAGGTAGAGTTTATGAATCTTCTATTCGTTTAGATTATATTACTTCTTTAAACAAAAGATATGAAGAATGGATTGAATCATACGAAGGAAGAAAGCTTGTAATAGATGTAGATACACTAAACATAATAGACAATCCTCAAGATTTAGGAACAGTTATAGAAAAGATTAATGCAGAAATTAATGGTTTATTTTAATTTTACAGAATGAGAACAATTGCTATCATACCAGCACGCTATCAATCTTCACGTTTTGAAGGAAAACCATTGGCTTTAATAAATAATAAACCAATGATTATGTGGGTTTATGATAGTGTAAAACATTCTAATCTTTTCGATGAAGTCTTGGTTGCTACAGATGATACCAGAATTTTAAAAGAAGTAGAAAAACATAATGGCAAAGCAATGATGACTTCTTCGTCTCTATCTTGCGGAACAGAAAGATGTAAAGCCGTTGTGGAAATATTAGAAGAACAAGGTAAGAGTTTCGACGTGGCTATAAACATTCAAGGTGATGAACCTCTAATCAAAAAAGAACAAATACAAAAAGTTTTAGATGGATTTATAAAGACAAATGCAGATATAGTAACTCTTCGTAAAGAGATAGAGGATTACAAAGATGTAGAGGATAGTAATGTTGTTAAGGTAGTTTGTGGAAGAAACAATAAAGCGTTGTACTTTTCTCGTTCTGTTATTCCTTTCGATAGAGAAACAACAGGAGAAAACAATATTGGCAAAGGAATATATTTTAAACACATTGGAATATATGGATATAAAACAAGTGTTTTAAAAGAAATATGTTCTCTACCTGAAAGTCTATTAGAAAGAACCGAGAAATTAGAACAATTACGTTGGTTAGAAAATGGATATAACATCATAGTCAATAAAACAGATATAGATACCATTGGTGTTGATACACCTCAAGATTTAGAAAACGTAATAAGAATAATCAATAAGAACAATATATAATATGAACGTTGTAGAAAATTTATACGAATATTTAAAGCACAATACCAATGCTGAAATACCAGGATTAGGTACTTTTAGTGTTAAGACATCATCTGCTCAAATCAATGAGTCTGCAGGAACTATCATTCCTCCTTCTCGTAAAGTTGTTTTTGAAAAAAAATTAGAAGGCAACAAAGATTTTATCTCTTTTATGTCTAAAAGAGAGTTCATTTCTTTAGAAACTTCTGAAACATGGATAAAACAATATTCAGATTCTTTGATAAATAAATTAAGCAAAGGCGAAACTATAAAATTAGATAAACTTGGAACATTAAAACAAGGCTATGTCGGAGAATATACTTTTACTCCAGAAGATAACCTTAATCTTATGGACGATGTTTTCGCTCTTGGTGAACTAAAACACATAAAAACATATAGAGCAGAAAACGAAAAAATAGATTTAATCCACACTAAGACAACTCCTATTACTGAACCTATTGAGAAGATTGAACAAACTGAACAAGAAAATATTGCTAAAACAATAGCAGAATCAGAAACTATAAGTACAGAAAATAGAATACAAGAAACTCAGCAAGAAACTCAAGACCGAATTTCTCAACACGAAGAAATAAAAGTAGATTCTCCAACTCCAATAAATGCAGGTGAAGAAGTAGAACCTTTATCTGTGGATATTGCTTTAAACAATGAAGCGAAAGAATCTACTCCTATAAAAGAAGAGACAAAGGCTGAAGAAAATCCAGAAGAAACTCAACAGCCAGAACAAGTTGAAGAAGAGAAAAAAGAAGAAACCATAGATGATTTACAGAAAGAAGCTATGGCTATCCTTAACAAATACAATCACCCTTCTGAAAAAGGAAAGAAAAAGAAGAAAAAACAAAAAGATGGAAAGAAGAAAAGAAAGATTTGGTTTATAATCTTTTGGATTGTTTTAGCATTGTTATTATTGTGTGCTGGTTTTGTAGGAGCTCATTATATGGGTTGGTTGAAAGATGTTAGTTTCCTTAAACCTGTTACCGACAAACTTTCATATTATATCCCTGTTAGAGAAGTAACAAAGGCTAAACCTGTTGCTCAACCTATTGCAACTCCAACTCAAGAAGAAAACGAGCCAATAGAAGTTTCTCCAACAGAAGTTTTAAAAGAAGAAGTGCTTAACCATGAAGGACTGAATGCAGCACCAACAAACAGAAATCAAACTGTAAAAACAACAAAACCAACTCCAAAACAAAAAACTCAAGAAACTAAAACAAAAGAACCAGAAGCTCCTGTTGTAGATAATTCTCCTGTATTAGTTCAAAATCATTCTAAATTAGGTTTTGATGTTGTAGGAGGAACCTTTGACAGTAAACAAAAAGCAGAGGTAGGTGCAAGAAAAGCACGTTCTTTAGGTTATGATGGATATGTTATATCTAAAATAAAGAATGGAAACCCTATCTATTATGTTAGTTACGGTTCAAGAAGGACTTTCAAAGAAGCTACAGATTTAATGCAGGGAATGGTTAATAAGATGGGCGGTTCTTATTACGTAATGTCAAGATAATATTACTTTAATTAGTAATTAGAAATTAGTAATTAGAAATTGCGAAGAGTCTCCGTTAGCAGTAATGCTTGCGATAACGCATAGCAACTAAAGATATAATCGTTAATCCGTAATTACTAATTTCTAATTTCTTGCAGTAATTTGGTCGTTTTCTTCGAAGCCACACCAATTGCTAATTTCTAATTTCTCATTAAATTTAGTAATGGATTATCCATACAGATTACATACATTATCAAACGGAATACGTCTTATTCATAAACATACAGACTCTCAAGTGGCGCATCTTGGTGTTACTATTGATGTAGGAAGCCGAGATGAAAGTCCTGAAGAAAATGGCATGGCACATTTTATTGAGCATTGTATCTTTAAAGGAACAGAAAGACGGTCTTCCTCTCGAATTCTATCACGAATAGACGGAGTAGGTGGAGAACTAAATGCTTACACTACTAAAGAAGAAACATCTGTGTTTTGCACTTTTTTAAATAAGCATTATGAAAGAGCAGCAGAGTTGCTTTCCGATATTATTTTCAATTCCATATTCCCCGACAAAGAGTTAGAAAAAGAAAAATCTGTAATAATAGAAGAGATTAACTCCTATGAAGACTCTCCGATGGAACTTATTTATGATGAGTTTGAAAGTTTAGTATTCGGAAACACCGGCTTAGGAAGAATGATTTTAGGAACAGAAGATAAGGTCAAGTCTTTTTCTTCCTCACAAGTCATAGAATTTATTAAAAAGAATTGGGCGACAAACTTAATAGTTATCTCCACTGTAGGAGATATTAAATTTGAAAGATGGGTACGCTTAATAGAAAAGTTCTTCGGTCAAATCCCACTTAAACCTCTTGATAGACAAAGACGAGAAAAGTATAACTACATTCCACAACACAAAGAGTTTTTACGAGATACTTATCAAGCGCATATCATGCTTGGAAGTCCTTGTTATGATTATACTTCAGATAAAAAAGTTGCTTTCTCCCTACTAAATAATATTCTTGGATCTTCAGCAATGAACTCTTGTTTAAATATGAATATTAGAGAAAAATATGGATTTACTTATTTAATAGAATCTTCTTATAACGCTTATAGCGATAATGGCATTTTTCAGATATACGCAGGAACTGATGAACAATATATCGACAAAACGTTATCGCTAATAAAAAAAGAACTGCAAAGAAAAGTTGATAAGCGTTTAACACAGTCCCAAATACATAAAGCAAAAGAGCAATTGAAAGGACAACTATCTATTCAAAACGATTACAATAGAGAAGAAATGCTTGCTATAGGTAAATCTCTTCTCAATTATAATAGAGTTCAGAGTTTAGAAGAAACTTTTTCTGATATAGATTCTATATCTGCAGAAGATATATTAGAAGTAGCTTCAGAAATATTTAATCTTGATAATTTTTCAACAATAATATACAAATAAATTAGAGAAGAGAAATTGTAAAGAAACAGTGAGAACGAAGAGACTAAAGCTGACAATAATATAAAGCGACTAAAGATATAAACTTTAGTCGCTTTGTGTTATTACAAGCAGAGACTTCCCTGCTATTTTACAACAATATTTACAATCTTACCTGGAACAAATATTACCTTAACTATTTCTTTTCCTTCCAAATGTTTTTGTAGTTGAGGATCATTTACAACTTCTTGTTTAATTTCTTCAGCATCTTTATCCAGAGGAAACTCTATAAATGCTTTTGTTTTTCCATTAACAGAAATAGGATAACGATAATCTGTGTCTTTAAGATATTCTTCTAAATATTTAGGAAATTCTGCGTATGTAATAGTTGATTCTTCTCCCATCAAGTGCCATAGTTCCTCAGCTATATGAGGTGCAAATGGAGAGATAAGAATACATAATGGTTTAAGTATTGCTTTCTTATGACAATGCTTATCTGTTAGTTCATTACAAATAATCATAAATGTACTAACACAAGTATTCAAAGAAAAACGTTCAACATCGTCTTCCACTTTCTTTATTGTCCTATGAAGAAGTTGAAGTTCTTGTTTTGTCGGTTCTTCATCTGTTAAACAAAGTCCATCATTATTAACATACAAACGCCAGAACTTTTTAAGAAAACGGCTTACACCTTCTATACCTTGAACGTCCCAAGGTTTGGATTGTTCAACAGGACCAAGAAACATTTCATATAAACGCAAAGTATCTGCTCCATATCTCTCAACAAGAGAATCTGGGTTAATAACATTATAAAGACTCTTAGACATTTTTTCTACCTCATTACCACAGATATATTTTCCTTCTTCCAAAACAAATTCTGCATTTTCAAACTCTGCTCTCCATTTTCTCAAAGCCTCTATATCCACTACATTATTTGCATCTACAAGAGATATATCTATATGTATTGGGTCAGTATCATAATCCTGTTTAAGATTATAAGAAACGTATGTATCAACATTAGGAGTTGTATCTAAGTCTTCGTTAGTCTTATCTTGTTTTACTCTATATACAAAACAACTCTTTCCTTGTATCATACCCTGATTAACTAATCGTTGATAAGGTTCATCTTTGCAAGCAATACCTATATCAAATAAGAACTTAGATATAAACCTTGAATAAAGCAAATGACCTGTTGCATGTTCTGAGCCTCCTACGTATAAATCAACATTTTGCCAATATTCATTAGCTTGCTTAGAAAAGAACTCATTTTCGTTATTTGGGTCCATATATCTAAGAGAATAAGCATTAGAGCCTGCAAAGCCAGGCATAGTATTAGTTTCATAAGGGTAACCTTCTTCTGTGTGCCAATTCTCTGCTCGTGCCAAAGGAGGTTCTCCATTCTCTGTTGGCAGATAAGAAGAAACTTCTGGCAAAAGTAAAGGAAGCTGTTCAATGTTTAGTGTTTGTGGAATACCATCTTTATAATATACAGGGAAAGGTTCTCCCCAATATCTTTGACGAGAAAATATTGCATCTCTCAAACGATAATTGGTTGTTGCATAACCAAGTTGATGTTCTTCTATATAGTCTATTGCTTTATTGATAGCTTCTTTCACTTCAAAACCATTAAGGAATCCTGAGTGAATCATTTTTCCTTCTTTAGCATCACGACTTTCTTTCCAAGCGTATGTATTACTCTCCTGCTCTCCCTCTGGTAGTACTACTTCAAGAATAGGAAGCATAAATTTCTTTGCAAATGCAAAGTCTCTACTATCATGAGCTGGAACTGCCATAATTGCTCCTGTTCCATAACCCATAAGAACGTAGTCAGAGATATAAATAGGTATCTGTTTATTATTTATTGGATTGATAGCGTATGCTCCTGTAAAAATACCACTAACTTGTTTTACGTCAGCTTCTCTTTCTCTTTCAGAACGAGATTTTGTTTGTTCAATATAATGTTTTACTTCTATTTTATAGTTTTGAGTTGTTATTTTGCTAACAAGAGGATGTTCTGGTGAAAGGACCATGAAACTTACTCCAAAAATTGTATCTGCTCTTGTTGTAAAAACTTCCAAAACATCATCAAAGCCTTTTATTTTAAAATAAACAGCACAACCTCTACTCTTTCCTATCCAATTTCTTTGAACTTCTTTTATACTATCTGTCCAATCCAAAGTTTCCAAACCACTAAGAAGTCTTTCTGCATAAGCGGTTATTCTTAATGACCATTGTTGCATTGGCTTTCTTTCAACAGGATAACCTCCTCTAACACTAACTCCATTAACTACCTCATCATTTGCTAATACGGTTCCAAGTTTTTCACACCAATTAACCATAGAAACAGATAGATAAGCCAAACGGTAATTCATCAAAACATCACTCTTTTCTTTTTCTGAATAAGCATTCCATTCTTCAGCAGAAAAAACAAGTTGTTTTGTTTGTGCAACGTTTAAGTTTTCAGAACCTTCTTTTTCAAACCTCTCTATCAAATTTGAGATTGGTTGAGCCTTTTGTGTTTCGTTACAAAAATAAGAATTAAACAATTGAATAAAAGTCCATTGTGTCCATTTATAGTATTTAGGATCGCAAGTTCTAACTTCTCTGTCCCAATCATAAGAAAGACCTATCAAATCCAATTGTTGTTTATATCTTTCTATGTTTTTTTCAGTAGTAATAGCAGGGTGTTGTCCGGTTTGAATAGCATATTGTTCAGCAGGCAAACCGTATGAATCAAAACCCATAGGATGTAATACATTAAAGCCTTTTAAACGTTTATATCTCGCAAATATATCAGAAGCAATGTAACCTAATGGATGTCCAACATGAAGTCCTGCACCACTTGGGTAAGGAAACATATCTAAAACATAGTATTTCTGTTTGCTATTATCTATTTCTGTCTTATAAGTTTTGTTTTCTTTCCAAAACTTTTGCCATTTCTTTTCAATTGAGTTAAAATGATATTCCATTATGTAAAAATTTTTGCAAAATTACAAAAACTTTTAAAACTAATATTGACCTACAACAATTAATATATTTTATTTAATTCACAAAACGCCGTTTTTGAAAAAAAAGAGTTGATTTTTGAAAAAAAAGAGTTGGTTTTTGTAGTAAAAAGATTTGATTTTAAAAATTTAAATCTTGATCTTTTTATATTAAAATCAAGTCTTTTTTTGGCAAGTTTAAATCCACGAATAGAAAAAGAGAACAAACCAATGATTTGTTCTCTTTAATTTATTTAAAATCTAAGTTTCTATCTTAATCTATCACTTGAACGGACAAGTTTTTCGTCCTTTCTTATTCCATTACGAGCAAAAATAAGACATAATATTTGACCTACACAGAAATAAGAGCCGACTCCATAAATAGTTTTGGCAGATTTAAATATGGAATCCATCATATCTTCTTTGCCCTGCATGAAATATTGCAAGATTTCTTTCAATCCCGCATCAGTTTGATACAAGAACAAAACCAAAGTATAGGCTACAGCCACCAAAAAGGCGAATGCCAGAACCTTCATCTGCAAAACTCTGTTCTTATATAAAAATATAGTAACAAGAGTTAAAGCAATGAAAACACAGTTCAGTATTATCAATACTATTGCAGAAGATTGTTGATAATAACTTGGCGAATTGATGTCTGGAGTTTTGGCAACAAGATTATAGATTATGTCTTGGTCTTGCAAAGAAAAGTTTGCCAATGGAAAGAAAAAAGCCAAAACAGCTAAAAGTGCTGCCAAGAAAAGCCATAATGTTTGAATTCTTTGTATCATATCTCGTATGTTTATCGTTTAAAGAATTTTTTGAATTTATTTTCCAAATTTAACTTTAAGTTTCGCAATCATATCTTCAGTCATCTTTGGCAAATCATATTCAGGTTTAAATCCCCATTCTTGTCTTGCACAAGAATCGTCCATCCAATTAGGCCATGAATTTGCAATAGACTGCATTACATCATCAACTTCGTAAGTCATTTTGAAAGAAGGGAAGTGTTTCTTTACTTCATTGTAGATTTCTTCTGGGTCAAAGTGCATTGCTGTAACGTTGAATGAGTTTCTATGAATAAGTTTTGTTGGATCTGCTTCCATAATATTGATTGCTGCATTCAATGCATCAGGCATATACATCATATCCAAAAGAGTTCCTTTCTTTAATGGACAAACAAAATCTTCACCTTTTACTGCTGCGTAATAAATATTTACCGCATAGTCTGTTGTTCCACCTCCTGGAGGAGTAACATAAGAAATCAAACCAGGGAATCTTACACTTCTTGCATCAACACCAAAACGTTTGTAGTAATAATCTCCCAATAATTCACCGGTTACTTTTGTTACACCATAAATAGTTTGAGGTCTTTGGATCGTATCTTGTGGAGTTCCGTCCAAAGGAGTACTTGGTCCAAAAGCTCCTATTGATGATGGAGTAAATAAAGCACATTTCTTTTCTCTTGCTATTTCTAAGCAATTAATTAATGCTCCCATTCCAACATTCCAACCAAGCATTGGATTCTTTTCTGCTGTTGCACTAAGAATAGCAACTAAGTTATAAATAGCATCAATATTGTATTTATCAACTATTTCTGCTATTTGCTTAGCATCACAAGCATCTATCTTACCAATAGGACCTGTTTCTTGAATTTGTTTTGTTAATCTTTCAGGATTTAAATCTGTGGCAACAACATTAGCTCCGCCATAAACCTCTCTTAATCTTACTGTAAGTTCAGAACCTATTTGACCGCCTGAACCCAATACTAATATTCTTTTCATTATGTGTTGTTTTTGATAAACGTTTTAAAAATTTTTGCAAAGTTACATCTTTTTTTTAAAACAGAATATTCTGCAAAAATAATTACGTTTATTTAGAACAAATGTTATTAAGTTTTATTATTTTTATTTTGAGTATAGAATAAAAATTCATACTTTTGCAAGCCAAAATAATAGTTGAAGCATAACAAAGTGAATATTCTTCAAAATATTTGTAACGTTGGAAATTTATCAAAGAAGATAAACGTTGGTATTAAAAAAAACAGAATAATTAAAAGAATAAAAAATAAAAAACTTATCAAATGAAAAGAATACAAATACTTTTACTTACAACAGTGTTTTGTTCTCTTGTTGTAAATGCTCAAAACGAAGAATACATTAACGGAACTACTAATCCTCTTTCTTGTACAAGTATTATGGTTGGCAAAAATGCTTCTGTAGATGGTTCGGTTATAACTTCTCATACTTGTGATTCATGGTACAGAACTTGGTTCAATATTGTACAATCTAAGGATTGGAAAGAAAAAGACAGTGTTGCTATATTTGATGGCAGAATGCACACACAAAGTCCTTCTGATAGCACTAAGATGTATTTGAAAGGCAAGATACCACAAGTAAAACATACTTTCCGTTTCTTAGATTCTGCTTATCCTTGCTTGAATGAGAAACAAGTTGCTATGGGTGAGACAACAATTTCTGGGAAAGACACCCTTGAAAACCCTAACGGCATGTTCAAAATAGAAGAACTGCAACGCATAGCCTTACAAAGAGCAAGCACAGCTAAAGAAGCTATAAAAATTATGGGCGACTTGATAAAACAATATGGTTATGGTGATGCAGGAGAGTGCTTAACCATTGCCGACAAAGAAGAAGTGTGGATTTTTGAAGTCTTTGGTGAAGGTAAAGATAAGATTGGTGGAGTCTGGGCGGCACAAAGAATACCTGATGATGAGATTGCTGTATCTGCTAACATCTCCCGTATTTCAAAAATAAACAAGAAAGATAAGAAGAACTTTATGTTTTCCGATAATATCTTTGATGTCGCAAAACGATTAGGTCTTTGGGACGGAAAAGAAGAGTTTTGTTTTTGGAAAGTGTTTAGTGGTGGCAATTATTTTGGTGAAAAGAAAAACTATAGTGTAAGAGAACATTATATAATGTCTTACTTAGCACCATCTTTAAACCTAAGTGATACGGTAGAAGAGTTGCCTTTGAGTGTAAAACCAGATAAAAAAGTAAGTGTAGAAGAAGTTATTAGTCTTTTAGGGTCTTATTATGAAGGTACAGACCTAAACCTTAGCGGAAGAAATCTTATACCTAATCCTAAGCACAAAGATAAAGATGGAAACATAGTAGAAAACGAACCTGATAGTATTGTCTCTCCTTTTTCAAACCCTTGGATGCGACCAGACGAAATCAACATGTACTATGCTAAAGGAGACTCTGCTATGAAAAATATTCGTACTGTTAGTGTATCATGGTGCGCTTATAGTACAGTTATTCAATTAAGAAATTGGTTAGATGACGATATTGGCGGCGTTGCTTGGATTTGCTTAGACAATCCTGGTGAATCTCCACGCTTTCCTGTTTTTTCTGGCAATACAGAATTACCTCAGATGCTAAAAATTTGTGGACAACATAGCGACAGAGAAGACGCAGCTCTTTGGCATTATAGAAAAGCGAACCGATTAGCAACAGTTAGATGGGGAAATTATAGAAAAATATTAGAACCTGCGAGAGATTATTTCACAACAAAGGGACAAAGAGAACTATCTTACGTAGAAAACACGTACACGCAGTTGAAAAAAGAAGATAAAGACCAAGCTACCAAAATGCTTAATGGATATATTTTTGACTTTTTTGGTGCTACAATAGTAAAATGGGACGAACTTACTCGTACTTTTTGGAGACAAACTTGGACAGGTTTTTGATTTTCACAATCAAACATAAGGAATTATGCAAATAACTATTGATAAACAAGCTGGATTTTGTTTTGGAGTGGTTAGTGCTATAGACACATTAGAGCAAGAATTGAAGAAAAACGATACTCTTTATTGCTTGGGTGATATAGTACATAACAACAAAGAGGTAGAACGTTTGGAAAAACTTGGATTAAAAACCATAAACAAAGCCGAATTTGAAAATTTAAGGAATTCTCGTGTGATGATCAGAGCACATGGAGAACCTCCTCAAACATATATTCAAGCAAAAAAGAACAATATTGAGATTATTGATGCAACTTGTCCGATGGTTTTAAAACTTCAAAAAGATGTTCGCAAAGGTTATGAGCAAATGAAGAAAATAAACGGACAAATTGTTATATTTGGTAAAAAAGGACATGCTGAAGTTGTTGGTTTGGTAGGTCAAACAGAAAATACAGCCATAGTAGTTTCCAATGAAACAGACTTAAATCAAATAGATTTCTCTCGTCCTTTGCATATTTTTTCTCAAACTACTAAAAACAGAGAAGATTATCAAAAAATAATAGACATCATAAAACAGAAACACATTACAAAAGAAGTTTTTATAACAGATAGCATTTGTAAAAAAGTATCTTTAAGAGCGAAAAACATTGGAGATTTTGCGAAAAGTGTAGGTTGTGTTCTGTTTGTTTCAGGCAAAGACTCATCTAATGGCAACTATCTCTTTAATCTATGTTATAAAGAGAATAAAAATACTTTCTTTATCTCAGATATACAAGATATAGACTTAGAACAAATAAAAAATTTCAACCATATTGGAATTAGCGGAGCAACTTCTACTCCTATGTGGTTGATGAAAAAAGTTGAAGATTATGTTTATAGAAAATTTAAAGATAAGTAATTTTAAAAACTTAGAAAGTTTTGAACACAATTTCTTACAAATTAATTGCATTGTAGGTAACAACGGAGTTGGTAAAACTAATATCCTTGATGCAATATATTATCTTTCTTTTTGCAAAAGTTTTCATGCTTCTAACGATTTAAATACTATTAAACATGGTGCGGATTTCTTTGCTTTATTTGGAACTTACTCTTTTGAAAACTCTGATAAAGAAAAATATTCTTGTTCTCAAAAAAAAGGAGAAAAAAAGAAATTTTTCCACGATAAAAATCCTTATAAAAAACTTTCCGAACATATTGGTAAATTACCTTGTGTTATTCTCTCACCTTACGACAGTCTTTATATCACAGGCTCATCGGAACAGAGAAGAAAGTTTATGGATATAGTTCTAAGTCAGACTGATATTGTGTATATGGACGCTCTTCTAAACTACAACAGAAGTTTAGAACAGAAAAACAAACTGCTTAAGTTTATGCAAGAAACCCAGTCCTTTGATATCATACAATTAGATATATGGAACGAACGTTTGGACAAATATGCTCAAATCATTCAAGCTAAAAGGCAAGAGTTTTTTGACAATTTCCGTTCTTATTTCAACTTCTACTATGATTTTGTTTCTGAAAAGAAGGAAGTACCAAGTGTAGAATATCAAACTTATGAAGGTTCTCTACTTGAAAAGATGCACAAAAACTATGACAAAGAAAAGATACTTGGCTATACTCTTTCAGGAATACATAGAGATGATATGATATTCAAACTTAATTCATACAACGTTCAAGAAATCGGCTCACAAGGACAACAAAAGACATTCACTCTCGCTATGAAATTGGCTCAATACTCTTTCCTTAAAGATAAAAAACACACTACTCCATTATTGTTATTAGATGATGTTTTTGATAAGTTTGATTTCTCTCGTGTAGAAAAGATTTTAAGACTTGTATCTGAAGACAATTTTGGGCAAATCTTCATTACCGACACACATATAGATAGAGTTAAAAATATTATACCACAATCCCATAAAGACAAAACAAATATTATAACTATTTAACAATATTTTATAATTACTTGCAGTAATTTGGCCGTCTTCTTTGAAGTCTCTTGCAAAAATTTGGCCGTCTTCTTTGAAGCCACTTGCAAAAATTTGGCCGTCTTCTTTGAAGCCACCCCAATTACTAATTTCTAATTACTAATTTCTAATTAAAATAAAAGATGGCTGGATTTAATCGTTACTATTATTTGGAAGGAATCAAAAGAGGCAAACCTCAAGCTAACGAAATACCATTAAAAGACTTCTTAAAGGTATTCTTCAAGCACTGTCATATAGACTACAACCCTTATGAGCAAGATATTAAAGCTCAATGGGAAAAGGTTACGGGCAAACTTGTTAAGCAATATACCAAGGATTTGTATTTAAATAAAGGTATTCTATATGTAAAACTTTCTTCTCCTGTTGCCAAATCAGAATTATTGATGGTTAAAGACGCTGTAAAGAATAAAATAAACCGAGATTTAGGTAAAGAAGTACTAAATGATATAATGTTAATCTAATTAAAACATAAACAAACACTAAATTATGCAAACAACAACTAATTTTATAATAGAATTTTGGGCAACAATATGTTCAATGTCCCCATATTTGTTATTAGGATTTTTTATTGCTGGAATATTACACGTAATTGTACCTAAAAATTTTTATCATAAATATCTTGCAAAGAACAATTTTTCCTCTGTTATTTTCGCTGCTTTATTGGGTATTCCTCTTCCTTTATGTTCATGTGGTGTTATACCGACTGCGATAGGCTTAAAAAACGAAAAAGCCTCAAAAGGTGCAGTCGCATCTTTTCTTATTGCAACTCCACAAACAGGAATTGATTCTATTCTCGCTACATTTTCTTTAATGGGCTTAGGTTTCGCTATCGTAAGACCTGTTGCTGCATTAATTACTGGTATTTGTGGTGGATTATTAGTAAATATTTGGGTAAAAGAAAATATAGATTCAAACACTGTTTCTTGCAAAATAGAAAAAAAACACAATAAATTATTGGCAATATTACATTATGCTTTTATAGAAATGCTCCAAAACATTGGGATTAGACTTTTAGTAGGTTTAATTCTTGCAGCTCTTATCAATATATTTATTCCTGATGAATTCTTTTTAAAGTTTTCCGATTATACTTTTTTGCAAATGCTAATCATACTTGCCATTGCTATTCCCATGTATGTATGTTCCACAGGTAGTATTCCAATTGCTGCCTCTCTAATTCTTAAAGGTCTATCTCCAGGTGCTGCTCTTGTAATGCTAATGGCTGGCCCTGCTGTTAATCTTGCTTCTATTCTTGTGGTAAAAAAAACAATGGGAAAACGTTTTACTTGGATATATATTCTAAGTATTGTTGGTGGTGCTATGTTATTTGGATTTTTGATTAATATGTTTCAAAACTTTTTTGTAGATAATATCAACTGTGTATCAACTTCTAATTGCTGTACTAATAAAATGGAACATATTCCTTTGTTTAAAACTATTTGTGCTATAATATTTAGCACATTACTTATAAATACATTAATTATGAAGTTATTTAATAGATTTAAGAAAACAGAACTAAACTCCGATGAGACAATCTACAAAGTTGAAGGTATGAGTTGTTCTCATTGTAAGATGTCTGTAGAAAAAGCCGTTTTAAGTCTTAAGAATATTGAATATGCAGAGGCAGATATTAACAAAAAGATTCTAAAAGTCAAAGGCAATGCTAAAGAAAGCGATATAAAACAAAAAGTTGAAGATGCTGGATTTATTTTCAAAGGAATTGTAAAAGAATCCTAATTTGATATAAACAAGAAAAAAGATTATAGAATTCTGGCATCTTGATTTAATAACAAGCTTTTCTACAAAAAAATTAGCAATCTAAATCATTATTTTGACGATTTTTTATTGCTAACCTCAATTTCTAATTACTTGCAGTAATTTGGCTGTCTTCTTTGAAGCCACCCCAATTTTTCACAGTAATTTGGCCGTCTTCTTTGAAGCCACCCCAATTTCTAATTTTTAATTAAAATTTCTATCAATTCCGATATGTTTGCTAAATATATAAGTTTAATTTTCGCACTTGAAGAAATTACATCTTTATTGTATTTGCTAATATATATCTTATTAAAACCTAAATTTTCAGCCTCTTTTATTCTTCTATCTATATAAGGAATAGGTCTTACTTCTCCAGAAAGTCCTATCTCTGCAGAAAAACAAGACTTCTTATCTATGCAAACATCTTGATGGGAAGAGATTATTGAAGATACAACAGACAAATCTATTGCAGGATCATTAACCTTTAAACCTCCTGCTATATTAAGAAATATATCCTTGTTGCTAACTTTAACTCCTGCTTTTTTCTCCAATACAGCCAACAACATATTCAATCTACGTATATCAAAACCATTAGACACTCTTTGTGGAGAAGCGTAATAAGAAGGCGAAACCAAGGCTTGTGTTTCTATTAAAAGAGTTCTTCTTCCCTCTGTAGTAGCGCTGATAGATATTCCGCTAAGATTTTCCTCTCTTTGAGTAGTAAGCACTGTTGAAGGATTTTCTATTGGCACTAAACCAAAGGAAGTCATTTCATATATACCTATCTCATCAGTAGAACCAAAACGATTCTTTATTGAACGAATTATTCTATAGCCATTATTTTTATCTCCTTCAAACCGTAAAACTGTATCTACCATGTGCTCAAGTATCTTAGGACCTGCAAGAGAACCTTCTTTGGTTATGTGTCCAACAAGTATTACAGGAACACCCGAAGCTTTAGCATAGTTAATGAGTTTGTCGGCACAAGAACGTATCTGTGTTATTGACCCTGCAAAACTTTCATTATCATAACTTGTAAGCGTTTGAATAGAATCAACAATAAGAAGTGAAGGAGATGTGTTTTGTGCTATTTCTATTATATTTTCAACCTTTGTCTCACTAAGCAGAAGACAAGTTTCTGAACTTTTATTCATTCTTACTTGTCTTAACTTAATCTGCTCGGGCGACTCTTCACCTGAAACATAAAGAATAGTTAGACCCTTAAGGCTTAGTACTGTCTGCAAAAGAAGAGTGCTCTTTCCTATTCCAGGTTCTCCTCCAATAAGTACAACACTTCCTTGCACCAAACCTCCACCTAATACTCTATTAAGTTCATTATCTAAAAGATCTATCCTAATTTCTCGTTTATATTCTACTTTATTAATAGGTATAGGCAAATTTTTTATAGAAGATTTTTTAAAAGAAGAACTTGAAACAGAGTTTGTCTGCAATACTTCCTCAAAAGTTCCCCACTTCTCGCACTCAGGACACTTTCCTAAGTAAGAAGAGGACTGATAACCACAATTATTACATATATATACTTTCTTATCTTTTGCCATATTACTAAGTTTAATTAGAAATTAGTAATTAGAAATTAGTAATTGGGGTGGCTTCGAAGAAGATAGCCAAATTGCTGCAAGTGGCTTCGAAGAAGACAGCCAAATTGCTGCAAGCAATTACGGATTAACTATTATATCTTTATTGCTATGCATTATCACCAGCGGAAGCTCTCCGCAATTACTAATTTAAAATTAACTTGGTTTTATATTTACTTTATACTTTTTTTCTTGAGGTTGAGAACGTTTGTTACCATCTTTACCATATTTTTTATGATAAGGACCAACAGGTAAATCTAAAAGAACATACTTTTGCATTTGTTCAAATAAGCCTAAATACAAAGAAGTTTCAGCATCTTTTATAAGTTTATCATTATTCTTTGTTTTTGTAGGCATTGGAGTATCATAATTAAAATCTGCATGACGAGTAAAGAGAGTATCACCTGTAGTAGTTGAGATAAAATCATAATGAGCTACGACATTGATATTAGTACTCCACCATGGTTTTTCAAATCTGTATATTGTCAACAAAAGAACCATATCTGCATTATATCTTTCTTTACATTCTTTTATCCGTTCTAAATTAGTGCTTTTAGTTGTGAGAAGACTATCTTTTTTTATCTCGCTCATAAAAGCAAGAGGAGAAATAACATAGTAACCTTTTGAAGTTAATTCTTTCACACATGAAGTATATGCCATCTCACTTGCTGGATTATCTCCAGAACGATTCCATGGATAAAACACCACAACAGTCTTTGGCTTTTCCTTATAAAGTTTTTCGTATGCAGTACTTCTTGGCACTTTCTTAGGAAACATTTTTCTATATGTACGTTTAAAGAAATTACCCTCTTGTTTTTCATCTTTAGAAGATAGTATTCGCTTCTTCTCCTCATCTGTCAAAGCTACTAAATCTTCATCAGTATAATTATTAATATCAAACTCTTTTTTTGCTATCTCTCTTTGATTTTCTTTTTCCTTAACCTCGTTTTCAGAATGTTTCATACGATAAACTATCTGATCCATAGTACTAAGGCTTTCAAACTCTTTCTTTTCTTGTTCCTCTTTCTGTTTTTTCTCCTCTTCTATCTTCTCTAACTTTTTAATAAGCTCTTCTCTCTTCTTTTCTTCTTCATTCTCTGCTATAGATTCAGACTCCTGAAGTTGCTTTGCCAAGAGTTCTTGTTGTTTTTCTTGCTCTTTGAGTTGTTTTTCTTGTTGTTTATCTAATTCTTTTTGAATCCTCTCTTTCTCCTTTTCCTCTTGCTCTTGAAGTTTCTGAGAAGATAGTAGTGTTTCTTTTTCTTTTCTTCTTTCCTCCTTTATCCTTTGACGCTCAGATTTAGCAGAGTTCTTTATTAACTTGTCTTGTTCTTTCTCTTTCTTCTTTTTTTCTTTTTCTTCTGCTTTTTTCTTTTTTTCGTATTCTTGATTTGCTCGTTTTTGTTCTTTGATTTGTTCCTTACGCTTTTTTTCTAACTCCTTGGTTCTCTGTTTTTGTTTATCTTTTTCTGAGATAGTTTTCTCTGTCTTAGAAGTAGTTTCTAAGACATTAGTATCCTTCGTTGTTTTTTTGAATATGCTACAAGAAGACATCAATAAAACAATAAACGATATACTAATCAATAATTTTAATTTTTTCATCTCTAATTTATTACAATAATTAAACTATCTTATTTTAAAGCGCAGCAATTACTTATAGTAATTTGGCTACCTTCTGTAAAGCCACCTCAATTTCTTAAAGCAATTTGGCCGTCTTCTTTGAAGCCACCCCAATTTCTAATTTCTCATTTCTAATTTCTAATTACTAATTATTAATTCCCTGCAAGTTCTTGTCTCAATTTGACAATATAAGTCTGACTTTCTGGATACAACTCTATCTCTCTTTGAAACCAGAAATTAGAACCCGCAGTATCTCCTTGTTGATAAAGAATATAAGCATAATCAGCACAAGCTCCAGGTGGAACTCTTTGTGTTGTAATGTTGGATTTCTTCTTCTTCAATTCTTTTTCGCCAACTATAGATTGATAACTTTTTTGTATGTTTTTAATATCTTTTTGATTTTCTATAGTAATGAAACTATACACTGCATCATCATAATCTTTATAATCATACAATGTCTTTGTACAAGAAGAAAAAAAACAAAACAATAACAATATACTAATCAGCAATTTTAAATTTCTCATTTCTAATTATTGATTAAATCTACTCTTGTGTATGGTGCAGGAATATTATTCTCTCTTAAATAGTTGTATATTTCTCTATTCAGATAATCGTTTACTGGCCAATAATCTGGAGTTTGACACCAAACCCTTACATCTAAACTTACAGAACCATTGTTTATTATTGTTACTAGATCGTATGCAGGTTCTTTAAGTATCTTTTCATTCTTTTCTATTATCGCTCTTATTCCTTCTTTCACCTTTTCTACATCTGTACCTAAAGCCATTACAGGACTAATTGTCATTCTTCTTTGTCCCATTGCTGAATAGTTAGTAATATTACCTGAAGAAAGAGTTCCATTTGGAAGAGTTACAACTTTGTTATCTACTGTATTTATCACAGTAGAAAATATTTTAATACTCTTTACTGTTCCCTCAAAGCCTTGTGTAGAAATATAATCTTCTAATTTAAAAGGTCTAAAAACAAGGATAAGAATACCACCGGCAAAGTTTTGTATTGTACCACTAAGAGCCATACCTACAGCCAAACCAGCCGCTCCTAATAATGCAATAAATGAAGTCATAGGAATACCAAGATAACCTATTATAGAGATAATCAAAAGTATTTTTAATCCTATGCTTATTATTGAAAGAATAACTGGGCGAAGTGTAGCATCAAGATTGTTCTTATCAAAAGTTTTCTTCACTCTCTTTTTAAGAAACTTAATAAGTTTAAAACCTACCCACAATACTATAACAGCAATCAAAATTTTTTGTATTGCGCTTAAACCATTTTGTGTACACCACTGAATAATACTATTAATTATATCAAAAGGTGCATTCTCTGTTTTTACTGTTGTTGATAATAATAACATAATTTTTATTTTTTAATTATTAATTTTTTACAATAATTTGCCAACCTTCTTTGAAGTCACCCCAATTTCTTAAAGCAATTTGGCTGTCTTCTTCTAAGCCACCCCAATTATTCATTACTAATTTCTAATTTCTAATTACTAATTTCTAATTATCATAAGTATCATACAAAAAGTTATTGTATGGATATATTTTTGCATGTATTGTCTTTATTGTATCATACATTACCGTTTTTAATTCCTCTATATTCTCTTTGTTTTTTGCAGATATAAACACTGCTTTATTTTCTTCACACTTTGCCATCCAAGTTTGTTTGAGTTCAGCCAGTGAAAAATTGATTTTCTCCTTAGGAGTTAAATCATCTTCATCTTTTTTTATGTATGTATAATTATCTATCTTATTAAAGACAATAATCATCGGCTTATCTATAGCATCTATTTCTTGTAAAGTATTATTAACTACAGTTATATGATTTTCAAAATCAGGATGAGATATATCTACTACATGTATTAACAAATCACTTTCTCTAACCTCATCTAAAGTACTTTTAAAACTTTCTTTAAGTGTATCTGGAAGTTTTCTAATAAAACCTACTGTGTCTGTCAAAAGAAAAGGTAGATTCTCTATCACAACTTTACGAATAGTAGTATCTAATGTTGCAAAGAGTTTATTTTCTGCAAAGACCTCACTTTTAGCAAGCATATTCATCATTGTTGATTTACCAACATTGGTATAACCTACTAAAGCCACCCTTACAAGACTTTCCCTATTCTTTCTTTGAAGGGTCTTCTGTTTATCTAATTTAACAAGTTTATCTTTTAGTATAGCAATCTTAGAAAGCAATATTCTGCGGTCTGTTTCAATCTGTGTTTCTCCAGGACCACGCATATTTAAACCTCCTTTTTGTCTATCAAGGTGAGTCCACAAACGGGTAAGTCTTGGAAGCATATATTTATACTCAGCTAATGCAACTTGTGTCTTAGCATGAGCAGTCCTTGCACGTTTAGCAAAAATATTTAATATAACTTGTGTTCTATCCAAAACATTACAGTTTAAAATTCTTTCTATATTTCTTAATTGAGAAGGAGAAAGTTCATCATCAAACACCACCCATTCTATTTCTTGTTCTTTTGTAAAATCTCTCACTTCTTCAAGCTTTCCAGAACCAACATAAGTGCGAGTGTCTATCATTGGCAAGCGTTGCGAGAACACTTTAACAGCTTGTGCATCCAAAGTTTCCACTAAAAAAGCCAGCTCATCAAAGTATTCTTTTAGATTATCATCGCTTATGTAAGGAGTTTGCACACCTACTAACACACATTTATCTCTTTCTTCTGTCATAACTACATATTTTGTGCTAAATACTTAGGTGTAGTTCCCCACATCAATTTATCTCTTATCGCTTTGAAGAAGTCTTGGTTTTCTAAACGAACAAGATTCCAATTATATATAGACTTTCTTATTATAATATCTCCTTTCTTTGCTTCTAATATACTATATCCATCTACGAGAACTTTACATGGGTCTTCATTCTGTGGTATATGTACCCTTATTTCAGTATTATCAGCAATAACAATAGGCCTAAAAGTAAGATTATGAGGTGCTATAGGAGTGATACACAAACATTGGCTCTCAGGACTTATTATTGGTCCTCCCGCAGACATAGAATAAGCTGTAGAACCTGTTGGTGTTGCTATTATAATACCATCTCCACTATAAGTTGTAAGATATTTATCATTAACAAACACTTCTAAGTCTATAATACTGCCTCTATTTGTGGAAAGAAAGCAAGCCTCATTAACAACAAAATGAGTCTTTTGACCCAATGATGAGAAATCAACTTCTAAGATAGGACGTCTTTCTATAGTAAAGTTATTCTTTTGCAGCTCATTGCAAATAGTCTGTATATCATCTCTTCCTGCTGAGGTAAGGAAACCAAGATGACCAAGATTAACACCTAATACAGCCGTTTTGCTTCCAATAACAAAATCCACAGTATCAAGCATAGTGCCATCTCCACCCAAAGAAAGAAGAATGCCGTCGTAGTTTTTTAAGTCCTCAGGTTGGGAAAACAACCTTATCTTTGAAGTATCTTTTATTAAATCCTTAACAACTTCAAACAAAGGCTGCCAAACAAAAATAGCCTCATAGATTTTTGACAGATTCTCAAAGAGAATACCTATTAATTCTCTGTCTCTTTTCCCTTCTGGTTCTTTTCCAAAAATACAGATAGTCATTATATTTGTATTTTAAATGGGTTTTCCATTGTCAATTCGCCTTCCAAACGTTTCTGTATAAGAGAAGACAATCCTTCTTGCAGTTCTTTGATTTCGCTTTTTTGCAATACACTCTGACAAAAAGCATTCATCAACAACATCTTTGCTTGCTTTTCTGAGATTCCACGAGTTTTAAGATAATACAAAGCATTTTCATCTAATTGTCCTGTAGTAGCGCCATGAGAACATTGAACATCATCATTATATATCTCCAAAACAGGACGAGTATTTACCTTAGCCTTATTGGTAAGTAAAATATTGTTATTAGTTTGACGTGCTTCGTTGTTCTTAGCATAGTAATCCACCAAAACATGTCCAATGAAATTAGCCTTTGCCTCATCATCTAATATACCCTTAAACAGTTGAGTACTTTTACAGTCGTTTTTGTAATGAAAGACTTTAACAACATTCTCAACGCTCTGTTCTCTATCCATAAGGTATAAACCATTAAGGTCTGCAAAAGAGTGTTGAGCATTAAAATTGACTCTTATGTTGTTTGTTAGCTTACCTCCATTAAGAGTAAGAAAGAAAGTCTGCAAATTAACGTCATTACTAAGATTAAAAACAAGGTTAGATGTTATGCTTGTTGAGTTATTTACATTCTCCATCTTGTATAAAGCCATAGAAGAATAAGGCTTCATATCCACAGAAAAATTATGTAGAGAATTAGAAGTAGTCTTTGGAAGAGTATCATCACAATAGAGAATAGTTATCTTTGAGTTCTCTCCCACAACAATATGGAGTTTCTCCTCTTCTTGTTCATTATTTTCTTTATCTAAAAGATTAATAATCTGAATAGGACGAGCTATAGTGGTGTTGTCTTTAATCGTTATTACAGAATGATTGTTTTTAAGATTCTCAACCTTAATACTATTGCTCAAGCAGTTGAATACAACGCTATCTTCTTTAACAAACTCACCGTTGCGCTTGATTATCTTAATAGTATCCAGCGATGGAATATTACAAGCAAAACATTCACATTTATTATCTATTATCATCTTTTTCTATTTTATAAATATAAACGTAAATAATTCTTTTTTATTGTAAAAAACATAAAGCACAGATTTTCAAAATCTTTCAAACATTAAAAAAAGAGTTGATTTTCTTTTCTCAAATCTTGATCTTTTGATACAAAAGAGTTGATTTTCTTTTCTTAAAATCAACTCTTTTTTTTCGCATATTTGATATTCTATATTTTTTGTAATTTTGCAATATGAAAAAAGTTGTTGAAACTTATATCAAGAGTAAGACAATACAAGCACTTGCAGAAGAGATAAAGAAAGATAACGCAAATATATTTTTAAATTCTTGCGTTGGCAGTGCGTTTGCCTTCGTCGTGAGTAGCATAGATACGATTTTAAACCACAAGACTCATCTTGTGATAATGGAGACAAAGGAAGAGGCTGCCTATTTCTGCAATGACCTTGAAACACTCTTAGACGATGAACAAGGTGATTATTCCACCAAACACGTTGTCTTCTACCCAGCAGCAACAGACAAACAAAAACGAAGCAATGATAGTACAGCCCTTAAATTACAAGTTCTTAATAGACTTAATAAAGAGGAGAATTTAATTGTTGTGTCTTATCCTGAAGCTATTGAAGAAAGAGTTGTACAAAAACAAGCCTTAGATGAAAGGAAGATAGTACTAAAACAAGGACAAAAACTATCTATAGATGATTTAATTTCAGAATTAGATGACTATGGTTTTGAATGTGTAGATTTTGTAGTAGATAGTGGGCAATATGCTATAAGAGGAGGAATACTTGATGTTTATTCTTTTGCTGACCAACTACCATATAGAATTGAAATGAATGGGGATTCGGTAGAAAGTCTTAGAACATTCGACATAGCTTCTCAATTATCAATAGAAGAGAAAGAAAGTTTTATCATTATACCGAACCTACAACAAATACAATTAGAAATTAGTAATGAGAAATTAGAAAATTGGGGTGGCTTCAAAGAAGACAGCCAAATTATTGCAAGGAATTTTGGATTAGAATCATTATTCTCTTATTTAAAGAGTGATACTGTTATTTGGACAAGAAATCTTTCTATTTGCTTAGAAAAAGTTTCTACTTCGTTTGAGGCTTCTCAGATGAAAGATAATTATCTTACAAGAGGAGAACTTACAGATTCTATCTCAAAATTTAGTTTAATTCAAACAGGACTGTATTTCGGAAATAAGGGAAACAAAACTTTTTATTTCTCAACTTCTTTGCAACCTTCTTTTAATTTGGATTTCTCTTTATTTGCTGATAAGTTAGAAGATTTGTCTTTACAAGGTTATGACAATATGTTCTTTGTTAGAGATGAAAAGCAAAGACAAAGGATAGAAAACATCATTAAAGAATATGAGAGTGACGGTAAGATAATAAAAGTTAGATTTTTAGATTACAGTATCTCTGCAGGCTTTACTGATAACGAGTTAAAACAATCTTTGTTTACAGACCATCAGTTATTTAATCGTTATAATCGTTATCACATTCAAGATAATGTGGATAAAAGAGAAAGTATAACAATAGATGAACTTATAAATCTAAAACCTGGAGATTATGTTACCCATATAGATTATGGTGTTGGTAAGTTTTCCGGTTTAGAGAAACTAAACAATAACGGAAGAGAACAAGAAGCGATAAGACTTATTTACAAGAATAATGATATTCTGTACGTATCAATACATTCTTTGCACAAAATCTCTCGTTATACTTCTAACGAAGGAACAGAACCAAAACTAAATAGATTAGGCTCTTCTACTTGGCAAACTTTGAAGGAAAGAACAAAAAAGAAAGTCAAAGATATTGCTAAAGACCTCATAAAACTATATGCTCAAAGAAAAGCAAGCAAAGGTTTTGCTTTCTCAGTTGATAGTTATTTACAAAATACTTTAGAAGCCTCGTTTATATACGAAGATACTCCAGATCAATATAAAGCGACCAAAGCTGTAAAAAGAGATATGGAACAAGACTATCCTATGGATAGATTAGTTTGTGGTGATGTTGGCTTTGGAAAAACAGAGGTCGCTATTCGTGCAGCATTTAAAGCCGTTAATGATTCTAAACAGGTTGCTGTTTTAGTTCCTACAACAATACTTGCATTTCAACATTACAAGACTTTTTCGGAAAGGTTGAAAAATATGCCTTGCAAAGTGGATTATCTGAATAGATTCCGTTCTTCTAAAGAAAAGAAAGAGATACTTCAAAACCTAAAAAGCGGTAAGATAGACATACTTATAGGAACACACGCTATAGTTTCAAAGAATGTAGAGTTTAAGGATTTAGGTCTTTTAATAATAGATGAGGAGCAGAAGTTTGGCGTTTCTATAAAAGAGAAACTAAAACAGATGAAAGTAAATGTAGATACACTTACTTTAACAGCAACTCCTATTCCTCGTACTTTACAATTTTCTCTTATGGGAGCGAGAGACCTTTCTGTTATCAACACTCCTCCTCCTAATCGTCAGCCAATAACTACAGAAATCATTTCTATTGGATTCAATGACAAAAACGATTCATTATCAAGAAAGGGAACAGAGCTTTCTGGTTCTCAAATGCAAATAAAAAAAGCGATAGTCAATGAATTAAATCGTGGAGGCCAGGTATTCTTTGTTCATAACAGAGTGCAAAGTTTAGAAAATGTTTATTCTTTAATCAAAAAACTTGTTCCTCAAGCGCGCATTGCAATAGGTCATGGACAAATGGACGGAAAGGAATTAGAGAAAATCATGATGGATTTCATAAATGAAGAGTATGACATCTTACTTTCCACTACTATTGTAGAGAATGGCTTGGATATTCCTAACGTAAATACCATTATTATCAATGAAGCTCAAAACTATGGCTTGTCAGACCTTCATCAATTAAGGGGAAGAGTGGGCAGAAGCAATAAAAAAGCTTACTGTTATCTACTTATTCCAAGCGAAGAGATATTAACTGACCAAGCTTACAAGAGATTGCAAGCCATTTGTGAGTTTTCTTCAATAGGAAGTGGATTTGCTCTTAGTATGCGAGATTTAGATATAAGAGGTGCAGGCAATATTCTTGGAGCTGAACAAAGTGGTTTTATCAGTGATATTGGATATGATACCTATAATAAAATATTACTTGAAGCCATAGAAGAACTAAGAGAGAGCGACTTTTCTTCTCTTTATCCTCAGCAGGAAAAAGATTATGTAAAAGAATGTATTATTGAAACAGACTTAGAAGTATTAATACCCGATAAATACATATCCAACATTACAGAAAGATTTAAGATATATAAGGAGTTGGATTCTTTCTCCACAGAAGAAGAGTTAATCTCCCTTCAAAAAGAGCTAAGAGATAGATTTGGAAAAATACCTCAGCAAACGTTGGACTTGTTTGACATAGTTCGCATTAGAAAGATGGCTAAAGATATGGCTGTAGAAAAACTTGTACTAAAGAGAGACAAAGCTCAACTAACCTTTGTTCGCAACAAGGAAAGCAAGTTCTATGCTTCAGAAAAGTTTCAACACGTGTTGTTATTTGCGAACCAATTTGCTAATCGTTGCCTTCTAAAAGAAGAAAACGACAGCCTTACACTTGTAATAAAAGACGTTAAAACAGTTTCTCAGGCCAAACAAATACTTAGTTTAATTAGTAGCCCAGAATTTTAAGCATTGATTTATGACTTTGTTCCTTGGTGAATAGTTTTGTTGTCCATTCTCCATTCTCATCTTTATCTAATATAACGTGTTTTGGTTGTGGTATCAAACAATGCTGAATACCACCGTAACCTGCCAAACTCTCTTGATAAGCTCCTGTATGAAAGAAACCAATATAAAGGGGTTCATTGTCATTATTTTGAAATTTAGGTAAGAATATAGCATTAGAATGTGTTTCTGCTGAATAATAATCTTGTGAATCGCAGGTTAATCCTCCAAGAAAGACTCTTCCGTATTCATTATTCCATTTATTAATAGGAAGGAGTATGAATCTTTGTCCTATTCCCCATGTATCTGGTAAGGTTGTTATAAAAGAAGAGTCAATCATATACCATAATTCTCTATCGTTTTGTCTTTTCTGATCAATAATAGAGTAAAGAATACAGCCAGCCTCTCCCACAGTAAAGGAACCAAATTCTGTAAATATATTAGGTTCTTCCACATCATTTTTATTACAGTTCTCTTTTATCTGAGCAAGGATTTCTTCTGTCATATATTCGTAATCGTATTCAAAGCCTAACGAATTCTTAATGGGAAAACCTCCTCCTATATTTAGACTATCTAATTCAGGTGCTATCTTTTTAAGTTCGCAATACACATTAACACATTTACCCAACTCACTCCAATAGTAAGCAGTATCTTTTATTCCTGTATTAATAAAGAAATGAAGCATTTTTAGTTTAAACTTAGGATTCTTTTGTATCTTACTTTTATAAAAACTAATGATTTCATTATACCTAATACCAAGTCTTGAAGTGTAGAAATCAAATTGAGGAGCTTCTTCGGTTGCTATTCGTATTCCAACATTACATTTAGTGTTTATATAATCATTCATAGCCTCAAATTCTTCTATATTATCTATAATAGGTATGATATTACAGAAGCCATTATCAATAAGAGATGCTATGTTTTCAATATACTGTGGTCTTTTAAAACCATTACAGATAATAAACTGTTCTTTTGTTATCTTACCTTGATTATACAGTTCCTCTATTATGTTAATATCAAAAGCAGATGAAGTTTCAATATTTACTTCGTTTTTAAGTACTTCTTCCAATACAAAAGCAAAGTGAGAAGACTTAGTACAATAACAATAATTATAAGTACCTTTATAATCAACCTTAGCTCGTGCTACATTGAATAAACGTTTTCCCTTTTGAATTTGAGAAGAAATCTTTGGCAAATAAGTAAGTCTAAGTGGTGTTCCATATTGCTTAATAATATCCATTAAAGGTATATCATGAAAATTTAATTCTTCATCTTCTACAGAAAATTCATCTTGCGGAAACTCAAAAGTCTGCTCAATTAAGTCAATGTATTTGTTTTTCATTGCTAAAAAATTTATTATCTAAGTTTATTACTTCAGTATTTTTTCTTCAATCTATTTAATTTAGATTCACCATTCAAGGCTGCAAAAATATAAAATAAATTAAAAATTAGAAAATAGAAACTAAAAATATTCGAACATTAATACATTAATTACTAATTTCTAAACGCTAATTACTAATTTCTCATTAAAATGTATTACTTTTGCCATGAAAATAAATTTAGCATTATGAAGAAAGTATTGTTTATATTCTTTGTTTTCTCTGCCATTATAGGCTTTTCGCAAGAGAAATTACTAACAAAGAAGATTGTATACAAAATTGATTTAACTGAGAACACTGTTAAATCAGATAAACATAAAGATTCCATCATTTACAACTACAAAATCAATCAAAGGTTCTTTTGGGAGGCGATGGATTTATTTATGGACAATTGGAAAGGCAATAAGATTAAAGTGTTAGACGAACAAGGCAAAACTATTGTTTGGGATACTATGTTAGTTAAATTAAACAATAGCTTAGCAAAGTATTACAACAGAAAATTAAACAAAAAAGAAGTTCAAAATATTTTAGAAAATTACATTACCAAGATAAACTTCAAAGAAGAATGGACATACAACACCGAAACAATGCTTATCAACAAGAAAGTTTTAGCGTTTTGTCCAATCATAAGCATTGATTCTTTATTCCTAACTGAAGAAGGATTTGAAGCAAGAGAAGGATTCAGTTTTCCTCTTGGTTGGTTGGAACAAACTAACTCAACAAGTAACACTGAAGACTTACTGATAACAAGAAACATTCATTATACCATACCTATTTATAATTATACACCTTATCGTTGGTGGGAAAACAACTTAGAAGAAGAATATTCTATTCCTTATTTTGACAGATTCATACAAAAAGCAGAGAATATGGAAATACCTGTCTTTGAAAATCCAGATATGACAGAAGCTTTACAAAAGTCAAATATTCTTAAACGAAGAAAATTCTCTAAAACCGAAAGTATGATTGAAGATTTAGGGGATAACAATATAAAAGAAACTGATACTATTCTCAATATGCAATACCAATCTGAAGATTTTGAATACTTACGTTTTGGTGAAGAAATATACTTTAACAAGAATACTTTATCATTTACCAAGAACACTAACTACATTGCTCCTATAATAGCAATAAAAGACAAAAATGGAACTTTCCTTTACTATTATCCTATTTATTATATTAGAAAAAAATAAGCCTTATGAAAAAGATTATATACTTATTCTTAGTTTTATTTACTTTTGGTTTAAATGCACAAAACGAAACCTACAGTATTGAGTACGAAAAACACAAAGTAGGAGTATTTAATCCAGAGAAAGAAATCAATCACAGTTTAAATCCAAAGAAGTTTGAACATATAACAGGCTACTTTAGAGAAGAATTAGCAAAAACCATACTCAACGCTGTTAAAACAAATCAAATAAAGATCTATGATGAAAGAAAACGAGAGTTAAGCATTGACTCTGTTGCCAATAAAATCATAACCTTCGAAAAAAACAACTTCAACAATACACTCAAGAAAGAAGATGTTTGGGATTTTATTATCCCTTACGTTTCTGCCTACGATTTTGAAGAGGGTGTAAAATACGACTACAAAACTTTAACTATTGAAAAGAAAGTTTTAGCTTACTGTCCTTATCTTGTGAGATATAAGTCTTTTAACGGAGAAAAGAATGACAGCGTTCAGATGCCTTTGTTTTGGATTTTCCTCAGCAAAAACGAACTCCCTGATAACAGCAAAAAAATAACAAATTCCGTACAACCTATTCTTAATATACCAGATACAGTTCTTAGCCTTTTGCCTTTAAAATATCCTGTCAAGATGCCTTTTACATTGTCTTTATTTGATAACATACAAAACAAAAAGATAAATATTTATCGTTCAAACGGAGAAGAATTTAAGACCGTTAAAGAATTAGAAGATTTGTTAGTATTGAAAAAGAACGTAAGTATCTATGATGAAGAAACAGGTCAAGATATTTTAAAAACAGTCTATACTGATATAGTACCAGAAGATATTGAAGCAATAAGAATAGCAGAAACATGGAGCATTAATCCTAACACCTTAGAAATACTTAAAAAGGTACAATATTTTCTACCTTTATATCCTTACGATGAAGATATTTTTATGCAACTTGGAGTAAGAATTAAATTAAGTAATTAAAAATTACAGAGAAAAACCTGCCGACAGTAACGCATAGCAACTAAATATGTAAGCGTTATTTCGCTAATTTCTCATTACTAATTACTAATTTCTAATTACTAATTACTAATTACTAATTACTAATTAAATAAAAGTTACTAATTAAACAAAAATGAACAAGACAAAACTTTCAATGGAAGAACTACACAGAATAAGTGTAGAAGAATTTAAAACATCTAAGAAAAATCCTATTGTTGTGGTGTTAGACAATGTTAGAAGTATGAATAACATTGGAAGTATTTTCAGAACCTGTGATGCATTAAGAGTAGAAAAGCTTTGTTTGTGCGGAATAACTGCAACTCCTCCAAATAGGGAAATAAACAAAACTGCATTAGGAGCAACTGAAAGTGTAGACTGGATTTATTATGACAATACTCTGCAATGTATAGAAGAGTTAAAAACAAAAGGATATCAGATTTTTTCCATAGAACAAGCACAAAATAGCGTCATGCTGCAAGATTTTCAAAAAGATAACTCTCCATGTGCTATTGTTTTAGGTAATGAGGTTGAAGGTGTAGAACAAAATATTATTGATATATCCGACAATGTTATAGAAATACCTCAATTTGGAACAAAACATTCTTTTAACGTTGCCGTTACTTGTGGCATCGTTCTTTGGGATTTTGTCAAAAGAAATCTTAATTAAAAATATCAAAACTCCGTGTAATAAGTTTTGATCTTTTTACACAACAATCAAAAACTGTTAATACTATTACGATTAGCACTATAATCAATTAAATATTTTACTTATTTACAACAAATTAACATTAATATTGGCCTTATATTACAATAAAATTAACCCTATTTCGTTATTACATTGCATTTATTAAATCAAACAAATCAAAATTATGAATACTTTAGATAAAATAGCATTGTTTGTATTTTCTTTAATGATGCTGATAAACGTTTCAGCACAAGAAGCAAACGAAATTTTAGGACTAACTCCCGACAGAGTAAGTATAGAAAACTACGAGAATATTTATTCATCTGCAATAAATAACTCTCAGAATATGGTTATCACCTGCTATATCAACAGAATTGAAGACTATCAAGACTATTTCACTTCTACAATTCAAAAGACTTCAAACATAGGTCAAAGCATTATGCAAGATATATCTAATTATCAAAATGAAAGTGACGATATAAATATTATGACTTTTTCTTCCACAGACTTAAGTTCTGCAACTTATAGACAGATGCATCAATTAAAGAGGGAAAGAGTTGTAGTCGCTTTATTAAATAATAATCAAATTATAATAGTTTCTTATAATAAAAACTACTATCACCAACATATCTTAAACAATTAAGATTTTATTATCAAAGACTAAGAAAATACGAGAATATTCAAATTGAGTATTCCCGTATTTTTTAATTTATTCTAAAAAATTATCAGTCTATAAAACTAATATAAACGAATATGTTCTATTGTCATTAGGATAAAATCCTTCTATTTGAGTCTGTCCCTTTTTGTTCGCAAGATTCTTAGCATCATTTAAAGAAAGATTTACTTTACCATCAATTGCTGTAATAATAAATCCTGCTCTTATACCAACAGAAGCCAATCTGCTTTTTGATATTTTAGTAACTACTAATCCCTTAGCAATAGAATAAGATGCTTTTTCATCATTATTTATTTCCCTAAAAGTACAACCTATTGCCTCTACAGTTTCTGCATTATCTTTTACTATCTCCATAGTATTGCTTTCATTCAAAAGCGTTAAGTCTTTTTGCAATATTTCGTTTTTTCTCAAGATTTCATAATGAGCAACATCACCCGGAGACATCTGTAACATAACTTCATTAACTTCAGCATTGGTATTTACTTCCTTATCATTGATTTTGTAGATAACATCACCTTCCTTTACTCCTGCTTTTTCTGCTGCTGAATTTTTAATCACCTGTGTTACATACACACCTCGCATATCTTTAAGATTTTTCTCAAGCATAAGTTTAGAATCCACTTCCTGTATCACTATTCCCGCAGAAGCACGCTGTGTTGTTCCGTATTGAATAAGATCTTTTATTACTTTTTTCGCAATATTAACAGGAATTGCAAAAGAATAGCCTGTATATGAACCTGTAGAAGAAGCAATAGCAGCGTTTATTCCTATTAATTCTCCTTCTGTATTAACCAAGGCACCACCAGAATTACCAGGATTCATTGCCGCATCAGTTTGAATAAAAGAAGTAAGAGTATTTCTGTTATTCCTATCGCTAAGTATATTAAGATTTCTGGCTTTGGCTGAAACTATTCCTGCTGTTACTGTACTCGTTAGATTAAAAGGATTTCCTACCGCTAAAACCCATTGACCAACTTCTACATTATCGCTGTTGCCATATTCTAAAGGAGCAAGGTCATTTGTTTCTATCTTTATAACTGCTAAGTCTGTAGATGGATCTGTTCCTATTATCCTTGCAACAAACTCTCTTTTGTCATTAAGTGTTATAGTAATACTATCAGCATCTGCAACAACATGATTATTCGTTACTATATATCCATCTTTAGATATAATTACTCCCGAACCAGAAGTTCTATAGGTCCTTTGTCTTGGTTGAAAAGGATTATAACCAAAAAAATTATTAAAGAAATCATTATCAAAGAAATCATCATAATAAGAAGATTGTTGATGAGCCAGACACTGAATATAAACAACGGAATGGAGGCTCTTTTTTGCTGCAGTGGTGAAATCTTGTGCATAAATTCCCATTGCGAAACAAATACCTAATAATAAAACACAAATCTTTTTCATCTTGTTTTACCTTTCTATTATTTTGTTATTTTTAATCGCGTAAATAACGCAAGAGTAAGTATAATTATTATTTTGTTTGAATATAAAATTATCTTCTTTCCTCACATTACGGCACAATTTTTGTTGTCTAATAATAAAAAAATGCATTTTTTTAACAAAATTTGTTGTTTATTGTAAAAAAAATTGTATTTTTGCCACTGAAATAGATGTTTAATTAAAAAAAATATAAATGGCATAAGAATATTATCTTTTTTTAGATTTTTGACTTACGTACATAGAAACATATTCTTATGATGCAATATAGTAAAGACAACAGAACTGACCAAGAATTGGTCTTAGCATATCAAAATGGTGAACAAAAAGTTTTCCAAGTGTTATTGGAAAGACACCAACAAAAGGTTTTCAATTACATACTATCAATGGTAAAAGACACTACCGTTGCAGATGATATCTTTCAAGACACTTTTGTTAAGGTAGTTAATACTTTGCGTTCTGGTTCTTACCATGATGAAGGCAAGTTTATTCAATGGGTTATGCGTATAGCACACAATCTTGTTATTGATTATGCTCGCAAAGGCCAAAAATTCAGAATGGTTTACGAATCAAGTGAGTACAGTGTATTTGATACTTTAAACACTTCTGAGTTTAACATGCAAGATAAAATGATTAAGGCTCAAATATACAAAGATATTCGTTACCTTATTAAACAACTACCCAAAGAACAACGTAAAGTTCTTGTCATGCGACACTATGCAAACATGTCGTTCAAAGAAATCGCAGAAAAAACAGGCGTAAGCATTAACACAGCATTAGGAAGAATGCGTTATGCTTTGATAAATATTAGACGTATGGCTGAAGAAAATTCAATGTCTTTGTCTATGAGTTAATCATAGCAAATTATTTATAACAAAAAAAACTATCCGAAACAATTCGGATAGTTTTTTTTTATTTATTTGTATAATAAAAATAATTAACTTGCGTTTTATAGAAAATATTTAAGGAAAAATAATAACAGTATGGAACAGAACTACAACTTTTTTAATGAATGGGAAAAAGATTTAGAAGTTGCTTCTTTACAAATTGAAACTCCAAGCAAGGATGTTTTAGATGCAATTATAGACTATTCCATGATTGTAGATTTCTTTAGTAAAACGTTAAATGAAAGAATATCTATCTGCCTCAACTAAGCCTATATTGATTTGTGGTCCTTGCAGTGCTGAAAGCAAACAACAAGTATTACAAACAGCAAAGGACGTTAAAGAGGCAGGAATAGCATGGTATAGAGCAGGTATTTGGAAACCAAGAACTCGTCCAAACAACTTTGAGGGCGTTGGTGAAGTTGGTTTGCAATGGCTAAAAGAAATTCAACAAACATTTTCCTTAAAGGTATGCACAGAAGTAGCAAAACCTTTTCACGTAGAAGAATGCCTAAAAGCAGGAGTTGATGCGGTATGGATTGGTGCAAGAACTTGTTCTAATCCTTTTTCCGTTCAAGAAATAGCTGAAAGTTTAAAGGGCGTTAATAATCTTTCTATATTAATAAAAAATCCTACTACACCAGATACACATCTTTGGCTTGGTGCCATTGAAAGAATTGAAAAAGCAGGTGTAAAAGATATTGTAGCAATACATAGAGGTTTCGCATTAGAAAATAATTCCATGTATAGACAAACTCCTTTATGGAGAATACCTATAGAATTACAACAACTAAGAAGAGATATTAAAATTATATGTGACCCAAGTCATATTGCAGGCAAAAGAGAATATGTAAAAGAGATTGCTGCTTGTGCAGCCAGCATTGGTTTTGCCGGTTTAATGATTGAGGTTCATAACAATCCTCTTCAAGCTAAAACAGACAGTGCTCAACAATTATTTAGCAATGATTTAAAAGCTTTTTTAAGTTCTATTAATTTTCCTAACAACAAAGAAATAACCAGCAACGAACTTGAGATATACAGACAAGAGATTAACGATATCGACAAAAATATTTGTAATCTTTTATCTGAAAGAATGAATCTGAGCAAGCAAATAGCAGAAATAAAGATAGCAAAAGATATGACTGTCTTTCAACCTAACCGTTGGCAAGAAGTAATGGATAAGATTATTTCAATAAGCAAAGAACAAGGTCTTAACAAAGAGTTTATTGAAGAAATATACAACGTCATACATCAAGAATCCATAAAAATACAAGAAAACATAGTCAATAAAAAAGAGGTTCTGCCTTAAAATTAGCAAAACCCCTATCCCAAAATATTATAAACAGAATTATTCTTGTTCTTCTTTTTTAATATTAATCAAAACATCATTTTTAGTTACGTTTTGATTTGGCTCTATGTTGATTTTTTCAACGATACCATCTATGTTAGAACATATTTTATTATCCATTTTCATAGCATGAAGGGTACAAAGAGGTTGTCCTTTTGTTACTCTCTCTCCTTCCTTGACAAAAATATCTACTATTGTTCCTGGTATGAAAGCAAACACTTCACCTGGCTCAACTTCTATATATAATTGTCTGTAATGTTTTCTTGTATTTTCAGCCATTATATTTTCTCCTTTATTTTTGTTTCGTTAATAACTTATTTAGAATATACCTAAAAAGTAGATTAGAATGGTGGTAAGCCATGTTTCTTTTTAGGATTTTCTACTTGTTTGTATTTTGAAACTTCTAAAGCATGAAGTACATATTGACGAGTTTCGTTTGGTTGAATAACTGCATCAACATAACCATAAGAAGCGGCAACATAAGGATTAGCGAATTTCTTTCTGTATTCGTCTATTTTCTCTTTACGAGTTTTTGCTGGATTTTCTGATTCTTTTATTTCCTTAGCAAATACTATATTAGCAGCTCCCTCTGGTCCCATAACAGCTATTTCTGCAGTAGGCCAAGCAAAAACAAAATCTGCTTTCAAGTGAGAAGAACACATTGCTATATAACCTCCACCGTAAGCTTTTCTAAGAATGACTGTAATCTTTGGAACAGTTGCTTCTGAATAAGCATAAAGAACTTTTGCACCATGACGAATAACACCAGCATGTTCTTGATCTATTCCAGGAAGATAACCTGGTAAGTCTTCTAATGTTACTAATGGAATATTGAAAGCATCACAGAAACGGATAAATCTTGCAGCCTTATCTGAAGCATTGCAATCTAAGACTCCTGCCATTGCTCCTGGTTGATTAGCAACAAAACCTACTGTTTCGCCATTCATTCTTGCAAAACCTATAACGATGTTTGGAGCAAACAACTGCTGTACTTCTAAGAAGTCAGAGCCGTCAGCCATAGCTTTTATAATATGTCTTACATCATAAGGTTGAGCAGGATCTGAAGGGAAGATTGAAGTCATTTTATAGTTCTTGGTATCTGGCTTACGTGTAGCAAAAGGTTCTGCTTTCTTTCCATTATTCCAAGGTATATAAGTAAATAATGACTTTATTTGTTCAAAACACTCTTGCTCACTTTCTGCATAGAAATGTGCATTACCAGAAATCTCTGCATGAACTCTTGCTCCACCAAGGTCTTCTTTTGAAATCTCTTCTCCAAGTACTGTCTTAATCACATTTGGACCTGTGATAAACATATTACTTATTTTATCTACAACAAAAACAAAGTCTGTTAATGCTGGAGAATAGACTGCACCACCTGCACAAGGTCCAAGAATAACAGAAATCTGAGGAATAACGCCTGAAGCCATTGTGTTACGATAGAATATATCGCCATAACCTGCTAAAGCATTTACTCCTTCTTGTATTCTGGCACCGCCTGAGTCGTTTATTCCTATGATTGGAGTTTTCAACTTCATAGCATGATCCATAATCTTACAGATCTTCTGTGCGTGCATATAACCTAAAGAACCTCCAGCCACTGTAAAGTCTTGTGCATAGATACAAACAGGATAGCCACTTATAGTTCCTGTTCCTGTAACTACACCATCACCTGGAAGTATCTTTTTATCCATATCAAAATCTTTGCCTGAGTGCTGAACAAAGAGGTCATATTCGTGGAAAGAACCGTCATCTAATAACCAAAGTATTCTTTCTCTTGCTGTCATCTTACCGGTTGCTTTCTGTTTCTCAATGGCTTTTTCTCCACCTCCTTGAAGTGCAACCTGCATCCTCTTTTTTAAATCTTGTGTTTTACTGTTTATTGACATTTTCCAAAAATTTTAGTCCACGTTTTAAACAATTAGGAATGCAAAATTAATCTTTTTTTCTGATATTAACGCTTTTTTAGGCAAAAAACTACTCTTATATTAACCATAAAAAACACTTTCAATAGGTTATATCTACTCTCTGAATAATATTTAAATTTTTCATTCTTCCAATTCTGTTTTTAATCTCCAAAAAATAAAACATAAAACCACCTTTTACATTATTTAAAAATATCAAAAAAATACTTTTGGTACATTTTTTTAATCAAAAAGGGCGTGGTTTTGAAAAAATGTTTTACTTTTGCCAAAGTTACAAATCGTAGAGCAACGGAAAAAGGTTTCTACGTTGTTTTACCCTTAAAAAAAATAAGAAACCTTATAACAAAAAACAAAAAAAACAATGAAAAAGTTAACAGTTTTATTTGCAAGCCTTATGTTATTGGCTTCAACAAGTGTATTCGCACAACACAAAGGTCAAATTTGGACTGAAGGTGGCATTCACTTTAGCTCTTATAGCGGAGAAGTCGGTGGTGTTGATAAATTAGGAAACAGTGATTTTGGTATCAGTGTTTCTGGTAACTACATGCTTGACAAAAATTGGTCAATAGGTCTTGGTTTAGGCTTTGAAACATCTTCACAAGATGTTAGTGTAAATCCAGATTACACAGATGCAAGAAACATGTTTACTATCACTCTTCAAGGACACTACTTTATGAAACTTAATAAGTATATAACTTGGACTCCTCGTGCTTATGCTTATTTTGGATTTGGTAGCAGAACTGACGAAACTCCTTTGATTTGGGGTACTCCTAAAGATGAATTCGATCTTTCAGAGTTTGGTTTAATGATTGAACCTTTGAACTTCCAATTTAGTTTAAACAATAGATTAGCACTTACTGCTGCTTGTGACCTTGCATCATTTGGATACACTCACACAAAATCTTCAGTAGGTAATGTTGATGACATTGACAACAACTTTACTTTCAGAACAAATTTCTGGAGAAGTACTTTAGGAGGTCTTGGTCTAAGATTTGGATTTAGACTATTCTTCTAAGAGAAAATCAAATTCTAATTTGTATATTCAAAAGGAAGAGAGTGTTTATAACACTCTCTTCCTTTTTATTTTTATGCTTGATTTTTTTAATCTTAATTTTTATGAATTATGTTCGGACATTATCATTCATAATTTTTATTTGCAAAAAACAACTCTTAAAAGCAATAAAAAAAGAGTTGATTTTTATACTAAGAAGAGTTGGTTTTAAGAAAAAAAGAGTTGATTTTCTTTTCTTAAAATCAACTCTTTTTTCAAGAAGTCTTACTTATTTGTAATCAACTTACTTTATGCGATAAAAAACATAAAGTCCTACACACTAACATCGGCTTTTATATGTGGGTGGGATTGATAATTCTCTATTATTATATCTTCATATTTAAACGAAAATATATCTTTTACATCAGGATTAAGTTTCAATGTTGGCAAAGGTAAAGGCTCCCTTGTTAATTGCAACTTTGCCTGTTCAAAATGGTTATTATAAAGATGTGCATCGCCAAAACTATGTACAAACTCACCACATTTTAGACCTGTAACTTGAGCCATCATTGCAAGCAGGATACTATATGAGGCAATATTAAAAGGAACTCCAAGAAATATATCAGCACTTCTTTGATAAAGTTGCAAAGAAAGACGTCCATCTGCAACATAGAATTGGAACAAGCAATGACAAGGAGGCAAAGCCATATCATCTATTTGAGCAACATTCCATGCAGAAACGATTAAGCGTCTTGAATTTGGATTTGTTTTAATTTGATTTACTACATCGGAGATTTGATCTACAAAACCGCCATCTTTTTTATCCCAATGTCGCCATTGATAACCATAAATAGGACCTAAGCTTCCATCTTCCCTCGCCCATTCGTCCCAAATGCTCACTTTGTTATCGTGAAGATACTTTACGTTTGTGTCTCCGTTTAAAAACCAAAGTAATTCATAGATAATACTTCTTGTATGTAGTTTCTTTGTCGTCAAAAGAGGGAAACCTTTTTGCAAATCAAACCTCATCTGATAACCAAAGATACTTCTTGTTCCTGTACCTGTTCTATCCCCTTTGTCTGTTCCATTTCTTAGAACAGTATCCAACAAATCCAAATATTGTTTCATCTTATATCGTTTATTTTTGTTGTCTATATTATAATTTTTCTCCGCTTCCTAATTCAAAATGCAGTTTTACTATTCCTAAATCTATTTTCGTGTAAATACCAAGCCCTTTTCGTTTGATTACAGGCTTATTATTTTCTATGGTAATAAAAAATTTTTGTTGATTGATAGCAGTTGGAGCAAGCAAAGCGGCCTCTACCCCTTTCCTAAAATTATCTGTAGGAGAAGAAACATTGCACACATCTTTATATTTCTTGATTTTATGTGCATTACCCTGCGTTACTCCATAACCAAAACTAATAAGGCAAACAAGTTTTTCATCTCCCCTAACCACAAAAGCGTTTGGCACTTTCTTAAAAGTCAAAGCCACCCAGCAAGTGTTCAAGTTTAAAGTCTGTAAAAGCAAGACCAATTTCTCACCATAGTAACCTACACGTTCAGAAAGGTCTTCTGCTTTCTTCCCAACGCAAGCTATGTAATTTTTTACTTCTCTAAACTTTCCGTAATGAGCCGTTATGGATTGAAAAGCCAAAGGTTCATTCTCCACAAGTTGAAAATGCAAACCGCTTTCTTTGTTGCAATTCTCTATCTCTTGTTTGAGAATTTCTATTTTCTCCTTTTCTATCTCTTTATCCAAATAAGCACGTACCGAATGCCTTTGTTTTATCGCCTCCAGCAAAGTCATGGTTTTATTTTTTTACATTAAATCTTTACCGATGTCTTTGCGGTAATACATCTTATCAAAATATATCTTAGAAATCTCGTTATAAGTTTGCTTTAAAGCGTCTTGCATATCATTTCCTAAGCATGTAACTGCAAGAACCCTGCCCCCTGAAGTTAAAATTTTGTTTTCCTCGCCCTGTTTTGTACCTGCATGATAAACAATAGCGTTATTTACTTTATCCAAACCAAGTATTTCCTTGCCTTTTTCATAACTTTCAGGATAACCTCCAGAACATAACATAACCGTTGTTGCTATACGAGAATCTATTTCAAGTTTATATTCATTCAACCTTCCTTCTCCAACAAGAGCAAAAGCCTCAACAATATCAGAACTTATTCTTGCAAAAACGCTTTCACTTTCTGGGTCGCCCATTCTTACATTATATTCTATAACAAAAGGATTTCCTTCTACATTCATCAAACCAAAGAAAATAAATCCTTGATATTTCATATTATCTTTTTGTAATCCTAAGATAGTAGGTTTTATTATTCTCTCCTCTACTCTGTTTAAAAATTCTTTATTGCAGAAAGGAACCGGAGAAATACTACCCATTCCTCCTGTATTCAAACCTTTATCTCCTTCTCCTACCTTTTTATAATCTTTAGCCTCAGGTAAGATAACATAATTCTTACCATCTGTTAAAACAAATACGCTACATTCTATTCCACTCAAAAACTCTTCAATAACAACTTTGCTTGATGCAGAACCAAACTTAGCGCTCAAAAGCATATCTTCTAATTCTTTTTCTGCTTCCTGTAAAGTCTGTAAAATAACAACACCTTTACCTGCAGCCAAACCATCAGCTTTTAAAACAAAAGGAGGTTTCAATGTTTTTAGGAATGCTTTCCCGTCTTCAATTGTTGCTGATGTAAATGTATTGTAGCGAGCAGTAGGAATATTATGCTTTTTCATAAAATCTTTTGCAAAGTCTTTACTTCCTTCTAACTGTGCTGCTTCTTTATTTGGTCCTATTACTATTGTATTAGGATTATTTGCTTGCATATAATCAGCAATACCATCTACCAATGGTTGTTCTGGCCCTACAACAAGAATATTTATATTCTCTTTTTTGCAAAATTGAGATATTTCTTCAAAACCATTAAGATTAATATTCTCTCCCCAGGTTTTCATTCCTGGATTTCCTGGAGAAATATATAGTTTTTCTGTTCGCTTACTCAAAGATATTACTCTCGCCAAGGCAGATTCTCTTCCGCCACTTCCTAATAATAAGATTTTCATATTATACTATGTTATTTTATTTATGAGATTCTTTTAAAAGATCAACTATTGTTTTAACAGGATTAAATGTAGCTAAAGGCACTTCAACAAATATTGTTAGCCAATCACTCATTGCTCCATTCCAAAGTCCTGGTCGTTCTTGTGCTTTTATTGTTTGACCAGCAAAACTTTTTTCTGAAATAAATCCTGCTTGTTTATCAACAAAGTTCTGTAGCCTATACTTTTTGCCGTCTGCTTTTGTTGTAGAAATGACTAAATCCACAGGATTAAAATGTGTAGCCTGCATAAATATCTTACTTTGTTCTAAAGAACTAAGATTTACTTGTGCTTTTTCTACTATTTGTAAAGATATTTCTCCATTTTTTTCTACAAAGAAAGGTCCTCCTCCTGGTTCTCCTTCGTTCTTAACCATTCCGCAAACTCTCAAAGGACGGTCTAAAAACTTTCTTAAATAAAGTTTATATTGGAATAACGTATTAAATTCTGTATAATTCTTTACTTCAGAAATAAAAGCTTGTTTGCGTATAATATTATATATAGAAACAAGTTCCTGCTTAGACATTTCTTTTTTCTCCAATTTCTTTTGTAAAGAGAATATCTTTTTCTTAGCAGTCAAAAGCACACCTGCAAGAAACTCTTTATAATCATAGGTTTCCTGTCTGTACTTAGAAGAAACATTATCTATATTCTTTATAAATATAACATCAGAATTAAGTTTGTTAAGATTTGCTATCAATGCACCATGTCCAGCAGGTCTAAACAAAAGTTTTCCTTCTTTTGTATGAAATGGTTTATTGTTCATATCAACTGCAATAGTATCTGTTGAGTGTTGTTGAAAAGAAAAACCGATATCATACTTCACTTTGTATTGTTTCTCGTACAAAGGCACAAACTTATTCTTCAATTTCCTAAAACCATCAGCATGTTCTTTCAAAATTGAGAATTCTATCTTTGCTTCTCCGTTTGAACTACAATAATTAGCAGCCTCCATTAAATGTTCTTCAAAAGGAGTAACTGCAGAATCATTATTCTTATGGAAGATAATCCATGCTTTAGGATATTTTCCATAATTTAATCCTTTTTCAGTTAAAATATATTCCACTATTGTCTTATAATCCTTAACTTTCAAACATTGTTCAACAGAAAGATTGTCTTTCTTCATTATTTGTTCAAGTACAGGATAAAAAGCAAATTCTTTTATATGTTCAATAAGTTTTTGTACTACAGGAAAAGTATGAAAAGGAGTTCTTTTTTCATCTTTATATTCATCAACAAAAGAATACAAGTCTTTCATCATTCTTGTTGCCGCACCAGATGCTGGAACAAACTTCATAACCTTTATTTTATCTTTTTCACTTTGGTAAAGAGAAATAAAATCTTTTATCTCTTGAGTAGAAAAAGAATTAATACCATCTCCTATTGTCGCTGCTCTTTTCAACTGCATTGGTTGAAATCCATTCACAAAGTTTTCTACTTGTTCTTCTGCTTCTTTTACTGTTAAGCCTTGTGCTTTTATTTGTTCAACATCTTCTTTTGTAAAAATCATACTTCTATAGTTTTTATACAATGCAAAGATAGTAATTTTTTTTTGTCTGTAACTATTCATCAAAAAAATAATAAAAAAACTCTACTAAAAAACAAACGAACACACTTTAAAAAAGTATGTTCGTTATAGATATAATGTATTACAACTTTTCTATTTTAAATAATCTTCATAATAATGGAAGATTTTTTTATACAGTTCTACTCTATCTTTTCCTCTTACATTATGTTCGTGTGATGTGTACATAAAATAATCTACTGGTTTTTTCTTTACAACACACTGTCTTATAAATTCCAAAGAATGTTGAGGAACAACAGTATTATCTAAATAACCTTGCATAACAAGAATATGTTGATTTTCTTTCATATTATCAATAAGGTTAAGCACACTGCTTGATTCATATCCTTTTGCATTATTTTCAGGAGTTCCCATATAACGTTCTCCATACATCACTTCATACCATTTCCAATCTATTACAGGACCTCCTGCTGTTGCTACTTTAACTACATCTGGATTATTTAAAGCTAAAGATAGAGTCATAAAACCTCCATAACTCCAACCATCTATTCCTATTCTTTCACTATCAACGTATGGTAAAGACTTCAAATAATTAATACCTCTCATTTGATCTTGCATTTCTACTTTACCACATTGATGCCAGATAGCACTTTCAAATTCATATCCTCTATTAGCAGAACCTCTTCCGTCCAAAGTCCAAACTATATAATCTTGTGTTGCAAGGAAAGGAAGAAAATAGCCTGCTCCTGCTGTGTAAGAATCTGTAATAAGTTGTGCATGAGGTCCATTATAAACATAAACAATAACAGGATATTTTTTATGAGGATTAAAATCTTTTGGACGTATCATTCTTGTATAAAGAACAGTTCCATCTTCTGCATGAAGAGTATCTATGATAATAGTAGGATTATTATCTAATTTCTCCATAGGATTTTCACAACGTACTAATTCTTTTATTATTTCTCCTTTTTGATTTCTAAGTACAACTCTATAAGCCTCATCAGTAGAAGTATAAGTATCTATAAACATTGTTCCTTTTTCATTGAAACTAACATAATGTGTTCCATGCTCACGAGTAATACGTGTTATACCTCCTTTTTTAATATTAAGAGAATATAAGTTTCTTTCCAATGGAGAGTCTTTTGTACCATAGAAATAAAGTTCTGTTACCTTATCATTAAAGCCTGCTATTTCTTCAACCATCCATTCTCCTTTGGTAAGTTGTTTTATTTGTTTTCCTAAAGTATCATAAAGATAAAGATGTTGATAACCATCTTTTTCAGAGAAGAAAATAAACTGAGCTGGATTATTTGGCAAGAAAACAATAGGCTTCTCTGGTTCAACATACTTATTTGAAGTTTCTTCTAAAAGAGTACGTTTTTTCATACCTGTGTTTGCATCGTATGCTTCCAACCAAAGATGATTCTGCAAGCGGTTTAGTTTTTGAATATATACAGTATTACCGTCTAAAGAGAAAGCAATGTTGGTTAAATACATTTCTCTTTCTTCAACAGAGTTATCTTTTCTTGTTTTAAGTATTATTGTTTTGTCTGTATCAAAGTTATAAACATAAACAAGCACCTCATGAGATTTCATTCCCGCCATTGGATACTTTATTATCTCCGCTTTTGCTTCTCTTTCTTGAGTATTTACCAAAGGATAATCTCCTACCATGCTTTGATCCATACGATAAAAAGCAAGATGTTTGCCATCATTGGAGAAGAACAAACCTTTTTCTATTCCAAATTCATTTCTATGAACACTTTGTCCATAAATAATATTGATAGAATCTCCGTCTGTGGTAATATATCTTTCTTTACCTGTGGCAGAATTTCTTATCCAAACTTGATTATCACGAATAAAAGCCTCATTTTTTGAGTTTTTATTTACCTCAAGAAAGCCTTTGTCTTCCGAATTTTGAGTTTCTGCTTCAATATCTTCTTGCACTATCCTATCTTCGCCCTTTTTATTTACTATATGCTTCTGCCATAGTTTATCAAAGTAGTAGTACTCATCGTTGTTCTCAAATCCGAAACTATATTTCTCTACTTTGGCTCTATAAGTGCCGTCCATTAAATGTTCAATGTCCATTTTGTTTTGTGCATTAGCCACAAACAAAAAGGACATTACTAATGTAAGTGTTATAAATCTTCTTTTCATATATTAATATTTTTTCCAATTTCTAAATTTCAAAGAAAATATGCCAAAGAAGGCCTCTTTAAATATCTTCATACTCATTTTGCTTTGTCCAAGTACTCTATCTGTGAATATAATAGGTACTTCTTTTATCTTGTATCCAAGTTTCCAAGCCGTATATTTCATTTCTATTTGGAAAGCATAGCCAACAAACTGCACCTTATCAAAGTTTATTCTTTCCAAAAGCTTACGTGTGTAACAAACAAAGCCTGCCGTTGCATCGCAAACCTTCATTCCTAACATTTTTCTCACATAAACTGAAGCGTAATATGACATTATCACTCTTCCTATCGGCCAATTAACAACAGAAATCTTGCCATCTAAATAACGAGAACCTATTGATAGGTCTGCACCTTGCTTACATGTGTTATACAAATCTATTAATGCTTTAGGCGGATGAGAAAAATCTGCATCCATTTCAAAGATGTATTCATAATCTCTCTGTAATGCCCATCTAAAACCGTGAAGATATGCTGTACCAAGACCAAGTTTGCCTTTTCTTTCTTCTAAATACAATCTGTTGGGAAACTCTTGTATTAGCCTTTTCACTATTACCGCTGTGTCATCAGGAGAATTGTCATCAATAATCAAAATATCAAACTCTTTTTCTAAGTTGAACACATAGCGAATAATGTTTTCTATGTTCTCTTGCTCCTTGTAGGTAGGTATAATTACTAAACAATCTGTCATAAGGCAAATAGGTTTTTATTTCTCTTGATTTCTATATTTCATAAGTTCGCCTGTAGAAGGGAAATCCACAGGATTCTCTTTTATCTCTCCTTTTTCGTTCAACAAGATAAAACTTGGAAACATTCTTAGATGGAATGCCTTAGTCATATCATAGTTGTTGTTAAAATAAACGAAAGGCCAACGATATTTATTGCCAACTTTATTGTTGCGGATAAAGTTATACATCTTCTCAAAGCTATTATCCAAACAAATAGTCAGCACATTGATATTGTTTTTTATACTATCATAACAAAAATGTACGCTTTCCAATTCTTTTAAGCAAGCAACATCGTCCAAACGTACGAACGCCACGAGAGTAGGCTTATCATTGAAGAAAGTTTTCAATTCTACTTGTTCTTGTTCTATGTTTTCCACCTTATAATCTCCCACATTTATGTTTTCAGCATTGATCGCTGTAAGGTAATTTATAAGATTGCTTGCAATGGTAATATGTTTTTCAAACTTAGTAGTAACTTTAAATTTTTGCAAAAGGTTTATGATAAGATTTTTATCAAATATCCCGTCTAAATAAGCATCTTTCATTCCCTGTAAAAAAACTAACTCTCTAAAAACTTCATTAACCAACACCTTATCTCTTCCTAAGGCATCATTAAAAGCAGAATAGTCAGCACTCAAAAGCCAAGATTCCATATCTCTGCGAGAGATATATTTATAACCTAAAGAAAAATATCTCTCAAATATTGTTTGGAAGCAATCCATATAACCAATATTATCATAAAGAATAGGAGAATTGGTAAACATTTCTTGTTTTGTAGCCAAACGAGATTTCAAAGAAAATGAGTAAAGCACGCTTTCAAATTCATAGTTAATATAATTTTCCATATACTCGTTGCCTTTGTACATAAAAAGCAAAGAATCTCTAAGATTAATAAAGTCTGCCTTTGTCAAAGAGTCTTTTAGAAATAACAAACGTCTGTTTTCATAAACATATTCGCCTAAAATATTATCTACATCTTTGATTGGAGAATTTATTCCATCGTATCTTTCCATCTCCAATCTTGCAGGTAGAGTAAGACCATAAAGAAAAGCTACGTTAGAATCTTCTTGTGTAAATCTGAAATCTGAAATCTTTAAATCGTATTTAACTCCCGGTTTTGCGATAAAAGAGTATTTCATCAAATCTACTTGAATAATAACTTCTTTTGTTCCATCATTCAAAAGAGAAAGATAGAAACTTGTGTCATAATCTCCAAGTGTTGTAGTCGCTCTCAAATCTGTATAACCTGAAAGCCTATCTTCTACACAATAAACGTTTATTTTTTTGCCGGCAATATCTTTCCCACTTCCGCTGATGAATATATTTTGCGAAAAAGCCAGCGTAGATAACAGTAATATGTATAATTGTACAATCCTTTTCATAGTACAAAATTACAATATATTTCTTTATCAACAAATATTTTTTGATTTTTTCTACTACAAACAGCATTATTCAAGCATTTTTCTCCTTTGAAGAGAAAGAAAAGAAGATTTTTTTATGCCAAATCAAAACTTTATGTCAAAAAAACGAAAGGTGGCAAAAATTAAACTTCTTTTGGCGAAAGAAAAACAAAGATTAACAATAGTAAGACATTGTTTTATAAGGTATTAAATAGATAAGTTTTTATATTATTTTATTTTCAATGTTCTTAGATAAGTTTTCTGTTCGGGCTTTATACGAAAACTTTCTACAGCTTTTTGAATAGATTTATTATGAGTCCATTTTTCTAAACGTTTTTGTTCTAACACTCCAACAACTTGCTCATAATTTTTAGCCAAAGCAGTTGCTATATACCAACTTTGTGCCATTTTTATATAATATTCTTCTCTTTTTACATTTATAACTTGTTGCAGATACTCTGCTTTAAAATTTTCTCCTAAAAAATGCTGCATAAACATAACAATAGCAAAACGTACCATATATTCTTCTTTACCTTTTATCCAAGAACAGAGATAAGGCAGTAGTTTCTCTTTATTTTTTCTAAAACACTTCGGAGATAGTATATCGCAAACACTCCAATTATTCACATAAGGAAGAAATCTCTCCACTTCTTTTACACATACATCAAAATCCTTTATATCTGAAAGAAGCAGAGAGTGTAATTGATTTTCATCATTATATTTATGTGGCAAATTATCTAAAAACTCCTGCACGTAACTTTCTTTCAACAAAGACTTAGCATAATTTCTTAACACAGGAACTCTTACCCCGATAATACTTTCTTCATCTATGTTTGGCACAAGCCCTTTATGAAACTCCTTATACTTCTTATCTTGTAATTCAAAGAGATGTTGTTCTATCTTTTTTACGTTTTTAAACATTGTTTAAACGATATTTAAATACTTATTAAACTCCTATCTTTTATTTTTGAATTGCAAAAGTACAATTATTTTATCTTTTTTTAGTTATTATACATATTAATGTATGTAAAGAAAAAAACTATAAATCATGAGCGAATTTAAAGTTGGAGATAAGGTCAAGTTTCTTAATCGTATCGGCGGAGGAATAATAACAAAGATAGTTTCACCATTAGTAGTGCATGTTGAAGAAGATGGTTTTGACGTGCCTACTCTCACAAAGGAAATAATATTAGACCATGTTGATGATAAGGCAGGTAAATTATTCACTTCAGAATATAAGGAACAATCATCTAACAACAAAGAGCAAGAATCTCAAATCAAAGAGGAAGAAAACTCGTCTAATATTGAAAAGGTCTTTCTTTCACGCAAAGGTCAGCAAATGGATAAAGGCGTTTATCTTGCTTTTGTGCCGAAAGACCAAGTGTGGATTTTGACTCAAGGCTTTGATGTCTATCTTATCAACAACACAGATTATTATACTCTTTATTCTGTTGTGCTAAGACAAGAAGATGGTTTCTTTAAAGGAGAAGATTTTGGTTCTTTGTCTGCAAAGGAAAGGGTTCATCTTGCAGAACTCAAACCCGCACAAGCAGAAAAATGGGCAAGTGGTGTAGTTCAACTATTATTCCACAAAGATAATGATGATAAAGTGTTTGCTCCTGTGTCTTACCAACTGAAAATACGCACAGGCAAATTCTATAAGGAAGGTTGTTTTGAACACAACGACTTAGTTGGAGAAAAAGCCTTAGTTATACCTATCAGTATTTTGAAAGACAATCAAATATTCGTTGAAAAAGACCAAGAGAAAAAACTTTTGGAACAGATAAAGTTGGAAAAACAAGACATTAAGCTCATAGAAGAAAAGAAAGAAGTGTCTTTCTTTGATAAATATATGGTTAGCAGAAAAGAGGCTGAAGTTGATTTGCATATAGTTGAACTAACCGAAGACGATAGTAAGATGCAGCCATTTGAAAAACTATCTTTACAAATGGAACACTTTAAAAAATGCCTTGATGAAGCCATAAAAAGAAACTTAGATAAGATTGTGTTTATTCATGGCGTGGGTCAAGGAACACTAAAGAAAAATGTAGAAGATGAACTCAATAAGTATTCATTTCTACATTATTTTCCTGCTTCTATGCAAAAGTATGGCGTAGGAGCAACCGAAGTTATTATCGGTAAAAAGAACTAAAAAATATTATTTAAGTCTATTCCGTCAAAATTACCCGAAGACATCATTAATATACAGGTGTCTTTCATTTCTATTTTCTTTAAATCTGCCAACATATCCTTTACATCTGTATATACTTTTAAGTCTTCTTTATCAAAAGCCTTAAAAACTTCTTCTTTATTTAAGTCTGGCAAACGTTTTAACTCTATTGCGTGTTTGTTATAATAAACCATTGAAACGTCTGCTTTGTTCATTGTTCCTTTATACTGCTTTAGAAATTCAGAAGTTAAAGAAGAAAAGGTATGCAACTCCATACAAGCAACAAGTTTTCTGTTTGGAAACCAATCTTTCACTGCTTCTATTGTCGCTTTCAGCTTTGAAGGAGAATGAGCAAAGTCTTTGAAAACACTAACGCTGTCTGTTTTCTTCACAAGTTCCAGTCTTTTGCTTGCTCCTTTGAAAGTCTGCATAGATTCTAAGAAGTCTTCATTCTTTATTCCTATTTTCTCCACTGCAAGCATAGCCGCATACATATTCATCAAATTATGCTTACCAAAAACCTGGATTAAATATTCCTTACCTTTATATATAATATATGTATTACCTTTTTCTATTTTGTAATCAAAAGCAGTGTATGGCAGTTTCTCTATATCTTCTCTACTATTCTCTGCTATCTGTTTTACATTTTCATCTTCGTTGCAATAAATTAAAGCACCTTTGTGCTCAATCTTGTCTGCAAAGATTTGAAACTGCTCTTTGTATATCTCAAAAGTTGGAAATACATTTATATGATCCCATGCTATTCCTGTAATTATTGCAATGTTGGGTTTATAAAGATGAAACTTTGGTCGCTTGTCTAATGTTGATGTAAGATATTCATCACCTTCTAACACCATATACTTAGCTTCTTCTGTCATTTTCACCATAACTTCAAAGCCTTCAAGCAATGCTCCTACCATATAGTCTGTTTCTACTTTATTATATTGCATTGCATGGAGTATCATAGCAGTTGTTGTTGTTTTTCCGTGAGAACCACCTATAACTATCCTTTGTTTATCCTTGGACATTTCGTAAAGAAACTCGGGATAGGAATAAATTTTTAAGCCTAACTCTTTTGCTTTTCTCAACTCAGGATTATCTTCTTTGGCATGCATACCAAGAATTATTGCGTCCAAATCCTTAGTTATCTTATTCTCGTCCCAACCTATGTTATTAGGTAAGATATTATACTTTTCCAATCTTTCTTTTGCAGGGGAAAAGATTTCATCATCGCTTCCGCTTACTTGGTATCCTTTTAGTTTTAATGCTATTGCTAAATTATGCATAGCACTTCCACCTATCGCTATAAAATGTACTTTCATATTGATTATTTCATTGTTTTTGCAAAATTAATAAAAAATGGTATATTTTTTGCAAAACGAAAACAAAAGTATGCTTTTTTTTGTTTTTTTGTTTTTAGATTAAAAAAAAACATTAAATTTGCAACTTGAATAATTAGAAAATTAACTAACAAAAAATTTAAGAAAACAATGAAAAAATTAGTATTGGCAATGGCAGTTATGTTTGCTTCAGTAAGTTTGTTTGCTCAAGCAAATATGAATGCTCAAAAGATGGACAGAGATGCTTTGATGAAAAAGCAAGTTTCTCTTGATAAACTTCAAGTAAAGAAATCTCTTCCTAAGAAATCATACGCAGATGGTACATTCTCTTTGTGTGATTTTAGTGATCCAACAGCTTACACTTTTGGTGTAACAGCAAACCATTCTTCTATCAACGTTTGGACTTTGTTAGACGGAACAACAAACGTTTATCCTGATTGGTGGCCATTGGTTTATTGGAGAAGCAACGCAGGAACAACTGATGCTGCTTTTGCTACATGGGTTGATGGTTTTGAACCTACAGGTGATATACCTATGAGTGTTCTTAACGGTTTTGCTGGTTTTAACCTTTATTCAGTAGAAGGAACAGACCAAGTTGAAGCTTTTGTTAAGATTAATACTCCTATTCACACTACTGGTGAAGGTATTGATATTCACTTTGTACAATTAGTTCCTACTCTTTGGAATAGTGATAATTATTTCCTTGATTGGTCTACTGACCCTGATTTTGCTGCTGGAACTTATGATTCAGTACAGTTTAACCTTAAAAACATTGATGGTTACGCTGGTGACTACTGGGGTTCAGAGGCTCTTATCGGTAGAAAATATGTAAACATACCTACTGGAACAAGTATCTGTAACATTTTAACTCCAGATCAAGATGTTTATATTCGTTTTAGAGTAACTGCTCCTGCTCCAGGTTCAAATATTGCTGGTTACTATTGGTTCTTAGATGACGTTGCTTATGGAGTTACTCCTGAAAATAGACTTGACGTTTTAAGTTATGCTATTGATGATGGTTATAGAGTAGTACCTGAAATACTTATTCCAGAAGCATTCCGTTCAAATGCAGTAATATCTAACACTGGTTCTTCTACCGCAGAAGATCTTATGCTTGCAAACTCTTTCTATTCTGTAACTGCTGGTGCAACAGATGATGATCCTGATGTATATACATTTATAGATCGTGGTACATCTGACACAATAGATCTTGCAAACGAAATATTTACTGTTTATCCTTACACAGGAAGTGATGGTAATCCAGATTTAACTCGTCCTGAATATATAAGATATAAAGAAATGGCTGTTAGCGATTACGCTATTCCTCAATCAAATGAGGGTGTTGGTGTTTATGCTTACACTGCTGATTTAATTTATACTATAAACGGAGAACAATACTCAAAGAATCTTGATACTAACTACTATTATGTATATCCAGAAGATGAGTCAAGACCAAGATGCTACACTTGGCAAAAAGACTTAGGTATCTTATACGAAAGAGCAAGTGGCGTTTGGGATTATCACTACAATACAAATAACACTTATTCAGGCAGTACTACAGCTCTTTCTGATGGATATAGAGTATGTGCAGCCTTTACTTCTGTAGGAACAATAGACAACAACACAACTGCATACCTTAGAGGTATTGAAGTTGTTCCTGCTGTAGACTCTTGCGAAGCTGGTGCTGTTATCAAAGGTTCTCTTTGGAAATTTAACAATGACGCAACTGCTTGGAGTGATGCTGTTGTAGAAGTATTGGATAATAATGAAAATCCTGTTGAATCAGAAGAACACACTGTTCTTGCTTCTGAATTAAACAATTCTTCTAACCCTAACAATAACTTTGAACGTTTTTCTGGAGATAATTTAAATACAATCTACCTTCCATTTACTTATACTAATAATCCTATGGAAGAAAACACAACATATTATGCTTGCTACACTAAAGTTGGTAACAATGGTAAATTCTATTTAGGAAAAGATTATGACGCTTGGACAAGCTACAGTTATGGTAGTGGTTGGTCTATCTTAGTATGGTCTGCTAACATGGCTTCTTCTCAAAGTCAATATGACTGGGGTTATGTATGGCACACAAGCGCATACTCTCAAGGTTCTGTTCCTATGATTCGTATGATTGTTTCTGACGTAGCTTCTTCTTCTATTAACGAAGTTTCTACAAACGCTACTTCTTACATGAACGCATATCCTAACCCTGCAAAAGATAATATGACTTTATCTTACAGCCTTAACCAAAGAGGAAATGTAACTCTTACTGTTACTGACCTTATGGGAAGAACTGTTATCTCAAGAAACGAAGGTAACAGAGATGCAGGTGTTGCTTACAAATCAAATGTTGATGTTAGTGCTTTGAATAACGGAACTTATTTCTACACAATAGAAGTAAATGGTGTTAAATCTACTAACAAACTTGTTATAAACAGATAATAATTAAATATTATCATAAACAAAAAACACACACCATAGTTTTGGTGTGTGTTTTTTTATTGTTAAAATCTTGCTCAGCCAACAAAAAAATTATAATTTTGCAACTCAATTACTACCCTTCCGCAAGGAACAAAAAACTTGTTTATGTGGTTTGGTATGTTTTTTGTAAAAGCATAATAATTAATAACAATAAAAAATAAAGAAAATGTTTATAAATGTAAAGAAAACACTATTGTTGGTTGCAATGATTTGTTTAAGTATTGTAACCTTTGCAGTACCGGCAAACAAACAACCGGTTACTATAAAACAACCTAATGGCAAGACACTAACCTTTATTCTTGCTGGAGATGAGAGATTGAATTGGGCTAACACCATTGATGGTTATACTCTTTTACATAACACATCTGGAGATTGGGTTTATGCTACAAGAGACGAGTTAGGAAACATGGTTCCTTCTGCTGTATTAGCTGCTAATGAGGAAGAACGTTCTGAAAGTGAGATTGCTTTTCTTCGTAACATAGAAAAGAATATGTTTTTCAGCGAAAGCCAAATAGAAAGGAAAAAAGAATTAAACAGAAAGTCTTTCTCTTCTACAATGATAGGAAGCACAGATATTCCTACTATTGCTTCTGATAGTCTTTTGGTTATTTTGGTTAATTATTCTGATAAAACATATCAATACACACAACAAGACTTTCAAAATATGTTTTCTCAAGAGAACTACAATGGAACAGGAAGTTTGAAAGATTACTATTATTCTCAATCAGGTGGTTTGTATAATATGAATATTAGAGTTGTAGGTCCTTACACTCTTTCTCAACCAAGTTCTTATTATGCAACAAACAGTCAAGGTGGCAAATATCTTGTTAGAGATGCTGTTATTGCTGCCGATAATGATGTAGATTATTCTCACTTTGCAAATATTCATGCTACTAATGGAGATAAAGTTGGTTGTGTATTTATTATGTATGCAGGAACTCCTCAATCTTCTACAGGTAATCCAAATGAAGTATGGCCTCACCAAGGAGAACCAAGTTCTTCATTAATGAGAGATGGTGTAAGATTTGCCCATTATGTTTGTGGCTCAGAAAAAGCAAGTGCATATGCAATGACTTCTATTGGAACAATGTGTCATGAGTTTGGACATGCTTTAGGTCTTCCAGACCACTATGATACTTATAACAACGGAGGTGGATCTGTTACTAATGTTGTTTCAACTGGTGATTTTGATCTTATGTGTAGTGGTTGTTATAACAATGGACAACAAACTCCTGCTAACTGGTCTGCTTTTGAAAAAGCATACACAGGTTGGTTAGGTTGTTTAGATACTCTTACTGTTAGCAGAGATTCTATTTATGTTCCAACAATAAAAGGAGCAAACGACACTGCCTACTTAGTTAAAATAGCTGGAACGCAAGAATTCTTCACAATAGAAGCGAGAAGAAAAACTGGTTGGGACGCTTATCTTCCAAGTGCTGGTATATTAGTACATCATGGTAATATGTCAAAAATTAACGCTTGGATAAATAATAGTTATAATACTATAAATGTAGATGCAAACAGTAGAGGTTGGTTTATTGAGCCATCTACAGGTGTTTATAATGATGGAGATACTTATAAAGCGCCTTTTGCTTCTTCTTCTAATGTTCACTACTTCACAAACTCTTCTAGTAACCAAATATCTACTATCGGAGGAACTGTCCTTACTAACATTGCTTTCACTGATATGAACAAAGTAAATGACTCTCTTTATATATTTAACTTCAACTCTGACAAGCCTATGCTTGAAACAAACAATGCAACAGGAACAACAATGTATTCTTTCACCACTTCTGGTAAAATTCTTTATCAAGGAAGAGAAAGCTTTACTCATAAAGGTATAGTTTATTCTACTGACGAAGATTGTCCTTTCAGTGAGGCTAATGCAATTTATGATAACGACTTAACAGATACAGTAAATATTGCTTCTACTACTATTTCTGATTTGGAAAGAGGCGTAAGATATTATTATCGTTCATTTATTAAGAATTCTTTAGGAACACACCTTGGACCTATTAAATATGTTTCAACTATTTCTGGTCTTGGTTCTGTTGCTATTCAATCTGCTGCTAATATCGACACAACATCTGCAACACTTAAAGCAAATATGTCTTCTTTCGGTTTAGAAGCATTTGTAGCAAAAGGTTTCGTTTATACAACTGATGCAGAAATAACACCAGATTTAGATAACTCAACAGTTATTAGTTTTGATGATGCAACATTAGGTTTATACACTCACACTCTTACAGGTTTGGAAAGCGGACATACTTATTATGTTAGAGCATTTGTAACTAATGGATATGGTACTGCTTATAGCTCAAGAATAAGTTTCACTACTCTTTATCCTGCAATAAACAACAACGTCATTACTGCAACAACTTCACAAGTTTGTCAAGGCGTTCAACCTGGACTTATTGAGGGTGGAGAACCTCAAGGTGGTTTTGGCAACTTCACTTATCTATGGCAAGTAAAGAATGGTAACTCTTGGGAAGATGCAGATTCTACTACTTCAACAGGAAACAATCAAAAAGATTATCAACCTGCTTTATTAACAGATAGTACTTATTTCAGACGTGTTGTTTATTCTGATGGTATAGTTACTAACGCATCTAATAGCGTTCTTATTGATGTTAGAATCTCACGTGGAGGTAATCTTACTTTTGCAAACGATACAGTAATAAAGAACACTAACGGAACACTTAAACTTACTTCTTATAGAGGAACTATTGTTGATTGGGAAAAATCTTCAAACAATGGTAGTACTTATACTTCTTTAGGCAACACTTCTGCAACACTTACTGAAACATTCTCTACTTTAGGTTCATTCGATTATAGAGTAAAAGTTCAAATAGATGCTTGTCCTGAGGCTTATTCAAACATTAAAACTATTGTTGTTATTCCAGATGCAGGTATAAATGATGTAGAAAACAATTTCCATTTTGCTATCATGCCTAATCCAGCAACTAATGGAACATTCGCTATAAGTTCTGAAATAAACAATGCTCAACAAATAATAATAACTAACGTTCTTGGTCAAGTTGTTTATATGGAAGAGAACACAGACTTAAGCAACAAAACATTCTCTTTGCCTAATATAAGCAATGGAACTTATACCGTTATTATTAAAGCTGATAACAAGATTGCAAAAGAAAAATTAATAATCAACAAATAAAAAACAATTAGAAAAATGAATAAAGTTATAAATACAAAAAATGCTCCTGCAGCAATAGGACCTTATTCTCAAGCTATTCAAGCAGGTAATGGTATGCTTTTCATCTCTGGTCAAATACCAGTAAATCCTCAAACAGGAGAAACTCCAGAGGGTATCACTGCACAAACAACTCAAGCATTAGAAAATGTTGGAGCAATATTAAAAGAAGCTGGTTATACTTTCAACGATGTTTGCAAAACTACTTGTTTACTAAACTCTATGGACGATTTTGCAGCAATGAATGAAGTTTATGCAAAGTATTTCACAGGAACTCTTCCTGCTCGTGCTGCTTTTGCTGTAGTAAAATTACCAAAAGGAGTTTTAGTTGAAATAGAAGCAATAGCATACAAAAATTAATAATAAGAAAAAACAAACTAATGCTATTTCAAGGGACGAAACAAACAGTCGTCCCTTTTTTTTTCTTCAAGGGATTTACTAAAAAAGTCTTGATATTTTTTGCAAATAAACAAACACAAACGATATAAATGAATAATATAAAAGTTTTCTATAAATGAATTTGTGTTAATTGAAAAAATATATGTAAATTTGCAAAATAATAAACGAGAGATAAATAAATGGAAGAAACTAACGACAAAACAGACGACAATATACCCATAAAGAAATTTCTTGTCTTAAGATTTTCTTCTATTGGGGACATAGTTCTTACAACTCCTGTGGTGAGATGTTTAAAAAAGAAATACCCAGATTGTGAGATTCACTACTTAACCAAACAACAGAACGTATCTATACTTCAAAACAATCCCTACATTAATAAAATTTACGCCTTAGACGGAACAGTTTCGGGTTTTCATTCTTTAGTTAAAAAACTGAGAAAAGAAGACTATGATTTTGTTGTAGATTTACACAAAAACCTTAGAACTAAAAGGATTATACTTGCATTAAGAAAGCCTTTTGCTTCTTTTTCTAAACTTAACTTTAAGAAATTCCTACTTGTTAAGTTCAAAAAGAACCTTATGCCTGATGTTCATATAGTGGATAGATATTTTGAGGCTGTTGAAAGTCTGCAGGTAGAAAATGATGGCAAAGGATTGGATTACTTTCTTATAGATGAAGACTATATTCCAAACGATGCTCTTCCTCTTGCTTTTCAAAATGGATATATCTGTATAGCAGTAGGTAGCAAACATGAAACAAAACAAATGCCTGCTGAAATCCTTATTCGTATATGTCAAAAAATAAAAGGACAGATACTTCTTATAGGAGATTTGCACGACAAAACAAAGGCTAACAGAGTAGAAAATGCAATCGGTAGCAGAGTTTTTAACGGTTGTGGATCTTTTTCTATCAATCAAACGGCTGCTCTTATCAAAAATTCACTTGGAATAATCACACCTGACACTGGAGCCATGCACATCGCATCAGCTCTAAAAAAGAACATTATTAGCGTTTGGGGAAATACGGTTACAGACTTTGGAATGTATCCTTACTTACCTGAAGATATGAAAGACAAGTCTTTTATCTGCGAGGTTAAGGATTTGAAGTGTAGACCTTGTTCTAAACTTGGCTATAAAAAATGTCCGAAAAAACACTTCAATTGTATGCTTATGCAGGATATAGATAAGATTGCTGAAGTTGCAAATTCTTGGTTTGAAGAAGAAGATTATTGAATACTAAAAATAAAACGGCGTTTCTAAACACTAAACGCCGTTTTTTTTTATCACAGCCAATAATAAAAAAGTCCGATACAATCAAATAACGGACTTTTCTTAATATTGAATTATGAGATTATTCTCCCCAATTCATTGAAGCCATACGTTTGTAAGAATTGTAACGCCATTTAGCATTTTCTTCTGATGCTTTGAATAATTCAGCAGCTTCTTCTGGGAATGCTTTCTTCAATGAGTTATATCTTACTTCACCATCAATGAATGCTTGGAATTTACTCCAATCTGGTTCTTGAGAATCAAGAGTGAATGGATTCTTTCCTTCATTAGCAAGTTCTGGATTATATCTCCATAGATGCCAATAACCACATTCAACAGCTTTCTTTTGTTCTGCTTGAGTCTTACCCATACCAGCCTTAATACCATGGTTGATACAAGGAGCGTATGCAATAATCAAAGAAGGTCCATTGTAAGCTTCTGCTTCACGTAATGCTTTAATGTATTGTGCAGGGTTTGCTCCTATTGATACTTGTGCAACATAAACATATCCATAAGTAGTTGCTATCATACCAAGGTCTTTCTTTTTAACTCTCTTACCACTTGCAGCAAACTTAGCAATAGCTCCCACAGGAGTAGCCTTAGAAGCTTGACCACCTGTATTAGAATAAACCTCTGTATCTACAACAAGGATATTTACGTTTTCACCGCTTGCTATTACATGGTCTAAGCCACCGTAACCTATATCGTAAGCAGCACCATCACCTGCAATTATCCATTGAGATTTCTTAATAATATATTGTCTGTTTTCAAATAGACGTTGGCAAGTTTCACAAGAACATTTCTCCAACATAGGAACAAGTTCATTATAAACTTCTTCTGTTACTTTTGCGTCTTCTCTATTATCTATCCATTTTTGGAACAAAGCTTTGTGTTCTGCAGAACATTTATCGCATTCCAAACCTTTACGCATTAAGTTCTCAACTCTATCTCTCATCTTTCTTGTTGCTGTTGCCATACCAAGACCGAACTCTGCAAAGTCTTCAAACAAAGAGTTTGCCCAAGCAGGACCTCTTCCGTTAGCGTCTTTAGTGTAAGGCATAGAAGGACAAGATGCAGAATAGATAGAAGAACAACCTGTAGCGTTAGCAACCATCATTCTTGATCCAAACAGTTGAGAGATTAATTTAACATAAGGAGTTTCACCACAACCAGCACAAGCTCCAGAGAACTCAAACAAAGGCTGTGCAAATTGAGAGTTCTTTATGTTCTTTGTTATATCTGTTAAGTTTGCTTTATTAGAAACCTTTTCTATCATCACATTCCAACGTTCTTTGTCAGCGTTGTCTTCTTTCATAGGTTTCATTTCTAAAGCCTTTGTTTTAGCAGGACAAACATCAGCACAGTTTCCGCAACCTGTACAATCCAAAGGAGAAACTTGCATACGGAACTTCAATCCTTCAAATTCTTTACCATTTGCTTTGATTGTTTCAGTTCCTGCTGGAAGTTGTTTTTCTTCATCTGCATTGATTAAGAATGGACGAATAGCTGCGTGAGGACAAACTAAAGCACATTGATTACATTGAATACAATTTGCAGGTATCCATTCTGGAACATGAGAAGCTATACCACGTTTTTCATATTGTGCTGTTCCAGCAGGGAATGTTCCGTCTTCTCTTCCAACAAAAGCAGAAACAGGTAATGAATCTCCTTCTTGTGCGTTGATAACATCAACGACGTTCTTTATAAAGTCTGGGTGATTATTAACTACAGCGTCTTTGCTTTCGTCTTCGTTCAACCATTCTTTCTTAACTTCTACTTTCACAACATCGCCACCTCTATCAACAGCTGCATAGTTCATATTAACTATGTTTTCACCTTTTTTGCCGTATGATTTAACGATAGCTTCTTTCATCTTTTCAACTGCAAGTTCGTAAGGTATTACGTTTGCAATCTTAAAGAAAGCACTTTGTAAGATAGTATTTGTTCTATTACCTAAACCTATTTCTTCTGCTATCTTAGTTGCGTTGATAATATAGAAATTAACATCGTTTGCAGCAAGTATTTTCTTTACCTTTACAGGAAGATGTTTAACTGTATCTTCTGCACTGTACATTGAGTTCAAAAGGAAAGTACCGTTTTTCTTTATTCCTTTTAATACTTCATATTGACGTAAGTAAGAGAATACGTGGCAAGCAACGAAATCTGGAGTAGTTACCAAATAAGGAGAACGGATAACGTTATCACCAAAACGAAGGTGTGAACAAGTAAATCCACCAGATTTTTTACTATCGTATGAGAAATAAGCTTGACAATATTTATTTGTGTTGTTACCTATGATTTTGATAGAGTTTTTATTTGCTCCAACAGTACCATCAGCACCTAAACCATAGAATTTAGCTTCAAATGTTCCTGCAGTTGCCATTGAAATTTCTTCACCTACTGTAAGAGAAAGATTAGTTACATCATCAACAATACCTACAGTAAATTGATTTCTTGGATTTGCAGATTTAAGATTTTCAAATACAGCTATGATTTGAGCAGGAGTAGTGTCTTTTGAAGACAATCCATAACGTCCGCCTATAATCATAGGTCTATTTTGAACAGGAATATCTTTGCAAGATGCAAATGCTTCAACAACATCTAAGTACAAAGGTTCGCCGTGAGCACCACATTCTTTTGTACGGTCAAGAACACATATTCTCTTTACTGTTTCTGGTAATACAGCACCTAAATACTTAACTGAGAATGGACGATACAAATGAACTGTAACAAGACCTAATTTCTCACCTTTAGCATTCAAATAATCTATAACTTCTTTAATAGTATCGCAAACAGAGCCCATTGCTATAATTATGTTTTCTGCTTGTGGATCACCATAGTATTCAAAAGGTTTATGAGTTCTTCCTGTTATCTTTCCAACCTCTTGCATATAGTAATTAACTATATCAGGTATTGCATCATAATAAGGGTTGATAGCTTCTCTTGCTTGGAAGAAGACATCAGGGTTTTGTGCTGTTCCTCTTGTTACTGGGTGTTCTGGATTAAGAGCATTGTCTTTGTATCTCTTTATTGCGTCCCAATCAACTAAAGGCATCATATCTTCATTTGAAAGAGCTTCTATCTTTTGAATTTCGTGAGATGTTCTAAAACCATCAAAGAAATGTAGGAAAGGTATTCTTCCTTTGATTGCAGCAAGGTGAGCAACACCTGCCAAATCCATTGCTTCTTGAACACTTGCAGAAGAAAGCATAGCAAAACCTGTTTGACGACAAGCATAAACATCACTATGATCTCCAAAAATACTCAAAGCGTGAGAAGCTATTGTTCTTGCTGTAACGTGGAATACACCAGGAAGCATTTCTCCTGCTATCTTATACATATTTGGTATCATTAAAAGCAAACCTTGAGAAGCAGTAAAAGTACTTGTTAGAGCACCTGCTTGTAAAGAACCATGAACAGCACCTGCTGCACCTGCTTCAGATTGCATTTCTACCAATTTAACTGTTTCATTAAATAAATTTTTTCTTCCATTTGCTGACCATTCATCAACATATTCAGCCATAGGAGAAGAAGGAGTGATAGGATAAATTGCTGCACATTCACTAAACATATACGCTACGTGAGCTGCCGCTTGATTTCCATCACAGGTTAAGAATTTCTTTTCTTTTGCCATATTATTATAATTATTTTAAGATTAATTTTAGACTTAATTTCTAAACAATAAGGTGCAAAATTAAGAATAAAATACTAACTAACGAAATTTTTTTTAACTATTAAGTACATTTTTTGCAAATATACAAATTATCTTTTAAGAATTTTTCCTACTGTAAAAAATAGTACGATAATTAACATTAAAAATAATTTAGAGTATTAGAAATTTGGTCTTCAATATTAAATATTCGCTATTTATTACAAGATATTGCAACATAAATCCTAAACAATTTGCTATTTCTCAATATTTTTGTAAATTTGCAAATTATTTTTTCAAAGACAAAACAAATACAAAAAACTTCAATTCTATGAACCAGAAGTATAAAGAGTATAAACAACTTAATCTTACGGAGATAGAGAAAGAAATCCGTGAAAAGTGGCAAAAAGAGAACACTTTCCGTCAAAGTCTTAAAGAAAGAGAAGGTAACAAACCTTATATCTTTTTTGAAGGACCTCCTTCAGCAAATGGAAAACCGGGAATACATCACGTTATGGCAAGAACCATAAAAGATATTTTCTGTAGATATAAAAGTTTGAAAGGATATTATGTTACTCGTAAGGCAGGTTGGGATACTCACGGACTACCTGTTGAACTTGGTGTGGAAAAAAACCTTGGCATCACTAAGGAAGATATTGGAAAGAAGATAAGCGTTGATGACTATAATGCAGAATGTAGAAAAACAGTTTTGCAATTCAAAGACCTTTGGGATAAACTTACAGAACAAATGGGTTATTGGGTTGATTTAGATGACCCATATATTACTTTCACTAATGAATATATTGAGACTCTTTGGTGGTTACTTGGAGAGATATATAAAAAAGGCTTACTTTACAAAGGATATACTATACAACCTTATTCACCAGCAGCAGGCACAGGACTATCTTCTCATGAGTTGAATATGCCAGGTTGCTATAGAGATGTAAAAGATACTACTGTTGTTGCTCAATTCAAAATAAAAGAACAACAAAGCAAAGAAAATGCTGTTCTAAAACAATATGTTAAGGATTTAAAGAAAGCATATTTCCTTGCATGGACAACAACACCTTGGACACTTCCAAGTAATACAGCCTTGGCAGTAGGTCCAAATATTGATTATGTCATTGTTGAAAGTTTTAATCCTTACACTTCTGAACCAATAACTGTTTTCTTAGCAAAGAATCTTCTTTACACTCATTTCAAAAAAGAGAATGAAAACAAAGACTTCTCAGAATACAACAAAGGAGATAAGGAAATACCTTTCAAAGTCTTGGCTGAATGTAAAGGCAAAGAACTTATAGGTATAGAATATGAACAACTTATGCCTTGGATTAAGCCTATGGAAAGCGAAGGAGAGGCATTTAAAGTTATTGGCGGTGATTATGTAACCACAGAGGACGGTACAGGTATTGTTCATATCGCTCCTACATTTGGTGCTGATGACGCAAGAGTAGCAAAACTTGCAAACATTGCTCCACTTCATCTTTTGGACAAAAACGACAAACCTCAACCAATGGTAGATAAAACCGGTAAGTTTTTCTTAATTGAAGAACTTGGAGAGGATTACGTAAATAAATATGTCAATAAAGAACTTTACAAAGAATATGCTGGTCGTTTTGTAAAGAACGCTTACGATAACAACCTAACAGATAAAGACACTTCTTTAGATGTTGATTTATGCGTAATGCTTAAACAACAAGGTTTAGCATTTAAAATAGAAAAACATACTCACTCTTATCCTCATTGTTGGAGAACAGATAAACCTGTATTGTATTATCCTTTGGATTCTTGGTTTATTCGTACTACTTCAATAAAAGATAGACTAATAGAACTAAACAAAACAATAAATTGGAAACCACAAGCAACAGGCACAGGACGTTTTGGTAACTGGTTAGAAAATCTTGTTGATTGGAATCTTTCTCGTTCAAGATATTGGGGAACACCTCTTCCTATCTGGAGAACAGAAGATGGTAAAGAAGAGATATGTATTTCTTCTGTAAAACAACTAAGTGAAGAGATAGAAAAGAGTATTAAAGCAGGCTTTATGACAGAAAATAAATACTCTTCTTCTAATTATAATGACTTTGACTTACACCGTCCTTATATAGACAGCGTCATTCTTGTTTCTCCAAGTGGCAAACCAATGAAGAGAGAGACCGACTTAATAGACGTTTGGTTTGATTCTGGTGCTATGCCATACGCTCAACGTCATTTCCCTTTTGATTGTACGGAAGAAGAACTTAAACAACATTACTTCCCTGCTGACTTTATCGCAGAAGGTGTTGATCAAACAAGAGGTTGGTTCTTTACCTTGCATACAATAGCAACAATGGTGTTTGACTCTGTGGCTTTCAAAAACGTTGTTTCCAACGGTTTGGTTTTGGACAAGAACGGTAACAAGATGTCAAAGAGATTAGGTAATGCTGTTGATCCGTTTGAGATGATGAATAAGTATGGTGCTGACGCTACTCGTTGGTATATGATTTCAAATTCTCAACCTTGGGATAACCTAAAGTTTGACCCAGACGGAATTGACGAGGTTCGCAGAAAACTTTTCGGCACTCTTTACAACACTTATTCGTTCTTCGCTCTTTATGCTAACATTGATGGTTTCTGCTACAAAGAAAAAGATATTCCAATCGCAGAACGCCCAGAGATAGATCGCTGGATACTTTCAGAACTTAACACTTTAATAATAAGCGTTGATAAAGCTTTCAACGAATACGAACCTACTCGTGCCGCTCGTTTGATAAGCAGTTTCGTTGATGAGTATTTAAGCAACTGGTATGTTCGTCTGTGCAGAAGAAGATTCTGGAAAGGTGAATATTCTTTAGATAAGATTTCTGCATATCAAACACTTTATCGCTGTTTAGAAGTTATTGCTAAACTATCTTCTCCTATTGCTCCTTTCTTCTCTGAAAATATGTTTATCAACCTTAACAGCGTAACAAACAGAGAAAATCACCCTTCTGTACACCTAACAGATTTCCCTGTAGCAGATGAAAAACTTATAGACAAAGCTCTTGAAAACAGAATGCAAATGGCTCAAAAGATTTGTTCTTTAGTCCTTTCATTGCGTAAGCGTCATAACTTAAAGGTTCGTCAGCCTTTAGCTTCTATAATGTTACCTTGCAACGAAGCAACTCAAGCAGAAATAGAAAAGGTTAAAAATCTTATCCTTTCTGAAGTAAATGTTAAGGAAATAAAATATCTTTCTCTTCAAAACAATGTGCTTTCTAAGAGCATCAAAGCAAACTTCAAAGTCTTAGGACCAAAATATGGACCGATGATGAAGAGTATTGCAAAGGCTATATCTGAGTTCTCTCAAAGCGACATAGCAAAAATAGAAGTGGAAGGAAATTATACTCTTAACATAGATGGAAAAGAAGTAGAACTCGCTTTAACTGATGTAGAGATAACAACAAAAGACATAGAAGGTTGGGTTGTTGCAAGCGAAGGAAACCTTACCGTTGCCTTAGATGTTACAATAACAGAGGATTTAAAGAAAGAGGCTATTGCAAGAGAGTTGGTCAATCGTATTCAAAACATAAGAAAAGATAGCAACTTTGACGTAACAGATAATATCATTGTAGAGTTGCAAGAAGAAGCCTTACTAAAAGCATCTTGCGAACAATATAAAGATTATATCTGTAACGAAACTCTTACAAAAGAACTTATCCTTAAACCAACAATAGACAACCCTACAACACAGATTGACGTAATAGAAAACAAACAACTTGATATAAGAATAACAAAATGTTAATTTAAATATTTCGTGTTTATACTATGGCGGAAGTTTCATTGAATGAACTTCTGCTTTTTTTCAAATTAATAACCTTAATCAAAATGAAAAGAATTAGTTTAATAATACCCTTGGTTTGCATTGGCCTATCGCTTTCAGCTCAACGTTGTAATATCAAAGGAAGGGTGTTTGATGGCGAAAGAAACGAAGCTCTTGCTTTTGCAAACTGTGTTCTCAGATACAAGACTGACACCTTAGGAATTTATAAAGGCACTGCATCAGACACTAATGGCTTTTTCATCTTCAAAGATATTAAAAAGCGTGATTTGATTTTGGAGATTCAATATGTAGGCTTTGAAAAGTATAGAAAAGAGATACCTGCTGAATCGTTTGACAAAGGAAAAGATATTGACTTAGGGATTATCACATTACAGTTCTTAGGCAATCTCAATGAAGTTGTAGTAACAGCGCAACGCAAACGCATTGAAATAGACGATGACAAGCTTACTATGAACATTGATGAAGGAATGGCTAACATGGTAAGCAATGCGTTTGATTTACTAAGGCTTGTCCCCGGAGTGATGATTGACAACGAAGAGAATATCAAACTTAACGGTAAAAGTGGTGTTGCTTTTCAATACAATGGCAGAGATATGAAACTTGAATGGGACGCAATCAAAGATATGCTTAAATCAATGTCGCCTGAAATGATTGATGGTTATGAAATACTTAAAAATCCCGGTGTAAAATACGACGCTGACGGTACAGCAGGCATAATAAACATAAAGCTAAAGAAGAACCAGCATTATGGTATCAATGGTTCTGTTGGCCTTTCTGTAAACAGATGCGATGAATATGATTATGGTTATCGTCCATCTGCAAGACTTAACTTCGTCAATGATAAATGGATTATCTCAGGAGGTTATTCTTTCAATGAACAATGGGACGGAGAACCTGCAAAAGCAGACTCATCTCTTAGATATATGTGGATAGGAACAGATACAACTCTTTTTCGTCATATAAGCGAAGAAAATAAAAGCAAGAGATTAGGACATAGTTTTAACTTCTCCGCTTCTTATTCCTTAGATTCAACTTCTACTCTTGGCTTTTCTGCCAACTATGGCATAAGAAAAAGTCCTAAGAGCTTTTATGATAGCCCTATGCTTATATCTCATAATCCTAACTACTACATTCCTGACTCTGCCTACAATAGTCTTAGTGGTAACAAATCCAACTCTGATTGGCTAAGCTTAGGCCTTTCTTATGTTAAGAAGTTAGACTCTTTGGATTCTAAGATTTCTTCAGATTTGGACTTTTCAATGAGGAACTCTACAAACCATTCTTTGAATCAAGTGGATTATTACACATATAAGTACGGCAATAATCAAGATGTGTTTGATTCAATATATCGTTCTCAAGGATACAAACGAGAAACGGAAAATAATACTAAGAGCATTTCTTGGCGAATAGACTACTTTAAACCTATAACTAAGCAGATGCGTTTTGAGGCAGGCTTTAAAACAAATATCTCTTCTTCTAACCGTGATTACGATTCAAAGGTTCTTAGTTCTGGAACATATATCAACAACGCTATGGAGAGCAATGATTTCAATTATTTTGAGAACATCAACTCATTATATGCAAGTTTGACAAACAAGTTCTTTGACAGAAAACTCTCTCTTCGCCTTGGTGTAAGGTTTGAACAGACCAACACCAAAGGAGAACAGCAGACAATGGACACAACTCTAAAACAGCACTACTTTAACTTCTTCCCTAACCTTAGAGTATCATATAAGTTCAAAGAAGACAACGAACTTTCTTTTAACTACTCTTATAGAATATGGCGACCTTGGTCAGAAAGTCTGAATCCTTTTGTTTCTCGCAGTAGCGATTATTCTTATTCTACCGGTAATCCTGCTCTAAAGCCTGAGGGTTCTCACCATTTTTCTCTTTCTCATTCTTTTAAATATGTGTTATTTACTTCCATAGACTATTCTCGTTCAAACAATGAGATAAACTATATTGATATTCCTTTGGATAACTCTTACACGTTTGCTCATTCTCCTTTGGCAACGATAAGTTATCCTATCAATCAAGGACATTCAGATAATATTCGTTTAGATATTAGTTTAAGTAAGGATCTCTTTCAAAGTCTATACCTAAGTGCTAATGGTGGTGTTGATTATTCTCATGTTGAAGCATCTATGCCAAAAGAAGAGATAGACAGAGAGAATTGGGCTTACTTCTTTTCTGTTAATGCTTTTTTAAATCTGCCAAACAAATGGCGTTTATCTGCTTTCTATTTCTACCATTCTTCTAATATAGATGCTATAAGCAAGTCTAACGGTTGGCAATGGCTAAGTGCTAACGTAGGAAAGAGTTTATTTGATGATAAACTTTCCATTAACTTTTCTTGCAACTGGTCTTTAAATCATAAAGGCCGTCAGGAAAGTCGCTATGATAATATGTTCTCTAAGTCATGGAACAGAGCAACACCGCCTAACTTTAATTTCTCTGTATCT